>NZ_WHOD01000103.1 GCF_013141765.1 Paenibacillus foliorum
GTTGGTGGCAGTCGCTCAGGTGGCTCCACTGGTGGTACTACACCAGCAACAACACCAGCAACGCCATCACCAGAAACACAACCAATAACACCAACACCCGCACATGTCTTCACCAATAATGTTAACGTTTTACAAATCATTTCATTCCTGAAAGATAGAATTGCCCAAGCTAAGTCTAGCCCATCAACTGTCGGTCTCTCTGATATCTCAAATCACTGGAGTAAAGATAGCATTAACCTGTTTGTGAAACTTGGTGTCGTTTCTGGCTATGAAGATGGAAGTTTCCACCCGGATGCAAGTATCACTCGTGCTGAATTTGCCACAATCATTTCAAAAGCATTTAACATACATTTTACTTCTAACACATCTGTTGTTTCTGACGTAGACAACCACTGGGCTAAAGAATCAATTAACGCCCTTGCTTCCCATGGTATTATCAATGGCTACGAAGATGGCACGTTCAAACCTGACAAGACGATTACTCGCGCTGAAATCGTTGCGATCATCAGCAGAGTAGTGGATCTTAATGCAGTTAAGAAGGGCACTGGAACTTTTTCTGATATTGATGGTTCTTGGGACGGGGCTCAAATCCAAGCGGCTTCTGATGCTGGCTTAGTTCAGGGTCGCGATGCAAGTACCTTTGCTCCTGACGCTTCTTCTACGAGAGCAGAATCACTTACTATTATTCTAAGAGCTCTTGATTTAAATCCAGACATCAAATCTGTGCTGAATCAACTTAAGTAATACAACTAGGAAGGGGTGCAACGGTTACACGTTCACAAAACAGGTGCATTTCTTCAACAAAACCTGTCTAGAAGCATAGAAAAGGCCCTAGAATCCATTTGATTTCTTAATCAAGGATTTTAGGGTCTTTCTGTTTGTTTAACTGCGTTTGATCTTAAAGTATATACATCTTCAAAAAAAATAGGGCATTTGATACGTATGTCCAGGTTCAATAATAGTTGACGCGATTTAATTACCAGTATATGGTTATGTAAATAGCGGAATTATAAAGGATGATCATAAATGCAATTTGCAGCTCATTTAGAGAAGGACATCATAAAAAGGTAAGTATTCAATATACTTTTTGCTATACCACACGAATTCTATTGACTTTACAGGAAATATTGACAAGCTATTAGCTGGTGTAGGTGAATAAAGGCTACCGTTCGTGCAGCCAGCCTAGTTCTGGTTGTTTATTGAGTTCTCGTTCCCAGTTAGTTTAATGAGAGAACCTTATTTTTTTCCCAATCCTCTAGTAAGGCCCACGTAATCTCAGATTCATCTCCTACAAGGCTTATCATTCGCTCCTCCTAGACCTTAAATGTTTCCTTTATCCAAGAACGCAACTTATCAGCATAGAAAGAGCGTTCATCTGGATCAGACTGAGAACCCTTTGTCAGATAAAGTTGATCATTCACATATCTAGGATAAACATGGAGATGATAATGCCACACGTCTTGATTGCCAGCAGGCTCATTATGTTGCCGCGTAGAAATCCCATCACATCCATATGTACTTTTCATTGCAAACGCTGTAA
>NZ_WHOD01000104.1 GCF_013141765.1 Paenibacillus foliorum
GTTTCTCCGAGCTGGAATTGGTCGCCCGCGCTAGAACCTGCCGCCATACTGTCTGTCTGATTTGCAATCAGAATTTCGCGGAGTATCAATTGCAGCGGAAACAGCTCCCTATCCTTAATGAATATCGAAGAGTAGAACCATCCGTTCCACTTATCAACCGCATAGTACAAGATCATTACTGCGATAACCGGCATCGACAACGGCAGGATGATACGGAACAAAATGGTGAAATGGTTAGCTCCATCGATCTTCGCCGATTCCTCAAGGCTGTCCGGTACAGACATGAAAGCAGTCCGCATGATAATTAGATTAAAAGTGCTGATTGCAAACGGAATGATTGGTGCCCATAACGAGTCGATCAGTCCAACGCCTTTGACGACCAGATACATGGGAATCAAGCCGCCGTTGAAAAACATGGTAAGCACAATAACGAAAATGAATACTTTGTTCCACATCACATTTTTACGGGATAACACATAAGCTCCCAAAGCAGTCATGAACAAATTAAGGGTAACTCCCATGACTACAATAAAGAGAGTATTTCGGTATCCTGTTAATATACCGGGATTTTTAAATACACTTTTGTAAGCCTCAATACTAAATCCAAGCGGTCTATACAGCAGACCTTTGTGTGTAATTAGCTGATTAGCGTCACTGATGGATGCGAAGGCCACATAGAGCAGCGGATAAAGCGTGACTATTACTAAGGCTGTCAGTAATGCATATATCAATACATCAAATGATTTACTCGATACGCTTTGATCTTTCGTCATGACATGAGTCCCTCCTTTACTTTACCACAGGCTGCTTTCATTCACCTTGCGGCTTATATAGTTAGCTGTAATTAACAGAATCAGGTTGATCACGGAATTGAATATCCCGACAGCTGAGCTGTAGCTCCAACCAAACTCCAGCAAACCTTTCCGGTACACGAAGGAGGAGATGACATCTGCCGTCTCGTAAGTAACCGGATTGTAAAGCAGGATGATTTTCTCAAAGCCTACATTTAATAGATTACCCATACGCAGAATGAACATGATAGCGATAGTCGGCATAATTCCCGGCAAAGTGATATTAAGAATTTGTTTCCAGCGGTTGGCTCCATCCATACGAGCAGCCTCATACTGCTCTTGATCAATGCCCATCAAAGCCGCGATATAAATAATCGACTCCCAGCCGATCTTTTGCCAAATTTCAGAAATAATATAAACGCTTCGGAATAACTC
>NZ_WHOD01000105.1 GCF_013141765.1 Paenibacillus foliorum
GTTTCTTATTGAACAAACGTTCTCCGTTAGCTTAGAAACTTTTCATTATAAATATGATTTGGTTCTTTTCATATCCGTCATCAAATAAGGATTATCCATCTTCATATTTTCAACGAGAGCACTTGCATGTGTTCGGTCCTCTTTCAACGCTTCCAATTCCCGATGGGTAATCCCTACCAATTGAATAAAGTCAACTCTACCATGTAGTGTGTTCATTCCTTCTACCTCAGTATCATTTACAATAAGTAAAGCTGTTATGGCAGACTCAATACCAATATGAATGGATTTTCCATTTCCCGCTATAAATTGTAATGGTTCAAAAGCCCTTTGTTTAATGTAGGTATAGCGAGCAAGATTAGATAGCATATTAATTGACCACAGACAATCCTCAATAGATTCTTCTTTTAATTTTATAGTCATTTCATATCCCCAACGACTCCATTCACCACCAAATGCTTCCTCATCGGTATAAAGTTCAGTCATTCCATAAGTCAGTAAATGCTTATACCCATTTGGAGATTGATAGATGCTATAACCATCCAAATATTCATTTCCACCAAACATGGAACGTTTATGTAAATCCGTTCCATAATGAACGGGTTTCTGATTCGTATAGAGTTTATCGAATACTTCATCAATGTCTTCCCATCCTGGTGCCCAATCCTCCTGATCTGCTGCATGCTTTTTATATTCTTCTAAATTCATTATAAATTACCCCCTTTGTGTTGATCGATCGCATACCACTCCAGTTATTTTCTAAATAATCTTTGATGTTCCTCAATTATCCTGCCCTTTACTTCAACAAACGAAAAAAAGGAGCTGCCTCGTAGGTACTCCTCCACTATCGTCACCCGTTAGCTTAATTCCGAGATCCCTATGGCAGACCGAGGGGGTATAGCCCCAATGCTTTAATATGGTGTTATGTGATGTCACAGTCCTCTTCGATAAACCTTATAAAATCTAATCATTCCACATTCTTGTTACTTCTTCTAATTCTAAGTCCTCGAATTGCATTTTATAGATATCTGGTTTCTTTAATTGATTCAAAAACTCCAAGCCAAAAGCTGGATCAAAATGATTCATCATCAAAGTCATTACAAGACCATGAGTCCCGATTGCTATTTTCTTCCCTCTGTGCTCTTTTAATATGGGTTTTAGAACTGAGATTGCTCTTTTCTGACAATCAGCATTAGACTCTCCACCCGGCAAGGTATAATTAGGGTCATTAAAACTCTCTCTGATACTAGACATTAACTCTAAATTTTCAATAATATTAGATGCAAAATGACGTTCTCTAAGATCTTCAAATACTTTAATATCTAACTTTAAGTGCTCGGCCAATCCCTCAACACTAAGAATTGCTCGAGTATAAGGACGAGAATCGAGTAGAATGAAAAAAGTAAATCCGTTCTTTCATGGTAGTTGAAAAAATGTAACCAATTCGCGCTGCTGAATGCAAGGAATGTAACAGATGCCAAAAGCCTGTGCCTGAATTTTCGGGAACTGTAAGTTTGTCGGTAAAAACCATTTACACAAAATAATTTACGCTCCCATGATAGGTGTTCTAGATAGCTCATCCAATACCTTCCAAGAATAAAATGCAGCAACCCTTTCAGGGTTGCAAATTATGTAATAGTTTGGATGAAATATCCTCACCTATTCCTGCATTCCCTTTCAGTTGTTCCAAGCTTAGTAAGGCGATTTTGTTGCAGCAGTTTAAAGTGGATCCCCCTTTCAAATCAATCTCAAGCCTACTTTCATAAAAGCACAACTTTCTCTTAGGTATTTATTACCATCTTCAACAGTTACACAATATTGATCGAAGGAAATTATTCTTGTTACTTCAACAGTTTTACCCCAAATTCTTATTTCTACCAGGCAGTTTAATTGTAAACATTCATTTAGGTGCTTATCTGTTAAGATTAATCTTTTCATATGAAATCCTCCCTTAACATAATAAAAGCACACGCAAATTAAAGGTATTTAAACCTGAAATTTACGAGTGCTTCTCGTTTCAATATAAGTATTGTTAAGTTCCGTTGAACCTAAAGTTCGTTACTTGCTACATATTTTTCATAAAATATTTGATCTATATGTAATAATTTATTATATTCGCTACTTCTTGTCTACCAAAAATTATTTATTAATATCTACCACCATAAGATGTATTACTCATACGTTATTGCTGACAGTGCCTAAATCATTATGTTCCTCTGCTTCTATTAAGCCTTGTTTTTCTCCTGACATTAACATCTAGAAAAATGGCCGTTTAGGTAAAGCAGTTGTTATTCAAGCCCGGTCTTCCATTTCTACTGCTAATATTTCACACCGGTATGTATTAAGAATTTATCTCACGTGAACTTACTTCATTTAGAGAGGGGAAAGGTGGCAGAGAAAAGGGTAAATTACGGTCGCAACAACTTAATATCCTCACGGTACTGTATTCCAAAGTGATGAAATCCTGCGAATGAGTAAACCCGCCAATACCTACCCCACTATTTCAAATCCATCGATATGTTTTAGGCGCGGACTCGCAGTTTGATAGATCGCTCTTGAGAGTTTACACAATATTCTTGACAGACTCTGACTTATTTAATTGTGTAATTTTTATCTGATGTCTAATCAATATATTTTTCACAGTTATCTCTGTAGTTCTTAGGATTCGAGCAGTTTCTTTATAACTTTTTACATTCGAATAAACTTGAAATAAAAGGCTAATCCAAGCAAACGAATTTCTTTCGGGTATTTCTATTTTTTTATCTTGTATACGATTCCTTTTGTTTAATTTTTGAGCTAATTGAATTTTTTCTTTATATAACTTATATACTTCCTCTTCTTTCATTTCCCAAAGCCAACCTTTATCCTTAACATAAATTCCGTCCATGTTTTGTAAGGTTTCTCTATTGCATTTCTTAGTAAAGGTATATCCACAATTTTCACATTGAAATGTTCCATAAATTACATCTCTAAAACAATATCTTTGACATACTACTATAGATTTTTGTTTATATTTTGAACATAACTCATTAAGGCATTCCCAAGGACCCCGGCCAAAAGGGATAAAAGGTTCTGTGTCTGTCATTTTTTGATTTAGGAAATTACTCACTGAACCTGAAAAATAAATCATGAGTAAAATATGAATCAATATATTATAATGATTACCTTGAAGATTTAAGTAGATTTGTGCAAATTTTCTATGAATCTGATTAATTGTTATCCCTAAAACTTCTAGATTTTCAACTGAGAAAAAGCCCAAAAAATCTTGTTTTAAACTTTTATTTTTTTTCATCAATCCATTTGGTGAAATGTACCCTTTTTTTAATGCATAATCTAAATATCTTTGTCTAATCAATTCAATATATATTTTCTTTTCATTTTGGATAAAAAAACTTGTATCATCTGCCACTTGATGTATCAATTTCTCAAGGGCACCGGTGTATACAGTATGTTGTGCGAATGACGGTAGATAATGTTTATTACTACAATAGGGTATGCCTAACAGCCTTCTATTATAATATACAAAAGGTTGTTGGCACTCAGGACACGATGATATTAGATATGTATGGTGATTAGGGCAAACCTGAACAAATTTATATTGATGAATTCTATGTACGTAAGATTCGCCAAACTTCTGATAATCTTCTAAAAGACATAGGGGACAATATCGAACTTGATTTGAAATCATATGCCTGAGTTGATCGCTACCAACTACAATCCTTCCTTTTGTCATACCAATATCTTTAAGAATGTTGTGATATTCTTTATCTGTATAAAATGGTTTCATTAAGGGTAAATAAGAATGTTCTTTGACTATACTATCTAAAGAATATGAGTGTTTGCCTGGTATATTATTTAATAAAATCAATAGGTTTTTAGGAAGAATAAATCTATTTCTTATCGTTTTAACCTGTAATAATTTATACATGATATCTATCATATAAGGGGTACCGGATAACTTGAAAAATCGATACACAATACTTCCAAAATCCTCATCAGGATAGGGGTTCGGGAAAAAATTAAGCAACGGTCATCTACCTCCATACTAAATTAGTACTCTTCACAACGTTACCCATAAAATTAGGAAAATGCATTTTTATTTGTGATTTTCATAAATGAGTTACTTGGAAATCAATTTAACTTCCTAAACGCTCTATCATTATTGATTATGAATCTATAAAACTAGTAATTTCCGATTTCAAGAAAATTATACTCTGGATTTTTGGTCAATTTAAGCAAGTAGTATCATATTTTTGTTTCATAATATTTACGAAGATTTTAGCCACATTCACACATTATTTTGCATTTTCTAAACTCCTATGAAAGAATGACTGCCGCAAAAGGGACATGAATGAGTAGACCACACCGGGGGATTTAGTATCCAAAGTGCTAGTATGCTTTCCGATTCTCACAAAATCTTTCTTCCAAACAAGCAGTAATGCAACTTAGCGCATATTGACCCGGCTTCTATTATTAGCCTGGGTATCGCTATTATGAATTATTTCTCAATTATTTCTCTGATCGTTGCTTGGATGTTACAAACCGTAGCAGCTAGGTGGTGAAACCGGGAGAACGTGCTTTAAACTAGTTTGCCCCGATATGGAGCATGGAATAAATGTAGAGCCATTCTATGGGACAATATCACTCGATACGTTCATGTTCAGGGAATCGGTTTTCTTTACTGTTTTCTTTGTCTTTACTAATTGTAAATCATTAATTTAAGGTAAGTTTTAAGCTCCATGCTTTTTAACTCCCGCAGCAGCGTGAGATATTTGCAATGTACAGAGCAATAACCATAACAACAAAAGAAGCGCCTACTTTTGAAGTGCTTCTTTTGAATATTCTCTACAATTTTCTTCTGTTTACATTTGTAAAACTCACTAACGAATTATATTTTCCACTAACACACTTTATTTTCCACTAACAATCTTTATTTTCCCTCATCAGTTAATTTCGGTATTTGCAGATCTAAATAATTCACCCACCCATTTCATAATCCACTTTCTAAAGGCAATCGCAATAATAACCAGTACCGCCACGATCATTAATATTTCAAGGGTACCTAACCCATCCTCATCCTCCCAGAAGCCGCTAACTGCCTCACTCTTCCATTTCATGACCCTTTCCCCTCTCTATGCTTAGTTACAGCTATCCCATGATCAAAACTGCTGGTGCGGCTACTACAACCATTACTACCATGAAAATAACTACCATCGGAAAAACCATTTTGGATGACGCTTCCTCTCCTAACGTCTTAGCTAATGACTTTCGTTTCTCCCAAAGACTGAACGACAGCTCCTTTAATGACATAACCAGTTCATCGCCGCCCCTTTTGTAGTTGAGCAGCAGCGTGGTCGTGAATAATGACACCTCCTGTAAACCGCAGCGCTTGTTGAAATCCTCCATGGATTTAGTAAATGATACATTCATTTGTATTTCTTGAGCAGCTTTTGCCAGTTCTGCAAGAAGTGGGCTATCATGATAATTGGATCTACGTTCCACACATCTCATCAATGCTTTTTGTACCGTTTCTCCTGCATTTACAAGCAAAACAATTTGATTAACCATTTCTGGGAGCTCCAGCAGCATCTGCCTCTTTTTCTTTTGCAGCCTAACCGCCAGTTCTTTATAGAAAATAAACGGGAGCAGAGCAATCAAACAACAGCCGTAAAGCAGCATTTCCGCTCCGCTTTCAGAAACCCAGGATAATAAGGTGCTTCCAACGCCTACGACAATCACCACTGTAAGTACATTAGCTGCAAAACACTTGGTGCGAATAACAGCGGTTTTACTTCCGTGCAGCCCAGCCATTAATTGATGGACTCGGGACAAAGGCTCTGATAGGTGATCCGCTAACCGTAGTCGGTCCATCAGCAATAACGACAACGGCGCTATAAAAGGGATTTTTAAATAGCCATGTTGTTCCTTCAAAAAAACTTTATAACGGGGGGTCGCTATTAGTAGCAGCCATCCTCCAATTACAAGTTGTACGCAAAACAGAACAAGCATCGTCAACCGACTATCACACCTTAATGTTCATAATCATTTTTGTAACTGCAAAGCAACCAATCAGAATTAGTAAGGATACGGTCATAATTAAATAGCCCGCCCCTTGGTACATGGGCTCCATATAATCTGGTGAACTGAAGCTTAAAACGCCTATCACGATAAGCGGCGCGAAGGCAAGAACCTTAGATTCAAACCGCTTCTGTGACATCATAACTTGAATATCCTGCTGTATATCGAGCTTCTCTTGGATGATAGAGGCGGTCCGCCGGATCACGTGAACCAAATTCCCTCCAGTTCGTTTACAGGTCATAAAGACCTCTGTAAATTGTTGAATATCCTCCAAATTCGAACGATCGCTCAAATCCTTTAAAGTATTCTCGATTGTTTCTCCATTCAAGATTCGACGGTTTATCGTTTCCAGCTCCTTGACTATCAGTGTTCGAGGGTCAGGATACAGTAACCGCAGGTCTAACAGAGCTTCTTGGAATGCAGTTTCTACTGATTTGCCAGCACCCAACGAAGAAGAAATAGAGGCAAGAGCTTGCTTGAACTGCAGCTGCAGTTGATTTTTACGCTTACGTATTAATTCCTTCCGTCTAATAACTGGGTAATATAATCCAACCAATGAAAGCAGTAAAGCTCCAATGATATGCTTGTAAAAAACATAGCCAACAATTCCCAAGCAGCTGCCGGCAGCGATTACCGAAATGAGAATTTGTCCAGAAGTCATGACATACTCGTTATAATGGATCAAATTCCCATTTATATGTTCCACACGAGGCCGCTGGTTTCTCTTCAGCTGTGAAACGCCGATCCAACTAACGGCCCCAACTATGATGATCAAAACGACAATAGTCAGCCTTCTCCCCCTCCCCTGGCAAAGCGAATCCTAATGATAGTAAGGATTACAACATCATCCCTGCCATCGACAGTTTATCTGCTGATAGAAGCTTGCACCCCGTTGCCTGAAGCTCCCCTATGACTCTGCCATCCTTGTCCTCTCCTTTTTCAACAAATTGAAATAACGGATTCAGTTGTACTTCGCCTCCCTTCAAGCCTATAATTTCGCTAATTTCAGTAACCCTGCGTGACCTATCCCTTAGCCTATGCATATGAATCATCACATCAATCGCGGAGCATATTTGCTTGCGAATAACTTCTACAGGAAGAGAAGCGCCACTCAACACCATCGTTTCGAGTCTGCTGAGCATATCTTCAGTTGAGTTCGCATGACCGGTGGAGAGGCTGCCATCATGGCCAGTGTTCATGGCTTGCAGCATATCTAAGGCCTCAGAGCCCCTCACCTCTCCGACAATAATCCGGTTAGGTCTCATGCGAAGGGAAGATCTAATCAAATCACGAATCGTAATCTCCCCTTTCCCCTCTGTATTCGCATTCCGTGTCTCCAAGCGTACCAAGTTCGGAACCGTACGAATTTGCAGCTCAGCCGAATCCTCTATCGTAATAATACGTTCATCATCTGGGATGTATTGTGATAACGCATTTAGGAATGTTGTTTTCCCTGAACCCGTGCCTCCCCCAATAAAAAGGTTGTATTTTGCCTTAACCAGCCTAGTCAAGAACAAAGCGGCTTCATCGGTTAGTGCGCCCTTTTCGACTAAGTCGTTCAAAGTAAGCGGAGATTCTGGAAATTTGCGTATTGTCATTGACGGCCCCTCTATAGCCACCGGTGAAAGCACGACATTTACACGAGAGCCATCCAAAAGTCGAGCATCAACTATTGGGTTGGACTCATTAACAGCACGGTTCACTCGGGCAACTATAGCCTGGATTACATCCTCAAGCTTCTCTTTGCTTTCAAACCTTACCTCCGTTAATTGCACGCGGCCGTTCTGCTCGATAAAAATTTGATCATGACGATTAATCATAATTTCCGTTATCGCGGCATTATCGACTAGCGGCTGTAGAACATCCAGTCCTCGGAACGAATTAAAGAGTCGCATAACTAACTGATAGTTTTGTCCAGCTGTCAAATATCCATCGAACGAATAGCTGAACACCTCCTGCTCGATCATCTCCATAAGCTGCTCGTTGGTTACGGAAAAGGATAAATCCAATTTTTCTTTAATAGTATGTTTCAATGATGTAACGGTTTCATCCATCCACATTCGATTGTCCTCCCTGGAATAGAGCTTTAATCCACGGAAGAGCCGCTAAGCTTTCGCTAAATACGCCTCGTGTTTGTAATACATCCATCGAACCGATCGCTTTCCATTCAGGAATATAGGGAAGATAGCCTGATACGGGTACCTGAAGTGCTGCAATCCCATGGTTCATTGATCCGCTAAACTTGTTGACTACCAATCGCAGCTTCTGGCCGACCTCATTTGTAGAAAATACCTCCATTTCAGCTAAGTGCCGCATTTGCAGCATCGTTTTTTCCATGTGTATTCGATCATCAATTACGAGCCACAAGACTTGATCGCTTAGTTTAAGCGACGCTGTAATTCTAGGATAAAGCGACGAATCTAGATCGAGTAATACACAATCATAACCTCCTGTTGCTAGCACCGCCTTTATCATTGATTCCGCATCTTTTTCTGTCATTTCGGACATTTCTGCTGAATGCGATACTCCAGGAAAGAAATCAAACCCCATAATATGATGCTTGCGTTTATAACGCTCAAGCTTAGCAGTCTGTACTCGAGGATCTGTTTTACCATAATAAAGCATCCGAGAAAAGCAATTCTCTTCCTCTTCAGCACCTGCCCCTTTTAACCACGATGGGGAAGGTAATTGTTCAAAATTTAAATAAAAGACCCGCTTTCCTTGAAATGTGAGCTCCCTCGCCAGATGTACCGCAGCTAATGTTTTACCGCTGCCTCCCACAGCGGAATATACAGCAATAACCTCCGAGCTACGATTCCCCCTAAGCATCCTATTCGAGGTAAATTCGTTAAAATGCGATACAATACGTGACAACAGGTGATTTAACGGCTGGTATTTACAAAGCACTGGGTATTCTACAATATCCTCTGGAGCCAAAGTATCACTAAGTATGATCAAGCACCCATGCTGATGATGAAACACAAGCTCAGGCAGCGGCATAAAGCTTTCATGAACGAGTAATATATAAAGCTCCTGTGAATGTCCGATATAGGAGAAACCTTGCTCTTTCGTTGTAAACACACTCATTGTAAATGTATCCGCATGCTCTGAGGACCGGATGTATGTAGAGATCATATCGATAAAATAACTATCCTTCTCAAGTAAAACCAGCTTCATCTTAGACATAGACTTCAGTCCATTCCCCCTTTTTGCTGTAGCTTGAAGCTCACAAAGCCCCCTTTAGCTGTAAAATTCCACTGCCTATCAGAACTGCCGATAGTATCGCCAGTACGACTGCAGCTTTAACTTTGTTTGAAATAACCAATCGCCTCCTGAAATATGAACGCAAAAAAAGCACTCACTGAACAAGAATTACTCTTGATCAGCGGTGCTTCCGCTTACAGTTCTATTAATATTACTTGAATTATAGCACATTAAAAGGATTTATCAACTATTTTGGATTAATTTGTTTGATTGTGCTTCAGTAAATATCAATGTATATTGTGTGCCCTTGCCGACTTCGCTCTTGATATCTATTTTGCCATTCATTTTTTTGATTATTCCAAATGATACCATTGTACCAAGACCTGTTCCTTTTTCCTTTGTTGAATAATAGGGTGTCCCCAGTCTTTTAATTTGATCAGCAGTCATACCAACACCCGTATCGCTAATTATTATTTCAACATGATGATTGATTTTAATAACTTTTATTTCTAAAACACCCTTATTATCCATAGCTTCAATAGCATTCTTACCAATATTTATTAACGCTTGTCGAAATTTATATCGGTCACCGATAATAAATAGGTCATCATTTTCGGATACGATTTCATTTATTTCAATATGATTGTAATTTGCGTAAGTCAATAGAACATTAGACATATAACTAATCTCGTCTTTAATATTGATCTTCTCAATAATTTCAGGATCCGGCTTCGCGAGTGAAAGATAATCTGTAATAATTAATTGCGCGCGATCCAGTTCCTCCAGGCAAATTCTCTGGTAAAGAATCTTCTTCTTTTCTTCTAAATTTTGTGCTCCGAATAATTGGATAAACCCTCGCACTGTTGTAAGTGGATTCCGAATCTCATGAGCTACAGATGCAGCCATATCGCTTACGATTTTCATTTTCTCACTTTTTACAACCTCTTCTTGCATGTGAAAGTATTTATTCAGAAATTCTATTAGATACACGCATACACCGATAATTAATCCTTGTAGTAAATAAGTCTCAAAGGTTGTTATCACACTATGAAATAAAAATTTAATATTTTGCGTAAATGTGTAATAAATAGAAAATGTTATTAATTTAAACAGCGTGCACAAAATAACTGCTGTTATGATCTTTTGATATAATTTTAAATAAGTATACTTTCTATGGGATAAAGCAAGTATTGTAAAGCCAGGTACAGTCGCTACAGCATACAGCAAATTGACTGGACTACCCAATATATGCCGATACGTGATAAGGGTTGCAAACAAAAGAATAGATACCTCCAAACCTCCATATAGCGCACCAAGCACTAGGGGGATGGAGCGAAAATCATATACCATTCCACTTATAGTGAGTGGGAAAGACATCGTTATTACTAAGGCAAAGGAGAACAAAATGTACAACAGAAATTTGTATAAGCGCACTCTGCTTTTGGTTCTATATATGTACGGATAAAAGACTAATGGAGAAAAGATAAAGAATATATTAACTATAAAATCTTTGAAATAACTTAACATAGATGCCTTGCCTCCGGCTTAAGCTATTTTTTTGTCTTTCTTATCCAAAATACGTCAATTGTAAATTCGACAATATTGGCTGCTTTCCTTCTGTGAACCGATGGATATTTAAAAATAAACATAACAAAAACAGCCCGTTCCATAGAAGAATGAGCTGTTTAGTAAAATCCAAGTGATCACGCTTGGTTCATTACTTTCAAATATCCAATGGCTTTGTCATAAGCTGCCGGATGCATATACCTTTGAGCCAGCTCGGATTTAGCCGATTGAAAAAACATGCGCACAAGCGAGCTGCTCGTCAGCATATCAGGCGTGTACGGCGATAAATATATCGTGTCCGCTGAAGTTGTATTACGAATATATTGTTCCATCTGGAGCTCGTAATCCAAATCAGTTACATTTCGAATCCCCCGAATAACTACATCAATCTGATGAGCGTTTATATAATTAGCAACAATACCTTCAAAGGGTACAATACTTACACGGTTTAAAAATTCGCTGTCCACTGATGCCTTAACTAATTCCGTTCTTTGCTCCAATGAAAAATAATGTTTTTTAGAACGATTGTTAGCAATAATAATATGCACATTTTCGAACAGCTTTAAGGCACGTTCAATTACCGACAAATGTCCTAATGTAATAGGATCAAAGCTTCCGGCATAAATGGCTTTCATAATCTTCCTCGAACCTTCACCCTTTTGATATAGCACTGCGAATTAGCTTGAACCCTCTCGTTCATTCAATTCTCCCCTTTTCCGATGATTGTGATCGGCGTTCGGATCATTCAGCTCCACAGCAACGGCTACTCTACTATATGGCTCTATTAATTACGGCAATTTCCCATAGCTGCTTCGGCAGTCGGTAGCGCGTCATAGTCGCCTCCTGCTTATATACTATATGCCACTTTCGGAACAACTGATCGATTTGGTGCTCGTTGAAATACCGCTTCCGACGCCCTTCATGCTCATAATAATTAGGCTCTAGCTCAATCCCTTGACCTGCCCCGAAATCCACATCATGGACTGAATTCAGTCTGCATAATAGGCTCCCATTAGGCAGCAGCACGCGCTGCAGCTCCTCAAGAACGGCTTGTGTATCCGACCAGGAAAAGTAGTGCAAGCTTAGGTCTGCGATGACAGTCATTGCACTGTTCGATTCAAAAGGAAGCTTTTCCAGCAGGTTTACCTGCATGGTTACAGCGTCTGGCACATACTGTTGAACCCGCTGCAAAGCCTCCTCTGATAAATCGCATGAAATGACAGGATACCCTCTCTCACTTAAATAAAGAGTATCACAGCCAACCCCACAACCAAGATCAATCACAGGAACATTCCGTGAAGCTTCCAGCCGCGCCGAATGCTTGTCAAGCCAGTCATCATAAACGGGCTTACTATTATTCATCTCAGCAAATATTTGATTCCAATAATTTAGTTCTTTCTCCATAGTAGCACCCTCTCCAAGCCGACATCAGGATTTGATAAAAAACAAAGTCAATTCCTCTCGGTTATGAAACAGCTGCTTAGCTTTCTGCAATACAAGCTCAGGTTCAACGTCCTCCAGCAGTTCACGAACGGTTTGAAACGGCTTTTTATGCATCAGCTTTACTGTAATGATCGCCGTTCCTCCGGATTGGAGTGCGTGAAGGAGCCCTTTTACAAGTCTTGCCATCTGACGAGGGCTCCAGCTCATATCACATACGAGTAGATCAAATGAATCCGGCTGAAGCACAACATCACTTGCATTTTTCTTGTGGAATGTCAGATTCGGATGTTTGAGTAGGCCTGCATCGAGTTTAGCCGGATCAATTGCAGTAACCTTAATTCCTCTTTCCAGCAAAAGCGAAGTCCATCCACCAGGTGCCGCGCCAACATCAACCGCCGATCGGTATTGAGTGAAATCTAGACCGAACGCTACCTCTGATTCCAAAAGCTTAAACTTGGCCCGAGAAACTTGACCATCCTCCTTGCGGAAACGGATAGCTCCACCTGCCCAATCCGATAAATTATCTGTTGGTTTGGAAATCCCCGCATAGGCTCTCTCAGGAGTCAAATAGACTGACAAGATCAGCTCTGCGTCTTTGGCTACTGGAACAATAGCATAGGCATCCGTTAGAACACTGTCTAAAGCTTTTTTACATTCTCCTGTTGACAATTGGGAGACCTGCTCTGTTTTACGAATTTGAATGGCGAGTTTGGTCCCCTCTGTCAGTTGAAAGCTATCGTGAATCCAAGCCTGAAGCGCAGCTACAGAACCATCCCAATCCAGCTCAACATCCACAGGCTGCATATGTCGAAGGAACATAGGCTCTTGCTCCAACACCTTACTTATAGCATCCATTTTTCCAACAGGTAAAGAATATAAAAATATCTCGGCAGGCACCACGTGGCTAAATTTAGCTTCATTTCCAAACAACCGTCTAATTTCTTCTTGTGCTTGCTGACCGAACCCATGATTCGCTGTTCCAATAAAAACGCTGCTTTCAACAGTCTCTACTATCATTACAGCACCTTAATCCAAGGCCGACCTTGAAACCACTCCAACGAAACCGGAACCTGAAAAGCCTTAAGCAAATTAGCTTCTGTCAATACATCCTCTTTCCGTCCAGAGGCAATAAGCTTTCCATCATCAATAAGCGCAACATGAGAAAACATAGGCATAATCTCTTCGATATGATGAGTCACATACAATACGGTAATGTTCTGCTGTCCAAGACGGTTCACTGTTTCCAACAGCCTTTCCCGCTCGAATAAATCCAAGCCCGAGCAGGGCTCGTCCATAATAAGAATAGAAGGACTGGTCATTAGCGACCGCGCCAACATGATCTTCTTACGCTCGCCTTGAGATAATGAGCCCAGTGCTTGGTCTGCGAGATGCGGAAGTCTTACTTCCTCCAGCATACGCAATGCTTTTTTCCGAACCTCATCAGGAATTTCTTCGTAAAACCGTAAAAACGCAAACTCGCCAGTAGCCACAACCTCCCAAACGGGATCAGCCGGATTTAACTTTTCGTATAAGGATTGACTAATGTAGCCAATTTTTTTACGTACTTCTCTAACGTCGCATTGACCGTATGTATGTTCTAAAACCTGAACTTGGCCACTACTTGGAAATTGATACCCATTGATTAGTTCCAAAATAGTCGTTTTGCCGGAACCGTTTTTCCCGAGAATAACCCAGTGCTCACCCAAGTTGGCCTGAATTTCAATATCGGATAAAATCGCCCGCTCCTCGCGGACAAAATGAATATTTTTCAATGATAAGACTTGCATGTGTAGGATCACAACCTATTCTTGTACAGTATTGTAAATCTTTTGGAGTGTTTCGTGCAGCATAGGTCCATTTACCAGTTGAACACCTTCGGGTTTATTCTGGTATAACAGCTGATACATGGCTTTTTTGCCGCTTAGACTGGAGGTATGCAGAAAGATTTCTTGCGGGTAACGTCCCTTGGCAATTATATAATGCACAACTTGTAAGCCATCCGGCTGTCCCCATCCCAGATCGAAGTCTAGGGAAAGAACACCGATCTCGCATTCTTCAATTAATAATATACATTCTTCGGCGCTGCGTGCAGCTACAAATCCTTTGGGACAGAGTCTCATATCGTCTAGATAAACATGAATGATAAGAATCGCCTCCTTTCAAAAGAAAGCACTATACAGAGCAATACACTCGCATTGATCATGAGGTGGGGACAATGAACTTGAAATAAAAGCTGTCGGTTAAATCTTTAACTCCGCGATAACCCAAGAACAAGCTCAATCTCGGAAAGATGCGATCCGTCCTGAGGCGTTGGAGTTTCCAATACAAGAGGAATAGACTGCACAATTGGTGACTGCAGAAACTCGCGAAACCGTAATTCCCCTATATATCCCTTGCCTATATTCTCATGGCGGTCCTTCCTCATACCTCCGGGATATAACGAATCGTTAATATGAATGGCTTTTAAATGATCGAAATACCCAAGGGTAGAGGCTTTAAAAGCCAACTCACTCCACCCGTTCGGATGTGATGACCATAACCCGCAAGCATAAGCATGACACGTATCGAAGCAAAACCCGATATGCTCACGGCAATCCGATAAATTCCGAATTTGCATGAGCTCCTCCAATGAGGTGCCCATCTTCGTGCCTTCCCCCGCTTGATTCTCAATCAGCAGCTTTGCATGGCCTTGCCAGTCTGAAAGCACTTCATGTAAACATTGTATAATATTTTTATAGCCTTGTAACGTGTCCCCGCCTTTATATTTACCAAAATGGACCACAACGCCAACCGAACCACAAGCTTCAGCAATCTCCAGATCGTTACGGAGTGACATAACGGTTGCTTGTCTCAGCTGAGAATCCTCGGAAGCCAGGTTGGTTGGATAGGGTGAATGGGCTATTGAAGCAATGCCTTGCTCATTGCATAATCGGGAGCACGCTTCTGCATCTTTTGGATTCCAGCGTTTGATAGTCAGGCTTCGCGGATTTTTGGGAAAGTATTGAAATGCCCCCGCTTTCAGCTTAAAAGCAGTCTTGGCTGCTTCTTCATAGCCATTTCGAATGCTAATATGACAGCCTATCTTCATCAAGGCTTTCCTCCTCCCATTGCTTTAAACTGCCTCATCCCAAATTTGACCACATTCCAATAGCTTAGCCTAGCTTTGACAGTTCAAACAGCAGAAGGACTTCTTGGATGACACATCCTGCCGAACCAAAGGACTTCCGCATCGTACACATGGTTCTCCTTCTCTGTCATATACTTTGCACCGGCTATCATATCCGCCCGTCAGACTATCTCCGGGAAATAACGGCATCTCCATATAGCCTCCTTGTCGTGTTGCGGTCTGGAGAACCTGCCTCATCGAAAGGTATAAACGTTCAAATTCCTCTCGTTGAAGCTGCTGACAGCGTCTTGCTGGAAGCAGTCCCGCTTCAAAACAAATTTCATCGGAATAGCAATTTCCAATTCCAGCAATGATGCTTTGGTCAACTAGCGTTGACTTCAATGTTCCTCGGTTCCGTTCCAGCAATGATACAAATTCATTAAATGTGAATCCCGTCTCCAACGGTTCAGGACCGAGCTTCTTCAGCAGCTTCTCAGCCTCCAAAGCATCATGTAAATGCAAATACCCCAACCTCAAGCCAATAAAATATAAATGGCGGTTTCCCCAGCTTATCGTTATTTGCACAGTCCGTTCCGGCCTATCCTCGCCACTTCCGTAGAACATCATACCACCTAACATCAGATGAAGCACAAGCACTTTAGTGGTGTTAAGATGGAACAGAAGGTGCTTAGCCCGTCGTTCAATATGAAGAATGGAAGAGCCTAACAACTGCCGCTGAAAAATTTCCACAGAGGTATTGATTGATTTCTCTCTCTCAACCTCAACGACCGATATCGGTATTCCGATAATTCTCGAGCTTAGCAAAAGCCTGTAATTTTCCATTTCCGGTAGTTCAGGCATATATTGGCTCCTTATCATAAAAATAAGAGACTATCATCTGGACCAATTAACCTAGCTTAAGTTGAATTGGTAAGACTTGTCTCTCTATATGTAACCAATTTATGACTGCTTTATCCCGATATGGCATGAAATTAAGTTTGCAGATACAACGCCCCTTAAATCAAATGATCCATTATATAGTCCTCACTCCGATTTGTTTTCTTCTTTGCGAGGGTTTTAAGAGCATTGCGTTTAGTACCATTCGGCCTCCCTGATGTTAGGGTATGATCAGCAAGCTCCGACTTATGGCGTAAACGCTGAATCCTTTTCTCCAACGCTGCAATTTCCTCTAGCTGCTTGGCTTCTATCGCCGTAACAGCCTTGCGTCCCCCCCCTAACCTGAGACTGCTAACGCCATAGGAGCGCTTCAATTCTTGACGCTGTCGCGCTTTATGCAAGGCTAGCTCAGCATAATATAGCGCTTGCTCCAACCGCTTCTCCCTATGTTCATAATGCATAGACAGCTCAATGAATGGCTCAATTAATGCTGTGCTGCGGTCTCTCTTACGCTCTACATATAGGGTCCATAGGCGGCATGCAGCAGAATAACGTTGCTGTTTCTTGTACACTTGAGCTAATAGCTGCAAATAATCAGTTGCTTCATCAGCCTGCGATTCATTGAGCCTCTCTGCTAACAGCTCCAAGGCTTGCTCAGCAAGCCAACCTTGGCCGAGTTTATCCAGCCAAAGTCCGAGCCTATAGAGCTCTTCCAAGCCCATATCAGCAGTTTGGCTTTTCCCATTCAATACATCGGCAAAGTGAATCGACAAGCCTGCTAACGACAAAATATCCAGCTCATTATGAACAAAAACCCCTTCGACTATCGACACATCGCGTTCAGCTAAGTATTGAAAGTATAAAGCAGGTGCTAATGATCCCGGTACATCGTTATGCCTGACCACGTTAAGCCTTTCTTCCTCTACCTTGCCTAAGCGACATGATGGAAGTGTGTGCTTCCAAAGGCTGCGCGAAGGGTATAAAAAGTCCAGATGTCCGGCAATATCAGGCTCAGAAGGGATTCGGTTCAGAATATAACGGTTCTTAATAATCGGCCAATCGAACGTTTTTCCATTATAGGATACTAAATACGGATGCTCTTGCAGCTTTACCTGCAAATAATGAAGCATGGCCAGTTCTTCTCCGGGATGGCGTATAAACATCTGCTCTACGATAAACTGCTCTTGTTCATAAAATCCGATACCGATCATAAACGGCACATTGCCGGCTCCTATGCCGAGACCGGTCGTCTCCGTATCAAGGTAGAGCAGCTGATCATGGGGAAGGGAGCTCGGGAGGTCGTTAGCGCCAGCCGCTGTGGGCTTTCTCGCTCCCGCTGAAGCGAGCATTGCGCACAGCTGATCGGACTGACCGATCAGCTCACGGAGCGCGTAGCGACCGTGCAGCGCTGAGCCATCATACACGCGGCGACGCATTACGAAGGAGCCCCACTCGCCCTGCTCCATGCGGGCGCCAATCTGCGCCCACTCCCTATCGGCTGCAGCCTCTCCCTGCTCCGCTGCCGCAATGCCCGCTCCAGCTCCAGCACTGGCGCTTGTGCTTGTGCTTGCGACATCCGCTCCGCTCTCGCCGCCTGCCTGCTTCTTGTGCCGCAACAGCCGTTCGCGCAGGCCGCTCATCGCATAACACCCAGCTGATCCAGCAGCTTCAGCGACAGCTGTTTACCTGTGAGGCCGACCTCTTCGATCGGCCCGACACAGGCTGGGCAGCCGCTTATGCAGCCGCATGATGCGATCAGCCGCTTCGCCTCAGCAATCAGCTCACCGTGCACCTCGTACAGCCGTTCGCTCAATCCTACGCCACCTGGGTAGCGGTCGTAGAAAAAGATAGTCGGTTTCTTATTATGAACCGCCTTTACCTGCGGTACAACCCGAATGTCTTGCGGGTCGCACATCAAATAGAGCGGTGCAATATGTACTAGAACATTGGAGAGGCCAAGCAGCGCAAACTGCATGTCGTTGGTCGTTGTTGCTGCGGCAATCTCATCGGAGAATGTAATCCAATAGGAGCTGGTATGAAGCTCCTCCTCAGGCAAGTGGATGGGACCGGAACCAATATTCTCGTGTGTTCTCAGTCTAATTTTCTTGAAAATCGTAGGCTTAGCATTAAGAGTTACCTCACCATACTGACGCAGCAGCTTCTCCTCCTCAACCTCTCTGTGAACGTGCAGTACTTTGAGCTGCACCGCCATACTGGCATCGGTATAATAGTCGACGTTTACCTCGCGGACGAATGCCTTCTTCTCCTCATAATCCAGCTTCTCCACCTGAAATTGGATCCCCTCATGAATATAAATAGCTTCCTCATGAATCATTGTCGGCGCGCTGAAGCGATCGACCTCGCCGATAACCCGACTGCCATTCGTTATATCGATAATCACGAAATTCTCCTGGGCGGCCGAGCGCAGTGATATATCATGAGCTGGGAATGACTGATCCATCCAATAATAGCGATTTTTGACGTAATGGAGGATATGCTCTTCGGCCAAAAACTCTAATACATCCTTCAGCGATTCACCGCCAAAGCTCTCCCCTTCTTCGAAGGGCAGCTCATAGGCCGCGCATTTAACATGATCCACCAGGATAATTAAATTATCTGGATGGATCAATGCCTGCTCGGGCGGCCTCTCGAAGAAATAGCGAGGATTCTGGATCATGTATTGATCCAGCGGATTGCTGCTCGCCACGAGAAATGTGATCGAGCTTTCCTGGCGACGACCCGCACGGCCGGACTGCTGCCACGTGCTGGCTACCGTGCCAGGGTAACCGTTCAACACGCACGCTTGCAGTTGGCCAATGTCAATGCCCAGCTCCAGCGCATTCGTGCTCACTACGCCGCGAATCTCGCCATTGCGCAGACCGCGCTCAATCTCGCGCCTCAGCTTGGGCAAATAACCTCCCCGATAGCCGCGGATCGACTTCGAGCCCAGCTCATGCTGCACCTGCTCCTGCAAATAGGTGAGCAGAAGCTCAACCCGCACGCGGCTGCGGGCGAACACAATCGTCTGTATGCCCTGCTTGAGCAGCAGACCGGCAATTTTACGCGTTTCCAATACGCTGCTTTTACGTATACCCAGCTGTTGATTGACTACTGGGGGGTTGTAAAAGACGAAATGCTTCTCTCCAGACGGAGCCCCATTACGGTCAACCAACGATACCGGCTCACCTATTAATCGCTCAGCATGTTCTTGAGGATTATCGATGGTCGCCGATGCGCAGATAAATTGTGGCGATGAGCCATAGAAGCGGCAAATCCGCTTCAGCCGTCGAATCACATTCGCTACGTGACTGCCGAAAACTCCTCGGTACGAATGAACCTCATCAACCACGATATACTTAATATTTTCAAACAGCTTGACCCATTTCGTATGGTGAGGCAAAATCGCCGAATGAAGCATATCAGGGTTGGTAACCACAATATGACCCGCATTGCGAATAGCCTGGCGCACGGTTGGCGGGGTATCTCCATCATAGGTATGCGTCTTAATATCCGCTCCCATCCGGTTGACCGTTTCCTGCAGCTCTGCCACCTGATCCTGAGCCAGCGCTTTGGTTGGAAACAAATAGAGCGCACGCGCACTGTCATTTTCCAATATGCCTTGGAGTACCGGCAAGTTATAACATAATGTCTTACCTGATGCTGTAGGCGTCACGGTCACTAAATGGCGGCCCGCCAGTACCTCTCTGAACGATTCAGCTTGGTGTGTATAAAGTCGGTCAATGCCTTTCTCCAACAGAGCCGCCTTGATAAGCGGATGTATCCCTTCTGGGAAAGACTCGTATAAAGGATCTCTAGGCGGTATAGTTCGCCAATAGGTCACCTGAGACATCAGCTCCGGTGTGTCTTTAACCAAATCTATCATTTCATCTATGGAAGCAACTTTTCCCGTTAAGCGGTTCATAAGCTCAGACTCCTTATTATGAATAGCTTGTACTTGAAGCCTTTTTGATGATGCAAGTATTTTAACTTCAGGCTTAATTGTACTTTTCCATTATACCGAATACACGTTCGCACTACAATCTTGATTTTGACAAAAGAAAACCCTGATCAGCTCTGGATCAGGGTCATTTGTATTCAAACTTATATTTTCAATATCATGAATTCTTGCTTGTATGAGAGGAATATATGGAAATGAATGATTCGGTCTAGGATTCATCAGTCTAAAAACTGTGTTCCTTCTTGCTCTTCCCCAAGTAAGTTTTTACAGTAAGTCCGAGGAATCATCGTAATCATATCGAACTCCGTCGTGCGAAACCGTTTGAAGGTACGTTCCGTGCATAGCCACTGCCGCATTTTTTTGCAGCTTAGTGAGAACCTCCCGAAAATGATTAACCTTCGAATCTTTGGTTTCTGCATTAATGGCTAACTGCAAAGCTTGTTCGATTACGGCGATATCGTGACTTGTAAAATCCATACCGCAGCCCTCCTGAGCAACAATTTTTCTTCTTGACCTATTCTAACCAAAAAAGGGAGGAAACATTCATTTTAATGAATCTGATTCTAAACATAAGGCGGCTCCCACGTTTTCTTTCGCCAACCTAAGCTTTGATCGACTACCTGCAGATTATGATCCAATTGTATATCAACCCCAAAAGGGAGCTTATGATTATACCAAAATCGCACATCACGCCACTCCACCATATAGCCGTCCTGTATTTCCTTACAGCATACATGCACCCGTTGGGCAAAATACAAAAACGCCCTTACTCCATCCGTTGATAACGTCGCTTGAATAGCTGAATTCGTTGCGTCCTTCCTGTAAACATCCTCAATAGCGATCTCTTTCCCGCGAATAGTACCCGTATAGAATAACGAGCTTGTTTCTATTACGAATTGCCAACGAAACCAACTTAATCCTGGAATAACTTGATAAATCCCATCCAACTGCAATGTTTCACGAGCTTTAGCTACCATTTGCCGATGGTGAATCGCCCTAGCGCCCATATAAACCATCGATACCCCGTATATATCAAGAAACAGCATACCTGGCGATAGGTTGCTAAATATCCAGACAAGCAGCCCGACCCCATGGATAATAAATAAAAACGGATCAAACAGCGACATGAAATCCAAGTGGCTCCATTTATTGGATACAGGTCTAAAGCACTGCACACCATAAGCGTTGAACCAATCCAAAGTGATATGAAAAACAACTGCCAAGAAAGACCAGAGGAAAAGTGAACCTGCATACGACCAAACATCAAATGCAGCAGCAATTGGCAAAGTGATTATGCAGGGCCATAGCAGCATGGCTGGAAGAGAATGAGTCACACCTCGATGAAAACGGATATATGCTGAATAACCCTTCAATCTTGTTACGGAATCAAAATCTGGCGCATGTGAGCCTATTAAGGTTGCCGTTAAAATCGCATGAGATAGCTCAGGGTTCTGAGCAATAGCAGGGTCCAGCATCGCCAGACCAGCTAATGTAGCGCCAAATAATAAGTGACTTCCTGTATCCATCGCCAGTTCCCTCCTGATGTGTCTCCATTATTCAGCTTCCTCTACTGTACAGCCTCGACTTTTTCTTTCTCCCAACGCTCCTCCGCGTTAAACCAATAGAACCATTGTGCTGGATTTTTTCGAATTACCCTCTCCATAATGGAGTTCAGCAGGCGCGTTGCATCTGCTCTCTGCGACCTTGAATACATAGCGTGTAATTGCAAAGGCTGCTCGAAGACCAGTTCATGTGTGAAGCCTCTGACTCTGCGCCCATAGAACGGAACTAAGGGTACCTGCAATTCAATGGCCAGCGATGCGGCGCCTTCCGGTGTTCGGGTCTTTTTACCAAAAAAATAGGATTCAGGAAACGTTGGTCGCCAAAAATCACCTAATATATAAACAACACCATTTTCCGACAAATGCTTGCGAAGCTTACGAAGCAGCTCCAATGGGGGAGTGCTGTCATAATCCAACCCCGGGCAACCTAATTCCTTAAAACGCAGGTAGAGTGGACGCAATTCCGAGCTTCCCGAGGTAGCAATCGTCAAACAGGAATATTTCTGACACAAATACCAGTAGTAGTAGAAGAAATTGCCTACATGCGGTGAATATACAATAGCCCCCCGTTCCATACGCAGCGCTTCTGTCAGATGCACCTCCCCTTTAACCTGGAACCTCCGTCCCTCACTTTTCGGCAGCCGATAAGAATCCAATAGTATTTCATACAAGATAATTATGAGATTTTGAAAAAATTGAATGTTATAAGAGCTTCTCTCCTTATCGCTGTGGTCTGGAAGCAAGTCCAGCAGGTTACGAAGCACTTTGCTCCTCAGATTGCCGCCAGTCAGCCAATAAATCAGGATACCGATTCCCTTACAAAGAACAAGCACAAGGGTCGGGGGAAGCCAACCGCTAAGCAGAGAGAGCGTTCTTGTAGTTCGAGGGCTGCCCGTTATTTTTCCAATCCATTCATACAATGCAGGTCCCCCCTCGTCTTTATCTTGACTAAGCTTCGCCGTTCAAAAAATGTTTTTTGTACCTGCGAGTAACCCTATCCTTCTCCAAAACAATGAAAAAATCAACCGTATCAAAGAGTGCATCGTATGCCGGGTCTCCACCTATTTCTGCTCCGAGCCATTGGTAGCCCTTCATCAGCGGCGGAAGCTTGCGGAACACTTCTTTCTCGCTAAAACCACTATCGACCTCCTGCAGCCCTCTGATTCTATGTGTTTCCAGGGGTTGAATACCATATCTGTCTGTTAGTACCTGCTTTTGGCGCAGCATACTATAGATCACATTCAATTCATTAAGTGAAGGAATATGCACACTAGCACAACCGATTAAATAAGAGTAACTGCGTTCTGTTATATAGCCTGCAACACCTTCCCACAACAATTGAATAGCTTTACCGCCGCGATAAATCGGGTCGATACAGCTGCGCCCTAACTCCAATGTCTGCGGCTTAAAGCTATGAAAAGATGACAGATCAAACTCAGACTCTGAATAAAACCCTTTGTTCAAAATAGCCAGCTCTCCCGGTAATAAGCGGTACGTTCCTACAACCCTATCACTTTCTAAATCCTTAACGATTAAATGATCGCAATAAACATCATACTCATCCTGTTCCAAGCCACTATCGTTAAGCATCTGCAAATTCTTTTCCTCTTCAACAAAAACCCGATACCGCAAGCGCATGGCCTGCTCAATCTCCTCACTATTCGAAGCCAACTTGACACATAAACGAATCTGCTGAGGGACGAATTGCACGGCAGTTTGAGTCACAAGTCAACACACCTTTCTCAGAGAAGTTGGAGTAGTTCTTACCTCTTCAGCGTAGCAAATGATTATTAATCCGGCATTTTCGTGTTGTTAAGGTTTTGTAAGATTTAAGATGGCTTGACCATAGCCTTGCCCCAAAATATCTTAAGGGCACAGGTCTTACACAATGAAAAAAAGAGCCGCAATGGGCTCTTTTCATGTTTTTGAGTTTTCACTTTAAAACATTTCGTTTACCTGAATGACTTATCGAAGCCAAATATACAATGGAATAAATAAAAATGAGGTTATAATAGCTGCAGCCCCCATTGCAAAGCCCCCTACACTGCCCTGAAGCTCTGAATCTTTGATTACACGTGCAGTTCCAATCCCATGCGCCGCCGTACCAATAGCAGTCCCTATTGAAATGTCATCACGGACACCACAGAGCCTTAGCAGGGCAGGTCCAAACATACTTCCAATCAAACCAGTCAAAACCGTCAATACAGCAGTAAGCTCTGGTAGCCCTCCTGCTTGACGTGAAATCTCCAAAGCAATAGGTGAGGTTACAGACTTGGGCATCATAGTCACCATCAATTCCTTCGACCCGCCCAAACTCCATACTAAAGCAGCGGATAGCAGCAGCGCACTTGCAGAGCCCACCGTAACGCCCCCCACAATTGAAAGGAGACTAGAACGTATACGTTTTGCATTTTTATAGAAAGGAATGCCTAATGCTACCGTAGCCGGACCCAGTAATAATATAAGGGTATCTCCCCCCTTACGGTAGGCTTCATAAGGAATATTCGTTGTTAGCAAAAAAGCGATAACAAGACCAGAGCTTACAAATAATGGATGAAGCCATTTCCATCTTCGGTATAAATAAAGGGCCAGCGAATAGCTGATTAGTGATAATGCCAGCCCGAATATCGGCTGTTCCGTAATATCATGAAGATTCATGACGGCTGCTCTCCTTCCCCTTGAAAAGCTTAACCGACCAGCCTGTCAGGATTAGAACGCCAAAGGTGCTCGCAAAAAGACTGACCAGCAGCTGTACCGAATTTTCACCTATATAGTGAAAAAACACTAGGGTACCTACAACAAACGGAGTGAAAAATAGCAGCATGTGATTGATGAGAAATTGTCCTGCATCCTCGACCCATTCCAGCTTCACCAGCTTCAAAAATAAGCTTAAAGTGAATAAAATGAGTCCAATGACATTCGCCGGAATTGGAATGTGCAACGCCGTCTGCAGAAGCAACCCTAACAAATAAAAACCGGTTACTATTGAAAAACCAAGCAAGCTCTTTCCCTCCAATGAAATCATTTGAAAACCAAAGCTATAGATTATATGAAATTCAGTGTCTTTCATTCGCAACACCGGACCTTTAGACGACCGCAAATTACCGTGTATATTTGTTATCCAATTGTGGGATTGTAACCATGGTGTGCAGCTAGCATACAACTAACTCATAATAAGGAGTGTAAAACACAATGGCAAAGCCTGATAACCGCGAAGACAACGTAGAACATTTACAAAACAGTATTAACAACACCATTAAAAATCAAGAAGAGGCTGAAGCCTATTTAGCAGAACATGCAGACGAAATCAGCCCAAGTGAAAAACAAACCATTCAAGAAAAGAACCAGCGGCGCGAACAAAGCTTGCAGGGCTTCCGTAGTGAAATTCAAGATGAATCTGAGTATCAACAAAATCAATAGTCATGCATCAGAATCATACGAAAACGAAACCCCATCCCAAGGATGGGGTTTCATTCTTTCTACTTGAAGCTACTCAACTTATAAAATGTTGAATAGAGCTATCTTTTAGACCTAGGCACCTCGTAGCTCCAATGATCCCTAGCCAAATAGGTACAATCATGAATTTGTTTCGCTTCCTGTACTAATAGCTCAGCCTCATCCTTCTGATAGCGCGAGCTAATGTGGGTCAAAATCAACGCTTCCACTCCCGCTTCTTGAGCAGCACGTGCAGCGTCCATAGCTGTAGAGTGATCGTATTCTACAGCCAGATGCTTCTTCTGCTCAGCGAACGTTGCCTCATGAACCAATACGTTAGCACCTCGTGCTAGCTTGCTTGAATTCTCACACGGCTGAGTGTCTCCTAAGATGGTTACAACGCGTCCCGGATAAGAAGGGCCTATATACTCCCTTGCATTCAAGGAAGTGCCATCATCTAATGTAACGTCGACTCCCTGCTTGAGCTTACCGAACAAAGGACCGGAGGTGATTCCAAGTTGCTTGAGCTTTTCCACAAGCAGACGTCCTTTTTGTGGTTTTTCGACGATTCGATAACCGTGGCTGTCCACCCGATGAATAAGTGGTGCAAGGCTGACCACAAATTGCTCATCCTCGAACAGCACTGTTTCCTCCGATACATCAAACTCTTGAATGATAAGCTCATAAGACAAATGAGCCTGACTCAAGCTCAATGCAGTCAATATAAACTGTTCGGTCCCCTTCGGGCCATAAACTGTAAACGGCGTATCTCCACCTTGGTAAGAACGGCTTGTTAGCAAGCCAGGTATTCCGTAAATATGGTCACCATGCAGATGAGTAATAAACAGTTTTTCCAGCTTACCAATGCGTATTGGGGACCTCAAGGCCTGATGCTGCGTCCCCTCTCCACAATCGAACATCCAATATGTATTCCGTTCAGCTAACAGGTTCAGGATGATCGATGTAACATTCCGATCTTTTGAAGGCATGCCAGCACCTGTACCAAGAAAGTAAATTTCCAAACCTCATCTACTCCGTTTCATGCTTTCTTCATGTAAACATAGGGAAAAGAGTGGAGTCGATGTCAACTCCACTCTGCATTAGCATGCCTAACTTTTGTCTACATTAAAATAACGGGCCTCCGGATGTGCAAATACTATAGCCGATACAGATGCTTCCGGCTCCATCATACTTCCTTCAGTTAATTCTACCCCGATATCTTCAGGATTTAACAAGGCAAACAGCTGCTGCTGATCGTCTAAATTAGGACAAGCTGGATAACCGAAGGAGAATCTTTGTCCACGATATTTCGCGCCAAAGCGCTCCTGCATCGACATGCCTGCCGGATCAGGGAAGCCCCAGACATCACGCATCATCTCATGAACACGTTCCGCAAGTGCCTCAGCTGTTTCTAATGCAGAAGACTGCAGCGCATGGGATCGCAGATAATCTCCATTATCACGCCATTCTTTAGCCTTCTCGTTGATTCCATGACCAGCTGTAACCACCAGGAATCCGACGTAATCCATTTCCCCACTGTCAACAGACTTCAAGAAATCTGCCAGACATAAGAATGGTTCTTTATCCTGACGTGGAAATGAGAATGTTTGAAGCAGCTTGGAAGGGTCATTAGGGTCATATACCAGCACGTCGTTGCCCGAAGATTGCGCTGGGAAGAACCGATACATACCATGAGCGCAAATAATTCCCTCTTTTTGCGCTTGAGCAAAGATATCGTCCACTGTTTCCTTTAATTGAACGGCTTTTGAATCCTTCTCCGCTAAAAGCTTATCCACTTTTCCTTTTAAACCTAGATGATGACCCAACAGCATTTGCATATTTACATAAGGCATAATATGACTGATCGGATAATCTCGGATAACTCGGCGCTCCAGATCAGGCGGAACCTGAACAGGAAGCGTTTTGTCTATGGACGATGTTTTAACACGTGTCAACACTGGCATTGTTTCTTCCTTTTTGCCAGCTTCCATTACATCCGATTCCTTGCTTTCACGCAACTCCTTAATCAATTGCTGCCTCTGCACAGGGTCGCTAAGCTTATTGGCTATATCTAAGCCATCCATCGCATCCTTAGCATATAACACCATGCCCTCATATTCCGGTGCAATACGTGTCTTGGTAAATTTACGAGTTAATGCCGCACCCCCAACCATAATGGGAACATCAATGCCTGCATTCTTCAAATCCTGGGCTGTGATGATCATTTGCTGAGCTGATTTAACCAATAGCCCCGACAAACCGATTGCATCCGCTTTTTCTCGGCGGAACGCTTCAATCAACTGCTCAGGCGGAACCTTAATGCCTAGGTTGATGATTTTATAACCATTATTGGAAAGGATGATCTCCACCAGATTCTTCCCGATATCATGAACATCGCCTTTTACTGTTGCAAGAATGATTTTCCCTTTAACCGCGCTCTCCGTCTTCTCCATAAATTGCTCCAGATGTGAAACGGAGGCTTTCATAACCTCGGCACTTTGAAGCACCTCTGCGACAATAAGCTCGTTGTTATTAAATAAGCGACCTACCTCTTCCATCCCTCTCATCAAAGGTCCATTAATGATTTCAAGAGGGTGATATTTGGCTCTCGCCTCATCCAGATCGGGAATTAAGCCTTCCTTCGTCCCTTCTACAACATAAGATGCAAGCCGCTCTTCAAGGGATAGATTGGAGATTTTCTCTTTCTTCTCAACCTTCTTGACACGGAAATGAGCAACAAACTCGGCAAGCGTGTCATCATTCGTATTGTAAATAAGCTCTTCAGATAGACGGCGCTCTTCCTCTGGGATAGAAGCATATCTCTCCAAAGCTTCCGTGTTGACAATCGCATAGTCCAAACCTGCTTTTGTACAATGGTACAAATAAACAGCATTCAATACTTCCCGTCCTGCAGGCGGCAACCCAAAGGAAACGTTGCTTAATCCAAGTATGGTCTGTGTGTCCGGCATAGCCTGTTTAATAAGTCGAATACCTTCTATCGTTTCCTTGGCAGAACCGATATATTGCTGGTCACCTGTTCCAACTGGGAAAACCAACGGATCAAAAATAATATCCTTAGGATTCATCCCGTATTTGTGCACTAGAAGATCATGTGAGCGCTGTGCAACCTCCAGCTTGTCTTGTGCAGTAATTGCTTGGCCCCGCTCATCTATTGTACCAACGACGGCAGCTGCCCCATAACGATGAATTAGAGGAACAACACTTTCAAACTTCTCTTCTCCGTCCTCCAAATTGATGGAGTTAATGATCGCTTTACCTTGTGAATATTTAAGTCCCAGTTCGATTACCTTTGTATCGGTGGAATCTAACATTAAAGGAACCTTAACCTTTTTAACTACTAGCTCTAGAAACTTAATCATATCACTGACTTCATCGCGGTCCGGATCCTGCAAGCAGACGTCGACTACAGCCGCTCCACCTTTAACTTGTGCTCTTGCAATCTCAGAAGCCTCTTCATATTTGCCTTCGGCAATTAATCGTTTGAATTTACGAGAACCTAGAACGTTCGTTCTCTCACCGACCATATACGGGCGGTTTGCATCTTCAATAAAAACCGTTTCAATACCAGAAACCGCAGGAGGATGCGCAGCAGCATGCTGCCGCGGCTTATAAGGCGCCAATGCCTCAGCCATCGCACGAATATGATCCGGTGTTGTTCCACAGCATCCACCGGCCATGTTAAGCCATCCTTGCTCAGCAAACCCAGCCAGCTTCTTAGCAAGTGATTCCGGAGATTCATGATACTTACCGTTCTCATCCGGAAGCCCTGCATTTGGATAGCAGCTTACAGCCGTTTGTGCCAAATCGGATAAAGTCCGGATGTGGTCTCTCATGAATTCTGGTCCTGTAGCACAGTTCAGACCAAAGGTAACGGGGTCAAGATGCTCCATAGAGATGTAGAAGGACTCAATATTTTGACCTGCTAACGTTGTGCCCATCGGCTCAATCGTACCCGAGATCATAATCGGCAGCTTATAACCTAATGTGTCGAAAGCTTTGCGGATACCAATACTCCCAGCTTTCACATTCAATGCATCCTGAGAAGTTTCCAGCAGTAAAGCATCAACTCCACCCTCAATTAGCGCCAATGCCTGCTCGTAATAGCTGTCTACTAGTTCATCAAAAGTGACCCCCCCTGTTACGGATAAGGTCTTGGTTGTTGGTCCCATAGCTCCTGCTACATATCGAGGCCATTCAGGAGTACTATATTTTTTAGCTGCATCTACAGCCAGCTTAGCCAGAATAAGATTGATCTCTCTTGCCCGATCCTGCAAATCATAATCCGCCAAAACAACACTAGATGCTCCGAACGTATTGGATTCAATAATATCTGCACCAGCTTCGAAATAAGCCTCATGTATTTTTTTAATGACATCTGGACGGGTGATAGCCAAATACTCGTTGCATCCATCAAGATCATCGCCACCAAAATCCTCAGCGGTTAAATTCTCTTGTTGGATCATTGTACCCATGGCACCGTCTAATATCATAATTTTTTTCTTTAATTGCTCTTGTAAAGTTGGTTTACTCATTCTTATCTTCCCTTCAATGACATCCGTCCGACAACTGTCTTGTAAATGTTGAATTTAGTTTGAGAATCTTAAAGGAATAACGTGAATTTTCAAGAATAATGTAAATCTAAGTGTAACAGAAAGCGATGGTCATGAAAAGATAGAATACATCACAATCAAAGTAAATGCAATGATCCCTATCGGATTTATCAAGTTTCGATATCGACAGAATCTTCTACTTCCACTATAATACATCTTAGAGCATTAATATCATAATGAAAGAGGGATGACCATGGCTGAAATTAGAATCCGCAATTCTAACGATCGCATATCTGGTGAACAAAATGTGAAGGCATTTTTGGATAAGCAAGAAGTATTATACGAGCATTGGGATGCCACTAAGCTTCCGCAAGAGCTTCAAGAGAAATTCATTTTATCTGATGAGGAAAAAGCACAAATCCTGTCCACGTTTGATTCCGAAATCAACGACTTGGCAGGCCGACGCGGCTACAAAACTTGGGACCTTATTGCTCTCTCCGATGCAACACCTAATCTAGATGAGTTGCTGAAAAAATTTGAGCAAGTTCACACACACACCGAAGATGAGGTTCGCGCCATTACAGCTGGGAAAGGTATCTTTATTATTAAAGGTACAGATGATGTAGGCTACTTTGACGTAGAGCTTGAGGCTGGTGATGTAATCTCCGTCCCTGAACATAAGGCGCACTTCTTTACATTAATGGATAACCGTCAGATCGTTGCAGTACGTCTCTTTATCGAAACAGAAGGCTGGATAGCACATCCATATGCTGACTCTTCCTTCCAAAAATCATAAAAACACATCAAAACCCGTCAGATCCTCTTAGAGGAACTGGCGGGTTTTTCATCCTACATTTGTAGAATTGAACTTCTTGCAAGCAGTTATTTAGAAATAATATCGATGATGCCTTGTATCTCTCTGAGGTTAACAATTTCGTGTGCAGGTACAATTTCACTAGCGCGCTTCAAACCGTGACGATTGATCCACATGTTCGACATTCCAACACGATTGGACCCGAGTATGTCAGTTGTCAGCTTATCCCCGATCATAACTCCCTCATCTGCGTTAATGTCCAATAGCTGCATTGCATGCTGGAAGATTGAAACGTCAGGTTTACCCACACCGAAATTTCCCGAAATAACAATATGATCGAAATATGCTGCAAGCTCAGGCACTCCAGCAAGCTTTTCTTTCTGTAAATCCGGAGATCCATTTGTTAAAAGAAGCAGCTTGTAGTTTCCCTTCAACTGGTTCAAAACCTCAAAGGTTTCATCATAAACAATAGGTCGGCTGCGGCGTTCTGCTGGGAACAATTCTCCCAAACGGTATCCAAGCTCTGGATTATCCACTCCAAGCGCTTTCAATCCACGTGTCCATGATTCGGTACGATATCCCGGAGCAAGCTGTTCAAGCTTGCGGAAATTTTCGTTCTCTCCCTCTGTAAAATTAGCCCAGAGACCTTCAAAAGGATTGATTCCAATCAGTTGAGTGAAAGGAAATGTTTCAAAGGTTTGATAAAGAGCACGCGCTTCCTTTCTGACTGCTTCTTCTAGTGCTTTAGGTTCAACCTGCACATGCTTAGCAGCTTCCTCACAAGTTGCTTGAAAAGATTCATTAACACTTCGATCATCCCACAGCAGGGTATCATCTAAATCAAATAATACGGCTTGAATCGTCATCACGTTGTTCCTCTTTCCCCAAATAACTTATAAATTCTTATTGTTATATATTTGTACTACTCTGTTTTAAAAGTTACCGAATGTTGTTCTGCAAACTCTTTCAAACGTTCTGATACTTCTGTGATATCAATTCGATGGTAAACCCGCGTAAATACCCATTTACCGCCTTTACCTTGTAACGAAATAACCACAGCATCCTTGGAAATCACTATCTCCTGAATTTGTGATGGCTCAACTCTTTTATCTCCGGTAAACCTTCGTGTGCTCAAAAAGTTTTTACCGATTTTAATGAATGGGCGTCTAACTAAGAAAGTAAATAATCCAAGCAATATGTAACTCCCGCCTGTAATCCAATAGAGATTATCGTCCTGGTATGTATTTCGGAAGGCAACATAACAAAATATGCCGACAAAGACAAAAAGAAGCGGCATAAGCCAATTGCGCCCCTTGATCGTTATTGTACCGTCTGAAACAGCCTCGCTCACCAGTGGCTTGCCTTGCTTCGCTCTACCCTTATTCGTTATTTTCGTGTTTTTCTGGACCATTCGTTCCCACTTACGTGACATAGCATTTCTCCTCAAAGGATGTTTTCAATGGCTTACAATTGATACAATTATTCATTCTCCAAAGCAGAGTGCTGCTTAAGAACAATTAATCAGAAGATTAATTGTTCTTATTGCTTGTCCTCTTTATCAACCAGTGTTATGTTATCCAGTTGATTACGGAGTGAATTTTTGAATCCTTCAATATACCGCTTACGCAATACATTGCGCTCTTCAATTTCTTCATCAGTCAGCCCTACTGACTTAGCTTTACGAGCTAGTTCATTAATTCGCTTGATATCCTGTTCGTGTTCTGATTCACTACTCATGCCAGTCCTCCCAGTATGTATAGCCTATGTCGTTAATACAATTTCACAAATCCAATAAATACACCAACCTCTACTTTGACATTACAGGTTTCGATTGTCAAGAGTGACCGCTCAATATTGACTGTCAAGGTAATTGAAGAAGTTGACCTTCTTGCAATAAATTCGACTTCAAACCATTTAACAATTTAATCTCATACATATATTCACGGACATCCTGTCCTTTAGGTGCGTGTTGATTCGCTATCTTCCAAAGAGTATCCCCTTTTTCAATTTCAAAGGTTTGTTTTATATGACTGCTGCTTGACGCTGCAAGAGCATCCTGATCTCCACCCAGCATGGGAGCACATAAACTGAAGACTAAAACAAGCACAACAGCAGCAAGCAAAATAAAGAATCTAGATAATTTCGTTTTGCGACTGTCACTATGTGCAGTATGTTTAGAATTAGTGGGACCAGCAGAACGATGAAATAATTGTTCATTCATATACATAATAAAATCACTCCCAAACGTTTGTTCTTGTTTTTAATTTAACACGAACACTTGTTTGTGTCAACGTATTTTCGAACTTATGTTTGTACGAACTCCGGTTCTATGTTATACTTTTTTCAATAATTACCCATACGGGAGTGATTCAGATGAGTAAACTATCCATTCGTCAACTGGCGATTTTGGATTTTATTAAGAATGAAGTCAAGGATAAGGGCTACCCTCCATCCGTGCGTGAGATCGGAGAGGCAGTTGGACTTGCTTCCAGCTCCACGGTTCATGGACATTTGGAGCGACTAGAGAAAAAAGGACTTATTCGTCGTGACCCAACGAAACCAAGAGCGATCGAAATTACCGACGGCTCCTCTTCAGAAGGCACACAATTCGCTCTCTCTGTAGCACGTGTTCCGTTAATCGGGCGCGTAACCGCAGGTGTTCCCATCACAGCCACAGAGAACATCGAGGATTATTTCCCGCTTCCTAGCCATTATGTAGGTGACTACAACGTATTCATGCTTAGCGTAGTCGGCGAAAGTATGATCGATGCGGGCATTCATAATGGCGACTATGTAATTGTTAGACAGCAGCAGTCTGCTAACAATGGAGATATCGTGGTTGCAATGACAGAAGATGATGAAGCTACTGTTAAGCGCTTCTACAAAGAAAAGGATCATTTCCGTCTACAGCCTGAGAACGTAACTATGGAGCCGATCCTATTAGACCAAGTCACGATTCTTGGTCGAGTTGTAGGCGTATTCCGAGATATCCATTAAACCTATTGAAGGCTTCCTTTCTAACGGGTATAAGACTGAAAACAAATAAAGCCAAGAAGCGGTCACAAGACCTGATTCTTGGCTTATATTTTTTATTTACCCTAATTCAATAAACATTCTTCTTACTTTTGAAGTCAAACACTCTCTCACCCCAAAAAAAGAAAAGCCCCTCAACCACACGAACCAAGGTCCGTGATAGTCGAGGGGCTATTAATTATTAACTTCTCTTAGTAAAGAGTCAAATACTGTTCGCGTTCCCATGCATGAACTTGAGTACGGTAGATATCCCACTCAATTTCTTTCAGCTCAACGAAATGAGCTAGAGCATGATCACCCAGCGCATCGCAAATGACATCGTCACGAAGCATTTCATCGATAGCTGTTTTCAGGTTGACTGGAAGACTCGGAATGCCTTGATCCTCACGCTCATCTTCAGTCATGACATAAATGTTACGATCTACTGGAGGAGGAAGCTGCATTTTATGCTTAATTCCATCCAAACCAGCTTTCAACATAACAGCCAGTGCCAAATATGGATTAGCAGCAGGATCCGGATTACGGACCTCAACACGCGTGCTTAAGCCGCGAGAAGCAGGAATCCGAATCATCGGGCTGCGGTTGCTAGCGGACCAAGCCACATAGCAAGGCGCCTCATAGCCTGGCACCAAACGCTTATAGGAATTGACAGTCGGATTCGTAATAGCTGCAAAAGCTCTAGCATGACGCAATATACCTGCCATATAATATCTTGCAGTTGAACTTAGTCCCAATTTGTCGCTTTCATCATAGAACGCGTTTGTTTTGCCTGTAAACAACGATTGATGGCAATGCATACCGGAACCGTTTACACCGAACAACGGCTTAGGCATGAAGGTTGCGTGCAATCCATGCTGTCTGGCTACTGTTTTGACCACAAGCTTAAATGTTTGGATCTGATCTGCGGCCTTTATTGCATTCTCATATTTGAAGTCAATCTCATGCTGCCCAGGAGCTACTTCATGATGGGATGCTTCGATTTCAAATCCCATTTCCTCCAAGGTCAACACAATCTCACGACGACAGTTTTCGCCAAGATCCATTGGTGCTAGGTCAAAGTAACCGCCTTGGTCATTAAGCTCCATGGACGGATTGCCGTTTTCATCGGTTTTAAATAAGAAAAATTCCGGTTCAGGACCTACGTTCATTGCAGTGAAGCCCATTTCTTCAGCTTCCTTCAATGCTTGTTTAAGAATTCCGCGCGGATCTCCAGGGAAAGGTCTGCCATCAGGTAAATAAATATCACAAATTAATCGGGCTATGCGGTCTTCGGCAACCCATGGAAATACGACCCAAGTGTTTAAATCAGGATATAAATACATGTCGGATTCTTCGATACGAACATATCCTTCGATTGAAGAACCGTCGAACATCATTTTGTTATCAAGCGCTTTTTCAAGCTGACTTACAGGAATTTCTACATTCTTGATCGTACCGAGCAAGTCAGTAAACTGCAGACGAATAAACCGCACATTTTCTTCCTTCGCAATGCGCGTAATATCCTCTTTTTTGTAGTTCTTTTCCGTCACTGTGAAACTCCTCCTTTAAATATGAAAAATTGACAGCGCATGTTCTGAAATACTACGTCTCCCGAACATGCACAACCGAACACCCTACTTCTTAAAAAACCTCGAAAGCTCGCCTTGAATCAGTGAAACCTGACCTCGCTTGCCTCCGCCGAGCAGCTGCTGCTTCAACATCCGATGCAACTGAGTATCCGTCAATTCTCTACGTTTAACTTCCGATTGCTCACTTAGAACGGTAGCTTCCTCGGAGTCTTTGGAAACAGGCAGGAGTACTTGCTTAATGCCTGCGATATTAACTCCTTTTTCAATCAAATCCTTGATCTCGAGCAGACGCTCAACATCGTTAAACGAATACAGTCGTTGATTACCTCCGGTTCTTGCGGGGATAATTAGCTCATGTTGTTCATAATATCGGATTTGTCTGGCGGTTAAATCTGTCAGTTTCATTACTATACCGATTGGAAAAAGCGCCATATTACGGCGAATATCATCCGTCACTACCCATCACCTCTGTGGACTACAAACTACCTTCATTGTACCCCTCCTACATAAACATGTCAAGGTGTGTTAGGTTCATGCAAGATGTAAGTATAATTTACAGTAGTCCCCAATCAATCATGTTGCTTAAAGCAGTCAACACACCTAGCTTGCAATGTGAATAGGTCAACCCGCCCTGCATGTAGGCAATGTAGGGCTCTCGGATCGGAGCATCAGCTGACAATTCCAGGCTGCCTCCTTGAATAAAGGTCCCCGCCGCCATGATGACTGGATGCTCATATCCGGGCATATCCCAAGGCTCAGGTACAACATGAGAGTCAACAGCCGATGCTTGCTGAATTCCTTGAACAAAAGCAATTAAATGCTGTTCGCTTGTAAATTGGATAGCTTGTATCAAGTCTGTCCGTGGGTCACTCCAGTGCGGGTGAGTTACAAAGCCGAGCTGCTCGAATACCGCCGCAGCAAAGATCGACCCTTTAACAGCTTGTCCAACCAAATGGGGAGCTAGAAATAGTCCCTGATAAATTGAACGGACAGTCCCCAGCATAGCTCCAACTTCTCCTCCGATACCAGGTGCAGTGAGTCGGTAGGATGCCAGCTCAACATACTTGCTTTTTCCTGCTATGTATCCACCTGTAGCAGCTATACCACCGCCTGGATTCTTGATCAGTGATCCAGCAATTAAATCTGCGCCTACCTCGGTTGGTTCCTGAAGCTCTGTAAATTCTCCGTAGCAGTTATCCACGAATACTATAACCTCAGGGTACAAGCTTTTGACAAAACGAACCATCTCGCCTATCTGAGCTACAGTAAACGACGGCCGCCACGAATATCCGCGTGATCGTTGAATGCCAACCACTTTAGTGTTCCCCGTCATATGCTCACGAATGGAATCATAATCAGGGCTTCCATCCGACAGCAAAGCTATTTCGTTATAAACGATGCCCCAATCCTGCAAAGATCCTTTTCCATCGTCTGGTTTCCCTATTACTTTGTGCAGTGTGTCGTATGGACTTCCAGTAATCATGAGCAGCTCATCTCCCGGCCTTAACACTCCGAATAAAGCTGTCCCGATCGTATGAGTCCCGGACACAAAATGTGGCCGCACCAAGGCGGCCTCTGCTCCAAATACTTCAGCGTACACCAAATCCAATACCTCGCGGCCTCGGTCATTGTAACCATAACCTGTAGAACCGGCAAAGTGATAATCGCTCACCTTATGCTTTTGAAAGGCACGGATCACCTTCCATTGATTCTGGTCAACGATCCGGTCCAACTCTTTTATTCTTCCCTCAATCTGTTCTTCGGCATACTCCATCCATGCCGTAATTCGTTCATTAAACATGCTCGCTGCTCTCTCCCTCATTGTAAGCCTGATCCAATGCATAAGCTGCCAGCAAATACCCCAATTTACTGTATTCTTTGTTATTCAGCCTTACCTGGATCAGCATATCATTACCTTCTATTTCATTCTCCAACACTTCACCGACTCTGTAAGCAAGCGATATAACATCGCCTTTTTCAGCTGGGATCCGGAATGTTTTGCAATCACCCATTAATTTCGATTCAATCGCATCGCAAACCTGCTTCAGGTCCTCATCACGATATGCCGAAATACGTAAAAATTCTCCTTTAGCTGTCAGCATTTCCGTTTGTTCGGGTGTGCACATATCCACTTTATTGAACAACGTGATTTGCTCAGTTTGATGAGCGCCTAGCTCTTGAAGAACTTGATCAACGACATACATCTGTGTAGACATCATTTCGGAAGCACTGTCCACGACATGCAGAATGAGATCGGCTTCACAAGCTTCCTCCAAGGTTGCACGGAAGGCAGCGACCAGATCATGCGGCAGGTTTTGGATAAACCCTACGGTATCTGTCAAAACAATCTCTTTACCCCCAGGTAACTCCAGATTTCTAGAGGTTGGGTCCAATGTTGCGAACAATTGATTCTCTACATACACATCTGCATGAGTCAATTGACGCAGCAGCGTCGATTTACCTGCATTCGTATACCCAACAAGCGCAACCTGAAAAACACCGGATTTTTTTCTGCGTTCTCTATGTAATGTCCGGTGCTTAACGACCTCCTGCAATTGATTCTTAAGCTCGGTAATCCGATCACGGATATGTCTGCGATCCGTTTCCAGCTTCGTTTCCCCGGGTCCGCGCGTGCCTATCCCTCCACCTAGTCGGGATAAATTCTTGCCTTGTCCTGACAGCCGCGGCAGCAAATAGCTTAACTGAGCTAGCTCAACCTGAATAATACCCTCACGTGTCTTAGCACGCTGAGCGAAAATATCCAATATGAGCTGAGTCCGGTCGATAATTTTCACATCCAAATACTGCTCCAAATTACGTACCTGAGCCCCGGACAATTCTTGATCAAAAATGGCTGTATTAGCACCATGCTCATCTAAAAGCTGCTTTAATTCTTCTGCTTTACCTTTACCAACAAACCATTTGGAATCGATCGATTCCTTGTTTTGAGTCATGGTAGCCAGCACTTCTACACCTGCGGTTTCAGCCAGACTCACGAGCTCAGATAAGGAATATTCAGCAACAAAAGCTTCCTGTCTCTTCTGCTTTGGTGTGATCAAGCTCATTAACACAGCCCGCGGCTGTTCGTGTTCAATGGTATGTACATTAGATTTCATAGTTATTAAATCTCCTTTGAAGGTATTCGCTTAAATAAGTCTATTGCTTATTTTTTTCGCTCATCCGTTCAGAAATAGGAACAACAATTCCCTCCAAAAACAAAGGACACTGCTTTGCTGATTTCCTTCCTATACAGCAAAAAGAGGCGTTCACAGTAATTGTAAACGTCCCTATGCGATATTACAACTTAATGAATGGTTCCTACCTATTCTTTCCCAGTGTTTCATTGTACTAATCACGTTATTAGGAATCCATAACCTTATAATTAGTGAAATCCGGCCCTGGAAATGCGGGTTCCTTACTCTTATCGAACTGAATATCTTCGGGATATATACTCATTAGATCTTCTTTGCTTGGCTTCGCGGGATGCCGGCGGTTTAACAAACGTACAGCTTGATGCCGGATAGCTTTTTCAATGACATTTCTGACATACCTAGCATTACTAAAGTGAAAACAGTTTGTTGTCTCATAATGAAGATGCTCTCTCAGTTTCTTTAAGGTATCCGGTGTAAATGAATATTCACGTTCATTGAGCATTTTCTCAGATATTTTCAAAAGCTGCTCGATGGAATAGTCCGGAAAGTGAACTTGAATAGGAAACCGTGATGGAAGCCCTGGATTTGTCAGCAGGAAGTTATCAATTTCATCTGTGTAGCCGGCCAATATTAAAATAAAATCATTTTTATAATCCTCCATGCCTTTTACAAGACAATCGATACATTCCTTACCAAAATCTTTCTCCCCGCCTCTAGCCAAACTGTAAGCTTCATCTACAAAAAGGATACCGCCCATGGCCTTCTTCATAATTTCTCTTGTCTTCAAAGCCGTATGTCCAATGTATTCGCCTACTAAATCAGCCCGTTCCACCTCGATCAAATGCCCTTTACTCAGTACTCCCATTGATTTAAAGAGCTTGGAAACAATTCTAGCCACGGTGGTTTTACCAGTGCCCGGATTACCTTTAAAAATCATATGAAACACATGCGAGCCGCCTTGCAATCCAACTTCCTCCCGAAATTGTTTCACTTGGAGCATGGCATAAATTTGAAAAATAAGCTCCTTTATTTCTTCTAACCCAATCATTTCATCTAGTGTTTTAAAAATATCCGAAAATGCTTGGTTGCCAACGAAGTTTAATTTAGACTCTTCAGGCAGCTGCTTAACAGCTGTATCTTGGGTTCGAAATACAACACTGATTTGATGGTCTTTCTGTGTTATCTTTCGCGTTTCTGCGCCAAACATCGGATCACTCATGCTCTTCACCCCATTAATCCATCATATGCGATGAAGTACTACATTCATGAATCATCTGACTGTACGCTGCGGATTGGGGTTATATTTTTTTGAAGCGAATTATCAATCGTTCCACATCCGTGACATCGTTTGTATATGACCTTCTAAGAAACTCAATCGATATACATCCGGATTAGATAGTCCTTTCCATTCAGCAAAGCCGACCGAATCATCGTATCGCTTCAATATCAGAGACAGAAGATTGCCATGTGTAGCTACCGCATAGCTCGAATGCCCCAATGCAAGCAGCTCCGTAAGTGAGGATACAGCTCGGTCAGTTGCAGCTCTGCTGGATTCTCCTCCCGTATAGCTCAAAGATTCATCTGAAAACGTTCGTTCCAAACAAACCATCCAATCCTCCCTCTGCTCGCTACTTAAAATTCGCTCAGACAGTCTGTCATCCGTATGAATGGTGTGACCGGCATTCTTAGCATAAGGTATTAACGTCTGTTGTGCCCTTACATAGGGACTTGAAACCGCATATTCGATTGGATATCTATTGAGAAATGCAGCCAGTTTCTCAGCCTGCAACCACCCCTCCCCGGTTAGCTCCGCATCAGCAGCCTGTCCCGTCGCTTTACAATGGCGAATCAAGTATACGATTTGCATATGTGGAACCCTCGCCTCCATGGTCTTATAGGATCAGCATTCTTTTCTAGTAATAGATACTCGTGAGATAACTTCGGTTAGGGGCATTGCACTCATAGAGGGCAGCCGAAGATCGTGCTCACCAAATCTTAAAAGTCCTGTAATCTCATTAGGAACAATAACGCAGTGCATTCCAGCTCGTTTGGCAGCTAATGAACCGTTTGGCGAATCCTCAAACGCAATGGCCTCAACGGGCTGAACCCCCAAACAGCTCATTGCTTGCAGATAAAGTGCTGGATCTGGCTTTACTTTTTCCACATCATCTTTTGTCCGAATGCACATGAAATAATCAATTAAGTCAAACTGCTTCAAGTAACCGGTTACCCATTCCCGAGTAGAGCTTGAAGCCAAACCGATTTGCAGTCCAAGCTCGTTTGCTTCCTTCAAATAATCGATTACGCCAGGTCTCGGTTGGACTTCACTCATACGGTCTGTGTACCGCTGTCTCCGCAGTTTCCTAACCGTTTCTCGGTCAATAGGTGCCCCTAGGGCTTGCTCTAAATAGGAATATGGTTCAAATGCTGAACCGTCCGTTCCAATACATAGACCCCACAAATCCATAGTTAACTCCATTCCATGATCACGGTACATAGCTTGAAACGATTCATACTCAGGAGTTTCAGTGTCAATAATCAATCCATCAAAATCAAATATTACCGCTTTAATCATGTTTAGATACACCCCTACCAACTCTATTTGTTATATATGTATAATATTTTGATCGTACAATGACATTACATAAAATGGAAGAGTTTTTTCGATTTATTATATATTTAATGGGAATTACTCTTGAATTTTAATGAATATTTATTCATAATATTGTATATTAATTCAAAATTACCTTGATGAAATGGACGGTGCATCACATGTATTTCCAAAAAAACAGCTTAACTAATCGAACAGACGAACTTATTATTCAAATTGAAAAGCTCGCGTTAAATACTTGGCCCGCCGCTTCGACTTTTACCTCTGAACACTGGATATATAGGGCCTCAGGAGGTATAACCAAACGTGCTAATAGTGTGTGGACTGCGGCTGGAGATTTTTTCCCTGAGGGGGATTGGCTTGCTGAGGCTGTTCGCTTTTACAGCTTTCATGGATTGCCTGTCCGTTATCATATTAGTGATGCATCACCAAAACAACTGGACAATTTACTGGAGGCGCACGGCTATTTGAAAGAAACACCCTGTTCCGTCATGATCGCGCAATCCGATGTCGTGATTAAAAAAACGCTCTCTGAATCAGATCATCACTTCCATGTAACTGTAAGATCTCAGCATAAGGATGAATGGTTAACTCATTTTCTTAAGATGGAGGGCTTCGGCGAGGAACGGCGCACTTTTTATAATAAGCTTTTTGCAGACATCGAACCGCAGAAAGGATTTTTCACATTAGAATTGGATGGCTTATGCGTCGCTGTGGGAAGCTCTATTGTAGAAAACGGCTGGGCAGGCTTTATAAACGTTGCAGTGAATCCCGAGCTTCGCGGCAGAGGAATCGGACGAATTATACTGCATGAACTGGCTGTGTGGAGTCGGAATCATGGAGCAGATGGACTATACCTACAAGTTATTAATGATAATGAACCTGCATTAAAGCTCTACAGCAAGGCCGGATTTACTCCATTATATCAGTACCATTACCGCATTAAGTGAGAGCTCAAAAAGTTTGAATAACCTCATCAAGAATATTTAAACACTCGTGTCGCATCCTAAAGGAGTACCAATTCCCAATAAAGGAGCGATTTGTATGAGTACGATAACCCCACCGCGTCAGACATTCCCCCCTCAGCACCAACAGCACCAGCCAGGTATTGAGTCGGAAATGAACCCGCACCCCATTTTTGAGGATATGAAATATAAAGCCGCTGGTAAGCTGCAGGATAAAACAGCCATAGTAACAGGTGGCGATAGCGGTATTGGCAGAGCTGTGGCTGTTACTTATGCAAAAGAAGGTGCAAACGTTGTAATTGTCTATTTGAACGAGCACAGCGATGCTGAGGAAACGAAGCGGCAGGTTGAGGAAGAAGGGAGAAAATGCCTGACCCTAGCTGGAGACCTTGGCACAGAAGCCTTTTGCAAGCAAGTCATTGAGGAGACCCTTAAGCAATTCGGCAAGCTGGATATATTGGTCAATAATGCAGCAGAGCAGCATCCTCAGACAAAGCTCGAAGATATAACATCAAAGCAATTGGAGCGTACATTCCGCACGAATATTTTCTCTATGTTTTATTTAACAAAAGCCGCCCTCCCCCATCTGAAACAAGGCAGTGCCATCATCAATACCGCTTCTATCACGGCTTATGAAGGACACGACCAGCTCTTAGACTACTCAGCAACTAAAGGAGCCATTGTGACCTTTACACGCTCCTTATCACAATCCTTAATTAATAAGGGCATCCGAGTAAACGGTGTCGCTCCTGGCCCTATCTGGACTCCCCTTATCCCTTCAACCTTTACCGAACAACAGGTAGCAAAATTTGGTGCTGATGTACCGATGAAGCGAGCTGGACAGCCCGAAGAGCTGGCGCCAAGCTATGTTTTTCTAGCAAGTGATGATTCCTCGTATATGGCAGGACAAATTATGCATGTAAATGGCGGTGTGATCGTTAACGGTTAAGAAAAAGAAAATGAGCCTCCTCCACTTTTAAGTGGTTTTGGAGGCTCTATTTTTCTCGAAATTTAATATGTAGGATAAGTGCGACTTATGTCCAATTCTTCATTCTTTCCGCAAGCGTTCCGGTAAATAACTCTAGTTGAATGCCATCAGGATCAAGAAAGTTAACACTCCAACCTCCTCCGCGATATACAGGACCGCGTACAATAGGCACATTAGCAGCATGCAGCTTCTCAACTGCTTCTGTAAAGTCAGCTTCTTCTATAGAGAATGCAAGGTGATCCAAATCTGGATGATTCGTAATCGGATAACTGGGCAATTGGGTAAGCGAGATACTATCCATTGATGATTTTGTATTGATTTCAATACTCGGCAGCTCTATCAAGCAAATCCAAGCTGTTCCCCACTCCAAGTAAACATCGGTTTGACCTCGGTGCACCAGCTTCATTCCGAGAATTTCGATATAAAATGGAAGCGAACTGGCTAAGCTTGAAATACGTAACGTCGTATGATTAAAGCCTGTCACTTTTATCATCTCTTATATAAGAATTGCTCAACCGATTTAAACAATACGGGAGCTTCAGGCTCCAAACAAATCATATGACGCGTGCCCGGAAAATAGTGAATTTCCTTCTCGCCTTGCAGCTTCTGATACAGATACCGGGCGCTTTTAGGATGAATGATAGGATCTTGTTCCCCTTGAGCAATAAAAGTCGGCACTGTAATTTGAGGCAGCTCAGGTCGCATTTGTTTATTTAATTCGATAAACTGTCTGGTAGCTCTCCATGGTGTCTTTTTCTTTTTTTCATTCCAATTGAACCACTCATTGCTGTGTGCTCTATTGGCTAAATTCTTAATAAATCTCAGCGGACTGAGATAATAAACTGCTGCATTCAACAACACTAACTTGCGTATCGGAAACCGATTTGCAATATAGGCTGAGATCAAGCCGCCCATTGAAAAGCCGATAAGATCGATTGTTCCATAGCGCTGAGTCAATCGGGAAGCCTCAATAGATGCCGCATGAACCCAATCGATCCATCGTACATCCCCCAGCGTTCGGAGTTCAGGATCATGCCCCGGCAGAGCAGGAACATGGCAAACTGCGCCAGTCCTTGTTAAATGCTCTGCAAGTGGCGTCAGCTCATAAGGACCGCCGGTGAATCCATGCAGCATTAGGCAATGCCTTTCACCCACAACGTTTCACCTCTTCTGCCGCTCGAAGCAGACTGTCAGCCGTTTCTTCGATGAAGCTTTTCATGTACAACTTATTTAACCAATGCTCTGGGATGTCATTAACTCCATAATAAGCACCCGCCAGTTGTCCGTAAACCGCTGCGGTAGTGTCTGCATCATCCCCTAGATTAGCAGCAAGCAGACAACCCTCAGCAAAGCTGCAGCTGTGATAAAAAGCCCACAGAGCTGCTTCCAACGATTTCACAACAAAGCCGGAGCCCTTAATATCTGGAGGCTGGAGCCTTTTAAATGAGCCTTTCGCAATTTCATCGATTTCTGGAACCAGATAGTGCTTCTCCCAGAAGCCGACTACCGGTGAAAAGCTCTCCTTAAGCAATTGTTCTTTGGAAGCTCCCTGTAATGCACCAATGATTAATGCTCCATAGTACCTGCATGCATCTACAGTCAATATCGATCCGTGAGTAGTCAGAGAGCTGTCTCCCGATTTGACAATGGCCTCCTGCGGGTTAGCCGCATAGTACAAAGGAACAGGAGCAAGCCTCATTAACGATCCATTTCCCGATGCCAAGCGATTTAAAGAGCCGCAGAACGGTTCACCGGTTAGTTCAAACCTATCCAAAGCCGTACGAACGGTATTGCCGATATCGAAACAGACACCTGTACTGCTCAAGTAGCCTTCACGGTACCATCTGGCGTAACGCTCCATTTGATCCACTGGATGAAACTTACCGCATACAAGCAAGCTTTCGGCCAAACAAAGCGCCATGGAGGTATCATCTGTCCACTGTCCCGCTTGCAAATTAAAGGGTCCACCTCCAACAAGATCTTTAAGTGGTTCAAACGTACCTGGAGCATGAAATTCTACCGTTGTTCCCACAGCATCTCCGATAGCCAACCCTAGCAAGCTTCCCCTATAACGATCTTTTTGTGATAATTGAAGTGACATGTGAACCCTCCCTTATAGTACGAGTAAGAAAAACGCCCTTAAGGCGTCCTTGGTGTACAATCTGGGTTTGTGCGTTTTGCGAAAAGGATGAAGATTCCTGCCCCAGTTAGGGATGAGAACTTCGAGAGGGAAGCTGTTGCTCCTCCTGTCTAGTAGTTATGGCCTTTCCCTTCGGACATACGCCCCGCCTCTTTGCATTGAACCTATATTATTTCTCTGTAATGGTCACAGACTGAATAGCGATCTTTTCTTTGGGAGATTCTCCGTTTACGGGTGTTGTTGCGATTTTCTGAACTACATCCATTCCTTCGGATACTTTTCCGAAAATCGAATAGTCCGGTTTCTTATTCAAGCCTTTGCAATCCTCACCTGAGCAGATGAAAAATTGGCTCCCATTTGTATTTGGCCCAGAATTTGCCATAGCAACAATCCCCGGTTCGTACTTATAGGGAGTCTTCAGCTCATCCTCAAATTTGTAGCCAGGACCGCCGCGTCCAGTACCGGTAGGATCTCCGGTTTGTACCATAAACGTCGATATAACCCGATGGAAAATGATATCCTGATAGAAGCCTTCTTTGGCTAAAAATACGAAGTTATTTACAGTTTTAGGCGCGTCCTTGGCAAATAAATCGATTTTGAATGTGCCTTTCGTTGTAGCAACTGTCGCTTGGTATGTTTTTTTTGCGTCGATTTTCATTTCAGGAGGCGTAGTCCAGCTTTTTTTGGCAGCAGGCTGCTGTGTTGCCGGTTGCTGAGCCGTAGGTGTGTTATTAGCTGGCTGCTGTGTTTGTTGGCCGGACGGCGTTTGGCTTGCTCCTCCTGAAGCTCCTGATTGTTCAGCAGGCTTCGTTCCACAAGCTGAAAGCAGAAGTGTACAAACGGCTGCTATAGCGGCCCATTTCGCGGTTGTTGCTGTAAATGTTGCTTTCATGTTCTACTCTTCAACTCCAATATTGTAATTTATGGTCATTGCCATATCCATTATTATACTACGAGTGGGTAAAATATAACAAAACGTCCGGATATCTTGCATCCGGACGTTCGGCTCTTCTTGCGCGTGGCTAACGGCTTCACGCCGCAGCCGAATGGCACGGCCGGGCATCTGCCACGGCCTAGCGCGTGCCCGATCCCGTCTTCGCCGCGGGATCAACGGCTCCAGCAGCACCGGTGGTGCTGCTGGGCGAGGTCGGAACAGGGCTTCCAGCCCCTGTTCCGGCTCCGCCCCCGCTGCCCGTTCCGGCAGCGGGATTTCCGGTACCGGATGTGCCGGTACCGCTCGTTGCTCCGCCGGGGGACGTCGTCCCCGGCGTTGTGCCTGGCTGACCGCCCGTACCTGGGGCGGTCGTGCCATTGCCTTGCCCCGGCGTCACTGTGCCGGGGGTGGTTCCTGTACCAGTGCCGGGCTTAACCCCGCCCGACGTTTGACCCTGACCTTGTCCTTGTCCTTGTCCTTGTCCTTGTCCTTGACCCTGTCCTTGACCTTGGCCCTGACCCTGGCCTTGGCCTTGACCCTGGCCTTGTCCTTGGCCCTGACCCTGGCCTTGTCCTTGTCCTTGTCCCTGACCCTGCCCTTGTCCTTGTCCTTGTCCTTGTCCCTGACCTTGTCCCTGTCCTTGACCTTGTCCCTGTCCTTGTCCATTAGGCCCTGTAACAGCTCCATTGTCCATTGGTACAGCAACGGTTACAGCATTTGATTTTCCTCCAGTAGCCGCATTATTAGGGTTCACAGAAGCAACTGCATACTGGTATGTCACCCCAGGCTTAACAGATATGTCTTTAATCTCAATCGCTGTAGTAGACAGGATAGGCTCAGCCGCGAAATCCTTATCTTTATCTTCCTTGCGGAATATTTGATACGAAGTCCCTTCCCCGACAGCTGTCCAGCTCAACACCACGCCTTGACTTTCTTTTACATATTCAGCCTTCAATTCTCCTACACCTTTTGGCGGCGCTACAGGATCAGCCACCCCATCAGGCTTTGTAAATTGCGTCATAGGACGTTTTGCCAGAGATTTCTGCATGACCTCCTTAAAGATTACCGCAGGTGCACCACTGCTCATGGTTACATAGTGCTTGGCATCTGGCTTATCAAAGCCGAGCCATACCGCCGCGCTCCACTCCGGTGTGTAGCCTGTAAACCACAAGTCCCTATTATACTTTTCAAGTCCTTTAATTACATTTTGAGTGGAACCTGTTTTCCCAGCAACAGGACGCTCGAACTTGGCCGCTGTCCCTGTACCGCCAGGCTCAACAACAGCCTGCATTAGAAGCGTCATATAATACGCTGTTTTTGCGCTCATTACCGGCGATTTACGCTCCTGCTTGAACGTTGCTACTTCCGCACCTTTATCATTCAATATTTTTACAATCGAATGCGTTGTGTTCAAATATCCATTGTTGGCAAAAGCACTGTATGCAGCTGCCATTTGAACCGGTGTAGCACCCTTTGTCATTCCGCCTAAGGAAATAGCCAGATTACGGTCCTTAACCGGATCCAGGGGAATTCCCATGTTTTCAGCAAATTTCATACCTGTGGTCACTTTAATTTCATTCAACAGCCAAACGGCAGGCGCATTAATTGACTTTCTAACAGCCTCAAACATATTGACTTGACCACGATAAACTCCATCATAATTACGCGGTGTATACCCATTGTAATTAGATTCATTATCCTCCAGCATACTATATGGTGTGTATTTGCCACTTTCAAGAGCAGGTGCATACACCAATATTGGTTTAATGGAGGAGCCCGGCTGTTGCATCACGGTTGCCCGATTTAAACCGCGTAGAACGTAATCTCTACCACCTACGATACCGACAAGACCGCCATCCTTATTGTTAACAATGGCCATTGCTCCCTGCATCTTTTGCTCAGGACCGTCTTTTTGGAAAAACTTATCATTTGCAAATGTCTGTTCCATAATTTTTTGTGCATTCATATCCATTGTGGTGTATATTTTATAACCATTGCGCAAGAGCTCATCCTCAGACAAGCCATACAGATCGCTGGCTTCGCTAATAACATAGTCTAAAAAAGCTATATAATCCTTTGAGCCTGATTCCTTTGGCGCCACGTATTCCACTGCTTCAGCCTTGGCTCTTTCATCCGCCGTAATATACTTCTGATCTTCCATCAATTTCAAAACAACAGTACGCCGTTCTTTAGATTTTTCCGGATTAGATATAGGATTATAAGTGCTTGGAGCCTTAGGCATTGCAGCAAGTGTTGCCATCTGCCACAATTCCAGCTTCTTTAAATCGGATACGCCAAAATATTTTTTCGCTGCCGCTTTTACACCATAAGCACGGTTCCCAAAAAATATCCGATTTAGATACTTCGTTAATATTTCTTCTTTAGTAAAATTGTTCTCCAATGCTACAGCAATAGACATTTCGGTTGCTTTACGAAAAAAGGTTTTATTCGAGCTTAAAAACAGATTTTTAGCAAGCTGTTGAGTTATTGTACTGCCACCTTCAGCCGCACTCCTTGCTATAACATCCTTGACCAGTGCCCTTCCAATACCTAAGAAATCAATACCGGAGTGCTCTCCGAATCTTTTATCCTCCGTTGCAATAAATGCCTGCTGCAGCTTCAACGGAATATCTTCCGCCAGCACGATTTCGCGATTTTCACGATATAACACAGCAGCTTCGGCTCCGTTAACATCATAGACTTGAGAAGCTTCATCCATATCGAGCTTATCGATATTTTCCTTTAGAATCTTGTCCCCGTTTATAATAATAAAAATGTAGACGCCTAATGCACAGATCAGAGCTACCACAGCAGCTACGAACGAGAACATTAACGCTCTGCCGGTACTAAACTTCCGCTTCTTTTTCTTTGGCTTCGATTTTTCTGCATTTGTTTTTTTCCCAGTCGCCATCTCTTTAGTCACCCCTGTTCGATCAATTGCTATTTTTACAATAAAAGAACAACCCTTCTGACGGGGTTGCTCTTATGGTTCGTATTCATTTAGACGTAACATTCAGCTGAAAAGTTGCTCATTAGAATTTTGCTCTTAGTAAAATTCTAGTTGTCTGTAGCGTTCTCTTGTTGCATTAGTGAAACAGAACGCTGAGGGGTGAAGGTTGAGATCGCGTGCTTATAAACCATTTGCTGACGGCCTTCACTGTCTATGATGATCGTGAAATTATCGAACGCACGGATAACACCGCGGATTTGAAACCCATTTGTCAGATAGACGGTTACCGGAATATTTTCCTTGCGCAATTGGTTCAAAAATGTGTCCTGAATATTGATCGATTTGTTCATCATGGGCCCCCTCAAATGAGTTTAACGTTCGAATTTTAACCTATCTGATATTATAGCATGAACCTGGTCCAAATGGGCAGAAAAATTTCCCAATTCACTGACATCCACCCACTGGATATCTTTCATATGGCGGAACCATGAGAGCTGACGTTTAGCAAAGTGGCGAGTGTCTCGCTTTAGCAGTTCCACAGCAGCTTCCATAGATAAATGACCCTGTAAATAATCGATCATTTCCTTATATCCCAAACCCTGCATCGATATGTATTGCTTGCCGTATCCCTGCTTGAGGAGCCCCTCAACCTCTTCGATTAATCCCTCATCGATCATCTGATCGATCCGCTCTTCAATACGTTTATATAGTAAAGCTCTATCCATTGTCAACCCGACGATACATAGTTCGTAAGGAGACTGTTTTTTCTGTACTTTTAACCGCTCAGATAAACGCTCGCCTGTCAAATGAAATATCTCAAGCGCCCGGATAATGCGTCGTTGGTCGTTGGCATGCAGCCGTTCCGCGCTCTCGGGATCAATCTGTCGCAGCCGCTCTAGCAGGGCTTCAGCACCATACGTTACAGCAAATTCAGCTTGTTCATTACGGAAAGCCTCATCTGATCCGCTCTCACTAAACTGATAGTTGTAACAAACGGATTCAACGTAAAGTCCTGTACCTCCCACAATAAAAGGCAGCTTGCCGCGGTCATGGATGTCAAAGATCAATTGGCTAGCCCGCTCCTGAAACTCAGCTACTGAAAAAGGATGATCAGGATTATGGATATCTATCAAGTGGTGGGGGACCTGCTGCTGCTCCTGTGAGGTAGCCTTTGCCGTCCCAATATCCATTCCACGATAAACCTGCATAGAATCACCAGATATAATTTCAGCGCCATAATCGGCTGCCAGTTGAAGGCTAAGCCTTGTCTTACCTACTGCGGTCGGACCAACCAACACCAGCAGGTTTGGCTTAATAGAAGCCTGTGTCACAATCGTATCACTCCGTAAGCTATTCTCGTGGTCGAACGGTGTACCTCTGTAAAACCTAAACGTTCAAATTCTTTACTTTCACGATGCTCTTTCAAAATTACAGTTCGGCGGGCAACCCGCCTGGCTTCGGCAACCGTTGCCTCTGTGACCGCTCTAGGATCCGCTAATTCCCTAATCGCGCTAATAGAGTTGGATTCTTCGATCGGCCTGCGAAACATGGGGTCGAAATAAATCACATCGAATGACTTATCAGACTGCTGCTTCAGAAAATCATAATGGTCAATCTGAATCACTTGAATTCTGCGCATAGCTTCATTCATTCCGGGTATGTCCGAATGATAAGCACCAAGTCCTTGGTTTAACAGTAAGTATGGCAGTGCCCTGCTTTCAAGCGCAGTTACCTGACCATTACCCCCAAGCGCGAAAGAATAAACAACAGCATCAGAGCCTAGCCCTGCTGTACAGTCCAGCACCCTATCTCCTGACTTTAATCCAGATAACTGCATTAACGTATCCGGTTCTCCATTGTTGAGACGTTTTGCCCGGATCGCAGCAGTACTTGGATGAAAGAATAGCAACGGCTGCTGATCCTGATAATACTCTATTCGTTCGCGCGATACAAGCAAGACATCCTGAGCTCCATAACGTTTTCTCAATTGTGATATGGAAAATTGTCGACGTGAAACAACTCGAATGTCCTCTTGAATCCCAGTTAATCCCCTAACTTGCTCTGACAAATGCGCTGCTAATTCCAGCTGCTCCGCCTGTGGTTCGTAAGAGGTTGTTATCAGCAACTACATCACCCGTCTAGCTTTTGAATTTTATAAAAAAATCGGAACAACTGAATTTTAACAGTTTTTCTTTACTGCGTCCACGAATCGTTCGTTTTACATATAGGGCTCATCATCCTTATAATACAATTAAGCACGTTTACAAAATTAGAAAGAAAGACATCATAAGGGAGCTTAAGCATGGAAGAATCATTAAAACCATTTTTATTATTGTCAGATGCGGTAATTATTACGGATAAGAACCATCGAATTCTGGACGTAAATAAAGCATACGAGGATATTACCGGATATGACCGTGAACAGATATTGGGGTTTAGAGCCGGTATCCTAAAAACCAAGCTCACTTCAAAATCAACTTATCAGGATATGTATGATGCATTGAATCAGCAGTTAAGCTGGTCGGGCATTTTTGTCAACAAAAAGAAAAGTGGCGAGCTGTGGCACTCATCTATTTCCATCACTCCATTCCTTATAAATGAAGATTGCTATTATGTTGGGGTATTCAGAGAATTGGAGCATTTGCAGGATGGCATCTACATTGCAGAAGGACGCCGAAGTAATATACAAGCAGCTCTGTTGAAGGTACTTGCCATCTCCTGTGAAATTCGCGACCCAGCGATTGAGGAGCATTTGACACGAGTTCAGCAGCTCACCGGACAGCTGGTAAATGCCCATAACGAACGGCTTGAGCTAGGTCTGTCTCAAGATTATGTTCAGAGCATTGTACATGCCAGTATTATGCATGATATTGGTAAATCGGGAGTCCCGGAAGGTATTCTCTATAAGCCCGGCCCATTAACTAGCTATGAACGGATCATAATTGAAATGCATCCATTAATCGGAGTGGATATACTTGAAAAGGTCAATGCTGAATTGGATGATGACTTTTTTAAGGAGGAATTTAATATTGCCAAAAATATCATCTTATCTCATCATGAGAAATGGGATGGCTCCGGATATCCTCACTGTTTGAAAGAATCTGAAATCCCGTTAGAGGCTCGTATCGTCTCCGTAGTCGATGTATATGATGCTTTAACTTCTAGAAGGCCTTACAAGGAAATTTGGGACAGACAGAAATCACTTGATTTTATTCGGGAACACCGAGGCACTTTTTTTGACCCGTCCATTATTGATACGTTTGTTCAGATAGTTTAATTAGCTCCAACAGTGCAAACATACATACATACATACATACATACATACATACAAACTCCCCGATCTTTGAAAGCAGATACTTTCCGAGATCGGGGAGTTTGATTTCAAAGTCCTCTCATTTCTTCATTTAAAATGGAAATACACCCCAACTGTAGTCAAGAGGACTATACAACAAACAAATAAGAAATAGTTTTGTATCTTTTTAAATACAGCTTTAATTTTCCTAACGGATCTCTCTTTTGGATAAATACCCCAGCCTACGTACCTTCCATCAACCTTAGTAACGGTTTTAACCAATAATGAGGTATTCCTATTCAATGTATCCTCATTTAGAAAGCAGGCTAAACTCAAATGCAACACATGCTTTAAATTCATGCCTTCCGCATCGTATTCAATATTCTCTACGGTATAATCATGTCGTTTTAAGCCTTCAGCTGCTTCTAGAAGATCATCACTATTCTGAAATCGCAAATAATAATGAACTCTATATTCTACATTCGTCTTATACCCTTCATAATAAAATGAATGAACCGCATTGTAGTTATTATAAAATTCAGCCTCTAAATAACTGGGAGAAAGATAGTCATAAAACCCCCATTGCTCATCTAGCCTGGAAGTTATGGCATAACGAAATCTCCCGAAATGATTTAAAGCATCTTGAACCATTTCTTTACACTTATCATGATCTCTTACATAGAAAATTAGCTCTATTCGAGTCTCTGAATCAATCCTTGCAATAAAAACCCCTTGGTCGGCTTCAAGAATACTTGAGTCCAGCTTCTCCTGAAGCGCTATCAGTTCATCTTGAATTTGGGTTATTTGCTCTTTCTTTTCAGCTATATGATAAATATTTAACGAAAGATTGAAAAGGGTTGAAAACTGTGAGTAGTCAATTCGTTCCTTTACACCTCTATCAAGAAATATTCTTATATCTTCGTTCTCTCTCTGAAATGAAATCCATTGTCTAATCATTTGTTAGTTGCACCAACCCTAATCTTCTTGTTCTACTCCGCTGAAAACTTATAAATTATAACAAACAACACAGTAGAAGTATATTCAAATATTTACATAAACAAACGCGTCTAGCTTTGTTACCGTTTGTAATATTCCTGTCATAAAGCAACGCTACTATTAGCTTGTAAGAAACATATCATCCATAGGAGTTGAACTTAATGCTAAAAAAAACAATCGTAGGAACTGTAGCAGGTGCATTATTAACAATAGGTTTAATGGGTTCCGCTTTTGCGGCAAATGAAACCAATAGTGCTGTTCCAAAAACCAAAGAAGCCCATAAAGCAAGATTAGAGGCTAAGGCTGCTGCTAAAGGTCTTACATTGGAACAATGGACTCAAAAACATCAAGCACATAAAGCAGAGCTAGAACAAAAAGCACAAGCCGCGGGACTAACATTAGAACAATATAAGCAAGATCTTAAATTGACAAAACAGCAGCATAAGGAAGATAAACAAGAAAAGATTCAACAGAAAGCCGATAAGAAAGGAATCTCGGTTGAGCAATATGTAGCACAGAGGAAGGCACAGCATGCTGAAGCAGTGAAAAAAGCACAGGAGCTTGGAATAACGGTTCAAGAATACCTTCACCAGCAAACCGCTGAGCTCAAAGCCAAGCATAAAGCAGAACGTCAGGCTAAGCATGAGGAAAAACGTCAAGCTAAGCTGCAAGCCAAGAAAGCTGCCGCAAGCGTAAATAAATAATTGAATTCTAATGAGCCGTTCACTTGGTTTAAGCACCCAAGGTGTTCGGCTCATTTCTTTATATATTCTACTGCGTTTCAGGTGGAGTGGGAATCCTTATTGTAAAAGTAGTTCCTTCTTCTAAGACTGACTCGACCTCAATCGAACCCTTCATGAGCTCAATCAACTGCTTGGTAATGGTCAGCCCCAATCCACTTCGTTCTCTATGCGTATGCCGCGAATCATCCTCTGTATAGAATCGTTCCCAAATATAAGGCAGCTTAGAAGGGTCAATTCCTGAGCCCGTATCCGAGACCTTGACAATCAGGCTTTCATTTTCATAAAAAGATCGAATGGTAATCTTACCGCCTAAGCCGGAATGGCGAATAGCATTATCTAATAAATTAAACAACACCTGCTTGAGCCGTTCGGAGTCGCCATATGCCTTCAAAATCTCATCTTCAGGCTCTACAATTTCTACGGATAGTTGTTTCTTCTCCATTCTAGGTGCCAGGCTGTCGCTAACCGTATGAACCAAGGAAGACCAACGAATAGCCTTCATTTCCATATTGACACGTCCTGTTTCAATGGCAGATAGATCGAGCATCGTATTTAATAGGGAGGTCAACCTGAAAAGCTCTGCATAAATGATTTGATGATATCGATGATGCTGCTCTAGCGGTATGACTCCTTCCACTAGGCCTTGAGCAAATCCACGAACAGAGGTTAATGGAGTACGGAGCTCATGAGAGACATTTGCAATCAAGTCTTTACGCATTCGATCGAGTTGTTCCAGCTGTCCTGCCATCTGATTGAAGGTGTCAGCAAGCTGGCTAACCTCATCACGGCTTTCTACAGGAACCCTCACAGTAAAATCACCATTCCCTAACCTCTTGGCTGCTCGATTCATCCGAAGCAAGGGACCTGTCATTCGTTTGGATAACACAAAAACTAACAAAGAGAATGGAATCGCAATCAAGTAAGCCGTAAAAATAATTAGACGGGTTACTTTACCCATCTGGATTTCCTGGACGGGTGTATGTAGGAATAGCGCTCCAATTACTTTACCGTTCTCATTGACAGGCATCCCAACAGAAAGCAGAATCGTATCATCCGTTTCGGTAAAAAGACCCATTTGAGTTACGCGATCTCCTTTTAAAACTTGAGTAAGAAGAGTCGGGTCCTTTATTTCACTTTGCCGTAGCAATCGTTTTTGCAGTTTCCTCCCTTTGTCCACATTGCTGCCATCATCGGTTAACAACAACTTCGTCCGGATGTTGAAAGTTCGCTTTAGTCGAGATTCCGCATTGGTATACATCGCCTTCGGATTGGCAGGATCTGTACTCAAGCCCTCCAGCAAAAGCTCATTCAACTGTTCTCCTTCACGGAAGAGTACAGCCTCCTTTTGTTTCACAAGGAAATCCTGAAGCGCAAAATTAAGTACAAGCGCAAGCAATGTAAATCCAACCAAAAGTACACAAAGCAGAGCTAGCAGTTGTTTACGAAACACAGAAGTAAGCATTACTGCACCTCGGTTCGCAGCTTGTAGCCTGCGCCTCTTACTGTTTCAATAGACCAACTGGATTTTTCCTTCTCTTGGGAAAGCTTTTCACGAAGCCGTTTAATCGTTACATCCACAACACGATCATCTCCGAAGTAATCCTCTCCCCACACAAGGTCCAAAAGCTGCTGTCGCTCAAGCACTTGATTAGGATGCTGTGCAAAGCTGAGAAGGAGCTTGTATTCCTTGGGGGTAAGCTCAACAATATCGCTCTCTAAGTAAACGGTTCGTGAGGCTGTTTCAATCGTCAAAGAATCAACTCTAATGGATGCAGGCAGCTTTAATTGCCTTAGTGAGGAGTAGGCTCGGCGAAGCAGAGAAACCGTTCTAGCAATGAGCTCATTTGGATCAAATGGCTTAACCATATAATCATCGGCGCCAATACCAAATCCCTTTATTTTGTCCTCGCTTTCCCCCTTAGCTGTTAGCATCAAAATAGGCAGGTCGCTCGTTTCTCTAATTTTCTTGCAGATAGCCCATCCATCCTTATCAGGCATCATAATATCCAATACAATCAAGTGAATGGTATGCCTCCGGAGCAGCTCTAAAGCCTCAGTTCCTGTAGCCGCACATAGGACATGAAACCCCTTGTTCTTAAGGTACATGTTTATTAACTCGGTTATGTAAGTATCATCATCAGCAATCATAATGGTGTAATCGCTATTGTGAAATGGTTTGTCCATTAGGTCAAACTCCTCCATTCCTTTTATTTATTAGATTCTGTTAACGGATAATGTTAATAATCAGTAAAAAATAAAGGACCCATTGGAGGTCCTTTACATGCGATTCTTGATGAACAAACGCACCTGTTATTTCAACAAGAAATGCAAAGAGAATCGTCATTTTTTCATGGGTTTATTAACTAATGAATTAATGATGCTCTCAAATTATTCACGCCTTTTTCCAAATAAGCCTTTAAACAAGTTAACACATATACCCAACCTTCTTTTTGCCCTATCATTTTATTTACAATTTCGGGGTCATCTTCTTTCAAACCCGATTCGTTTACTTCAATAATTGTACTCCTATTATCTAACTCTTTTAGTAAAATTGTAACAATCGTTTCTTGACCATATCCCCCCCACGAGAATATGATTTTCTTATTTTCCTCGACTTCCAAAACATTTATTACTACTTCTGCATTGTATTCATCATATCTCCAAGTAATCATCTTACCTTGTTCCACTCTTCCAGTTCCCGATGAAAACCAATAATTTGACATTTTTTCAGGGTCTACTATCGCTTCAAACACCTCATTAGCTGGTACAAGCATTATAAATTTTGTAATTACTTGAGTATCCATACTAAATCAACTCTCTTTCGGTATATAGAACCAGGAAATAACTCTCTTCCATATTTATTAAAAAAAGCAAGTCCCATCAGCATTATTTCAATGGGACTTGCCTTACCTTACATCACTCGTTTAAACATTTTCTCCAACTCATAAGTGGAAAAGCTAATAATGATAGGACGTCCATGCGGGCATGTATAGGGGTTACGGCAAGCCGCCAGCCGATCCAGCAAGCCCTCTATTTCCAATGTGCTTAAGCTTTGATTAGCCTTAATGGAGGCTTTGCAGGAGCACATTATTGCTGCCTTCTCTCGCAGCTTACTAAGGTCAATCCCTTTGCGCTCAGATAGCAGCCACTCACTCATTTCCTCTACAAGTGCTTTTTCATCACCCTGCGGAAACCAGTGTGGGTATGCCCTAACCAGAAAAGCATTGCCGCCGAACGGTTCGATGTAGACACCAGCTTGCTCAAGTATAGGAAGCTTATCCTTCAAGCGTTCCGCTTCTGTTGGAGTAAATTCAAGTGTAATCGGTACTAAGAGCTCTTGGCTTGCTTCCGCCGGCCTGCCGAATTTCTCAAAGTAATACTCATAATTAATCCGTTCGTGTGCTGCATGCTGATCAATCAAGAACAAGCCTTCCTCGTTTTGAGCAACGATATATGTGCCATGCATTTGCCCTATTGAGGATAGCCGGGGGAACGATGGCAGAGAGGGCGCCTCCTGCTCGCTTCCTACAGCTAACGCACGCAAAAGCGCTTGGCTTGAGGCTGCTTGATCCGTTGAGCTTCGTTCCTGAACTACCTGTGAGCGTGAAGTTGAATCTTTGCTTCCCCTAGCTTGATTCGTGTTTGAGTAAGCGGACTGTTGACCGTTAGATTGAGTTGAATAGCTTGTTCCACCCTGATCAGCTTGGTTGAAGCGACCGCTTCCCCTGCTATAGTCGCTTTCATTCCTGCCATCGTTACTGCTTCCGGTGCTGTCTCCTCCAAATCCATTGCTTCTATCGGGGGTGCTGCGGTCTGTACCGAACCCATCGCCATGCACAGAAGCGTCTCCAGCATTTCTTCCAGCTGGAGGTAACCCAGAAGAGCCATTAGTCGCAAACGATGGTTGTTCAGGTCTGTAAAGCTCCATTTGTTCTTGAATTGCACCTTGAAGCTTAGGTTTATTGGATGCTCCTGGTGCTGGAATTAGCACTTGAAGGTTAAGCACTCGGCGAATCTGCTGTTCTATAAACTGAATCAATTCCTGCTCTTTACTAAACCGTACCTCGAGCTTAGCAGGATGAACGTTCACATCCACCAATGCAGGGTCCATTTCAATGTGAAGCACGGCCACTGGAAACCGATTGATTGGAAGCAGAGTGTGATAACCTTGCATTAGCGCATGAATTAACGTGTAATTGCGGATATACCGACCATTGATGACTGTTGATATTCCATTCCGGTTTGCTCGGGTCGTTTCTGGTTTGCCTATAAAACCGCGGATCGAGTAGTCCAGATGCTCCCCTTCAATCGGCAGCATCGTTTTGGCAACTGCCGTTCCGTATATCGCAGCTATCACCTGCAGCATATCTCCATTACCCAAAGTTTGAATCAAGGAGCTGCCATTATGCTTCAGAGTAAAAGCTATCTCTGGATGAGCCAATGTCAGACGATATATGAAATCAGATATATGTCCAAGCTCAGTTTGTACAGTTTTCATATATTTCAATCGAGCCGGAGTATTATAGAACAGCTCACGTACCTGAATATCCGTTCCTCGTGGTGCAGCGGCTTCTTCCAAAGCTTTTACCGTTCCACCCTCAATGACAAAGCGGTAGCCTAAACCGCTTTGCTCAGTTGAGGTTACGCAGGTCACTTTCGAAACCGCTGCAATACTGGGCAGCGCCTCGCCTCGAAATCCTAAGGTTCGGATGGAAAATAAATCCTGACTGTTAGCAATTTTACTTGTAGCATGCCGATAAAAGGCTACCTCGCAGTCTTCTCGCTCCATGCCGCTGCCGTTATCCGTAACCCGAATCAGCTCAAGACCGCCCTCTTCAATCGAAACGTCAATTCGAGTACTACCAGCGTCTATTGCGTTTTCTACGAGCTCCTTGACTACTGAGGAAGGTCGTTCCACCACTTCCCCTGCCGCTATCTGATTGGCGATATGCTCATCTAATACCTTTATTTTCCCCATAAGCTGCTCCTTATTTGGACGCGGTTACTGTGAATTGCTCCCCATTATCAGACCATTCCAGCTGAGGAAAGCTTTCTGCAACCTTACCGATATTTACATAGCTAGTGCCCTGATCTAGCTTAAGATCATTTGTTGCCACTTGATATGTCCCTGTCTTGCCACCCGCAGTCACTTCAACTGCTTGCGCGTCACCATTCCATGTAATCGAACCGTCTAGCATGATGCTAAGAAGACGTGCCGGGACATAAACAGCGCCATTTTCTCTTACAACCCCTATACTATCTTGGACCGGAATCCCGTTTACCGTTACCCCTTTTTTATTGTGACCGACAGTAAATTTGCTAATTCCCGCTTCATGTAAGGCTGTTAGCAGCTGCGGTACTTCTCCGTCCACTTCAATATCAGGAGTCAAGCCGACTTTATTGACCTTGCGCAGCTTCGGCGTCAAATATTCCTCAATCGTAATTTTCAAGGCTCCACCATTGGAAAGCGGGAACAAGGTCTGAACACTGCCTTTTCCAAATGTTTTCATTCCGATAACCTTAGTAACGGCATTGTAATCCTGCAAAGCCCCTGTTAACACTTCAGAAGCGCTCGCGCTGTATTCATTAACCAAAATATATAAAGGGAACGGCTGGGTAGTACCATTCGAAAATTTTACAGGATCATCAACGTTATCCTTATCCTTGGTATGAATTAAAATGCCTTCCTTAACAAACAGCTTCACCATATTGAGAGCCGTATCAACCAAACCGCCCCCATTGTCACGGAGGTCAAGTACTAAACTGTTTAGGCCCTGCTTTTTCAGCTCAGCAAGCTGGGAGGCCGTAAGCTCATCGGCATCGCTTGAGAAGCTTGTAACACGAATATAGCCAACACCGGAATCAAATTTTTTGTTGATGACTACAGGCAGCTGGATGGTCTGGCGGGTCATATCCAATACTAGGCTTTGTTCTCCGCGTTTCACGGTTACAGATACCTTGGTACCTTCTGGACCCATAATTTTCTTGGTTACGTCATCGATTTTAAAGCCCGCAACCGATTCTCCGTTCACCTCAGTAATCAAATCGTTCTCCTGCATTCCCGCTTTTTTGGCAGGACCATCAAACACTTCAAAAATATAGACGCCATCCGGCTCCTGACTGACTCGAACACCTACTCCTACATAATTATTCTGTACAGCGCCTTCGAATTTCTTCAACTCGTCTGCAGTAAAATAAACGGTGTAGGGATCATTTAACGAAGTAACCATGGATTTAATAGCTGTGTCAGATAATTGCTGTGAGCTAGGGCTGCTGACATGATTTTTTTGGATCAAATCCAAAGCTTCTTTAATTCTAGCTGAATCCGTGCTGACTTGATCTGCTGCTAACGATGCCGAAGCGGCAGGAAATAAAAGCGTTAATGTAAGTACTACAGATGCAGTTCGTCTCCAAATAGCACGATAGCCGTTCGTTGTCATAATAAGGTCATCCTCTCATTGTATAAAGGCTTATTTATAATAGTGGGACATTCAATCGTGTTAAAAAAGTCAGCCTTTCAGCATCAAGAAGTATAAGTTTTCAGTTAAGATAGCTGCTTCTTTAAATCAAACAAAAAGTTCATAGCCATCATCGGTGTCATATTCATTAAATCCGCACCCTTCAATTGTTCGAGCAGCTGTTCAGTACGTGGATCTGTTTTTTTCTTTGTTCTCTCTGATTGAGCTTCTGTTTCTTGGAACAGACTTAATTGTACAGCCGGCCCTTCTTTAATCTGTTGAGGCTGAGGCTGCAGCTCCTTAGTAAGATCCTGTTCAGTCATTGCTGGAGCAGCTTGACTTATTGGCTCATGGATTTCTATCTCATGCTGTGCTTCCGAACTATTTACCTGAAGATTTGTTCGCTCCGACTTTGTAACTTCGGCTGTCATTCGACTGGATGCAGCCTGATCCTGTCCCATCAGCAGCTCGGCGCGCGCTTCAAAAGTGTTCAGCAGCTCGTAGGAGCGATCAATAATCCCTCCAGGAAGTCCAGCGATTTGAGCGCAATAGATACCGTAGCTAGTGCTGGCAGCGCCTGGAATCAGCTTACGCAGGAAGGTTACCTGCCGTCCGCTTTCTTTGACAGCCATACAATAGTTGCGTAATGATTGGAGCGTTTCTTCCAGATGGGCCAATTCATGAAAATGAGTTGAAACCAGTGTCTTGCAGCCAATCTTATCATGCAAATATTCAATTACAGCCTGAGCTATAGCCATGCCTTCTCCGGTTGAAGTTCCGCGGCCCAGTTCGTCAATGATGACCAAGCTCTTGGATGTGGCTTTCTCTGTCATAACTTGAATATCCATCATTTCTACCATAAATGTACTTTGCCCGCCGATCAGATCATCCGCAGCTCCAATTCGAGTAAAGATTCGGTCAATTATGGGTACCTGCGCTGATTTGGCCGGAACGAAGCAGCCGATCTGCGCCATTAAGCAAATGATTGCCACCTGCCGCATATAAGTACTTTTCCCAGCCATATTAGGCCCGGTAATTAGCAGCATACTGCCTTCCTGTTGGTTAAGTGAAGTTTCATTTGCAATAAAGACTCCATCCTGCATCACAGCCTCGACTACGGGATGGCGACCTTCTTCTATCTGAAGCTCGAAAAACTCCCCCACCTTAGGCCGTGTATAACGGTTAGCCGCACTGACCGCAGCCAAAGACTGATACACGTCAACGGAGGCTATCTGCTCCGCAAGCTGCTGCAGCCTCAAAATATGGGCGGACAGCTTGTCCCGCAGCTGCATGAACAGCTCATACTCGAGATCGACCATCTTCTCCTGAGCTTCGAGAATCAAACCTTCTTTCTCTTTGAGCTCCGGAGTAATAAAGCGTTCCGCATTAGCTAGCGTCTGCTTGCGTTCGTAACGTCCATCCTCAAGCGCAGAAATGTTCGCTTTAGTAACTTCGATATAATAGCCAAACACTTTGTTATAGCCGATCTTCAATGACTTAACGCCAGTCAGCTCCCGCTCCTGCTTTTCGAGCTCGGCAATCCACTGCTTGCCGTTCGTGCTGGCCTCGCGCAGCTGATCCAAGTAGGCGTGGTAGCCCGCCTTGATCATGCTGCCGTCCCGGATCGAGACGGGCGGCTCTTCCGTGATGGCGTCTTCGATCCACGCCATCACATCATGGCACGGATCCATCCGTGCCGTAAGATTAGCGAGCGTCGCGGAACCCGACGCGGCGCATACCTGCTTCAGCAGCGGAACCTGCTGAAGCGAGCTCTTGAGCGCGACCAGGTCGCGAGCGTTGGCGTTGCCGTAGGCAATCCGCGCCACGAGCCGCTCCAGGTCGTAGACTTCCTTCAGCGACTGCTTCAGCTCGTCGCGGACGATCAGCTGGTGGTACAGCCTGTCCACCGCTTCAAGCCTCTCTTCAATAGCCGCTGCGTTCATAAGCGGCTTCTCAATCCAACGGCGCAGCAGCCTGCCGCCCATCGCTGTGACGGTTTTATCCATAAGCCACAGCAGTGTACCTTTCTTAGTCCGATCTCGAACGGTTTCTACCAATTCGAGATTACGCCGTGTAAATGGATCCATGATCATATATTGATTCTGCTCATAGACACGAATATTTTTGATATGCCCTAAAGACCGCTTCTGTGTCTCAATCAGATATGCCATCAATAGCTTGACACAGGATGCTCCGCCCAACGGCAGCTCAGCTAGCTCCGATTCAGCAAAATAATCCCCAAGCTCGAGAGCCGAGCCGCTGCCTACTTGCTCACGCGGCGTCATAACAGTAGTTCCAGCCCAGGCGGGTGAAAACTCCCGAAGCCTTTTGAGGAGATCAGGCGAAGCCAGAAGCTCCGAAGGATGATACACATTCATCTCGTCTGCAACAAGCGTAAGTGTACCCTCCAAACGAGTGACGAACAGCTCCCCCGTTGAGATATCACAAGCAGCGAAGCCATAGCTCCCATCCTCTGCTTCTGTTACGGAAACCATATAATTATTGGTCTCTCCAAGTGAGCGAGCATCCATCACGGTTCCAGGGGTGACTATGCGGATAATTTCCCGCCTAACGATCCCCTTCGCCGCCGACGGGTCCTCAACCTGCTCGCAGATTGCGACCTTGAACCCTTTTTCTATTAATCTGGCAATATAGTTATCCGCCGAATGATAGGGTATGCCGCACATAGGAATACGCTCCTCAGCTCCCCCTCCCCGTCCGGTCAGCGTAATTTCCAATTCACGTGAAGCTTCAATAGCATCCTCAAAAAACATTTCATAAAAATCGCCCAATCGGAAAAACAAAAATGCGTCGGGCACCTCCGCCTTAATGGCAAGGTATTGCTCGATCATTGGCGTGTAATTAGCCATACTTTTACCCAACCTCCAGCTACTTTGCGTCAATTACTCTATGAGTCCCAACTTTGGGGAACATAAATATCTACGGGAGTTTGAAGCTTGCAACAAGTCTGCAAACACCACGATTCCTTCAAACTCCATTCCAAATGAATCCTCTACAAAACTCCCAATCATTATATCACGAATTAATAGACGATTCTTCTTTTACGCGAAAAGGACCAATTTTCCAACCGCGACGTATATCGCCCTGTTCATTCCAGCCTTCCTGACGCAATAGCATCGACTTGATTGGCGTCAAATACTTCTCGTATTTACGATAGGCCGGCAGCCGCATTAAGTCTCCCCATAGACCCGGAATGAGGGGGCGGATCCTGGATTTGTCGCCCTCGTAATAAGCCTCCTGTAACGCGAGATCATTTAAGGGACGAGCCGGAAGGAGAGCGTAATGATCCGCAACTAATTTGGCCATCGCAAAAACCCCTTTGGCAACGGTTGGAGAGACCAGCCAGCTCGGCAGCACGCGATATTCGAATCCCCCGTAACGCTTGCGGCGAAAGTCCCCTAGATAGCCGTATTTAGGCTTTCTATTCCCTGTGGTTGCATCTTCCAATAAAATGAGCGGCAGCGCTAAATAATTATCCATCACCCGAAGCAGCTCGCTATTTAGCCAAGTGCCGCTAAAATGAAGATGTCCCCCCAATGGAAAACCTTTAACAGGCATTCCTCCTGCGATCCATTGCAGTGATTCATCTTGAATGTGTCGAGAGGCTAGCTGCATTGTACGACGCAGGTTAATGATTAATTGGCCCACATCATGACTAGGCTCAGGCCGAAGCTCCGCTAGGGGATACACCTTGCGAAAGCCTGGAAGCACAATGGCATCACAACCCACTGAGCCCTCTTTTTCCAAGAAGCGTGATGCAAAAATAACCTTGCCCTGCTCATTGCGCAGCAGAAATTCTGGGTCAGCGCCAAGCATAGTCTCTTGCTTAACTGTTTGTGCGCTAACAAGCTCCTGCGCAAACCTGTGCATCGCTTCAGCGAACAGCTCAGCAAGCCTCGACGTTAGCTTAGGAATCGCCTGCAGCTCTAGAACAGCCAGTTCTCCTCCTGGACGCACCCCAATGCGTACAACGCCATAATCGAGCCCAAGAGCATAGACCGCTTTAACAGCCTCGCGCTTCGCTCGAACTGCATGATATGGAAGTGTTTCACTCAGCAGTTCCATAAAATCGCTCTCCTCCTGTTTCTGTAGAGGATGAGGTGTTCCGTAGAAAACACCAAATGATTTTTGAAACAGCCCCAAAGCTTGCAAATGAAAAACAGGTACAAGGTACTCATATGTATGGCGGTTTTTTGCCTCTAGATCAAAAAGAATACCGTGCACTTGAAGCACCTCCGCCATTTTTCGAGGCGCTGACGAGCGAAGCAGGCTCTTGACGGACTGAAGTGTCCGCTGCCCCGGTCTCTCCGTATGAAAGCAACCCCAATGGATAACACAGGTGGGCTCGTCTTGTGTGGGTACCCTTGTTCCATGTGGTAAATCCAGCTGATCCAATAATAAATCCAGAGTCGGCTCGTTTGAATGAAGCAGCCATACGCTCATGGTTTCACCTCCTACGGGTTTTGGTTCAAGCAAAGCCTATTTCGTGAGCATGCACATTGTGCATGGCTGAAGCCATGCGTTTCTTGGTAAGCACACTCTCTGAGCTTTGCCTCAGCAAAGCCCACTTCTCAGCTTGGTCAACGGGTATCCGCCCAGCCCATTTTTACAATAACCCCCTATTGAAACAAAAAAGAGGGCTCACGCCCTCTGCCAAAATGAACATTATGTCATATACTGTAAGTAGATACTAGTTCAAATCGTCATCCAAAAGATCAGGATCAAGATCTTCGAAATCACCGTCATCGGAACTGCCAAAGTCCACTTGCTTGTCGTCGAAATCATCGCTGCCGTTCGGGTTCACCACAACCCAAATTTTTGTTTCTGCGATCATTTCAACCTTGAACTCGCGCTCTACGCGGATGATTACACTGTCGCCGCGGGAAGATATGCTAGCTTCCACGCAGTTCGGTTCTTGAGTAGCGACAGCTGTTACTTCCGCCGTTGACGGTCTATGCTTCTTATCCAGATAAGAAAGCCCAACCCCTTCAACGTAGGATACCGTTTCCTTCGCAACATCTGTTTTGGTATTTTTATCATAAGAATACCAAATGTTGATGTCGTAAGTACCTACTACCTCCACGCCATCGCCAGCTTTTACCGCATCGTACTGGTTGTTGATAATCCAAGCACCCAATATACTCGTCGGAGCATGAGGCGGAGTGACCGTGTTCGTTACTTGTGAAAACTTGCGCCCTTTGCCACAGACAGCTTTAGTATAGATCTCTCTGTAGTGCAAATCTTTATCTAATGACATCCTTTCAACCTCCTCCATACAATCATTCATTACAATTGTATGCAGGACATTCGTCTAGGGTGACAAAAATTTTCTGCTCTTTTTGGTATTTTATTCAGAATCGGCATAGGCTGCCGGTTCCATTTGCTTTTTCTCTCTTTTTGCAACCGCCAAATAGGATTTCAGTTCCACCATAAGCTGAAGCAATGCCGAGCGGATCTCGAATTCTTCACGGCTGGAAGGCAGTGGCATTTCTTGGAATTCCTTCTCTAGCAGCTCCAGCTTTTTCTCTGACCGCCCTGTATAATGCGCCACCTTTACATCCTCGCTAATTTCATCAAATACCGAAGCCAACAGCTCGCCATGCGGTAATGTCTGGTATACCTGGGCCACATACTGCACCATTCGGTCCACCGAGTCCATCTGTTGTTTTCTCATATAGAAATAGCCCGCCCACAAGGTGTCACCTTGAAATAATGCATTTTCCTTGGAGCGTTTGACCGCGTTCATGGCTTGTTCCAATATATCGTTGGACTCTAATAATTCCCTGCCGCTCCAAATGTATCGATTATCTCTTAGATGATTAGAAATTTCTTTGAAGATATGAGAAAAGCAGGTTTCCAGCCTCTCCCGCAAATCCAAAAGCTGTCTGTCCTCTCTAGGCATATAAATAATGTTTATCAAGGTAGCCGTACCTAGTCCGACTAAAAGCAATGCAATTTCATTAAGGATCAACCCGCTGCTAATTTGCTTCTCTGCGAAGACATGGAACATGACGACCGAGCCAGTCACTACTCCTTCTTTTAATTGGAAACGAGCGAGGATTGGAAATAAAATGAGAATATAAATGCCTATAACCCATACATGAAAGCCAATCAGCCAAAATAAGTACGCCGCGATCAACAGACCCAGAAATGAGGCAGCAATTCGTTGAAGCGATGTCCGCACCCCTTTGCGCCTTGTAACATCCACACCCAAAATAGCCAAAAGACCTGTTGAATAAGGAGAATGAAGTCCAAGATATTGTGCCAAATAAATAGCCAAAACCACCGCAACAGCTGTTTTTATAATCCGAATTCCCATAATCAATCCCCAATTTAAGCATTTTATCCCTATCTTATCTGTTTTAATAAGGTTCTACAACCACTGTAACCCCATGGCTTCCTGTATTTTAACGAGAGGATTGTCCCGATTTCTTCATAAAAAAAGAGCTAGTATCCGCCCTATAATCACAAGGCGCACCAGCTTAACTGTTTCCAATCTATCTTTATTATGGTTTGCCGGTCAGTTTCTTTTCGAGAAAAGCAACTGCCTGGTACATAACTGTCGCTGCTATCGCAATAACAATTACACTGCCTATAACTAGCGTGAAATTGAACACTTGAAAGCCATAGATGATCAAATAGCCAAGTCCTTGTTTAGAAACTAGAAATTCCCCGACAATGACGCCAACCCAGGAAAGCCCCACATTAACTTTAAGGGTAGAAACAATCGTTGGATACGTTGCAGGTAATATAGCTTTCTGAAATACCTGGCGCTTGCTTCCGCCAAAAATTCGGATGACCTTCGAATAATTCGGGTCAACCTCCTTGAAGCTGTTATATACAACCAGGATCGTGATAATTACTGTAATCGAAAGTGTTGTGGCAATGATAGACAAGGCTCCAGGACCGAAGGCAACAATGAATAGCGGGCCTAAAGCGACCTTCGGCAAGCTGTTCAACACGACAATATACGGATCTAGCACACGGGATAGAAACCCAAACCACCAAATGAGCGCAGCCACAGCCGTACCTAGCAGCGTGCCAAGCACGAAGCCTATTAATGTTTCCCACATGGTTACTCCAACATGCACCAGCAATGAGCCGTCTAACCATTTTGTGTACAAAAGAACTGCTACGCGACTAGGCGAGCTGAAGAGAAGCGCGTCAATCCACAGCATCCGGCTCGCTAGCTCCCAGGAGATTAATAATACGACTAATATGGCAAGCTGTGTTACTCGGACCTGCCAGGTAAGCTTCTGCTCCGAAGATAGAAACAAGCGATATTCGCTCTGAGCCAAGGAAGCTGGAGTCGCGGGGGCTCTTAAGGAATGGCCGTTTGACTTTAAGTCCGTATCCGGTATTCGACTCATCCTTACTTCCCTCCCTCAGCGTCCATATCTTCGAAATATCCCCATAATCGGTGAAACAAATTATGAAAGCCCGCTTCTTCCCTTGCTTTTAATGGCAGAGCTTCACGTATGTTTGGCGGTATATCAACGGCTGCCAGAACCCTGCCAGGGTTGGGCTGAAGCACCACTATCCGGTCACTCATAGCAATAGCTTCCGTAATATCGTGAGTGACCAAGATTGCTGTTTTATTTCGTGCAAGGAGCGTAACTGCTACCAAATCTTCAAGTTGAAGCTTCGTTTGGTAATCCAGCGCTGAGAAGGGTTCATCCAGCAGCAATAAATCCGGTTCGGTTGCCAGAGTGCGCACTAGTGCTACACGCTGGCGCATGCCACCAGAGAGCTGGTTCGGATAGCGGTCGGCAAACTCCGAAAGCCCCATGTCATGCAGCAGCTCCAGCACCGTTTCTTTCGCAGCGGAATCGCGCCTGCCCATCAGCTCCAGCCCAATTGAGGCGTTCTCATATATCGTACGCCATGGGAATAAATAGTCTTGCTGCAGCATGTAGCCTACCCGCGGCGTCGGCTCTTGGATCAGCTCCCCAGAAACACGCACCGATCCGGTAGTCGGTATTAGAAGACCGCTTATCAATGAGAGAAGCGTTGTTTTTCCGCAGCCGCTGGGACCGATCAGACTGACAAATTCTCCTTGGTTTACCTTCAAACCAATTTGCTCTAGCGCAAGATACGCACCCTGGCTGTTCACGTAAACATGGGAGACCTCTTCCAGCTCTACAGCTGTTTGTATTGGCATGTTGAATCCCTCCCCCTTGCTTTGAGCATCCCTACTTGATTTTCAAAATGGCGCTGTCTCGGCTGTTTACTTAACCGTTTGTTTAGCCTTTTCTGCAAATTGATTATTGACTATCGTTTTAAAGTCCACCCGGCTCTTCAGTTCTCCGGCCGCTTCCATCACATTTTGCAGGTTATTCCATTCTTGCTCATCAATAATTCCATCAGTAGCGAAGGAGCCCTGCTCTTTATAGCGCTGTACCGAGCCTTTCAAAATTTCTTTATCCGTATCTGGGAAGAAAGATACGATAGCTGCTGTAATTTCATCGGCGCTTGAAGCCTGCACCCAGTTTTGTCCTTTTTGCAAAGCATTGGTAAATTTCTGGAAAACTTCTTTGTTTTTGTCGATGTAGCTTTTTTTCGCCATAAAGGCTGTATAAGGAAGTTTACCGCTTTCTACACCGAATGAGGCGATCACATAGCCTTTTCCTTGCTTTTCAAAAATCGTCGCTTGAGGCTCAAACAGCTGTACGAACTCTCCTGTGCCGGAAGCGTAAGCTGTCGCGATATTGGCAAACTCAATATTTTGAATCAAGTTCAAATCCTTTTGAGGATTGATTCCATATTTCTTCAAAGTAAATTCACCGGCCATTTGTGGCATTCCGCCTTTACGTTGGCCCAAAAATGTGCTACCTTTCAGTGTACTCCAATCAAACTTTCCTCCGCTGAGAGGTTTCCGTGCAACAAGGAATGTACCATCTGTTTGTGTGAGTTGAGCAAAATTGATCACCGGGTCTCCGCTGCCCTGCTGCTGTACGTAGATGGACGTTTCCGAACCAACCAACGCTACATCAATTCCACCTGACAACAGCGCTGTCATAGTTTTATCTCCGCCTGGTGTAGTCGTCAACTCGATATCAATCCCTTGCTCCTTGAAGAATCCTTTATTAATCGCTGCATATTGTGGGGCATAGAACAGCGACCTTGTTACTTCACCGATACGCACCTTAACAGCCTCTTCTGCTTTCTTCGGTCCACATGCAGTAACCATCATAATCATGACTAACACCATTGCAAGTGCTGTGCCCCATCTTTTACTGAACATTGGCCAGTCCCTCCATCTTGGGTTGTTTTGTTGCAATAGACTATGCAGCAGCCCAGAAAAAGGTTAACGAAGCTTTTTGAAATTCTCGATTCCTAAAGCGAACTTTATTCACTTGTGAGTAAGATGGTTTCTGCTTCATATTCGGTATGATAAGATGTAATATATCCAACTAGAGAGGTGACAACGATGGCATTCGGGGCCAGAGTATTAAAAACAGGTATCGCAGTTACCTTATCCTTGTACATCAGTATGCTATTTGAATTTCAACTGCCTGTCATTGCCGCAGTTGCCGCTATTTTCGCTATGCAGCCTTCCATTTATCGTTCCTGGCGTCATTTCCTGGATCAGCTCCAGACCAATACCCTCGGGGCAGCAATGGCTATGCTTGCCGGAATGTTCTTGTCTAAAGACCCTTTCGCCATTGGGATTGTATGCATTCTCGCCATAATGATATGCTTGAAGCTCAAGATGGAGGAAACCATAGGACTAACACTCGTTACAGTAATTGTCGTCATGGAAGCCTCTGGGCAGTGGGATTTTGCATTGACACGTTTTCTGCTAAGCTTAATTGGAATTGGATCAGCCTTTATCATTAACGTTTTATTTTTTCCACCTAAGCCTAAAGAACAGTTTGTGAAACAAATCCAAACCGTTTTTAACAAGCTATCGCTGCTGCTGAGAACTTTTGTTTCTGATGAAATCAAAGAATCCGTGTTCCGACAAGAGAAACAAGCCTTAGAAAACGAAGTGAAGTCTTTAGCGCAAAAATATTCCTTATTCGAAGAGGATCTTAAAAAGCTCAAAAAGTCTACATTCAGTCAGATCCGCCACTTAGTTGTATATAAGCAGATGCTGACGACGTTACATAAAGGTATTGAGGTGCTTGATGCAGTGGAACAGCATTACTTCCAAGCTGCAAGAACACCTGAAATTGATGCCTATTTCGACCTTCACTTGGAGATGTTCATTAAGTATCATGAGCATGTACTGCTGAAATTTGGAGACAAACTGAAGCCCGATAGCTCTGAAAACGAAAAGATGGAGCAGGCTAACGATGATTTTATGAAAACGATGATCAAGAGCTATTCAGAGGAACGAGAAGGTGTGCTTCGCTTATCCATTGTGACCGCCGCCATGTACGATTACTGCTTTCAGATTGGCAGACTCGACAAGCAGGTAGAACAGTTCAATAGCAAAAGTCCAGAAGAGAAGGAAACCGTAGAAAAGCTCATATCCTGGTTCAAAAAATAATTAGTACTTGCATCAAAATATAAAAAGCGGCACCATCCACAACTGTGAATGGGAGCCGCTTTTTTTAATTCTGTAAATCGTTGAGTCTTAGAATACTCCCTGCAATGGGTTCAATCAAACCTGCTGCAGAATGGGTTGTTCAACTACTTCAGGCTGTTTGGCACTAGTAAGAGTCCGCCCTTTGCCAAAAGGAATGCACATAGGAGTCCCATAAAAAGGATCCGGCAGCACCTGACTATCCATATCGAATACAGCTCGAATCATGTCCGCGTTCACAATCTCCTCCGGTGCGCCTTCCGCCCAAATGTGGCCTTCCTTAACAGCGACCATATGATGCGCATAACGGCAAGCCAGATTAATATCATGCAGTACCATGACAATCGAGCGGTTTTCCTTCTCATTCAACTCATACAATAAGTCCAATACCTCAATTTGATGAGTAACATCTAAGTAAGTCGTAGGTTCATCCAATAATATAGTTTCCGTTCCCTGAGCCAAAGTCATCGCGATCCAAGCACGTTGTCTTTGTCCCCCTGATAACGCATCTACTGTACGCTCTGTAAATTCTTCCATTCCAGTTGCCTTTAGGGATAAGCGTACCATCCGCTCATCTTCCTCTGACCACTGTTGAAGCCAGCTTTGGTATGGGTAGCGGCCCTGCTTCACCAGTTGCAGAACGGTTAAGCCTTCCGGTGCTGTCGGGCCTTGCGGTAATATAGACAGCCGTTTGGCAATCTCCTTCGTCGGCAGCTTAGCCAGCTCTTGTCCATCGAGGACAATGGATCCTTTCTGAGGGTTCATTAAACGAGCTAACGAGCGAAGCAATGTTGATTTCCCGCAGCCGTTGCTGCCGATCAGCACAGTAATCTTTCCTTTCGGTATAGCAACGTTCAGATCTTTAAAAATCGACGTTGCACCGTAAGATAAACATAGGTTTTTTGCTTCCAATGTATGCATCCGCTAGTCATCTCCCAATGTTTTTATGTATGGCGGTTCCGATATAATAAGTAAATGAAGAAAGGCGCACCGATTGCAGCTGTGAACACGCCTGCGGGAATATCAAGCGGACTGAATAAGCTGCGTGCGGCCAAGTCCGCGAGCAATAGAATAATCGCTCCGATGAGTGCAGATACAGGCAGCACCCCTCCGAATGCAGGACCTACCAGCTTACGCGCAATATGGGGAGCCATTAAGCCGATAAAGCTAATCGCTCCGCCAATAGCAACCGCGGCTCCTGCCAATGCTACACTTATCATCAACAGCAAAAACCGGTTTCTCTGAACAGAGCTTCCGACCCCGACCGCTATCTCCTGTCCCAGCTCCTGCACATTAACTTCTCTTGCCAGCAGCAGCGCTATTGGGATTAGAATAAGAACCCATGGCGCTAGAGTCCACACATCCTTTACCCATGAGACTCCATAAATACTTCCTGTCATAAACGTCAATGATTTGTTAGCTAATATAATAGGCCCAGAAATCATCAACATATAAGAGATTGAGCTATACGCAGCTGCCATTCCAATACCGATCATTACCATACGTAAAGGGGAAACCCCATGCTTCCATGCGAGTACATAAATGAGAAATGTAGATACAAAGGCACCAATTATGGCGCAGACTGGGAGCCATTGAATGCTAACCCGATCGCCAAGAAAAAAGAAAAAGCTAACCGCTCCAAGAGTAGCCCCGCCGGTTATCCCGATAATATCAGGGGATGCCAGAGGATTACGGATCATTCCTTGTAATATCGCTCCAGATACAGCTAAGGCGCTTCCTGCTAGCACAGCTACAATCATCCGCGGCAGACGCAGGGTTTGGACAATTATTGAATGTGTCTGTTCTCCACTGCCTAAAAACACTTTAATAACTTCTAACGGCTGAATTCTAACCGAGCCAACGCCTGTGCTTATAATAAACAGTACTGCAGTTATCAAGGTTAAAATAATAATACTCCAAAATGTCTTTTTGCTAATTAAAAAGGAAGCCGCTTTCCCTGCTCGAAAAGTGGAATATTTACTCATTTGCGATCCACCCCTTTGCGTGCAATATACACAAAGAAAGGTACGCCAATCAATGCCGTAACGACACCTACAGGAACTTCCTTCGGCATGACGATAAATCTCGCTCCAATATCGGCTGTCAGCAATAATACAGCTCCCAGCAAAGCGCAGTACGGGATCATCCAACGATGATCGGGACCGACTAAGAAACGGGCAATATGCGGTATAATGATACCTACAAATACGATAGGTCCCGCAGCTGCAACTGATCCGCCAGCCAGCACAATCACTACGGCCGCTCCACCCAATTTAATAAATGCGGTTCGTTGGCCCAGGCCTTTCGCCACATCATCTCCCATGGCCAGCACATTAATATGAGGCGATAGGATAATTGCACCCAGCAAAGCTACTACAATATAGGGAGCAACCGTGGTTAGCATCTGCAGATCCCTGCCAGCAACAGATCCAACCAGCCAAACCAATACTTGATCAAAAGCCTTGCCGTTGGTTAACAGTATTCCCTGTGTAAGCGAAGAGAAAAATGCAGTAACAGCGGCTCCAGCCAAAGTAATTTTGACCGGCGTCATTCCGTCTCTTCCGAGTGACCCCAATACATAGACGATAACCGCACTGACGGCAGCCCCTACGAAGGCGATCCATACAAATGGAATGTTCTGAGTCGCTGCCTCCAGATAGCTTACCGATAGTACGATCAGAAAGGCTGCTCCCGAGTTCACTCCGAACAAGCTAGGCGAAGCCAGTGGATTTCGAGTTACCGCTTGCATTAGGGCTCCAGCAACTGCTAAGCTCGCTCCCACTGCAGCTGCAATTAATGCACGGGGAACTCGAGTGGATTTAATGATGAGATGTTCATTCGAACCATTGAAATGATTGTAGGCTTCAACTACAGATTGAAGTGAATACGTTGAAAGACCAAACATGATGCTGCTCATCATGGACAGTATACATATAACGAAGAAAATGATAAGTCCGATGATTTTTCTCTGTTTTGTGTGTAAGAATGCGTTCATAACAACCTCTGATCATTTAATATTTCTACAACGTAGACCTTATATTATTCTCCTTATTCTATGAGAACCATTATCACTTGTCAATGATTTTGAAAATCATTTTCAATTCGATATTGACAATGACTTGAAAATTTATTAATATCGTTATGGGAATGAGAATCATTATCAAATTTTACATATCATACATACTGGGGGATATACGACAATGTTAAGTAATTTTCTACACAAACGTATCACTAGAAGCGGATCAATCGCCGTTATGCTGGTGCTTATGCTTCTTACAGCAGCATGCGGACAAACAGCAGCGGGTGACAAGAATACAGCTAAGCCTGAAAATACACCAGCCGGGTCAGCTGAGCCATCACGAACAGTTAAGCATGCTATGGGTCAAACCGAGCTGAAGGGTACTCCGAAACGCGTTGTTATTTTAACAAATGAAGGTACAGAGGCACTCTTGGCTCTTGGTATTAAACCAGTTGGCGCTGTCAAATCTTTTACCGGCAATCCATGGTACGACCATACTAAAGCTGAATTGGAAGGCGTAATTCCGTTAGGTGAAGAAGCACAGCCGAATATTGAGCTGATCGCCGGATTAAAGCCGGATTTGATCATCGGCAATAAATTGCGTCAAGAGAAAATTTATGATCAATTAAATGCTATCGCCCCTACCGTTTTCTCTGAAACACTACGCGGTGAATGGAAAGGCAACTTCTCCCTATATGCAGAGGCTGTAAACAAAAAAGCTGAAGGCACCAAAATCATTGCCGATTTTGATAAACGCATCGAGGATTTCAAAGCAAAAGCGGGTCCTGAAAAGCTGAGTAAAACCGTATCGGTAGTCCGTTTTATGGCTGGAAAAACAAGAGTTTACTTACAAGATACTTTCACTGGTATTATCTTTAAACAAATCGGGATTGCTCGTCCTGCACCAAAAAGTAAAGAAACATTTGTAGACGAAATCGGCAAAGAACGCTTGCCAGAAGCCGAAGCTGATATGATGCTTTACTTCACCTATGACACCGGAGATGGAAAAGGAACCAAGCAAGAGCAAGAATGGTTGAATGATCCATTGTGGAAAAACTTGAATGTTGTCAAAAACGGCAATGTTCACAAAGTGGATGATGTAATCTGGAATACAGCTGGTGGTGTAAAAGCAGCAAACCTGATGTTAGATGGCCTTTACAAGCTGTATGATGTGAAGCCTTAACTAACAGCTTGCTGTCAAACTCTCTACACAACAACCAGAGCCCCAAGCAGTCGCGAATTATCGCTTCTGATCTTGGAGCTCTTTTTTTCTATTACTTTACGGTTTAACCTCAAATTCAGTGCTTGACCCTTCCCTGCACAATCCTGCGAACATACAGTTATTATCACCGAATTTACTTGTATTGTCGTTCGTAAGGTCTCGTCAAGCGCTGAGCCAGGTAAGGACCTGAAATTGAATGATTTCGTCAAGTTCTGATTTCGATTCTTAGTCTTACTTACAGCTTATAAATGTCCCCGTACTTCTCATTAAAATATTGGACCAAATAATCTGGGTTCAATTCTTCTCCGGTCACTGATGTGATGATCTCAGTTGGGGTGAGAGCTTTACCGTGTCGGTATACCTTCTCGGCCAGCCAATCCTTGATCGGCAGCAGGTTGCCGCCTTCGATCAAACCGTCGAAATCCGGTAATTCCTTGCGAATGGTGCGCATCATCTGAGCTGCATACATATTGCCTAGCGCATAGGATGGGAAATAACCAAAAGCACCACCAGACCAATGTACATCCTGAAGTACCCCTTCCCCATTATTTGCTGGAGATACTCCCAAATAGTCTTTGTATTTCTCGTTCCAAGCCTCAGGTAGATCCGCTACTCGAATTGTTTCGCTAAATAGCTCTTTCTCAATTTCGTAACGTACCATAATATGCAAGTTATAAGTCAGCTCATCTGCTTCTATCCTTATTAATGAAGGTTTTACCTCGTTGGTAGCACGATAAAAATCCTCGACCGGCACATTGTCAAATTGTCCAGAGTAGTTATTTTGCAGATCACCGTAATACCGTTTCCAGAACGGACGGCTGCGTCCTATCATATTTTCCCAGAACCGCGATTGGGATTCATGTATCCCCATGGATGTACCCGTACAAAGCGGTGTCCCGATCAGATCCTTCGAGATATTCTGCTCATATAACGCATGACCGCCCTCATGAATCGTGCCGAACAACGCGCTGTTCACATCATCAAGCAGGTAACGGGTAGTTATGCGCACATCACCGGGATTGAGCCCTGTTGCAAAAGGATGTACCGTTTCATCCAAACGACCGGCCTCGAAGTCGTATCCCATTTGTTTCAATATGTATAGGCTGAATTTCTTCTGCTTCTCCTTGTCAAAGGTCTGTTTCAAGAAGTCGGTCTTTGGTTGATGTGGCGACGCTTGAATAGCAGCCAGCAGCGGAACGACTTTCTCGCGAAGCGCTCCGAACACCTGATCCAGCTTAGCTACGGTCATACCGGGTTCATACATGTCCAGCAATGTGTTGTATTTATGTCCTTCATATCCCCACAAGTCTATAAACTCGAGATTAGCTGCAACGATTTTCTCTAGATAAGGCTGGAACATGGCATAATCCGATTGATGCTTCGCATCTTCCCATGCGGACTCCGCTTGTGCAGTCAGCACAACGTAATCTTGATATTTTTGCGGTGGAATTCGTTTGCTGCGGTCATAATCCTTCTTGGATTCAGTTACAATTCTTTGTTCGATTCGATCCAGCTTGGAGAAATGATCCTGTTCAGTCAAATACGCAAGCATCTCTCCCATCTTCTCAGAAACTGACATTTTGAACAGCTCTCCAGATAATACACCAACAACTTCTGAGCGTGTAGAAATCCCCTTCTTAGGTGCACCGGTTCGCATATCCCAATATATTAAACCTACCGCTTCTTCATAGCTTTTCATTATTTTCAAATACTCTTTAAACTCTGTAAGCTTCTGTATAAACCCGTTGGTTGTCATGAACCGTCACTCTCCTTAAGTCGTATTTCTTTGATCATACTGTGTACAGAAAAGAGAAGCAAATCTATCCGTATTTATGGTAAAATAGAAGGATGAAAAGGAGTGACCACCTATGCATATTACTTTCACTAATCAAGCCATAGAACAAATTAACAAGAAGATGAACTCAGGAGCTGGGGAACTGAAGCTTGTTCATGATTCAGAAGGCTGCGGCTGCTCGGCGAACGGTGTGCCTACCTTGTGGATCGTTAATCAAGCTGAGGACAAAGAGCTGCGCGCCGAAGGAACACCCTTCGAGCTGGTATACGAGCAAAAGCATGAAGTATATTTCGAGGACAAAATGACTTTAGATTATGCACCTGCACGAGGAGATTTTGTATTAAAGAGCAATGGACAAATATATAACGCTAATATGCGTCTTATAGACAAAAGAGAGCTTTAGAATTACGGATAGGAGTCCATTTAACAATAAATAATTCGGAGGGAATATATGTCAGACTTATTGTCAAGTATTATCGATCACAACCAACAATTTGTTGAAACTAAAGAGTATGAGCAATTCCGCACAACAAAATTTCCCGATAAGAAGATGGTTATCCTAACTTGTATGGATACAAGATTAACCGAGCTGCTGCCGCGAGCCATGGATTTGCGTAACGGTGATGCCAAAGTTATTAAAAATGCGGGAGCGATAGTAACGCATCCATTCGGAAGCGTCATGCGGAGCATTATAGTTGCCGTTTATGAGCTTGGCGCGGAAGAGGTTTTCGTAGTAGGACATTATGAATGCGGTATGACTGGTCTCAATCCACAGACAGTAATTGAAAAAGCGCAAAGTCGCGGCGTTACCGAGGATATGATCGCCACCTTACGAAACGCCGGTATCAATCTGGACAAGTTTCTTACTGGCTTCGATTACGTCCATGATGGGGTTGTTAATAGCGTGAATTTGATTCGAAAGCATCCTTTGCTGCCAAAAAATCTGCTCGTTCACGGCTTAATCATGCATCCTGAAACAGGCCGACTAGACGTCATAGATTGCGGCGATGAACAATAAGTAAAGAAAGTAATAACAAGAGCTTCTATTCGAAGCCCTTTCGATGAAGATACATTCGTCTATCAGCGATAGCTTTTCTTTCAATACAACAAAGGACTGTTGGGTTAGCTTGATCACCCCAACAGTCCTTTTATATGTACGTTTATCTTGACTACTCTTTGCGCAGCTTAGCCTCAAGCATGTCGATTAGCTGCTGCTCAATATTTTTCCCTCCGGGGCCGTTTCCGCCTCCAGAAGGAGTATCCTCATCAGAATTGCGGCGGGGAGGCGGGAGCTCTCCATCTCGTTCTTGTGCTCGTTTAGAAATAAATTCATTTATCATATTGTAACGCTCTTCTTCACTTATCCCTGGCTGCTCTTTAAGCACTTTGTAATGCTCCTTGCGGATATGGGTCTCTTCTAGAAAATCTTTGACATATTGCTTCTGCTCATCCCTTAACAATGCCATAATTTTATCATGATCCCATAATCCGAGCTCCCCGTCTTTACTATTTCTTTTAATGAGGGGAAGCAGGCTCTCCGCTTGTGTTGTGCTTATATTTAAATTATCCCGTTTGCTCATTTGCAATAGACTTTGGAACAACAAAACCATTTCTCTCTCTCGGCTGTTTTGAATGTCATCTTGTCTATCCTTTACATGAACAACTTGAGAGGATGAGGCTGAAGGCGGAACTGGCGTTGCAGAAGCTGCGCAGCCATTCATTGTAACAGTCACAACAAAGACTACAATCAACATTCGCATTGCCTTCATAAGTCAGCCCCCTTTCCCTACGCTTTCGCAAAACTCCTAGAGACAGAATAAGGGTTAACTTTGATTAAACTGTGAGTGATTTGTGAAAAATATGTAAAATTAATAGCTCCTATTTGCGCTTAATGGAAAGGTCAGAGTAAACTCGGTTCCGTTCCCAAGTTCGCTCGAAACAGCTATGGTACCTTTCATTCCGTTAACCAAATGCTTAACAATTGTCAGACCCAGGCCTGTACCTTCAGATCCGGAGGCACGGGAATGCTCCACTTTATAAAAGCGGTCCCATATCCGGTTCAGTTCCTCTTCAGCCATACCAATGCCTGTATCTCGGATAACTATGACAGCATTCCCATCCTCCGAGTACAGCTCTACGAATATACTGCCACCGGGAGGAGTGAATTGGATGGCATTATAAAGTAAATTTTGCAGGACTTGCGCAAACCTGTCCGGGTCCAGTTCTGCGATAACTAGTGGACCTTCAGCATTTGGCAGCAGCTCGTGCAGAATAATCTGTTTATCATTCATAGCTGTTCTAAGCAGGTCCAGCATTTTCTCGATTTTCTCATTGAGAACAAGCGGACGCAGCCGGAAAACATCCATCCCATTCTGAATTCTTGCTAGGTCCAGCAGATCATTAACAAGCCTTTGCAATCGCTGTACCTCGTAATCGCAAATTTTCAAATAGTGACCGTACTTTTCCTCCGGAATTACCTTATCGTTCATCGCAATAATTAAACCACGCAAAGAGGTCAAAGGTGAGCGAAGCTCGTGTGATACATTCGTCAGAAACTCTTGTCTTGCGTCCTCCCACTGAACAAGCTGATCCACCATAAAGTTGAAGCTCTTAGCCAACTCCCCAACCTCATCGTCAGAGGTTACTGGCACCCTGGCAGAGAAATCTCCACCTGCAAGCTCCAGAGCTGCACGGTTCATCATTTGAAGCGGTCCGGCCAGCTTACGAGATAACATATATAGAATAATTCCAACCGTCAATAGAGAAAATAACAAGGGTACGACAATATTCCATCGCACAGCGGCAAGCGCCTCACTTACCTCAACAGCCGGTACATTTAAGAAGATTACAATCGGTTTACCATTCATCTGCGCTGGCCCATAATAAGTTAACAAACCATCTCTAGCACGCTCATCAATCCTGTTTTGACTGGCAATGAAGCCTGAGTTCCCTTTTAAGCCCTCAATAAATAAAGTATCCATAACTTTGGGAATGACAGAGCCCTCTCTTTCAGAGGAGCCGTTTAATACCATACCCTGAGCATCCACCAGCCATACGCTTCCATTAATACTTCTGGAAATAATCCTTATTCCAAACCGCAGCTCACGAGTCGATATCGTTCCTTCTTGAACCGATGGCAGCAGCTTGGACACTTCACCAAATCGCGAAGAAAGCAGTTCTTTTTTATCCTTATAAAACAAATCTGTAAAATATGAATTCCAAAACAACGCCAAACCTACAAAGAACAAAATACAGGTTACTAAAAATGATAAAAATATTTTAATATAAAAGCTCTTCAGCCAAAGGTTAAGCATGACGAGGCACCTCGAAGGAATACCCTATCCCCCACAGTGTTTGGATCGACCATTCCGTGCTGGCACCTAGCTTTTTACGCAAATTTTTAACATGTGCATCTACGGTTCGAGTACCGCCGCTGAAGTCAAAGTTCCACACATAACCGAGTAAATCCTCACGTGAGTAAACTCTGCCAGGATTTGAAGCAAGAAAGTGCAGCAGCTCGATCTCTTTGGGAGTTAAGTCCATCCTTATACCGGCTAATGTAACCCTATACTGGTCTGGATCCACCATCAACTCACCAATTCGGAGAGTCTTCTTAAGCGGTTCCAACTTCTGTCTGACAGCGGTAGTGCTTTGAGATTGAGTGCGCCTTAGCACAGCCTTAATTCTCGCAATCAGTTCGTTCGGATCGAAAGGCTTGACTATATAATCGTCCACACCTAAATTAAAGGCCCGCAGCTTATCTATTGATTCACCCTTGGCGGTGAGAAAAATGATCGGCGTTTGTGCAATCGGTCCCGGCTCTCCCCGAATGTGAGCACAAAGCTCAAAACCAGAATAATCCGGCAGCATCACATCAAGCAGAACCAAATCCGGTTTATGGTCCCTCAGTAGTTGTATGACCTCACCGCCACGATAAGTAATAACCGGTTCATATGAGGCATGCTCCAGATAGAGTCTGATCACTTCCACAATATTCGGTTCATCATCAACTACAACTATTTTACCCAGCTTAAGGTCAGGCATGATGCTCATTCTTTTACCCTCTTTGCTGCTTGTTTAGTTTGTCGACTCAGTTCTCGCTCCGCTATAACCACACTACGGTCTCTCAAAGTATGTTTGTTAATCAGATACGTATTCGAAAAATCACTGTAGCACTGCCACATCAAAGCTTTTTCAATACTCTGCTTTACACAAATCTCCTCTAGCTCGGCATCTGCCAATGGAATATTCAAATCCTCATACTGAAAGTCAGGAGCAGTCAATTGCGCCAGACGAGCCGTAAGCTGTGCGCGAAAATCATCAGGTTCTATACCAAGCTTAATTAAATCGGATTCGATAAAGTTCTTTAATGCACTTTGCAGCATTTTTACCGCTCCCGCCAAATTCCCCCTACGCTGATGATAGAGTGACACTGCAACCTGAATGCAACCAACATAAGCCGTGGCCAGTGGGTCGTTAGGGTGCTCTTTCCAATATTCTTCCAGCACTTCGTGACACTCAAAATAATCTCTTTGCGAATGAAAATAAATCAAATAATCGATATAAGCTTGAGGATATTTGGACATGATTTCCCGCCTCTGTATATACATGAATTAATAAATGATTATTGTGGTCACACAATGGTTATTCTTATTGTATCAAGAAGGGATAAAAACTGAAACCTTTGTGTAGATTTTTCGTAGTAAATACATGAGGTATAATTCTACTCAAAATTATGATGGAGGGTTAATGGTATGTGGAAAAAATTATCCATGGTTATGCTGGCGTTAACGATTGCATTTTCGTTTAGTGCCGTAGGCGTTGTCGATGCTGCCAAGTCTTATAGTGGCGGTAAGAAAAGCTTCAATTCGAACACGACTCCAAGTCAAAACAGCGGTGCTACCAAAGCGGATCCTAGTGCTGCTACTAAGACACCGAACGCTGCAACAAATCCTACTACAGGAGCAAAGCCCGGCTTTTTTAGCGGTGGTTTGATGAAGGGTATGCTGATCGGTGGTTTAGCTGGTATGTTATTCGGCGGCCTATTCGGCAACTTGGGAGCACTTGGTGATATCTTAGGATTGCTAGTCAATGTATTAGCTGTCGTGGCCCTGGTCGCGGTTGTTATCAAAATTGTGCAGCATTTCCGTAACAAACGCAAATTTGATCAAGAGCCTAAGCGCTACTAATCCCTAAGGATTAACGAGGTCACCTAAACATGAGACTATCCGAACAAGAAATTATTAATGCTATATGCTTGCATATGGCCGAAAGAAAACGGCTGCAACCGAACCAGATAGAGGTTGAGATGATGTGGGACGAGGACTATGGCTTCTCTGCAGAGGTCCTTGCCGAAGGTCGCAGCCAAATTATTATTGCAGCGAATATTCTGGAGGCTATCGAACGTTACTTGTTAACACAGCAGAACGTTCGTGTGTTCCGAGACCAAATCCAACTACAATTGGATGAGGAAATCGTTGCAGACATCAATATCAATTAAACAAGATAAGCCAAACAAGAAGTCCCCTATACCGGTCAACCGGATAGGGGATTTTTTTTCACGACTTTGTAACAAAATAGAGCGAATCTTCTTTCTACTATTTTCCTACGCAACTTACTAGTACCTATTTGCGTTTAATTTAGTAGATATAGTAGAAAGAGGCTGATGCAATTTGAAGCGCAATACCCTATTGATCGCGTCCGTTCTGGCACTGTTCCTTTCTTCAACCAGTACAGCAATGGCTGCGGATAAAACATCTAAATACCGAGTCTATCAGGACAGTCATATTCTGATGGAAACACCAGATTACAAATCGGCTGAAAACTACGCTAAGTCATACACAAGCAGTCATGTTGAAGAAATTTCTACCCGCAAGTGGCTGTGGAACAATTACCCGCGCTACAAGGTATATCAGAGTGGGCTAAGCAGCTCTACGTGGGAGTTCGCTACTCTAGATCAAGCGATCCGAGAGGCTTCCAAATGGGGACACGCCAGCGTCCGTGACCTTCAGTCTGACGGCTGGGTCTGGAACAATTATCCGAAATATCGGCTTTACCAAGGTGATGCTACACTCGATTCCTGGGAGTTTGTCACACTAAATGAAGCCATGGCCGAAGCCAAAAAGTGGGGCAATACTCATATCATTGAGCTAAGCAGCCACCAATGGGTATGGGACAATATCCCTGACTCTCGCAAGGCTGAGCTGCGTTCATCGAACGACCGAATCTATCATGTCTATCAAGGTACAAATACTAGTGATGCCTGGTCATTCGCCTATCTTGAGGATGCAGTTAATGAATCTTTGAAATGGGGCAACTCTACCATTGCTAACAGTCAAATGAACAATCAGATAGTTTTTTCCAATGTAAAAAACTATCAAGTGTACCAGTACGATACTATCTTGAATGCTTTTCTGAATCTGGATGATGCAATAGCATATGCTAAACAATTTGACCATACTCAAATCATAAATGTCGATCCAGCCTTCTCAGGCAGCAAACGCAGTATTTGGACTAATTATCCTTATTATCAAGTGTACCAAAGTGACAGATGGATTGCTGACTATTCCAGTATTACTAATGCTTTAAACTATGCTATGGGCTATAGTAATGCTTCCGTCCGTTTGTTGGATGACAGTACAGTCATCTGGGATAATTACCAGAATTTGCAATTTTGGGGCTGGAACGGCAGCTCAAATAATGATACGATTCGCAGTCAAGTAAACAATACAACCGGTCTTGATGTAGTATCACCGACATACTTCAGCCTAGCTGATAGCTCTGGAACGTTAACAGATACATCGAACAAGGATACGGTTGCATGGCTGCAAGGCCAGGGCCATAAGGTTATGCCGCTTGTGAACAATCAATTCGATGCCGCGCTTACCAGTCAATTTCTGTCCAATACCGAAGCGCAAAATAAATTTATTCAGGCCTTAGTTAACAAAGGCGTTGCTTTGGGAGTAGAGGGGCTTAACATTGACTTTGAGAGCCTCTCAGGAAAGGATCGCGCTGCCTACACTGCTTTCATTAAGAACCTGACCGCAACAGCACATGACAAAGGCTTGCTCATTTCGATAGATCTTCCACGTGGTAGTGTGAAATGGAATGCACAAACAGCCTTTGATCACGAGAAGCTTGGTGAAACTGTAGACTATATTATCACCATGACCTATGACCAGTACTGGAAAGGGAGCACGGAACCAGGTCCTGTTGCAGGATTGGAGTGGGTTGAGGAAGGGATTAAGGAGTTTCTCTCCTATGGGATTCCTAGAGATAAACTGATCATGGGGATACCGTTCTACGTTCGCGAATGGCAGGTTGACAGCAGCGGAAATCTAATTGATAACCGCGCACTCCTTATGAAGGATTTGCCTGCGCTAATCGCGAGCAAGAAAGCAACATTGACGTTCGACAACAAGTTCGGTCAATATAAGGTTGAATATAGCGAGAATGATAATAAACGAGTGTTCTGGTTGGAGAATGAGGAAACCGTAAAAGCGCGGCTAGAAATCGCCAATAAGTATGATATTGCAGGCGTAGCTGCATGGAGACTCGGTTATGATGCCGCCGATCTGTGGAAGATGATGCTTCAGCAAAAGTAATATTAAAAAAAGCAAAAGCCCGACTCTCCCTTGTTGAAGGGGGTGTCGGGCTTTTTGCTTTGGGCTTCCAGCTAGTATACTACTGAACTGCAGTTGTCCTGGAACATTACTATTTTAGCGACATTCCCCATCGTCGATCTCTGGGAGCTTCAAGCATTCAGATCTTCTAGCTCTTCCAAGTCAGTTGTCGGCGAATGACACGCAAAGTTTTCACATACATAGGCTGTGGCTCTGCCACCTAGCTGCACTTTATCTTGTACGAGTGGAATCAACCTACGGACCGCATCCCCTTGCTCCCCCTTTGGGTGCAGCATCATGATTGCATTTGGCAAAAATTGAGTCTGCAGCTTGGCGATCATCTCCTGCATATCTGCCTTAGCTGGATCACCTGCAAGAACGATTTCCATTGGTGCGCTCACCGTATAATCGAGTGCCATCATAAACAAGGCATGCCCTGAGGGGTATTTCTGTACCGAACCCGCGAATGCTTTGAGCTGCTCGTCCGCCTTTTGGGACAGCTTGGCATTATACGTATAGCTAGCCAGTTTAGCCATATTTAACGCAGCTGCAGAGTTTCCTGAAGGCATCGCTCCGTCATAAATTTCCTTAGGGCGTGTAAATAGCTGCTCGCCATCCTCACCGTAGAAGAAGCATCCCCCCTTCTCCTTATCCCAGAACAGACGTAGCATCTCCTCATTTAGTTCAACAGCCGCTTGCAGCAGTTCAAGCTCAAAGGTAGCTTCATACAGCTCGATTAAACCCCATACTACAAAAGCATAATCATCCAAATATCCTAGAAAAGCAGCTTGTCCATCACGGTAGCGTGCCAACAGCCTTCCGTCCTCACGACGAAGCTCCTTAAGGATGAAATCAACGGCACGGCGTGCTGCCAGTGCATACTCCTGCTTTTGCAATGCCTTTGCTGCTTTGGCCAGCGCCATAATCATAAGCCCGTTCCAAGATGTGAGTATTTTATCATCCTTGTGCGGATGGATTCGTTGTCCCCGATACTCAAATAGCTTTTTCCTTGAAGTCTCTAATCGTCTGGTTAGTTCCTTAAGTGGAATCTGCTTAAGCCTTGCAGCATCTTCAAGGGTCCATTGAATCAGATTTGGGATGCTCTGTCCTTCGAAGTTTCCTTCATCTGTTATATCATAAACGCTGCAATAAAGTTCACCCTCTTCGTCACCCAGCACCTGATTAATCTCGGAGGGTATCCAGATGTAAAACTTGCCCTCCTCACCTTCTGAATCCGCATCCTCTGCAGAGTAGAAAGCACCTCCGGCATCGGTCATATCTCGCAGCACGTAAGTGATGATTTGCTCCGCAACCTCAGCGTATTGCTTCTTGCCGGTAACCTGATACGCTTCGATATTCGTCATCGTGAGCAGTGCATTATCGTAGAGCATCTTCTCAAAATGTGGGACCAGCCACTTCTCATCCGTTGAATAACGGGCGAAACCGAAGCCTACGTGATCGTACATACCGCCTCGGTACATACTGTCCAATGTCTTCTCAACGATAGCAAGCGCATGTTCATTGTTAGTACGTTTGTAATAGCGAAGCAAAAAGGACAAGTTATGAGAAGTCGGGAACTTCGGAGCATCGCCAAACCCTCCGTACTGGCTGTCAAACAGCTCTTCATAGATCTGGTAAGCCTGCTCCAGCGACTCTTCCGATATGTCCCCCTCCAGATTGGCAATCAATCTACTTTGCGTTTCTGACACGACTTGATTGCTCAACTCAACTACGCGTTCAGGGTCCTCCTTCCATTTACCTGTAAGCTGTGGCAGCAGCTCCATTAACCCTTTACGGCCATACTTGCGACCTTTCGGGAAATAGGTGCCTGCAAAGAAAGGCTTCTTCTCCGGTGTCATTACGATCGTAAGCGGCCATCCTCCCTGACCAGTTAGCGCTTGGCATACCGACATATACAGGTTATCAACATCCGGTCGCTCCTCGCGGTCTACCTTTACTGCTATGTAATCTCTGTTTAACAGCTCCGCTACTTCATCATCCTCGAAGGATTCGTGTGCCATAACGTGGCACCAATGACAAGTAGAGTAGCCGATAGATAAGAAGATGGGCTTATTTTCTCTTCTCGCTGTATCAAATGCTTCTTCACTCCACGGGAACCATTTCACGGGATTATAGGCATGTTGAAGCAAATATGGGGATTTCTCAGCGATTAATCTATTGGGTATGGAATTAGTTGTCATCGGGCATCACCTTCTTGGTTTATGGGATATATTTGTCGATGTATAGAGATTAACATATCCTTAAGCAAAAGGAAAAAACCATGTCAGTCAAACATGAGTTTTTGATTATGACCTATGGTTTGTTCCAATGCGGAAGAAACAAGTTGCCGTCTTCTTGCGTCTGTCTATAGCCCAGCTTACAAGCACGCGGCCATGCAGATCCAACACACCACCAAGGCATAACAACCACCCATCATCCGTAGGAATGTACGTAATATCGGAAAGTCATTTCTCACATGGTTTGCTTGTTTGAAAATTTTGTTCCAAAAGGTTCTCGAATATGAGCAGATTATGCTTGGAATGTTCTTTTTATAAACACAAAAGCTCCCTTGGCAAGAGCAAGAGAGCTTCTGATCTGTACATTAAAAGGGGGTCCATGAGTATAGAATAACCTCTCGACCTTAAACACTGAGAGCAATTTACATTTGTATAAATAAATTAAATTTGATAAAATAACTGACCAACGTTCGTTAACATCGAGGTGATTCTATTGAAAAGTAAAGAGGTTAAAGACGTCGTTATAAATTTTTTTGCAATTAATGGGTATTAGGGAGTATCTCAGTCTCAAATTGCCGAGAATGTCGGTATGAGAAAACAGTCTCTCTATGCTCATTTCTAAGGGATAGATGATCTTTGATTTGTTTCAACAGAGCAAGCAGTTAAAGTTTTGGCTGCGTATGTCTTTTTTTCCACCTCTCCATCTTGCAACAGCGATTAATGAGGAAGTAATCGATACGAAAAAAAAGATTCAAACCGTACTAGAAAGCAAATTTCAAGATTGGATCGATGCCAAAGCCATCATGAAAGATACAGCCTTCATAACTACTCTTGCCTTCTTAGGTATAGTTGATTCGATCATGCTAGAGCTTGCATATGGAAATAATGAGAAACGTTTAAACGGTAAACTAAATGCCTCATGGACCGTATTTTGGAGAGGTATTTCACAGCTATGATTTTTCAGAGAGAGGTATTGCTTCATGAAGAAACCATTGAAAGAACAAAAAACAGTCTTACTCATTCTATTAAGTAATATATTCATTATTTTTCTGGGAGTCGGACTTATCATCCCTGTTATGCCATCCTTTATGAATATCATGCATTTATCAGGCCAAACGATGGGTTATCTTGTAGCAGCCTTTGCGTTCGCACAATTACTTATGTCTCCCCTGGCAGGACGATGGATTGACTGTTATGGCAGAAAAAAAATGATCATAATCGGCTTATTCATCTTCAGCGTATCAGAGTTGATCTTTGGTATAGGTACACATGTATCCGTTCTTTATTTATCCAGAGTTCTAGGAGGCATTAGTAGTGCATTTATTATGCCAGCCGTTACTGCCTTTGTTGCAGATATTACCTCAGTAGAGGAAAGGCCAAAAGCGATGGGCTATATTTCTGCTGCCATTAGTATTGGTTTTATTATTGGCCCAGGTATCGGAGGTTTTATTGCTGAGCTGGGAGTGCGTGCCCCATTCTACTTTGCTGCTGGCTTCGCATTGATAACATGTATTTCATCCCTATTTATTTTAACAGAGCCACTAACCAAACAGCAGCTTTTGGAAACCACTCAGCTTAAAAAAGATACAAACTTTGTAAGTGATCTCAAACGATCATTTCATCCACTATACATTATTGCCTTTATTATTGTGTTTGTACTGGCCTTTGGTTTATCAGCATATGAAACTGTATTTAGTCTGTATTCTGATCATAAATTTGGTTTTACTCCACGAGATATTGCTACCATTATAACAATAAGCGCAATCTTCGGGGTTGTAGTTCAGGTCTTTATGTTTGGTAAAATGGTAGATAAACTCGGTGAAAAGAAACTCATCCAGATATGCTTAATTGCTGGCGTAGTATTAGCGGTAGCATCCACCATGATCTCTAGCTATTTAGCCATTTTGCTAATAACTTGCTTCATCTTTCTCGCATTTGACTTGCTACGACCAGCATTAACGACCTATTTATCAAAAACTGCCGAAAAAGAACAAGGATTTATTGCTGGAATGAACTCAACATATACAAGCTTAGGCAATATCGTCGGGCCCGCGTTAGGCGGTATATTATTTGATGTAAACATTAACTATCCGTATCTCTTTGCTGCTGTTATTTTGTTTATTGGTCTTGTAATTACGATGATGTGGAAAGAAAAACAATCAGCAAGCAGCTTGGCGAAATAATATGAGGAACATTTTCAATTCTGGAGAACTCCATACAATCGTAGTTATGGTTATTTGTTTTCCAAAATAAGCATCGGGTTCTGTTTTGAACACCCCAACTCTGTTGAAATGGTATTGATTTCGTACTTCCGAAAAGCTTGCTTTTGTCTAAAATGTAGCTTAGAACTTGACCTCTGGAGGAAATAATTTTATAGCCTTGTGCCTTGACATATTCCTCAGATGTTCTTTTCATCACCCAGGACATCTCTGCTACATCCGGAAAGAATTAGCAGTACTAGCCCAATTATAAGAGTCATATTTGAAAGTCTTTTCAATTATTATCCTCCGGAGTATTCGTTCTGTAATTACAATAACGCAAGATTCGGTAATTTTGTTACATTTTTCTTTTGACAGTATGCGAATGCTAAACACTGTTACTCATTGTTAAATTTTTTATTAGAAATCCAAAAGTTCGTTATTAGAATTGTTAGTACAATACTTATAAGCGCTACTATAACATTCCACATTTCTTTCGCATCGACTGCTCCACTAATTAAAACTTCCATAGCATTTTTACTCATACTCGCTGGATTTATTAGATCTATGATAGGGTTCAAACCAACTACAATTCTGCACCCCAGTAGAAATACAATTGAAATTAACGCAATAACACCTTGGCTATTAAAAACAGTACTTATCATCGTAGTAAAAGATACCATAAACAGAACCCATAACAGATAAAACAACAAGGCTATAACCATATCCACAAAAATAACATTTGAAAATAATAAATTAACATACAGATACGAAATCACGTAACCTAACGCTGCACTACAAGCAACAAATATGTAATTGGAACTTATTTTTCCGCTTATATACGAAAATACAGTTACAGGTCTTGTAAGAATAAAAGCCAACATACCGTTGACTTTATCTGTCTGTATGACCCCCATCATCGAAATTGCAATAATCATAACTCCTAGCTGATCAAATTGAGACGCTAATGTACTCGCAAGTACTTCCCCACCTTGTTGAGCAGCCATACTAGAATCAATTGTGATACCTTGCGCTCCACCGAGCGCTTTTAATATGGATGGTAAATAATAACTAACAACTGGTTGTGTGATCCCTAAAAAAATAAATGCAAGTGGCAGCCAAATAATTTTAAATTCTCGTACGATTTGAACAAATTCTTTCTTCATTACCACATTAAAATTATTCACTTTCCCACCACCAATTTTAAAAATATCTCTTCTAATGTATCACTAATTATTTCAAACTTTACAAGATCAACATGATGATCCAATGCATTTCTTAGTAACATATTCTTGTTCAATCCAATGTTCCCAACTTGTATTTTAATTTTATTTCCTATAATCTCTACATTCTTTACATAGTTCAAATTTTTTAAAACTTCTAACCATTGTTGATTAATAGCTGCAACTTCAAAAATCATTTTATTTTCACTATTGCTGTTTAATAAATCTGATAAGGTTGTATCTTCAATTTTTTGGCCATCTTTGATTATTATGAATCTTTCACACATTTCTTCTGCATCACTTAATATATGTGTTGATAATAAAATCGTCGTTTCTCTCTTGATTTCTTCGATTAAATTCAGTACTTCTCTTCTACCAATTGGGTCTAATGCCGATACGGGTTCATCCATTAGAATTAATGATGGTTTATGTAACAACGCTTGTGCAATTCCAAGTCTCTGTTTCATTCCACCTGAAAATGTTCCAACTTTTGAATTCTCTTCTCCACTTAACCCTACTTTCGATAGTAATTCAGGAATCGACTTAGTTAATTCTTCTTGTTTTAATCCTGATAATTCCCCCATAAAAGTAAGAGTTTCATAGGCTGTCATCCAATGATAAAAGTTAGGATACTGTGGTAAATAGCCTATTTCCTTTTTCATTTTCGAAATTTTCTTGCCATCAAGCAATATTTCTCCCCTAGTAGGATTAATAATATCTGAAATCACTTTAATGAGCGTCGATTTGCCAGCCCCATTAGGTCCGATCAATCCCACACATTCCCCAGTCTCCAATACCATTGAAAAGTTATTTACAGCCGTTTTTGTTTTATATGTTTTAGTAACATTTTTGACTTCTAATTTCATATTTTTTCTTGATCCTTTCTGCCAATGACAAAATACAGAATCGGACCAAATGTGTTTACAAAAATAATAGTGAGACTCCAAAGTAAAACATTCTTTCTCGTTTTTCTATGCTTGTATAAATCCATTAATGCAATTAAGATCAAAATCATTCCTACAGCAATGACCGGTAAAATAACCGGTAACAAAGACATGAAATCAATTTCTTTTAATTCGTTCCATCCGTAATGCATTCGCACATCCACCACTCCTCTAAAGTCATCTTTAACAACCATTATGTTATCATTATTGATAATGATAACATAATGGTGTGAAATTATACACCTATTATTTTCGTTAAAATAATTGTTTTAAGTTTTATTATTATTTAAAATGATAATATTATTAGAGATAATAATGAACAGATGTTGTTATGATAGTGGGAGGAAAAAAATGGCTAATAAAGCGGAAATTATCATGCATCCCGTTAGAATGAAGATTTCTCAAGCATTAATGAGAAACAAAGAAAATGGACTGTCTCCACTAGAAATGGTAAAAATCATAAAGGATGTACCTCAGGCAACTCTATATAGACATATACAAGTTTTGTTAGAAGCTGGAGTTATTCGCATTATGAAAGAAAAAAAAGTGAGATCCATTTCCGAAAAGTACTACATATTAAATGAAGACGAAGCCCGAATTAGTGCAGATGAGTGGAAGAAGTCTTCTACTGAGGAAAAGCTAAATTATTTTTCGTTTTACCAACTATCGCTTAAGACTCAATATCTAAACTATCTTACCAAATTGGAAAAAATAAATTCCTCAGATGATGGTTCTACATTTTCACTTGTAGAATTAAAGCTTGATGATGATAATTTTATAAAGTTTCAAAATGAATTAAACGAACTATTGATAAAATACTATAACACTACTAACAATAGTAATGAACAGGTGCCTCTAATTAGAACTATTGCCGTATCCATTATTCCAGAATCCTAAATGAATAGATTAACGAACATTAATGATTCACGCGAACATCTCACCAATGACATATGGAGTAGCCAATCGACAAGAAGACAGGTTTGTTTTCCTGTTTAGTTTTTTCAATAGCTTCTTCCGACCAAGGGAACCAATCTACCGGATTGTAGGCGTGTTGTAGCGGAGGTTCCTACATTTCGAACCTCTCCAAATCCACTCTTGCTCATCTAATACGGGCTTGACCTGGTACCCACAGGCGAACCCATATTTCGTCTGACAGATGAAAATAATGTTTTAGACTAGCCTTAAAATGAAGCAGCGGCAGCCTTGGACGAGAAAATTAGGTCCTAGACTGCCGCTTTCACTTTTCAACTATCGTAACTGTCGTAGCTTAGTGATTTTCCCCTCGCAAAAAATCTTTCAACTCAGCAGAAAAATAACCAAGCTCAGTTGCCCTAAAAAAGGTCGTCCTTATACATAATATCAGTCCAGCCCATAAAATAACGTATGATACAGTATTTATCTCCCTGCACGTTGCGGGATATCCGTACGCACGGAGGCCTCTCTGACCGTTACGGGTCGACCGCCCCATTCGGCACCGTTTAGCTCATTGATTACGGTTTGCATTTTATCACGAGGTACCTCTACGAAACCATAACCGACCGAACGCCCTGTCTCACGATCCGTAGCGATTCGAACGGTCAGGACTTCGGAGTACGGTTTAACCGCATTTCCAAGTTCCTCATTGGTATAAGCCCAAGGCAGATTTCTAAATTCAAGTGTAGCGGTCTTCGAATTCGTCTGGATTGTTGCTCCCCCTATCGCATTGCTTGTACCTAATTTCAGCGCTTGCTTAATTGCTCCATTTGCGTCGTCATTGACCATCACAAGCATTCCTGCCAATGCGCCAATAATAAAAGTACCGCAAGCCGTTAAAATCGTTCTGCGATCCATTATGTATCCCTCCTGCAATAAATTGGTAACTCCAATATAACGTATCTTTCTTAAACATTCAGTAATTAATACCACAAATTGCGATGTTTTTCAGTTGCTAAGATTCATCTGAATATTTCGATGAAAAAGAGCCACAATTCCGGTGATAAGTGAGCCGATCCTCCGGAGAAAATCAACCATCCCTCCGGTAGAGGGAGACGCCGATGATACGGCGGCTCCAAGCGACTACTGGAAGAGGCGTTTATGTTTACGCATGGAATCAATGATGGCTGCAATATGCTTTTCAATTATCAATTGGTTACGCGAGTATCACTCGCTCGCCTTACAATTGATAGACATATGAACCTGATAAAAAGTTTAGGGGCTTCATTTTTATGAAGCAAACAACGCAAGTCGCCAAATATTTTCTTTCGGCTGCTTGCGTTGTTTGAAGAAGGTGTCCTCTTTGCCAGGGCTCCCTTCAATTGTTCATTATTATATTTAAACATGAAGAAACATAGCTATGCGTTCCTTACGAACCCTGTTCGTAGCAACCTGCGGTATTGCAGAAGCATAGCAGCGCGCCAAGTTACGAGCATGCCGAAAGCGAGTATGAAGAAAAGCGCCCCCGTTTGCGGGAAAGAAATATATTGTTCAATATAGCTGTGAAGCGCCGTGCGCAAAGCCAGCAGCCCCAATAGCACGAATGCAAACGATTTGGAGCGTTTGACGAACACCTTTCCTTCATCCATCACTAGTCTTGCGCTGCGGATTAACGGGTAAGAAAATAATAGCATTCCCGCCAAGAACGCTAGCAACGCCCACCTCGCGTCCACCCGGAAGGCGGGGGCGACAAACATGAAAAAGCCGGTGCTCATGCCGAGCGTAGGCACCATGATTTTTGCCGCATTGACCGGTTTTCTGCTTGACCGCGTACGGACGAAGACCGATAACAGCGCCATTCCAACCATACCGATGCTGATTAATGCTTGCTGCATATGAAGCGCACCAAATTGGACCATGATCGTAACCCTCCTTTTCATAAAACGGAATATTTTTGCGCATAACCGGAGTCTTATTTGAAGATACTTAATCCGACACCGATCAAATAAGGAACTAGCCACAATCCCCAAACAATCAGACTAAACTTATGAAATTGACGGATTTGGTTTTCTTTCTTTCTCCACAATACAACGGCTGCCCATATGGCATGAATGAACATCAAAAGAAGTGCCGCCATTCCTGTAATGCCGTGCAAATTAATCTCTCTGCTTGTATTCAGCTGTTCCATAAAGCCGGTGCCGATCGCATCGAACAACAATCCGGCAACAAAGAATCCTAGATGTTTTGGTTTCAACCGGCCCGAAATTTTTTCACTCCAAACTCCAATGGTATAAGCAACCAGTGCCAAATTAATAAATAGAACGGCGAATAATAACATAATAATACCTCCAAGTTTTATTATTGTTAGTCAGTTTTGATTATTACAAAGATGATTATATCTATTCATCTTTGATTAGTCAATAATGACTATATCCATTTTTGTTGGTAATTTGCGGTTCAGCCCGTAAAAAAATGCAGGTTCTGCGCTGCTGCGCAGAACCTGCATTTAAGATCCGTATTAAAGATGAGTTCAAATTCACTCGTTTTTTAGTTGTTCTATCAAAGATTGAAGCCAATTCCTCTCGGCTTGTTTGCATACAAGATGATGCTCGATTGATAAGTCTATTCCTTTTGAGAACTTATGTTTAGGAGTTTGCTGCAATTCTTCGATCTCAACGGTCAAGCCGTTCAATCGCTTCAAAAGACAATCAATCGCTTCTTCATTGGATAGATGGTCCATGAACATCAGTCCGATATCACCCTTGAAGGACGTCATATCCTGTTCAGACAAGTTGCCGCGAAGAAGCCAATAAAACTCCTTTTCTCCGGCTTCCGAAATGGAATAGACCTTTTTGGGCGGACGGTTTCCTTCCTGTTCCTCATGCACGCTAATAAAGCCAGCCGCATATAGCTTGTCCAGAAGGGCGTAAGCCGTTGCTTTTTTCATCGAAGTAATCCGACTCAAGTTTTTATCGATAAATTCATTGATTTGGTATCCATGCAGACTTTGGGACTTTAAAATTCCAAGTAATAGCAGCATTCTTTCGTCCATAGGGTTCCCCTTCTACCTAAAACTTCATCTAAAAACGAATGTGTGTATCTTCATCGAAAAGACTTCGACTAGAAGCTTTTCTTATATTACCGTAAATTCATGATGAAATAAAGGCTCATGGAATATTATTCATATTTAGGTCAGCTGCAAACTTTCTATAAACGGCCCCTGTTATTATTAACTGACCCTTATTCACGTAGTGTAACAACAACTGCAAATTTGCTCAAAAGGGGATGTCCTGATTAAAATAATTCGGTTTTACTATACGGTTATCATACGTAGAATGAAAAATTTCCGTTGTCGCCGGGGACATAGGCGGGATGAGCCATGTCCAGTCTCCCGTTACGCTCCTGCCTAGCTTCTGCTCCGTTTCTTCAAACCGTTTGAATTGGTCGGCGGCCGTATGGTGATCGGTAATACTAACATTGGCCAATTTGAACGAATGAAGAACCGCAATATTTAATTCAACAAGCGTCTTATCTTTCCATAATGTAGTATTGGAACCGCACTTAAGTCCCATCAATGATGCGACTTTAGGAAGCACATTATACCGCCCTTCGTCAGCCAGATTTCGGGCGCCTATCTCGGTTCCCATGTACCAGCCGTTAAATGGAGCGGCTGTGTATCGGATTCCGCCGATTTCTAGCGACATATCCGATATAAATGGGACTGCATACCACTGAAGAGCAAGCCCCTCAAAACTCAATTCGGGATGTCTAATCGGTACTTCGAGCACATATTCCCTTGGCACTTCAAACCATTTAGGGGGTTGATCTTCGATTTGGACGACGATGGGAAGTACATCAAATGGGGTTTCTTTCCCTCTCCATCCAAGCTCATAACAGGCTTTCGTCAAACGGATCGAAGCAGGATCGCCGATAACCCCGTTATTACGTTCGTAGCCTGCATATCGGATCAATTGATGGTTCCAAATCCGAATTTTCGATCTATTCAGCTCTTGTCGGAAAATAGTGATTGCAGGCCGGATTTTTCCGTGGTTCGTCGCATAATGAATATGACGGAAAATTGCCGCAACCATCTCGTCTTCCGAATCTGCAGCTCTGGAATCGAACACTTCCAGGGACTGCCAAAAGAGTCGTCCGATGCAGCGGTTGCTGTTACGCCACGCCAGTTTGGCGCCCATAGCCAATTCTTCATACGAGTGCGTATAAGTGCCGCAAGCTTCAATTTCTAAGCGGATATCGGCCAACCGCTTCACTAAATCCTCATTCGTCTTTCCAAGCTCGAGGAAACACGACTCAATAAACGATTGGGCTTCTTTGTATAATTGGTTGACGAACACAGGTACTTCCACTCCTCGAGTTATTCCGGATACTGACTACAAATTAATGATTCACACTAACATCTCATCAATAGCAGGTTGACGTAGGCACTCTTTCACTATGAATAACCTATGCTCAATAATACTGGCTTGCTCTCCCGAGCCGCCTTGCTAAAGGCTTCCTCACCTACGCATACCAGTCTACGGGATTATTGGCGTGTTGAGTTGATTAGATTTGACTTCAGGTTTATTATAACCTCCTCAGTTCGCATATAACAAAGGCTTTGTTACAGTTCATTGTAGATTTCATTATTGATCTGACAAGCACGATACGTGAATTAGTGATCTATAAATTAACAGCCACACATCCCTAAATATGGTAAAGTGTAGCGAGATGGTATTCAATAAAAGTGAGCTTTCATTGTCTCCAGAGTATCTTATTCAAAGTCTCTTCGGATTCTTTCTTCTTTTCTTGTGAAGAAATCTTCCAGAAACGACGAGCCTTATAACTGCTGTTTCCATTGGTTTAAAAATTCTTGGACATATAAGTAGCAAATCTGTCTGTGATTTATTTTACAGATATTTTTAGTGCAAATGATATTATTACTACATATAAAATAAACAAAAAGGATGGTTATCATGCCACGGAAAATACTTCGAAGTCAGTCAACTGAGTATCCTTTTACTATTAAATCAAACGAAACTAGAGTCATAACTCGTGAAGGGAAAGGAACTGTTACTAGTAGAATGAATGAATGGATTTACGTAAAGCTCGACAAGAATAATAACATAATAAAAACTAGTATCTATTTTGTTGAACTGCTTGAGACCGCATAAAAACCACATCATTTTCAGCATATAACAGAGCGTTATCTATTAGCGGTAATGTTCTGTTTTTAACTCAAAATAAAAACACCCAATTAGGGTGCTAAATGGACCTACGATATCAAACGAGATTAATTTTCGATGACAATGCCACTTAATTTTAGATTGACCAAGTTTGCGATTGTATCTCCTACAGGGCAAGTTTCTTCTAAAAACTTAACAAATTCTTCTACTTTTTCTTTTGGTGCGTCTGTTTTGATATGAAAGGTGTAACGAATATCTGAGTATCCAGGTCGAACGTCTGATTTTTTAAAGAATCCATCCAAATCTAGATCCCCTTCGACTTCCACTCGAAAATCTTCAAGATTGATATTAAACTTTTTTGCATAAACTCTGGCAACAATTGACTGACAAGCTCCCAATGAACCAAGTAACGCTTCGACTGGATTCATTCCAGTATCTGTCCCCCCCAAGCTCTTGGGTTCATCAATCGTAAACTCGAAATTTCTAGAACGAACATTAACGACTACGCCTTCTTGTAATTGTGCAGTTGCTTTGAATGTTGTAATAGCTATGATACTCACTCCTTTAGGATAAATAATAAGTTCTGTATAAGAATACCATATAATTCCGATAGTGTTAATAATCTTGCAGGGAAAGCCCTTTTCATTCTCAACATTTTGTTTAATTTTCTTTGTATAGAGTAATAATTAATGTAGTACCTAATTAGAACGGAAAGGTTGTTAGTTATGTTTGCACATATTGTGTTAGCCTATGATGGTTCCTATTCTTCGAAAAAAGCTCTAGAAAAAGCAATCGAATTTGCCAAAAATAATAACTCAAAACTTGAGGTTGTTCACTCTCTCCATAACCGAGCTGCTATAATTGGAGAAGCCATATTTACTCCTTCTGATGATTATGAAAAGGATTATTTAGAACATACGCAAGTTATTATAGACAAACTAAACGATGAACTGTCACATATTCCAAATGCAAAAGCGACACTACTTATAGGCAATCCAGTTACAACCATTTTAAATTATGCTTACGATATTTCAGCTGATCTGGTTATAGTAGGTAATAGAGGGCTATCTGATGTTAAGGAATTTTTCTTGGGAAGTGTAAGCCATAATTTAGTCCAACATTCTAGGATCCCAGTACTTGTGATAAAGTAATACACTCATAACTTCGACATCCTCAATGGATGTTTTTTTATTTTTCATTTCATCATATTCCAACAAATGTCAACACATAGTTAACATATTCCCTCTTTTATGCATTATTATATATGGAGGAGGGATGTTGAATTGCCGCGCTTACTTTACGAATACATCTATGTGAATATGTGGATCTTATTTTTTCTTACTCTAGTGTGGACTAATGATGGTCAAATATCTATATTTGAGGGATGCTTACTAATCATCATTTCTATTACAGGCATTGCCCTTGTTGCTAAAAAGCAATTGCGAGCACCAAATAGTTCTAAATTTCGAAAGCCCTTTTAGGAGCTTTCTTTTTTTTCTCGACAACAAGATTAACTATCAGATATTTCCAATCTTTTGTCGCAATCGTTTGGCCCACTTTCCCAAAAGTAGTCAAGTAACGACAACTGTATTCGAGTACCTTTTTATCTTCGTTCTGCTACTCTATTAAAAAAGCAGGAAGAAGATGTTCTATATGACTGATTTTCTAATTTTGCCGCTCATGATGCTTGCTATTGGTTGTGTTGCTCTTGTAACCATATTTGGACTGCAAGCCATTCTTAAAAAGTTTGAAAAGTAGCTCAAATTTTAGTCTATCTTATTCAGACTTTATGACTTGTAAATCCCCCATAGGCTTCGCAAGATCCCTCCAGCACAGAGGTATGACTTTACTGCTATCGACGTAAACAGTCCGTAAATATTGGGATACATTGTTAACCTGATCTTCTATGAGCACTTCTTTTATTTCGGACGCATTCGTTGGAACTAACTTATTCATTATGCTCTTGAAGCTACGTAACGGTAGAAACATAGCCAGACTCTTCTTGTAAGAACAATGTTTGGGGAACCGCGGCGAGCTTCCCGAGTCGTATTTAGATAACTTGACTGAGGAAAAATGTTCAGCTAATAAGGAGTTCGCATCGAATTCCAGGACAGCAAAGCCTTCTTCCGGTTCTCTTCTTGCGTAAGTGTCCATCATTTTCTGACAATCCTTCAAGGTTGGCCAAAAAAATACATGTCGATTCAGACACTCCCGAAATTGCTCCTGAGTGATTCCATGATCTATCATACTGTCAGGAATCCTTAAGTGAGCATTTAGAGTAACCGAGAACTCATAATAATTCACTACCCTAGCCTCTGAACGGCGTTCACCTGCCAAGTGGGGACTTATGTTATAGCTTGACAATAGAGCATCGTAATGGGCAATGGCGGACAAATTCGTTACTCTTGTAAAATGATAAAGGGACTTTCTGCTTTTTGCTTTTGTTATTGCATTAATAATAGCAGCTTTCATTATTTCATTCCTTCATGTCGTTATTGATATTTACCACTCAACAGCACCCCTGTTAACGGACTCCATACCAATTACACTTACAAATAAGGCAGCCTCACCCAAAAGGTTGTCCCTTTGCCCCATTCACTTTGTACCTCAATATTTCCTTGATGAAGCTTAATAATTTTATACGCAATAGATAGACCCAAGCCACTTCCGGAAAGAGTACGGTTTCTCGCTTTGTCTGCTTTATAGAAACGTTCAAAAATATGAGGCAGCTCGGAGTCAGGTATACCAATACCCGTATCGCGAATCGTCACGACAAGGTCTTGTTCAACCGAAATCTCGATCTGAATCGTCCCACCCGTGCGCGAAAACTTAATACTGTTTGTGATGAGATTAAGCCATACTTGATATAAAAGCTGGGGGTCGGCAGAGATTACGATTTCCGGCAATTCAATCTCCAGCAATAGCTGCTTCTCTGTCCATTGCCACTCCGTTAAAATCAAAATTTGCCTGATTTGTTCATCCAAACGAATAGCCGTCCTTTTCAAGACACTCGCTTCTTTGTCTAACGCAGCCAGTGTCAAAAGCTGTTTGCTTAATGACGACAAACGCCTGCTTTCGCTCTCAATGATATGAAGGTACCTTTCCTCTTCCTCCGAGGTCACTTCTTTATTCAGAATGGCTTGAGTGAAGCCTTGAATCGATGTTAAGGGGGATTGAATTTCATGTGATACATTAGCAACAAACTCCTGCCTCATATCATCTAGCTGCTTGAGCGACAATGCCATAGTAGAAAAATGTCTCGCCAAATTTCCAATTTCGTCTTGACGCGATAAATCCATAGCGATGTTATAATCCCCGCCAACAATTTTATTCGTGGCTTCCGTTAGCTTTTCCACAGGCTTCACGATGTATCGTGTGAAAATAACAATTAATACCAAGCTGCATACAAAAGTATACCCTAATATAACAGCAAGCAATCTCCGTACTTCGCCGATCTGTTGTTCCAAATTGGGGCGTACAAACAATGCATAGGCTTCCCCTTTCACTCTTAATGGAAGTCCTATACTGTTTTGAATGCTGTTTTCAAAAAAACTAGTAACCAGCCTCAGCCGATGTTCTTCCCATATACCATGATAGGTTTCTCCCTCAAGCACTCGGCGAATAGACTCAGGATCAATTTGTTTATGCTTAAAAGGGCCGCCGTAAAAAGTACCTTCCAGCTGATCGTTAACCAGATAGATCTGAAAGCCCATATTAGCTATGTGCGACATGTACTCATTCATATCCAATTCTGGCGTTTGTTCGTATAAAGCTCTGATTTCTCTAGCGATATTCATTACCTTTTGTTCGTTATTCCCGTCCGATCTACCCAAATAATATAGATTTGACACCAGCAATGCAAAAACACTACTCACCATCGCGATCAAAACAAAAGTGATCACAATCCGAAAATAGAGTGTCTTCATTCTCCACGCACCTCAAACTTATAGCCTAAGCCGCGCACCGTTGTGATAACAAAGTCGTCCGTTTTTTCATAGAAACGTTCCCGCAATCTTTTAATATGTACGTCAATAGTCCGGCTGTCTCCTTCATAATCGGTTCCCCAAATAAGCTGTAGAAGCTGCTCCCGTGTAAAAATACGTCCTGGGTTACTCGCCAGTTGCGCCAGTAGTTCAAACTCCTTTAAAGGCAGAACGATGGCATCATTACCGATTTTCACATCATAGCTTTTTCGGTCTATGGTCGTGTTATTAAGCTTAATCAATTCGGAGGAAACCATCTGATATCGGCGTAACAAGGCTTTGATCCGAAACATTAGCTCCTTTGGCTCGAACGGTTTTACCATATAATCATCTGTGCCCGATAAAAAACCTTTCTCTTTATCCTCTAGCTCTCCTTTAGCCGTCAGCATAATGACAGGGATATCAAAGTGCTTGCGTATTTCCTCGCACACCTCCCAGCCATTCCTCATAGGCATCATAACATCCACTACCGCTAAATGAACTTGCTCATTCTCCAAGATGAGAGAAGCTTGTTCTCCGTCTTCTGCCTCCAGTACGATGTAGCCTTCCTTCTTGAATATGTGACGCAGCAGCTCCCTAATGTGGGGATCATCATCTGCCACTAAAATACGGATTCTCAAGTTCTACACCTTCTCCAGTTGAATTCGCAACTTTAGCTTAAAAGAGAATTATGAACTGGATATGAATGGAACATTACAGTCGAGGCTCGATGCAGTAACCATTCAATAGAAAGCTCTCTGAGACAGTTGTAATCTTCCGTTCATCAGCCGTTCATATTACTAGCCTAAAATTCAATGTGTGAGACGAAGAATACAAATAAAAAGATAAAGGACGGGGGATTATACATGTTTGGTACTCTGTTATTTTTACACCTAACAGGTCTAATTATTTGGCTAGGCGCATTATTTGCCATTGTAGTCATGCTATTTATGTTAAGAAAGCAGTTAGGGTCTCAGGAACCCAATAAAATGGCAAAACGAATTATCCGCAGCTTCAGTATGTTCGCTCATCCGAGTGCTGTCATTGTTTTAATTAGCGGTGTCATTATGATTATTCAGATGGGGATGGGCAGCGGTAAGCCAATATGGCTGAATGTAATGGAAAAAGGGGGCGGAACCATCATACTGCTTGCTCTTATTCTGACTGGCATTTTAGGCAGTAAAATCAAAAAACGGCTGAGTACCGCCGAGCAGCCGCAGCAAGTTAAATTATCGGGCTATTTGGTAAGCTTGAGTTCTATGATCGTTCTGGCACTTTCTGTTGTACTTATTGTTAGTTTAAAAATTTAATTTTATGCTGCATGGCCTGAGCCTAGAAACAGACCGAGGAATTTGTATTCCGTGGTCTGTTTTAATACCCATTTAACTAGAAGGATTTTCTTTCACAGCCGATATAATCAAGAACATAGGTCTTCGTTTTTCATCTTTCATTACTTCATTATTTTTCAACATTTCATCGGATGGCATGGGTTCCTTAATGGCTTTTAATGCAAACCCCGCGCCAATTAAGTCATTAATATAAGTTGAGATTGTACGATGGTATTTAATTACATTTTCCGTTAAAAATGTTGTTTCGCGCACTCCCTCAGATTGATAGTTATCTACAGGCCAATGCAGACGGTTTCCTTGATCATCAAGATACCAATCTTGTTCATTTCGAGAGGTAAATATAGGATGTTCAACTGAAAAAACGAAAGCACCTCCTGGCTTTAGACAATCATGCACCTTTTTGCAAATGACCTCAAATGATTCGATATAGTGGAAAGCCAATGAACTAATAACTACATCAAATTGTGATTTTGAGAATTCAATATCTTCAATCGGAAGCTTTAGATAAGAAATTGCAGGATCATCTGTCTGTTCCCGGGCCCTTTGAAGCATGTTTTCAGAAATATCAACACCTATCACTGAACTTGCATGTTGCTCTCGAGCAAACCGACAATGCCAACCGAATCCGCATCCTAAATCAAGCACACTTTTATCTTTTAAATTTGGTATTAATTTTTTGAAAACATGCCATTCTCCCGCACCTTCAAGCCCTTTGATTGAACGCGGCATTTCTTTATAGGCAGAAAAAAATTTGGAATCATCATATTTATTTTGTTTCACCTGATACTCTCCTAATTCTAGAATGCTCACTCTATAGGAGTACCATTGAAACGCCTTGAATGTCAAGTTTTAGGGTAAAAAGCTGGATCTTAATGTTGAATCCTTACAATCCCGCTTACGCTATTTCATTTGAATGGAGGTAAAATTGAACATTTTCGCTATTCCCTTCGCACAAGACATTGCTTCTTTCTGCGTATTCCAGACATCTAACAATCCTGACGTAGGTTTACCATCCGTATTTTCTCCACTGATTTTTACGCAATATTGATTAACACAATCTTTGTAAATAGTAATGTCACTTACTGATCTAAGCTTAGCAATTGTTACGCTGCTAGGTGTCATTCTCATCGCTCAATCCTCTCGAAAAATAATACTTATGCTCATCATATAATTCAACAACAGTGGAATACACTGCGCTAAAAGAGAACTTCATTCCAACAAACAAAAAAATCCCACCGCGATTGATCGAACTGCGACCAAACACGATGGGAATCACTATAATCTTGTAAATGCGCCATCCCTTTCAGGATTACTTTTTATTCAATAGAGCTTTCGCAATTATGGCGTTACCCGCTTGCTCCGCATCGGATAAACCCTGCTCTACTGATTTTTTGCCATATAGGATAGCTTCCATTTCTTTCGACACAACGGGTTCAAGTGCGGTAGAACTAGGTATACGAATCAAGAATCGGTCGGCAGTTAATAGCTTTTCGGCAATGCCTTGGACAGGATTCGCTTTTAAAAAGGCTTTGTAACTATCCAGTTGAGACACACTGGCGCGAACAGGTAAATATCCCGTTTTTTGCGCCCAATATGCACTGTTTTCGGTATTGATTAGAAATTTAATGTAATTCCACGCGCCCAGCTTCTGTTCCTCTGTTAGATTACCGAATACGGTCACATTCGTCCCTTGAATATAAGCAACTGACTTTTTCCCTTTGGGAGGAACAGCAGCGAACCAGTCGAACTTGCCTCCAACCGCTTTATTAACAAAAGAAAGCCCTGCCGACGAACCTACATACATCGCGATATCTCCACGCCCGAACGGCTCAGACAAGAAGCCATCTTCTCCTGCTAGTCGAGCTGCACCGCTTTGCAGCATATCACGTATGAATGAAATCCCCGCTCTTCCTTCAGGTGAATTGAAGACTAATCTTTGATTTGTTTCATCGTAGAACTCACCGCCCGCTTGCACTACATAATTATACGATTCTAGTACAATGCCGTTCTCAAAGCCAGATCCGTAAATTTTCCCTTTGCCATCAGACTTTGTCCTCGTTAACTTGCTTGCCGCTACCTGCCATTCATCCCATGTCTGCGGTACTTTTACGTTGTTTTGTTCCAGCATCGTCTTATTGTAAAATAAAATGGGCGCGCTCTTATTGAATGGAAGACTATAATAATGACCATCCCACTTATTTTCTTCCCGGAGAAGAGGGTAAATATCGTTAAGCTCGGCTTCAGACATCCCGTGTTTCGGATCATTAATGTAAGGAGTCAAATCCGTCAGGAGACCTTCTCGGACAAATGATGTATTCCAATCCCCATAGGTTTGTGCTAAAGCTGGAGAACGATTGGCTTTGGCTGCGGCGATTAACTTCTGTTGCAAATCTGTATAGCTGCCTTGATACACCAGTTTAACTTTGACATTGGGTGATTGAGCCTCAAAGTCCGTCGTTATTTTCTGCAATGCTTGCGCCAATTCACCAGTCATAGCGTGCCAGAACTCAACCTCTACGGGTTTATCGATGGATGACGGGATTTTCGAGTCGTTATCGATAGAAGCTGATGACTCCGTTAAATTTTTGGGAATCGAGCTCCCACAGGCAGTCAAACTAAACGCAAGCATACTTATTCCTAAACGCTGAATCCATTTTTTCATAATTTCCCCTCCAAAATCAGTTCACATTCAGGGGCTCTTATCCCTTTAATCCTCCCTGTGAAACACCTTCGATTATATATTTTCGTAAAAAAACATAGCATAGCAGCATAGGAAATACGACGAAAGTGGAGGCAGCCATCAGTCGTTCGTAATTGACTCCAATCTCGGTCATAAGAGACACCAGGCCTACTTGAAGGGTGCGCATTTCTACCGAATTCGTGACAAGCAGCGGCCATAAATAAGCATTCCAGTTACCTATCGCTTTCATAAGTATCATGGTTGCAATCACAGGTTTAATAAGCGGTACCATAACCCGACGCAAATAGCCAAAAGGACTATACCCATCCACTCTCGCCGCGTAGTAATAATGTGCAGGAATGCTTTCAAAATGCTGTCGCAGCAAGTAGATGGAAAAAACACTTATCGATAAGGGAACAATCATCGCTTCGTATCGATCTATCCATCCTAGCTTTGTGATTGTAACAAAATTGGGAATAAGCAGCATTTCAGATGGAACCATCATTGCGCTCAGCAGCAGCGTGAACAATACGTCTCGGCCATAAAAGGACAGCCTTGCAAAAGCAAATGCAGCCAATATGGAAATAATCACACTTCCTAATGTACTGAATGAGGTAACCATGATGCTATTCCACAAATAACGGGAAAACGGGGCCGCTCCCCACATGTCAGCGTAATTTTGCCACATCAATCGAGATGGAATCCACTTGGGTGGGAGCAGCATGACTTCGGAGCTTGGTTTGAGAGAAGTCATAATCATCCAAACAAACGGCAAGAGCATGAAGATGCCCCCAGTACCAAGCAGTAAATAAATGATTAGCTTCGTTAAATCCCCTCTCATCACAGCGGAGTTCCTTCCTATATATGTACCTTTTTTCTTCCTATCGAAAGTTGAATAAGCGTAAAAACAAATATGATCAAAAAAAGCACATAGGAAGCAGCCGAGGCAATCCCAAACTCACTTTCGTTGTAAAATTTTCGGAAAATATAATACACTACGGTCATAGCCTGACTCATTGGACCGGGGCTTTTGCCAAATAAAACAAAAACTTCTTCGAACGCTTTAAAGGAGTGAATCATGGATACAACTGAAATGTATCCCAACGTAGGAGCAAGCAGCGGAAGCGTGATATATCTAAATCGCCTCCACTTGGGCGCTCCGTCCATTCTTGCGGCTAGCTGAAGCTGTGGATTCAATTGCTGCAATCCCGCCAAAAAAAGAATGACATTGTAGCCTAGCCCTTTCCATACGCTGAACAAAATGAGTGAAGGCATAGCCCATTCCGGTTTGGTCAGCCACTCAATAGGAGCAACTCCAACCCAGCCCAGCATCGAATTGAGCAGACCGTATTCCGAGTGTAAAATCCAACGCCACACTAAGGAAACGGCGACAACCGATGTGATCAAGGGTAAAAAATATAACGTTTGAAACCATGCTTGGAATCGAATGCGGCTATTCAACATCATCGCTATACTAAGCGATAGCAGGATCGACAACGGTACTACGCCTACAACATAGATCAACGTATTTTTCAAAGCAAGCCAAAACTCCGGATCGTTCAATACAAATATATAATTATCGAGACCTCGCTCATACACGATGCTTTTATAATAATTGTACTTGGTGTGCAGGCTCATATCGAAAGATAATAAAATCGGATACAAAAAAAAGACAGTGATACCAACTACTGCGGGAAGCAGATACATCCATGCACGCCATGTGCTATTCCATGATGGCTTATCATTCATAGGCCAACACCACAACAAGATCCCATAATATGGATTCATTCATGTTACTGCACCCATGCGCTCACCTGTATGCAGATCAAACCAATGAACATGTTTGGGTTGAACCTCCAACGAAACTCGCTGTCCCGATTGAACGGATGATTCCGCCGGAACGAAGGCCCGGACAATGGAATCTGCAAACCGGACTTTGACTAGCGTATCGCGCCCCATCGTTTCAACCGAAATGACAACCCCGCTCCAAACATCCTCCTTTGGTGCTCCAAGCAGCCAGTTCTCGGCGCGAACTCCCATCCAGAATGCTCCTGTTCGGAATGGAAGCGGTGACCACCCGTTTGGCAAGAGAGGGATATCCGATACATTGGGAAAGTTCAACTGTAAGGCAACGGCATCCCACTCAACTAACATCAGATTTATTGGCGGAGACCCGATAAACTCTGCTACAAATCGATGTTGAGGATATTTGTACAGATGTTGCGGCGCGCAATACTGCTGAAGCTGTCCATCCTTCAATAACAGAACGCGATCCGATACGCTCATCGCCTCTTCTTGATCGTGTGTTACAAGTACCGTCGTAATTCTCAGCTCTTGCTGAATAAGGCGAATTTCTTCGCGCAGCTCGATACGCAGCCTCGCATCCAGATTGGACAACGGCTCGTCCAACAACAGCAGCTTAGGCCGCTTAACAAGTGCCCTTGCAATCGCTACTCTTTGCTGCTGTCCACCGGAGAGGAGCCCCGGCTTTCGGTCTAACAAATGATCGATATGCAGCAGCTCCGATATTTCTTGTACTTGTTGCAATCTATCTTTCTTGGATAATTGTTGCATTTTAAGTGGGAAGCTTATATTTTCAAGAACCGTCATATGCGGATAGAGTGAGTAGTTTTGAAATACCATTCCTATCTCACGCTTTTCTGGCTCAGTCTGGTTCATGTTGCGTCCGTCAAACCACACAGCTCCCTCCGTTGGCTTATACAAACCTGCCAGCAAAAACAAGGTTGTGCTTTTTCCACATCCACTCGGACCGAGCAAAGTGACAAGTTCTCCATTAGGGATCGTTGCTGTGAGACGATTGACGGCAAGTTCGTTACCTAATCTCATCGATGCTTGTTCCAGTCGAACTTCCAACAAAAGTCCCTCCTTCGGATGTGTCGATTACTGTAGAACATTATACATTTCGATGTGAGTTATTACCAAGCTATTTTTGAGAATCTCATGCATTACTTAAATCACAAAAATAAATACACAAAAAAACATGATAATTCCCCTATGAGAAGAAATTATCATGCTATTTATAGATCACTTCAGCGCTTTCAGGTTGCCCCAAAACCTAAAGTCCTTCTTTTAATTAGGTTATTTAGTACGATACAACCATTGCTGAACGTCCGGTGTCTCAATGTTCTCTGGAGTTACCGATACGTTTTCCAGCACTGTAATCTTTTTAACATCTTTTTTGCCGTTCAGGTAGTCATACGTCATTTGAAGAATAATACGTGCTTCTTCCAGCGGTTTTTGTGAAATAATCGCCTGAAGCTCTTTTGCCTTCAGCGACTTCACTTGCTCAGGGCCCGCATCGTAGGAAACCAGCTTCACTTTGTCTTGTACATTTTTCACACGAAGCCCCTGTGCCACACCGGCACCTGAAACCACATTCGCAGCAAACACGCCGCTCAAGTCCGGGTTGGCAAGTAGGATATCCTGCGTCTTTTTCGCAGCAATTGTGGCTTGGTCGTCACAATACTCGGTCGCTACAACTTGAATGTTGGGATACTTTTTAATTTCTTCCAAGAAACCCTTTTGGCGATCATCCGTTGTCGTAATGCCTGGCTTCGTATTCATAACCAACACTTTTCCTTTCTCCCCAATCTCCTTGGCAAGTGTATTCGCACCCAGCTTGCCTCCCTGCAGATTATCAGAGGTAACATTGGCTACATATGCGGAATCGTCAGAGACGTTCGTATCTACAGTGAACACCGGAATGCCAGCGTTCATAGCTTTCTTAAGCGGAGCTACCATTGCTTTGGCATCGTTCGGCGCAATGATGATGGCGTCAACCTTTTCAGCTATCAAGCTATCAACGATTGGCGTCTGCTTCGTGTAATCCCATTCCGGTGCGCCGGTCCAGATGAGATCCACATCAAGCTTCTTTGCTACTTCTTCGGCACCAAATTTCATGGAGATGTAGAATGCATCCGTTGTGATTCCCGCAACATAGGCTATTCTCTTCTTTTTCTTGTCCTTAGTTCCACTGTCTGTAGTGGCCGCCGCCTTGGTATCGCCAGCTGCTGGAGCAGCCTTTGGCGAATCCTTGGGTGAAGCTGCCGACCCCGATCCAGCCGAGGAACCGCATGCTGTGAGCGAAATGGAAAGAATCAATGCGAAAAGCATGAGTACTGTTTTTTTCATTTTGCATAAACCTCCCTTAAAATATGGTTCCATATAGAGAAGACGATCACTATTATCGTCTATTTCTATTGCGCAATTGATCAATATAAACCGCGAGCACAATAATGGCACCGATGGCCACGATTTGCCAATACACCTGGACATGTGCCAGCACTAATCCAGTCAGGAGCACCGCAATAATGGCAGCACCGACAACCGTTCCCCAAATACTGCCCCGGCCGCCAAACAAACTGGTTCCGCCGATCACGACTGCCGCCACTGCATTTAATTCCGTGTGAGAACCAGTCAGTGGTGACCCATTAACGAAGCGCATCACAATGATGATACCAGCCAGCGCCGACAAAAAGCCGGATAGCACGTAAACTTTGGTTAAATGGCGTTTAACGTTGATGCCTGCGCGAGCCGCTGACTCTACATTGCTGCCAATAGCATAGGTATAACGACCGAAGCGTGTCTTCGTCAGCAGTACGTAGATCCAAACAACTGCAAGCACCGTTATCAGAACAGAGAAACTGATAACTCCGAAATAGACATGGTTCCCTACTGTACCAAGCTCATTGGGAAGATTCGTCACGCTGGTTCCGTTGCTGATAATAAAGGTAAGTCCTGTGCAAATACCGAGCATCCCGAGCGTTGCGATAAACGGTGTGATCTTCCATCTGGATATAAGCAAGCCGTTAATGAATCCAACTAAAACCCCTGTACACAAACCTCCCAAAACACCCAGCGGGATCGAAATCCAATGGCTTATGCCATGATCCATGCCGTATTCCAAAATCAGTGCAAATACAATGCTAGATAGCCCCATGTTCGCTCCAACGGATAAGTCAATTCCGGCAGTCAGAATGATAACGGTTTCAGCCAAAGCTAGCAAAAGTGTATCCGTCATAAACGTCGAGGTATTATTCCAATTTTCGATTGAGAAGAATACCGGATTGATTATGCTAAATACAAGGATTAAAAGCATCAGAACACCAAAGATCCAAAACTCTCCAAGCTGCTGTGAAAAAGAACGAGTTTGCAATTCCAATGAAGTAGACGTATTTCTATTCACTTGTTTCCATGCTCCTTTCTCATGAGCGAATGCTTGACTGTTGAAGCCGTGCGATGCTTTCGGATTGTAACGAACCTGTAATATACTGAACCACTTCGTTCACCGTCGTATCCTTTACATTCAAATCGGCAACAACCTCGCCAAGGCGAAGGATGACTATCCGATCGCAAACGTCGAAAACAAAAGGCATAGTGTGACTGATAAAGATAACGGGAATTCCTTTGGAACGAACCTGTCTAACCAGATCTAGCACCATTGCAGATTGCTCCACCCCCAAGGCTGCTGTCGGTTCATCCATGATAACCAGCTTGTTCCCCCATTTTACTGCTCTTGCTACGGCTACTGCTTGCCGTTGTCCTCCGGAAAGGTCTGAAATGTTTGAACTGAGGTCGCGTACCCGAATGTTAAGCTTGGTGAATAATTCTTCCACTTCTGCGAACATGGCTTTGCGGTCTAAGAAACCGAATTTCTCTCTCCAGCCCTTTTTCAAAATTTCCCGTCCTAAAAACAGGTTGGATTCAATATCGAGATCCGTTGCCAGAGCCAAATCCTGATAGACAGTCTCAATTCCTGAGTCACGGGCCTCTTGCGGTGATGTGAAATGGCAAAGCTCTCCTTCGAGTAGCATCTCACCTTCATCAGCAGCAAGCGCGCCGGAAAATACTTTAATGAGCGTCGATTTACCTGCCCCATTATCACCCAGGATCCCAACTACTTCACCTGGATAAATGGAGAAATTGATCCCTTTGAGCGCTTGAATGCGGCCAAAGTTTTTGATGATGCCCTTTGCTTCAAAGGCTGGTACGCGGTCCATTATTCCCCCTCCAATCGTTTGTAACCGCTTTCCATTTCATTATACCTACCGTACATTTACTCCAATATGTGGTAAATCTATCGTTTTTACAGTTTTTCTACTCTGCTTCAGGAAAAAATAAAAAACCACCCATCAGGTGGTTGATGAAGTGCTATTCAGTGTAATGATTGCGGTATTCGCTTGGTGTATAGCCCGTCGACTTCTGAAACCATTCATTAAAATACCGAGGGTTCGGATAGCAGACGGTTTCTCCGATCTGATACACTTTCATGGAAGTTGTTATAAGCAACTCCTTCGACTTCTCAAGCCTAAGATTCGAAATATATTCGCTAAAGGATTGCCCGGTCTTCTGCTTGAACAAGCGGCTCAAATAATTGGGTGTTACGAATACCTCTTCGGCAACCTGAGCCAGCTGCAGCTCCTCCATATACCGACGGTTTATGATGTTAAGCGCCTTTTTGATAATATAAGAAACCGGTTCGACCTCTGTCTCCCCGTCATGCTTGCGTGCAGGTTTAGGTTTTGCGGAATCCTTCAACCATAGCGCTTTTGCGCGAAATAAGGCTCGCTCAATCTCTTCAGTTTCCGCAGGCTTTAGCAGATAGTCAACAGCCCCGTAGCGAAGCGCTTCCTGTGCGTAAGAAAATTCACCATAACCGCTAAGAAAAACGACCTTTATACGGTTGAGCTCAGGCTTTTGCGCGGCATGCTCACGGAGGGTAGCAATTAATTCGAGTCCGGTCATATTGGGCATCCGAATATCCGATAGAATGAGATGCACTTCAGTTTGCAGCACATAGGCCAAAGCCTGTGATCCATCGCCGAATGCACCACAAAGCTCAATTCCGAGCTGCTGCCAATCGAGATGCTCGGCCAAGCCTTCACGGATCCATGCCTCATCATCTATGACTATCGCCCTACAGATCATGGTGCTTTCTCCTTCCTTTCCGACAGCAAGTTAACTTTATCGTGAATGACAGCTCCACGTAGTTGATTGGCTGCCTTGCGTAAGGCTTGATCCGGTGGTGTATGGAGCGTCAATATTTGGGTTAGAGCGTCGTTTTGTATATCAATCATCAGTGGATAAAAAGGGATAGAAGGTTCGTTTCTGGCGAATTTCATACTTTCCAGCACAAGGGAAAACTCGGGCCTTATAATTTGCAGCAGTGGATCGGACAGGATTGATTTGCGGGCAGGAGTGCCTCCAGATCTTGCATAAATAGCACCGCCCCGCTTGCCGGTAATGTATGAAATGAACCTCCATGCCTCCTCAGGATGCGCCGATTTTGCATTGATGGCAAGCGCCCAACCATGCTGAAATGCAGCTCGTTGAATCGAGCCATCGCTTGCTTCCTCTCCTGGGATCAAAGCAACCTTAATTAAGTCTTTATAGGGACTATTGGAGCTTCTAATGGAGTCATATGCCGCGTTCCAATAAGGAGCCGCTATGGCGATATCTCCATTCATCAGAGCGTCCCTCACTTCCGAGAAACCCCAAGACAGCAAATCAGGAGGGACGATTTTATCCCGAACCCAGCCTTCCAAATACTGGCCTGCATAGATAGATTGGGAAGAATCAAGAAACACCTCTTTTTCTTTATTAAGTAGGTCTCCTCCAAAGCTCCATAAAAGCGTATCAAATACTTTAGGAAGCTCCTCGGGAGCAAGCCCAGAGAATCCAATGCCCCATTTTGTCGGGGAAGAGGCATTGTGAGCTTGAGTTAGCCGCATCGCTTGATCTTTAAGCTCATCCCATGTTTGTGGGGGGTGCGGAATCAAATCGCTGCGATAATATAGAAAATGCGTACTGACATCGGTAGGCAACGCATAAAGCTGTTGATTATAGGAATAGGTAGTTAAAAAATCGGTTAAATCAAAAATTTTCTCATCGGTCAGTTGAGGATCATGAATGAACGAATCCAGAGGTAATAGCACTTTGCCTAAGGAGAATTGAGCAATATAGGTACTCGGGACAAAAGCAAGGTCAAAATCACCCGAACCGGCAAATAATTGGGTAGCCAGCGTGGTGAAATACACATCCCTGCTCAGCTCAATCATCTCCACTCGAATACCGGTTTCTTGTTCAAACGTAGGAATCGCCTGCCGCATAGACTCGGATTCATTACCTGTACGCATCAGAAGTTTTATTGTTTTGACCGATTTTTCCTGTGTCGCCGGTTTGTCATCAGCAGAGAATACGAGAATGTACAAGCAACCGAACCCCCATACCAGCAGGAGCAAGATTGCGGAGTAACTGCTCCACCGCAATTTCGGCATGGTCAAACCTCCTCCTTTTCAACCGGAATGTCAAAGGATACGGTCGTACCGATTCCTATTTGCGATTCGATCCGCAGGGTACTCATGGCGCCGAACGCGAGCAGCAGCCTTTGTTGCACATTGCTGAGTCCGATATGATCAACCTTTCCTGTATCCCGCAAGCTTAACAACAGCTCCTCAAGCTTTTGCTCGTTCATTCCTTTACCGTTGTCCCGAATCTCGATGTGCACTTTATCATTCAGATACCTGGCTTCGACGGTGATATGCCCCAAGCGGTCAGCAAGAGGGGATTGTGTGATCCCATGCTCAAACGCATTTTCGACAATAGGCTGCAGCAGCAGCGGCACCGTTCGAACCTGCCTGGCGAGATCGTCGATGGAAACCTCATAGACGACCTTTTCCCGGTAACGGATCGATTGAATCTCCAAATAGCTTCGAATATGTTCGAATTCCTGCTCCAATGGAATCCGATCTCTGCCTGCATGAAGACTAAGACGAAAAAACTTTCCAAGAGACGTAACCAGCTTACTGATCTGATCGGCTTTATACTTTTTGGACATCCAATAAATCGTATCCAAAGTGTTGTACAAAAAATGAGGATGAATTTGCATCTGCAGCGCTCTCATCGATGCCTCTTGTTTCTCCTGCTGTTCTTTTTCTACCTCGGCAAGCAGCTCCTGAATCCTATCCATTAAATTGTTGAAATTACGCTCCAGAATCGAAATCTCCCGATAGCTTTCGTTCGTATTTCGAACTTCGAGGTTGCCGTATGATGCTTTCATCATGAGCTGGGACAGTCGTATAACAGGTCTGGAAAGATTAGTTGCGAGCGATAAGGATACGAATATGGAAACAATTGCACCCAAACCTGCAATCAGCAGCAAATTGCGCAGCAGCACCCTGTTAGGCTCCAGCAGTTCCTGCATCGGAACGACTGCAGCCATGATCCAGCCGCTTTTTTTGGAAGCAGTGTACGCTACGATCCATTTCCCATCAATAACTTCCGTGCCCGTTTCTTTTTCAGGCAGCTTGGCAAGCGCTTGACGAATGCGTTCATTCTTTAAATAAGGTGACTGCTCACCAAAAAGCAGCTCGCGCTCCTGATCGAGCAGCAGCAGCGACCCGCTCTTGCCAATCTGCACATTTTGAAGCACATCCTCTAGAAATAAATTGTTAAATTGGATGATCAAATAACCCTGCAGCTCCACTCGATTGCTATCCACAATTTTTCTCGCCGCAAGAACAGAAGGATGAATGCCTGATGGAAAGCCTTCCCGATGGGAAAAGATGGCGTATTTTTCATTGAACCATTGAATGGAGAGCGGGTCCTTCTCCAGATGCTCCGTGATATAACGATAATTGCCTGTATGGATCTTATCGAACGTTTGAAACGCACTATCTGTGGAAAGCAGCGTGTGCTCCGGGGTCACGAAGTAAATGGAGCTAACCTCGCTAATGCGCCCGCGAAAATATTGCTGGAACATTTCCTGCTTGAATTGGCCTGTTGCCTTAACGATTTCGTAGGAGGATTCCCCCGGTTTCGCAAGAAAATCTAGCGGCTCCCGATACAGGATCGGCCAGGTCAAACGGTCCATCTCGGACAAATTGGCCTCCAGGGAACGGTTGGTCTGCTGCACCGTCTGCAGTAAAAACCGGCTCACAAGGTCCTGGAAAATCGATTTTTCCTTATAGTACGTCACCAAGGTAATTATAATAATTGGAAAAATCATCAGCACCAAGAGGCTGGTGATCAATATGGTTCGAATGGAGGCCAGCTTTCGAGGATACGGTTTCATATCATGCACTCCATTTAATGTTTTTCCATTTATTTTACAATAAAGCAGAAATAAGGGAGAAGGTTAGACCCTTCTCCTATTCTTCTTCCAGAATGGCGGGTAGACGCTCGATGCGCGGATCAGTAAAAATGTCATACTCATCTCGACTTGTACTAGAAAATTCAGACACAATAGCCCCTTCGTCACCTGCTTGAAACCAGTGCTTAATTCCGGGCTGAATGGTATACTGCTCACCTGGAAGCAATTCAACCTCATGAAATACGGTGTAATAGGATTCACTTCCTGCAGGAACAACAGATTTGATGCTTGCAGCAGCTTCACCCTCCACATACAAGAACACTTTCCCTGATCGGCAACGAAAGGTTTCCATTTTACCAGGCTCATTACCAATCGATGGATGCAAATGCTCCGGACACGTTTGCCTTGGAAACAAAACTAATTCTTTGGCACAGTAGCGATCGGTGTTCACATAAGTAACGAGTTCCAAACCTTGAACCTCGAGCTCATCTAGCCCAAAGCCCGCCACTTCAATATGTTCTATTTCATGAGCGGCTAGTGCAATGCCATTAGCTAGTAATATTGATGCTGTGCGTTCTTGAGCTTTTCTTATCTCGCTTCTTCTCATATTCCTCACTGCCCTCCCTTGTAAATTAGAGATTCTTGATGGTTTGATGGGTCAATCATCCTCTCATTCAAAGCTGATTTGAACCTTCATAATGTCAGCAGCCTTACCTTGGGCAAAAAAGGCCGGCACCTCGTCCAACTGAATTTGCTTAGATATAAGAGGAGCCGTTTTAAAACGCCCTGCTGCCATCCAATCCATAGCTGGCTTAAAGGTATGGTTCACTGCCATCGAACCGACTAATTTCCAATCCATGTGATAAATATCGAATGGACTTACGGAGATCCTTGCATCTTGAGGAGCTACACCGAACTGCAGATGCGTTCCGCTCGGTGCAAGATATTGTAGCTGTGCTTGAATAACTTGAGGAATCCCGGTTGCATCTATTACAGCATCGAAGCCTGCATACTTTTTCCGGTTATTCAGCTTGGAGGAAATTTCGGAGCTAAGGAAAGTGTGAGTAGCCCCGTTCTTTCTAGCCATTTCCAATTTATTGTCAGATACGTCCACTACCGCCAATTCACCCGCACCCGCATGGGATAAAGACTGAATCAACAGTTGACCCATACTGCCCGCTCCGAACAATAATACGCTTTGTCCTACACGTAATTGCAATTGGTTCATACCATGCACCACGCAAGCAATAGGTTCAATAAAAGCACCTTCCGCAAATGGCATACCATCGGGCATATGAAAAGCAACGGCTTCCGGAACTTTGACATACTCAGCCATTGCGCCGTTAACTGTATCTCCGATAGCTCCCCACTCAACACAGTGGTTTCCTCTACCGCTAAGGCAATAGTCACATTTCCCGCAAAATAAGGAAGGATCGACAGCTACACGGTCACCGATTTTGAATTTGGTAACATGGGCACCCGTTTTACTGACCACTCCAGCAAACTCATGACCTGGTATCAATGGATATTTTGGCATAAATGTCCCTTGGTAAATATGTAAATCCGTGCCGCAGATGCCGCATCGTTTCACTTGTATTGTGATCTCGTTCGGACCTGGATGAGGATATGGAACATCCTTAATAACTGCATTTCGGGGCGATTCCATGACTAAAGCTTTCATTGCATTCGGCCTCCAATACGTTTAGGATTTTTCGTTACTCAAACACCACGTAGGCTTTCGCCCTTTTTCTAGCTCCCTCTTTGAGAACCCATTCGCGCGCTTCCTCCAGGTTAAGCCTGTCGCCCAGAATCATTTCCGGTTCCACGATTCTAGCGGCAAGGAGTGACAATGCGCGATCCAAAGTTCTGGGTCCGACGTAGCTTCCAATTAGCGTAAGCTCGCGTCTGAACATTTGTTCAGGTTTTAATGAAACTACATCACCAGGTGACATCACACCATATAGCAGCATGCGCCCTCCAGGCGCCAAAGCATTAAATGCAGGTTCAAAAGCTGACGGAGAGCCGGATGCTTCGATCGCCAAATCCACTTCCAGGCTTTGTTTGGCTTCTTCCTGCGTCATGACTTGGGTGGCTCCTGCCCTTAAAGCAAGATTTCTCTGATCCTCATGATGGCTCACCCCAATAATTGTTGGCTGTCCCATTGCCCGCAGGCATTGAATCATCATGATACCTGAAGTGCCCAATCCCCAGATCGCCACTTTACTTCCTAGCTCAATATTGGCGCGATCCAGCGCATGAACGACACAGGACAAGGGCTCCCCTAATATTGCATGAACCGGGGAAAGCCCTTCAGGCAACGGATGGCATAATTCCGCAGGAACACTGACGTAAGACGCCAATCCACCATCACGAGTCACACCCACAGCTTGAGCATTCAGACATAGATGCGGCTTCCCTGCACGGCAATAGTTGCAGCTGTGACAGCCCAAATTAGGATCCACACACACTCTGGTACCTACGGATATGTGTTCCACTCCATGTCCGACCTCTTGAATCACACCAGCTAGCTCATGTCCCAAAACCATAGATTTGGCAGAAGTATAGCTGCCGTCAGCAATATGTCTGTCGGTGCCGCACAAGCCTGCTGCGGCAACTTTAATTAGGACCTCACCAGCGTTTACTATTGGCTCCGGGCGGTCTACTACACGCACGTCCCCTGGAGCATAAAAGACTAAGGCTTTCAATACCAATCCCCCCATTACACAATGAGAAAGCGGTTACAATTCATTCACTTAGCGAAGAGTGTCTTCGTCCACCCTTCTTCACCAGCCATCTTACTGCTACCTTTCTTCAGAATCAATTAACGAGCCCTAAGCAAATGCCTTTAAACGGCATTTATTGAGTACAGAGCTCGATGCCCGATTCTTCACTGGCCGACAGCAGCTCGTCTGCAGGCAATTGGTCCGTCACAATACGATGCACTTTCGACAATGGGGCAAATGAGAACAACTCTTTTGCTCCGAATTTCGAATGATCCATCACAATGTTGACTTCCTCCGCTTGACTTATCGCAACTTTTTTTATTTCCGCTTCATATAAGTTTGAATTGCTAAATCCATGCTTGATATTGACGCCTGTTGCACCCAAAAAAATACGGTCAAACGCCATACCGGAAATCGTTCTCTCCGTGATCGGTCCAACCAAAGCTGCCGTTGTATCTATTAGCATTCCTCCTGTCACGAGGGTCTGGATTTGTTTGCCCATCAATTCTGCAGCAATGTTTACGGCATTGGTTACAACCTTAATGTTCATACCTGGAGGCAGATAACGTGCAACTTGCAGAGTTGTGGTTCCTGCGTCAATAAACACGGAATCTCCGGGTTGAATAAGTCCCGCAGCTTTTTTACCGATCTTCATCTTTTCTTCCGACATTAAGCTGTACCGATCCTGTAAAGCAATATCTCTGCCCATCAGGATAGCTCCACCGAATGTGCGCCGAATATTCCCCGCTGACTCCAATTTTTCCAAATCTCGGCGAAGTGTCATTTCCGTCACAGCAAATAGTTCCTTCAATTCTGTGATTTTAACTTCCCTCTCAGCATTCAAAAGCTCCAAAATTTGCTGCTGCCTCTCATTCAATCCGTTAATCATGATACCTACGGCCTCCCGCCGATTTCCAAGTAAAAGAAATGTCTGTTATCCTTATTATCGCCTCCTTTTCGAAAAGGAGCAATATGGTAAACAATGAATCATGGATAGTATTCTTTAAGGGTTATCGTGGCTCCAAACCTGGAGATGTTCCTGATAGCGCCAACCAAACAGCTCAAACCTTATCTCCTGTTGCAGCCAACCGTTCGAAATTCGCGCCCTGAGCATATCCCATGATGGAATTCCGCTGACGGCATCCGCTTTTTCAACATTAAAGGCTCCGACTCCAACTGCGCTTATCAGTGCCTCTTCCACAGTCAATCCCTTCAAAAGCGCTGCCAGAAAACCGGCAATCGTACAATCTCCAGCCCCCGTTGTTCCTGCAGTCCTTACCTGGAAGCAAGGAACCAGCAGTTCACGGTTCACCCACCCCTCTACCTTGTCTGCAGGCGGAGAACAGAAACCCATGGTCTGGAATCTTGCCGAGTTTCTTGAGGTTTTCAGATAGAGACCATGCTCTCCTAGCTTCAACCCTACAACCGCAGCACCCATTTCAATCAGCTCGTCGGTAAGCAATGAAAGCAACTGAACGTTTGCAAAAGACAATAAAACGTTTGTTTGCTGTACATTTGTAAATTTCTCGTATATCTCGGGACGAAGCATGAATAATATCTCTTCGAAGCTCGGAAGAAATACATCCACGTGAGCAATCGCTTTGCGAAGAATAGTCCTCCAATCTGCATGTCCAGCCGGCGATTCGGGATCCGGCTTGGCCAGATCAAGCGAAACCGTCAAGCCCTGCTCTTTAACAGCTGATAAAAGACATTCCAATTCCGTTCCACTGTCTTCGTACATCCTCTTCATCAATGGCGGATAACCAAAATGAAACAATCTGGCATCTTTTAATGAATCTTCCTTTACATCATCCGCAGAGAACGTATCATTCGCTCCAGTGCAGTGCAAAAAGATGCGATCTACATTCGGAGGGCTGATAACCAACGTATAAGAGGTATGCTCACCTGACGCCACAATCATTCCTTCCGACAATTCCTCATTGTACTCTTCAAGCGCTTTAAGAACGGCATTGCCAAACAAATCATCGCCTATCTTCCCCATTAAGCGCGTTTTAAGGCCTAGCCGGTGTAGGGCCAATCCCGTGTTGGAAACGGCTCCTCCGGTCGATATCAGGGCAGGGCCGATGTCAATCAGCTTACCTGGAGTAAGCATAGCTTCCTTCTTCTCCTGGATGGCTGGAATTACATCTATGCAAATATGCCCTGCAACTACCACGTCCACCCCTCGTCCGCTCAACACTATTCCCTCCAGTCAATCGTTACGGTTTCTCCTGTTTGTTCCGATTCCAGAGCTGCTGTAAACACCATGTGACTGCCTGCTGCTTCATCTGGTGTTGCGCAGTGGAATGACTGCACCATCTCCTTGCCGTGTAAGAGCTCGTCGCAAAATGCTGCCCACATCTGGAGAATTGAATCGGAAAATCCAAACTCAAAAATGCCTCCGGTTATCGTATCGTACGCGGATTTATAAGGAACATCGACTACATGCCAAGCCTGTGATCCACCCGGCTCATAAGGAAGAGATGCTATTTGTTTTGGATTTTTGGTGCTATACTCGGCCGAAAAGGCAGTGCCTTGGATACGGATAAACCATGTATTAGCATGTCCTGGAGCCATTCTTTTGGTGGAAAGGATCATAGGAAACTTCTGCTTCTCAATATTCACTTCACAAGCAAGTATGGCATTATCCCAAGTTTCGCAGGCTGCCATTCCACCTTTCCCATCCGGTCTTTCATGAATGATCTTTGACAGCATTGCTCTGACATTGGCCGGTTTCCAACCAAATCTCAGCGGCAGGTGAAGCACATGCAGGCCTAAGTCTCCCATACAGCCATATTCTCCATTGGTGGCAATACGGCGTTTCCAATTGATTGCCTTGTTGGGATCCAGATCACTGGAATGCCAGAAGCCCGCTTCCACTTCGATAATGGTTCCGAATCGACCTTCATTCACCCACCTCACCAATTGCTGGGCGCCTGGAAAGAACGGAAATTCCGATGAGCTTCTGACCATGACATTTGGATGGGCAAGAATCGCTTCCTGAATAGCCGAATTGGCTTTTTTATCGATACCAAACGGTTTCTCTCCCAACAAATGTTTGCCTGACTGAATAATATCTATATATATACTTTCGTGTAGATTATGTGGAACCGCACAATAAACCGCATCAATCGAAGCGTCGGCCAATAAATCTTTGTAATCCGTGTAGGCATGCTCCACGCTTGGAACTTGATTCAGAAACCACTGCGCTGCTGCTGGGTTAGCGTCACACACTGCGACAATCCGCGGTTCAAAATCTACATGTTCCAAATGGCACCAACGAGCCGATGCGCTGGCAAATTCCTTGCCCATTAACCCACAGCCAATAACACCGAAACGTATAACTGTTTTGGCCATTAGGCTGAGACTCCCTTCAGCAGGCTCAACGCATCCTCAGCCGTAACGTTGTGGTGCACGATGGCCATCATGGCACGAGTCATAGCAGCCGGGTTCGGATGCTGAACCACATTGCGGCCATATACGATGCCAGAAGCTCCCTGCTTAATCAACTCGACAGTCCGGTTAACAAGCTCCTCATCACTTGCACGTCCCCCGCCGCGAACCAGCACAGGAACACCCGAAGCAACCTCAATCACACGATGATATTCTCTAACATCATCGCATGGGTCCGCTTTGATGACATCCGCGCCCAGCTCAACAGCCTGGCGGACCAATGGCATGATTTTACGGAGATCACCGTCTACCATATATCCGCCTTTCTCTTCATTTGGCAGCATAACAAGAGGTTCGACCATCAATGTCATCCCGTACTTCTCTGCTTCAGTTTTGAGAAGAGAGATATTACGAACACATTGATGATGAAGTTCCGGTTGGTTCGGAAGGAGCAGCAGATTGACACAAACAGCTACGGCATCCAAACGCAAAGCCTGTTCAATGGTCCGGTTAATGGTTTCACTAAATAAGAAGCTTGGGAGCTCAGGACCGTAAACATTGGCTGCATCGGCACGAAGGACAAGGCCTGGTTTCTGCTTGCCGGGAATAGACTGTAAGAAATGCGCCTGGCCAATAGTCAATTGGATGCAATCCGGATTCGCTTCCACAACAGTCTGGATAGCTAACCTCATATCTTCAATACCGTTTAAAAACGTATACTCATTAAAAAAACCATGATCAATAGCTACATCAAAACATTTTCCTTGTTCACTAAACATGCGATTTAATCGAAAAGGAACGGACAAAAAAATCATCTCCTCAAAATTGGGTATGAAATTTACTTTTTATAACATTTATAGTAATTTACATGTTGTTTTTAGTCAATATAATTATCAAAACGAACATTTTGCGATATGTGATTTTATCTTTAAATCGCTTGCGTCACATGCGCAGTCCTTGGTGTACATTAATGGTCTTGCACTTCCTTACAAGCTTCCACGCTGAAAGGGTGCTTCTACCGTGAGTGAGGGTACAATCACAGCTCCTTACACCAATAAGCTAGCCTTCAACATTCAACCCTACGGTTCCAACATTTATCAATCCTATGAGACATTTAGAAAGGATACCCAGTAAAACGTTAGTAGGGTGAAGAACTTAAACATTCAAATAGGTCAAAAAAAATGAAGCCCTCCATCCCAAAGGAAAGAGAGCTTCAACCATTACTGATAAAGATTAATTTTTATCTAAGTGATCCTGTTCTTCATGACCACTAACATGACCGCCGAGATGAACGCCAACCTGACCGACATGATCACCTAGATTGCCTCCTACGTGAACACCAACGCCATGATTCTTAATATTCCCGCCAGCATGTACGCCCGCACCCTGATTCCCAAGATGTCCTCCGAGATGAACGCCCATGCCATGATCCGCTAAATGTCCACCAGCATGTACCCCTGCTCCATGACCCCCAATATATCCGCCAGTATGAACACCCAAGCCTTGCCCACCTAGATGCCCACCCGCATGAACACCTGCTTCATGCCCGCCAAGATGGCCTCCAAGATGAACACCAAAGCCATTGCCGATATGCTGCCCTGCTCCAGGATGGTATTGCGGCGGATAATGATGGGGGTATGGATAAGCGGAATGAGTATGTTGACCGTACGGATGCATGTGTGATTTCCCTTGAATTGGCATCGTTTGTTGTTCAGGGTTCGTAGTAGGCAAATCTCTACCGTCTCCAAGTCCTTCTTGCTCCATGTACATCTTGTGGCAATACATTTTATCCAAACGTGGAATATATGCAGTGCTTCCCGGCGCTAAGTAATCCGGATTTTGAATGTGCGGATTCATACTCTCTAGAATCGGTTGGGGAACATTGTACATTTGAGCCAGGACCCCCATAGACTCTCCTTCATTACAGTGGTGATGTGTGAAATATGTGCCATTGCGATCATCTTCTCCTCTAAAAAACGGAAAGAAAAAAGGGGAAATAAAGAAAAATGGAAAAAATCTACGTTGAGGAAAAAAAGACGGATGCCCAAAGTGTCCAAAACCTCCGTGTCCATGTCCAAAGCCTCCATGTCCAAAGCCTCCATGTCCAAGGCCTCCATGTCCAAGGCCTCCATGTCCAAAGCCTCCGTGTTCAAAGCCTCCATGTCCAAAAGCACGCTCCATATACAGTTTGCCTCCTAAAGATGATATAGTCATTTGACCCTATTGTATGGGCTGGTGTCTGTATTGGTTCCCACTTTAATGTAAAATGGGCTGCTGCTTAACGACTCTTCGCACTTCGGCAAACACCCGATCTATTGAAACAATTCAATGAGCTTTCATCGCTTCGACCATTGTCCCTAGCTTTATTATCGTTTTCCAGTTTCGTGCTGTCTGGGGTACAAGCTTCTGAAATTTTTTGGGTAATTTAGAATCAAGTAAACTCTTACGATACAAAATGTAAATCTCTCGATCCTCCATATAATATTCGTCATTCTCATAATTAACATCAGGCAGCCGATCAATCTCTTCCTGCGAAGGTGCTTCCTTCAATAAGGTGAGGTGTATGCTTTCTCCTTCGGTCAAGGAGCCTGGTGCAAACGGACAACGCTCTATAATCCGTTCCAGTTCCTTGTCGGTTCTCAATATAACGCTGATCGATAAACCGAACACTAACTTTATTTCATTTTCAATTCGCAATTGTAACGTTTCCGCACCTTCTTCCGATTCGAACAAGACGTTACCACTATTTATGTACGTTTGCACTCGTCCAAATCCTAACGCTTGAAACATGCTTTTCAATTCACTCATTTTTATCATGTTATGTCCACTTACATTAATGCCACGTAATAATGCAATATAAATCGTCATTTTCGTTCCCCTTTTCTTAATCGAAGGATAATTATGGTATTTTCCCTATTATAACTTTTAAGCTCTCCAATAGGCAGCATAATATTCCAAATGGTTGCTAACAATAGGTTGGAATATACATGAGGAGGATAAAATGGACAAGCAGGAAAAAAGAACCAAAGACCTTACATTAACCGATCGACAAGGCCATCCTATTTCGGACAATCAAAACATTCGAACTGTTGGGAATCGGGGCCCTTCTACACTTGAAAATTATCATTATATTGAAAAGGTGTCCCACTTCGACCGGGAAAAGATACCCGAAAGAGTTGTTCACGCGCGGGGTGCAGGAGCTCATGGTTATTTTGAGGCATATGGCAAAGTAGGCAATGAGTCTATTGCAAAATATACACGGGCTAAGCTGTTTCAAGAAGCGGGAAATCGCACTCCTGTTTTTGTCCGGTTTTCTACGGTTGTCCATGGAGGGCATTCACCGGAAACGTTACGTGATCCGCGCGGCTTCGCTGTAAAGTTCTATACGGAGGAAGGCAATTGGGACTTAGTCGGAAATAACCTTAAAATTTTCTTTATTCGTGATCCCTTGAAGTTTCCAGACATGGTTCATTCTTTCCGGCCGGATCCAGTTACGAATCTATCCAATCCGGAACGTATGTTTGATTTTGTCTCAAATTCACCAGAAGCTACACATATGATCACGTTTCTTTTTTCACCATGGGGTATTCCAGCCAATTACAGACAGATGCAAGGCTCTGGTGTAAACACCTACAAGTGGGTCAACAAAGAAGGCCAGGCCGTCCTCGTGAAATATCACTGGGAGCCTCTGAAGCAAGAAATTAAGAACCTGACTCAAACAGAAGCCAATGAAATCCAAGCCTTAAACACAAGCCATGCGACACAAGATTTATATGAAGCCATTAAACGTGAAAATTATCCGGAGTGGGAGCTATGCGTCCAAATTATGAGTGATGACGAGCAGCCTGAGCTGGATTTCGATCCTCTGGATCCTACGAAACTGTGGGATCACAAGCAATTCCCTTTCCTGCCTGTTGGTAAAATGGTATTGAATAAAAACCCGGACAATTATTTTGCTGAAGTAGAGCAGGCTGCTTTCGGTACCGGTGTTCTTGTAGATGGGCTTGATTTCTCCGATGATAAGCTGCTGCAAGGACGGACGTTCTCCTATTCGGATACGCAGCGCTACAGGGTAGGAACCAATTATCTTCAGCTTCCGATAAATGCTCCTAAAACTCATGTTGCAACTAATCAACGCGGCGGACAAATGGAATACATAGTTGATAAAGCAGCGGATCAAAATCCACATGTCAATTACGAACCATCCTCATTAGGAGGTTTGAAGGAAGCAGCACCGTCCGGTTTGGAGCACGAGCCTGTCTATAATGCCAAGCTCGTACGTCAAAAGCTCGATCGGACCAATGATTTCAAGCAAGCTGGGGAAACGTTCCGTAATTTCGAGAATTGGGAACGCGAAGAATTGATTAGCAATTTAGTCGACGCTCTAAACGTATGTGTACCCCAAATCCAACAAAAAATGATCGAAAACTTTACGAATGCAGATCCTGAATACGGCCGACGTGTTTCAGAAGGCCTCGCTCATTCTAAAAAATCCGCTCACCTTGGCTCAGTAGATGCCCAAGAGGGAGCGGAGATAGCTGAGGAGTCTGGAAAACAAAGCGATAGGTATTAACATAAAAAGCTGAGGGAAATGTTACATTCCCTCAGCTTCTTGTTTAATATCCCTATTGGCATGCCCATGTTCCAATGTTAAATCTTAAACCGGTAGCCCGCTCCCCAGACGGTTTCGATATACTGAGGGTTGGATGGATCGGCCTCTACCTTTTCCCGCACTTTGCGGATATGGACAGTAACAGTTGCGATGTCACCCATCGAATCGAAGCCCCATAACTGTTCGAACAAGTGGTCTTTGCTGAACACACGGTTCGGATTGAGCGCCAAAAAAGCAAGAAGATCAAATTCCTTGGTAGTAAAGACTACTTCCTTGTCATTCACATACACACGGCGCGATGTTTTATCGATCATCAAACCGCGAATACGAATTTCTTCGTTTGCATTCTCCCGCCTCCCCATTAATCTTTCGTAACGGTTCAGATGGGCCTTCACTCTGGCAACAAGCTCCCCTGGGCTGAAGGGCTTAATTATATAATCATCGGCACCGAGCCCTAATCCGCGAATCTTATCGATGTCCTCCTTTTTAGCCGAAACCATCAGAATGGGGGTATCCTGTTCACTACGGATTTTCCGGCAAATTTCAAAGCCATCCACCTTAGGAAGCATGACATCCAGCAGAATCAGATCATACGGCTCCTGCAGCGCTTTCTGCAAGCCAGTATCGCCACGATTTTCAATATCAACCTGAAAGCCTTCAATTTCCAAGTAATCCCGCTCCAGCTCGGCTATACTCATTTCATCCTCAATAATCAAAATTCGCTTCAACGGTCTGTCTGCCCCCTCGCTTTACTCATTGTCTCTGCCACAGGTAAAGTAATCGAAATGCGAGTACCTTCACCCTCCACACTTTCTGCCGAAATAGCTCCTCCATGCTCTAATATGATCTGTTTGGCAATAGCAAGCCCAAGTCCGCTTCCTCCTGTCAGGGAATTACGGGACAGATCCGCCCGATAAAATCGATCAAACACATACGGCAGCGCATCCTGCGAAATCCCTTGCCCATTATCTTCAATTTCTATGATTATTTGTTTTTCTCGTACGATTAGTGCTACACGGATTGCTTTATACTCTTTATCCGCGTATTTCACTGCATTTTCCCATATATTAGTAAGTACTCGCTTCATCTTTTCCCTGTCTGCACTCACCTTTACCGAGCGGTCTGCAGCCCCGAGGTCAAGTGAAAACGAGAAACCCTTTTTTTCCATGTCAAACTGCGCTTCTTCCATCAAGTCTTCCAGATATGGAACCCATTCTATGGTTTCAAAATGAAAGGAAAGCTTCTTCAAATCGAGCTTCGAAAATAAAAATAGTTCATCAATCATTCGATCCATATCTACGGTCTTGGCATATATGGTTTGCAAATATTTATCCAATTTATCCGGTCCTGCTACTCCGTCCAAAATACCTTCCACATAGCCTTTTATCGAGGTAACCGGTGTTTTCAAATCATGAGAAATGTTGGATAACAGCTCTTTACGATTTTCCTCATACTGGAGCTGCATCTCTACCGATTCCTTCAGCCTATGCCTCATTTGCTCAAAAGCAATACTAAGCTCTCCAATCTCATCTCGCGTATGCACTCCGACCTCCGAGTCGAGATTGCCTTCACGGATTTGTTCAGCAGCTTGCTTCAATTTCTTCAAGGGTCTAATTATACTTCTCGATACTAAATAGGTTAAGACCCCGTTGGTCAACATTAGAATGAAAAATAGTGAGCCAATCAGCAGGAAGGAATACTTATGCAAATACTTTTGCACAAAATTAATATCTGTAATAACAAAAGCACTACCCCGGGTTCCATCGGTGAACATAAAATCATGCTGACGATACCAATACCAGTTGTCACTTGTTTTTTTCATGTCTTGACTATCTTCACCCTTATTGATATAACCGGGCAGTGACTGCAGGATGGAAGAGCCGCTCAGTCGCTCCGAAATATACGGCAGCTCAGAGCCTTTACGGATCACTAGCCCCATTTTGACCGTTTCCAATAGATTTTCCAGTTCACCGGCGACATTCGGATCGAGCAGTGACTCCGGCGCCTTGGTAGCTTTGGTTTGTATGTCTGCGAACACGGCATCCTGTTTCTCTATCACTTCTTTGATGAAGTTGCCGTGCCGAAATTCACCATGATAAACCGATTTCATATCCCCAATAAAAGCCACACCAATGATGATCGCGGCCAATATAAACAGAATTAAAGGCACAATAAGCATAGCCATATATGAAAGCAGCAGCCTAACCTTGATGGACATAACCCATATCCCCTATATAGCCTCTCAGGCCTTCTATATTTCTCTTCTATCGAACATAGCAAATGCTGCCGTAAAACACAAGATGCAGGAAGCGGTTAAATAAGTTGTCGCATTGAGGATCTTACTCGCTGGAACGGCTCCGTTCAACCATAGCTGATGCCAATCCGTATAATAGGTCGGTGAATAGGCTGCATACTGCGGATAAAAGACGCCAAACAGCTTTAAACCGGCATATACAAAAACACTTACCATCAAGGCTCCACTAGCGCTCCGAAATAGCTGAGTCAACAGAACTGCCAATACTACAAGAGTGAACATAGGTATGAATGCTACACTATAAGCTTCCAACGCTTGCAATAGACCGGTTCCCCAATCGCCTCGCGAGTTAAGCAGAAGCCCTGAGAGTACAGATACGGCACATCCAATGACAAGACTAACTAGTGAATAAAGACCCAGTGCTGCTATCTTGGAACCAAATACAACGAATCTGCTGACAGGGCGCAGCAAGGTAAGCTTCAGCGTACGGTCTTGAATTTCTCCTGCAAATAAGTCGGCGGCTGCCATAAACGTAAACAAAGGTATTACGAAGTTGGTATAAATACTTAACATTAGAACTGGAAAATCAGCCGATGATACTGCTGCTATTCCAATGCCAGATTGAAGCTGAGAGAGCAGTACAGCTGAAGCAACTGGCAACAGCACGAGCAGCAGCAACGAGAACAGCATTTTCTTCCGTGCTGCAAGCTTGCTCCATTCATTACGTGTTCCTGCAACAAAGCTATGCATATTCCTTTCTCTCCCTTTCCTCTTGTAGAGTGGAAATAAACAGCTGTTCAAGCGATTCATAGACTTGCCCATCCACCAAATCGGACAGCAATCCTTCTTGTATCAACCGGCCTTCATTCACAATGCCGATTCGTGTACATAACAGCTCCATCTCTTGGATCATATGACTGGACAGAAAGAACGTCATTCCTTGCTCACTGGCTAAAAGAGCCATCATTTTGCGCATTTCAACCATGCCCTCGATATCCAGTCCATTCGTCGGTTCATCGAGAATAAGCAGCTCAGGGCTGGATAATAACGCTGCGGCTATTCCTAGCCGTTGCTTCATTCCGAGTGAATAACCCGCCACCTTCTCCTGTTTATATTTAGCTAACCCGACAAGCTCCAATACCTCGTCTATTCGGGACTTCCCGAGCTCCGGATAAAACCTTGAAGCTAGCTGCAGATTTTTGTACCCGCTCATATATTCGAATGCTTCAGCCGTTTCAATTAGTACCCCTGTCTTTTGCATCGCCTGAGTATAATGCGTCGTTATATCATAACCGAATAATCGCGCATTTCCTTGATCAGCGCGGCAGAGGCCAGTAATTATTTTCATTACAGTCGTTTTCCCCGCTCCATTCGGACCGAAAAAACCATACACCTCTCCGCGTTTGACCTGCAGAGTAATCTGTTCGACACCGCGCTTATTGCTATATTTTTTAGTAAGTCCGTTTAATTCCAGAATAGCCTCCGTCATCTGCTTGCTCCTTTCGAATGGACTGTTTCTGAACTAGGAAGGAAGCAGGCGCACCTTTGCAAACGCGCCCGCCGTTTAAGTATTAGTGGTTAAACTTGGATTTGTCCCATTGTTTCGCATCGACCGTTTGTACTTGTTTACCTGTCAGGTCAATGGAATCAGGAGTAGTAGTATTCAAACCGGAAATGCCAAGGTCGACGTTAACGGTAACCATATGTGCTGCACCAGACTCATCTTTACCAGAGATTGCTAACGTTGCTTTCTGTTTCGTAATCGTGTTATTTGCATCTACAGATGCTTGAATATCCACATTTGTAATCGCAACATCCTGTGTCAGCTTAGGCATAGCCTGCTTTAAGCTGCTCAGGTCGGCGCCGAACAATTCCTTCTTGTTTGAAGTGTCAGACTCATGAGCTTTTAGACTGTCATGAGACGCCTTTTTCACTAGAAATGAGCCTACAGCATTCACTGCGGTTGGAAGCTGGCTGCCTGAGAGCGATACATGAATTTCTTTACTTCCGTCAACAGCTGCCGTTTCGTTTACATACTGCTTAAGATTTCCTACCAACGCGTCGATTAGATTCTCGGCTTCCTGATTAAATTTATCTCCCTGTCCAACATCTGCTTTCTCTTTTTTCATTTCGCGTCCATGCTGAGTATCCTTGGCATCAAAAACGTTATAAACCTCGCTTGCGCCTGTTTTAATAACCTTTTTGCCGTCCGCCGTTGTATACACGTTAACAGATTGATCGCTGCCGCCGCCTTGAATATTCACATTCGCACTAACTGCATTTGCAGGCTTATCTTTTTTAACGATTGCATTTACGCTTACTACTTGCTTGCCGTTATCTTGAATAGATACAGCTACGGTATCCGTCATACTTTTTGCAGTGACTGTGTTTTTGATTGCTGATTTGTAGGTGTCATAGCCTGAGGTTTCAGCAATACCTGCATACGCGGATGTAATCAACAAAAAGGTTCCAACGGTAACACCTGTTCCGATTAAAGCTAATTTTTTCCGATTCATGAGTCATTCCTCCAATAATAGATTTAGTAGAAAGCAATTCACTCCCACAAAACCCATTGTAGCCAACGAATCGAAACTGACTGTAAAGTAACTATTAAGGTTGTATAAATAGTTCTTAATTTTTTCTAAACTAGGCTCCAAAATAAAAAAGCTCAATTCAACATGCCTCTGCATGCTCAATCAAGCTTTTTTTTAGAAATGATTTATTAAAAAGAGTGAGACCTGAGGTTATTCCAGATCAAATTCCATGAGATCGCGCGCCATCGTAATTTTCCCGCTGTAGATCTCATTCATGCCTTCCATGTAAGCCGCTTCGGCTTCCTCTGTTTCCTGCGGTGCAGGAATATGATGCGTTAGCACAAGATGCTTCACGCCCGCTGCTCTAGCAATCTCCGCAGCCTCCAACGTTGTTGTATGGTATTTTGCCGGATTTGACAGGCCAACCGTTTGCTCAGGAAATTTCTCTATCAACGCGTCTAACCATGGCTTATTGTAGGATTCATGTATTAGCAGGTCTATGCCCTCGCTGTATTTAACCATATTATCCACAGGAATTGTATCACCTGAAATAACTAGAGCTTTTCCATTAAATTCAAATTTAAATGCGATCGCAGGCTTAACCGGTCTATGGTCGACCTCGAAAGCCGTAATTTTAATTCCATCACGGTCATATAATACGCCTTCATTGCTTTCAAAATACTCAATATTAGCGCCTATGTCTGTCGATTTGTTGTAATTAACCCGCAGGTTAACGTCAAAATCAAACGATTCCCGCATTTTCCCGATAATTTCCTTCGTAGTTGTTGGACCGTATACACTCATTGGAACTTTACGTCCTTCAAAAACACGCTCAGCATTAACATGTGTCCGCCAGCTGCTAATAAAAACATCGAAAAATCCGGAATTATGATCACTGTGATGATGTGTAAATAATACATCGGATATACGCTGCGGCATGACGCCTGCTTTTATCATCTGGTCAACCACACCCGCGCCGCAATCCACTAGAAAGGTTTTATTTCCTGCCAGTACGATTGCTCCTGACTTAGACCTTCCAATAAAGCTGCGCGGCGTACCTGTTCCTAGCAAAATAACCTTTAAGTTTTCGTGATACTCAGGAACCGTTTTTTCCTGGCCTTGTATAAACATATTAGTATCCTCCTCTATTCATAGGGTAAGAAAGCTTGTAGCTTGTGCATAATCTTGTGGTGATTGGATGATATTACATTATTTTAGTTTAAAGACGAGAATGCCACTCTGTCAAATCAGAATTGTTTATGAGTAACCGATTCAAAACCGATTTAAGATTGTTTGCTTCAAGGCCTTAGTTGCAGCCGTTTCCTCCTTGTCTTTCCAGGCTATTATCCCATGGGTCACAAAGATCGGGTTCTTCATTTGCACCCTAACAAGTCGCCCTGATTGCAGCTCTGCTTCAACTGCTATCTTCGGAACTAGCGCAATCCCTTGTCCGCTCATGACGGTCTGCTTAATCATTTCCAAGCTCGCGTACTCCAGGCTCTTATAGGGTTGAGTGCCCCATTCCTGCATCATCGCCTCATGTGCAAGTGATTGATAGATACAGCGGCTTCCAAAGCCTATGACTCTTCTTTCTTCTGAGAGACCCACTGCTCCTAACTGCCCAGATAATGCAGGTGCTGCAATGAAAATCAGCTCCTCTGCTATAAGGGGGTGAAAATCGATATCATCTCTTTCCGGATTCTTCGGAACAATTCCCATATGAATTCTCCGCTCTAATAGTGCCTCCAACGTATCCTTATAAAAGCCTGTCGTCAGTTCCAGCTGAACTAGAGGAAACTGTTCAAAAAAAAGTTCAAATACAGAAGGCATGTAGGAAACGCAAAAAGATTCCAAAACCTGCAGCTTCACCGTGCCTTTGGCAACCGTATGTGATTGCAAGGCCTCATTCATCGCTTCCCCTAGCTGTAGAAATTGATTGGCATAATGAGAAAGCTCCACTCCGGCTTCCGTCGGCTCAACACCTCTAGGAAGACGATTAAACAGCTTTCGTCCGCATGCCCGCTCCAGTAGTTGAATATGCGTCGTAAGTGTTGATTGCACATAACCCAGCTGCTCCGCCGCTTTACTAATACTCTTGTGCTCATATACAGCAGCGAACGATTTAAACCATTTCCCTTCGATCTGATCGATCATTTTGCACCTCACTGATATTGCAATTTGCAATGTCAAGCATCATATATATCCATAAGTAAAATAGGTATAGCTATGTTATCATATGTAGCAATGATAGGAAAGAGGTGTTACATCAGTATGAGTCAATATTCACATCAATTAAAAGCACTTCTTCCGAGCCTAGGTGGCTTCACGGCCATTCTTCTCTGCAGTGGATTTGGCGAACTAATGAATTTCAGCTTGATCATGGCTCCTTTTGGCGCTACCTGCGTGCTTATATTTGTGCTTCCCGAAAGTCCTTTATCTCAACCGCGAAACATCATTGGGGGGCATCTACTAAGCACACTGGTTGGTCTTATCATTTTAACTTTATTCGGAACACACTCTTGGAGTATCGCTCTTGCCGTTGGACTTGCTATTGGTTTCATGCAAAGGACTCGAACGGTTCACCCTCCCGCTGGAGCTGATCCAATAGTAGTCATGCTGTCCGCTGTCACTTGGAAATTTCTAATCACACCGGTACTGTTTGGTGCAGTACTCATTGTGCTGACTGCGTACTTTTATCATAAAATCGCTCGAACCTCTAGCTATCCCAAGCAATGGTGGTAAGCACTTATTTTTTTAGTAATAATTTCAATTTACTCACATATACTTAATCTCGCGTCCAACAAAATAGGGCAAACCTGATGACAGAGAAGGAACGGTGATTACATATGTGGGAAAGTATATTGAAAAAAGAACAATGGGAGATAGAAGTGAATCCCGATCACAAATCAATTCGATTCAAAATTTCCAAAAATCACAGTCAAGAAAATGAAATAGGTCAAATTTCGCTTCAATTGGATCAAGCTGATTTATTTGAGCTGATGCATTCTTTGTTGTCGATTAACCGCTCCTTTAATAATGAAACGATGTATTACGACGATCAAGAAATAATGGACCCTGCTTGAAGAGGTTATTCAAACTCTCACTTGGAGTAAGTACTTGGCTACTCCGTCTTCCCTATTCGTATCAATAACCAGATCTGCCGCTTCTTTTAGCTTCTGCTGTGCATTTCCGACAGCTACCTTGGTGCCAGCGGCTTCGAGCAGTCCCAGATCATTTAAATTATCTCCGAATGCAATAACTTCTTCCGGCTGACAGCCTACACTTTGGGCCCATAGGAATAATCCATCCTTTTTATTAGCGTTGGGATGGCTGATTTCCAGAAAATAATGATCAGCAATATAAGCATCCGGCATGAAATGAATATGTACCCTGCCTGTATACAAGCTGCTAACTGCTTCCAACAAAGGAACAAGCTCATCATGATGCCCAATATACGTTAGAATGAGTGTCTGTGTGGAATCTGGACAGAACAGCTGTGGCAGTTCACAGAACCGTTTATCGCCTGGACGGCTAGCAGCAAACTGCTGATATCCAGTGAGTACTAACGGCTCATGCAGTACGCGTTCATTATCTTGTTCATCCAATGCGAACAATAGCGGACAATGCCCGAAGGACCGTCCCAAATCCAGCAGTTCATTGGTCAATTCACTATTCAAAAAGGCGCCGCCCAGCCTCTTCTTAGCCACCGGGTCGTACAGCAGCGCTCCATTATATAATACCAATGGGTGCTTCCAAGGTATCGATCCTGCTGCTGCTTGCGAGCTCGCATAGCTTCTAGCTGTGGCATAACTTACTACATGCCCTTCATTCAATAATTGCGTTATAACACCTTGAGTGAATTCCGACACCGTTGCATTTGGAAGCAGCAACGTACCATCCAAATCAGATAGTGCATACAAGGTTTTCATCTGATAGCAACCCCTTTTTCCAACAGATAAACTTTCACATTTCAGCTTCTTTAGCTATAGAATAAACCAACGCCTCGTGAGGCGTTGGTTTATTTGTTATCGTTTCAAATTTATAGATTATTGTATAAAGCCGCATACTGCTGTGCAGATTTGCGCCAGCTGAAATCTTTCTTCTTGATGTTGGACCAAATGGTCTTCCATGCTTCTGGATCATTATAAAGGTTAACTGCTCGTTGAACGGTATACAGCATATCGTGAGCGTTGTAATGCGTAAAGCTGAAGCCTGTTCCTTCCCCAGTCGATTCGTCAAAGGAAGCCACCGTATCTTTAAGTCCACCCGTTTCCCTTACAATCGGTATGGATCTGTAGCGCATTGCGATTAATTGTCCGATACCGCAAGGCTCGAATTCCGAAGGCATCAAGAATAGATCAGAGCTTGCATAAATTTGCCTCGCCAATGGTTCATTAAAGGTAATATTCGCGGATAGCTTGTCCGGATATCGATCAGCAGCCCAGCGGAACAACTGCTCATACCGATGATCTCCGGTCCCTAGAATGACCCATTGCGCTTCTAGTGACAATAAATCTTCTATGACTCTATCTACTAAGGAAAGTCCTTTCTGATCAACCAGACGCGTCACCAATGCGATGAGAGGGATATCCTTGTTCACGGGCAGACCCAGACGCTCCTGCAGCTTCATTTTGTTTTGCTGCTTCTTTACAACCGAATCGCGGTAATTGACCTCCAAGCGCGGGTCGGTCATTGGATCGAACTCTTCATAGTCAATACCGTTTACGATGCCATAAAGCCGATGCTGTTGGCTGCGCAGAAGACCATCCAGGTATTCCCCGAAATAAGGAGTTTGTATCTCTTCTGCATAAGTCGGACTCACTGTTGTGATTATATCCGAGTACAAGAGTCCGCCCTTCATAAAGCTGGCCCCTCCGAATAGCTCCAGTGCATAGCCTCCCAAATGCTCGTCACCTAATGCAAAATAATCTTTGAATTGCTCTTTGCCAAAAACACCTTGATATTTCAAATTATGAATGGTCATAACGGTTTTAATATGCTCGTATTGAGGCTGCCAGCTGAAGTGAGCTCGGTAAAGAACAGGGATCATTCCAGTCTGCCAGTCATGGCAATGAATGACATCCGGGATAAAATCAATATGAGGCAAGGCATCCAGCACAGCACGGCAAAAGAATGCAAATCGTTCTGCATCATCACCGTAACCATAGCAGCCTCTTCTACGGTAATACATTTCATTATCGACGAAATAAAAGGTAATTCCTTCATGAACAAGCTTCAAAATACCGCAGTACAGCTGTCTCCAGCCCATCTGCAAAGTAAAGGAGGCGACGGTTTCCATCTGCTGCGTAAATTGTGCCGGTATGTCCTCATACTTGGGGAGTATAACTCTTACATCCAGTCCTTGCTTGACCAGTTCCTTCGGTAAAGATCCGATAACATCTGCCAAGCCTCCTGTCTTCGCAAAAGGTACTGCTTCCGATGCGGCAAATAACACTTTCATGGCTTCCTACCACTCCTTTTATATTTATGCTTGATTGAGTCATTTTTTTGAATGTGCTCCTATTTGCCGATAGGCGGAACGATTGGAAGATGACTTCGAGGCGAGGTTTTTCCGGACTTATTACCTTAAAATTAATTCAATAAAAGTCCGGAAAACGTGTTTGAAGCTACGAAGTCACTTCCTATTGTGCAGCCGCACAGGCAAATAAGGCTCTTCAAACCTATTACCCAATCAAGCTGGTTCCCTTAAATAACCTTGGTTTTGGAAGCGATAAATGGCGCTTGCTTGTCGCCTGTGAGTACACGGCCTCTGTTAATAAATACATCCTTATCCAGTATGGCGTTCTCTATAATAACATTTTCCTCGATCTCGCAATTTTGAAGGATGATACTATTTTTCACATAGGCACCCTTACGGATTTTAACGCCGCGGAACAAAATACTGTTCTCTACCTTGCCTTCAATTATGCAGCCATTAGCAATCAATGCATTGCGGGCACTGGAGTTTTCCACATATTTAGCCGGCGGCTCGTCTTTAATTTTCGTGTAAATGAGATTCTTTTGAAAGAACAGCTCACGCCATACTTTCGGATTTAACAGCTGCATACTGTGCTTATAGTAGCTTTGAATCGTATTGACTATGCCTGCGTGTCCTTCATGAAGATAACCATAAACGCTCAGCTTATCAATATTTTTCATAATACCGTCACGCACGAGATGATCGTACCCTTGCGCTAAGCAGGACTCAACCATATCAAGCAGAAGCTCTTTGCTCATCACATACATTTCCATTGAAATGTTATCTGTACGCAAACGTCCTGACTGATCCTCCATCACTGTAACTTGACCGCTATCTTTAACAGCTAGACGGCGATATTTAGCGAATTCTTCATCATCTGCATGCTTGTAAACGACCGTGATATCTGCATTCTTCTCCAAGTGATAATCCAGAACTTTATTGAAATCGATATTGCATACGATATGACTGCGGGAAATAACCACATAATCCTCGCGAGCCCGGTAAAAGTAATCACGATGGCTGTAAAATTGGAATAAATCTCCCCGTGACATGCCTGTTGTTTCTTGCAGGATTGCTGGCAAAATAAACATACCGCCACGCTTACGATCCAAATCCCATTCCTTGCCCGAGCCAAGATGATCCATAAGTGAACGGTATTTATGCTGGGTAAAGACAGCGACATTCTCAAAACCGGAATTAACCATATTGGAAAGGGTGAAATCAATCAACCGATATCTTGCGCCGAACGGCACAGATGCTACACAACGCGAATAGGTAAGTTCTTCCAAATAGTCAGGTTCATTCACCAAGTTTATTACGCCCATCATACGCTTCATTTGAACTCACCCTTTCAAGTTGGCCGAGGTAGCCAGACTGATATGCTCATTACCGCCAATTAATATAATATTTTGCTGCCCAGGCTCGCCGATCACACTTCCGTCTTCGACCACGGTTCCTTCGCCGATAATCGATTTGTATATTTTAACGTTATTCCCGATTTTCACATTCGGCATAATAACGGAATCCTTAATCAGGCTTCCTTCCCCAACCTCTACACCATAGAACAATACGGAATGATCCACTTCACCCAATACACTGCAGCCCTCATTAACAAGTGCTCGTCGAATTTGTGCGGTGGGAGCGATATATTGACCAGGTTGGCATGGATTAACCGAATATATGCGCCATTCTCTATCGTTCAGATTGAAGTCAGGCTCATTTTCCAACAAATCCATATTGGCTTCCCATAAGCTTTCAATCGTGCCCACATCTTTCCAATAACCTTGAAAAGGATAAGCCATCATCTTCTTATTTTCACTGAGCATTAATGGAATGATATCTTTACCGAAATCTTTACTTGACTCCGGATTATCTTCATCTTTCGTTAAATATTCTTTAAGAACCTTCCAATTAAAAATATAAATACCCATGGAAGCCAAATTACTTTTGGGCTCCTTCGGTTTCTCCGCGAATTCCGTAATTCTTTCCTCATCATCTGTGCTCATAATTCCGAAACGACTTGCTTCCTCCCATTTGACTCCAATCACAGCTATTGTTGCGTCAGCCCCTCTGCTCTTGTGGAAATCAAGCATGAGATCATAATCCATCTTATAGATGTGATCCCCGGAGATTACAAGTACATACTCTGGATCATATTGCTCAATGAAGGAAACGTTACGGAAAATCGCATTAGCTGTGCCGCTGTACCAATCCCCGCCTTTTTGTTCCATGTAGGGAGGCAACACAGTAACGCCGCCATTCTTGCGGTCGAGATCCCATGGGGCTCCAATGCCAATATATGTATTCAGCACCAGCGGCTGGTATTGCGTAAGCACTCCTACTGTATCGATACCGGAATTCGTGCAATTACTAAGGGTAAAATCAATAATCCTATATTTTCCACCAAAATGTACGGCAGGCTTAGCCAGTTTATTTGTCAGAACTCCTAACCGTCTGCCTTCTCCTCCTGCAAGCAGCATGGCCACACATTCCTTTTTGCGCATCGGCATTAACCCCTTCCTATTCTTTTAGTGTTGTTAAGACGCTGGATCTTGACAGGTTTTAACACTATGGTTGCAAGCGGCGGAATCGTTAGCTGCAAACTATATGGTTGATAATGCCAAGAAACGGTTTGTGTTTTCAACTTTTCGCCATTAAGCTGATCAGAGCCTCCATAGACAGGCAGATCGCTATTAAAACACTCTCTATATTCGCCAGCAAATGGGATACCAATCCGATACTGACTGTGTGTAACAGGGGTGAAATTACATACAATAATCAAAAAATCTTCAGGATCCTTTGACTTTCTCATGAAAGTAACAATACTCTGGTTATTATCGTGGGGATCAATCCATGAAAACCCTTCAGACTGATGGTCCAGCTCCCATAACGATCTCTCTTGTAAATAGAAGTGGTTTAAATCTTTGACATACTGATGCATAGTTCGGTGACTCTCATACTCTAGCATCTCCCAATCGAGATCCTCCAAATCCTTCCATTCATCAAACTGACCAAACTCACTACCCATAAACAGTAGCTTTTTGCCGGGATGGGCCATCATATAACCGTAAAGCACCCGCAAATTTGCGAACTTCTGCCAGTAATCCCCGGGCATTTTATTAAGCAGTGATTTTTTGCCATGCACAACCTCATCGTGTGATAAAGGCAGCACATAATTTTCCGAGAAAGTGTACATGAATGAGAAGGTCAATAAATTGTGGCTGCCTCGTCTGAAATACGGATCCATCTCCATATATTTCAGCATATCGTTCATCCAGCCCATATTCCATTTATAGTTAAAGCCAAGCCCACCTTCATGTACCGGCGATGTAACCATGGGCCAATCGGTTGAATCCTCCGCCATCATTAATGCATGAGGATAGTGAGCAAACACCGTATGGTTCAGCTTCTTTATAAAGGCTATTGCCTCCGGGTTCTCGTCCCCTCCATGCGCATTCTTGATCCATTGATCCTGTGGTTTTCCGAAATTCAAGTACAACAAGCTTGCAACAGCATCGACACGAAGTCCATCAATATGGTACATATCCATCCAAAACAATGCGTTAGAGATAAGGAAGCTAATGACTTCTGGCTTTGAAAAGTCAAAGGCCAGCGTCCCCCATTCTGGCTTCTCCGCATGCCGAGGATCCTTGTGCTCATATAAGGGCTGCCCGTCAAATTGTCTTAAACCATGATCATCCTTCACAAAATGGCCAGGAACCCAATCCATAATGACTGCAATTCCAGCCTGATGGCAGCGATCCACAAAGTACATAAAGTCCTTCGGCGTTCCAAAGCGGCTCGTTACAGAATAATAGCCTGTTGCTTGATAGCCCCAAGATCGATCATAAGGATGCTCCGCCAAGGGCAGCAGCTCTACGTGGGTATATCCCATGCTCGCCACGTAATCAACCAATTCATCGGCAAGCTCGCGGTACGAATAATATTCACCATCGGGCTTCTTTTTCCAGGTTCCCATATGTATCTCGTAGATGTTCATTGGCCTGTTGTAAGAAGAGTTCGAGCTCTTGCCTCTTTCCCACTCCAGATCATTCCATTCGTAGCCTTCCAGTGCGAACACTCGCGAGGCTGTCCCTGGCTTCAATTCTGAATAAAACGCATAAGGATCTGCCTTCAAAACCAATGTTCCATGCTGGGTAAGTATTTCGTACTTGTAAAAATCGCCTTCCCGCACATTAGGAATAAACAAACTCCATACTCCCCAAGTGCTTGCCTTGCTCATTCCATACCCGCTGCTGTTCCAGTTGTTAAAATCACCAATAACCCGTACTTCCCTTGCGTGCGGCGCCCAAACAGCGAACCGAACCCCCAAGGTGCCTTCTAGTTCCGCAAAGTGTGCTCCAAGCACCCGGTAGCTTTGATATAAGCTGCCCTCGTGAAACAAGAATAGATCTTCCGGTCCGGGGAATAAATCCATCATAAATTCATCCATCCCCTTATTGTTTAATTTTTCTGTTTCTTTAAGACAAATACTACATCAGATTGCAAAATCCTCTCTTTTGATCAAATATACTTTCTCTTATAAATCGACAACCAATCAGATTCCCATTATATCCTTTTAACCAAAAAAAGCAGGAGTTTGTCGATTTAAGAGGAATAAGTTATAAGTGCGCTTCTTAGAGCTCATAACCTCAAAAGCGCACGGGATAAAAGAAAGGTGGATAAATCAGCTATGAATGATAAGTTTAAGGGGCTCGTATTGGGTTTGTCGATTGGTGTCTTGATGACCGGATCGATAGCGTATGCCAGCGGGACACAAATAGAAGTATATTTTAAAAACATCAAATATATGTTTGATGGTCAACAGAAAAAACCGGCGGATGATAGCTTTATCTATAACGGGACCACTTATGTTCCACTCCGGTTTGTAAGTGAGGCACTTGGTAAGGAAGTAACATGGGATGGTGATAACGATACCATTTATGTGGGTCGCAAAATCGACCTGAGCAGTACCGTTGGCGTTTATAAAGGCGGACAAGTTACGCTTGGTGAGTTAGAGAAGTATATCAATATTATTCGGTTAATTAATCAGCAGGATGCATCATCGCCAGCTGATGTTAATGCTCAAACTTCAGCACTCAAACAGTTGATTGCCGGCAAAATTTTGACCAGCCGATTAACCAATGAAGATAAGGAAGCTTTGCCCAATGCCGTAGCTAAACAATTTAAAAATATAAAAAGCTATATCCAAGAAATCAGCGGCGGACAAGACTCCAAAGCCTTTCTGGCAACATACAACCTCGTGGAAGAGGATCTGCACACCTATCTTGAGGAAATGGTAGGTACGCAGAAGGCTTTGGGAGCCTCAGCCAAAGCAACTTATGATCAGGAAGTTAAGAACAATAATACGGATTATCTAGCTGCCTCTGTCAGCCACATTCTAATAAGCTTCAAGAATGATCAAGGAGTAGAACGTACAGCAGAAGAAGTAGACAAAAAGGTGAAGGAAGTTCAGACAAAGCTGCAAATCGCTGGTTCAGATTTTGCTGCTGTAGCTAGAGAATACTCGGAAGATCCAGGATCCAAAGCTCAAGGCGGCTTATATGAAAATGCTGCTGTGAGTGATTGGGTGCCTGAATTTAAAAAGGCTACAATTGAGTTACCATTAAAAACAATTAGTGAACCGGTGGAAACTCAATTTGGCTATCATATCATTCGTGTAGAAACACGTGGATACAATCCTTATTTACAAGCTCCGGATAGCATCGTTCGGAACTTAGTTAACAAAGCTTACAAGCAATTTTCAGACAATGAACTGCCGGGCTTAATCGAAAAAATCGAGCTGCCTAAATAAGAAGGTTCAACTAAGAGGCTGGAGGCGACTCCAGTCTTTTTGTGTTGTACAGATAGGATAAACTATAGGCATGACAAACATACTCGTCCCTTAAGGACGACGCGGCCCTTTATCCTTGATAGGGTTGTTTTTGACTGCCTGCAAATCAAATAAATTAGAGTTTACCTAGTAAATGCCTTTACAGCTTTTTTATCGATATAATTTCGTGTACAATAGATAGGATTGTCAAGAATGGATTTTCGGAAACTGATAGAAAGAAGGTAAGGTCATGTTTGCAGCACACGATTGGAAAGATTATGAGGTCATTGATACTGGCGATGGAGAAAAGCTGGAGCGCTGGGGTGATATCATCTTACGCCGGCCGGATCCGCAGATCATTTGGCCGCTAGCCAAAGAGAGCGGATTGTGGAAAAATCCCGATGCCCATTACCATAGAAGCTCCAGCGGCGGGGGCGAATGGGATTATAAGAAACAAATCCCGGAACGCTGGACTATAGCTTACGATAAATTATCGTTTCATATTAAGCCGACCAGCTTTAAGCATACCGGATTATTCCCTGAGCAAGCGGCTAACTGGAGATGGATGATCGATAAAATTCAAGGAGCAGGACGAAAGATCAGAGTCCTGAACCTATTTGCTTACACAGGTGGAGCTTCTGTTGCCTGCGCATATGCTGGAGCTGAGGTATGCCATGTCGATGCATCCAAGGGAGTCGTACAATGGGCCAAGGAGAACGCTCAATTATCCGGCTTGGGAGACCGTCCAATCCGTTTTATTACGGATGATGTATTTAAGTTCGTTCAGCGTGAACAGCGCCGGGGCAGCCAATACGATGCCATCATTATGGACCCTCCCTCCTATGGTCGCGGCCCGAACGGTGAAACCTGGAAGCTTGAAACGAACCTGTTTCCGTTTGTAGAATCATGTATGCAAATCATGTCCGACCGACCGTTGTTCTTCCTGATCAACTCGTATACGACGGGTATATCTGCAACTGTATTGAAAAATATTTTGGCCCTATCGCTCGGCAACAAATATGGCGGCAATATTACCTGCGGAGAAATTGGACTGCCAATTACGACCTCAAAGCTAATGCTGCCGTGTGGCATCCTTGGGCGCTGGGAGGCGTAACCAATGGCGCAAGCCTCTCTGCCCTCCATCCCTGTTCTATACGAGGACAATCATGTCATAGTGGTCGTCAAACCGGTGAACGTGCCGACACAGGAGGATGATTCCCATGATCCTGATCTGCTCACGATGATCAAGCAGGATCTCAAACGCCGGCATAACAAGCCGGGCAACGTCTATTTGGGATTGGTTCACCGATTAGATCGGCCAGTCGGCGGCGTCATGGTTTTCGCCAAAACCTCTAAGGCGGCTTCCCGTCTCTCTGATTCAGTGCGGACACGTACTATTCGCAAGCATTACACGGCGGTCATCAACGGAACGCCTAAGCAATCACAAGGCACATTAACCCATTATCTGCTTAAGGATGCTAAGACCAATATGGTATCCGTTGTACCTCCGGGCAAGCCTGGTGCCAAAGAGGCCATATTGGATTACCGGTTGGCCGATCATATGGACGGGCTCTCGCTTGTCGAGATCGAGCTGCATACCGGCAGATCGCACCAAATTCGTGTGCAATTCTCAGCAATCGGCTGTCCATTGGTTGGAGATCAGCGCTATGGAGCGCATCTGACCAAGCCGGGTCAGCAGATCGCTTTATGGGCAACTGAGCTTAGCTTCGAGCATCCGGTTACAAAAGAGACGCTGAGCTTCACCTCAGCGCCCCCTATTGCATTCCCTTGGAACTTGTGGAACGGCCGCTAATAGGCGGCCGTTTTTTTCTATTCAACGGCTCAACCTTGGATAATCGCATTCACGGAAGCTCTTCCGCGTGTACCATTGGCCCGAAGCTATTCATAATTGTAGGGTACATGTGCAAGAATGTTGATAAGCTTGCCAAATGGGTCGCGAACATAGAATCGCCGTACCCCCCAAGGCTCATCAACCGGGCCATATTCTATCGAAAACCCCGCGCTTTTCATGCGTTCAAATGCAACATCAACATCATCGACTTCAATCGATAGATCCGGTGTAGGTGTGTCTGAGCCTCCTTGTGAGGCGAAACTAATTTGGATGCTCATCTCCTTGTGCGAGCCGTAAGTTGCGATCCATCCGTGATCCATCCATACATCGAGACCAAGCACGTCCTGGTAAAAGCGTTTAGCTGCCATGATATCCTCCGTATGTATATTGGAAACGATTCGTTTGACCTTCATTTCTAACCTCCATTCTTAAACATGTTCTATATGTTTTACCTAACAATTCTGGTGATTTATGATCTAATTTAAAACTACTTAATTTAAAACAACTTAATTTACAACTACTTAATCTATAACATTGCTTATTATTTTATACCATTATTATAGTACAACACGACTAGTTGCTTAACAAACACCCAACCTTACTTAAAGGAAAAATTTCACTCCATGTCTGAGACAGTTTGATAATAAGGATAGCGATGACGCTGCTATGTGTGCCTTGAAGGATTGAAGCGGAACTATGAGTTCCTTTATCCAATCTGCTGGCTCCAATTTGAGGCTATAGCGGAAGCCGGAATTCCTTTATTTTCAACTACGAAGAGCACAACGCACAAAAACAGAGAGATAAAGGAAATTGCTGTTCCCTTATCTCTCTGTTTTTGTATTTTCTAGACGTTAGAGGAACAAGGACTTCCGCTATAACCTCACACCGTGAATGCAGCACTATACCGTCGAACGCAGCTGCTCATCCTTGGTGAACCACAGCTTGTAGCTGATCATGCTTAGAACTATACTTGACAGTGCTGCAGCTGCAATAATCGTAAATACGATAAGCACCTGATATCGCACAGCTTCAACCGGATTGGCGCCTGCTACAATCATCCCCGTCATCATTCCTGGCAGCTGTACAAGGCCCATTGTCTTCATCCCATCAATAGTTGGGATCATGCTAGCCTTCACTGAGCGTTTTAACGATTCCTGAATAGCCTGACGCGTTGTCGCTCCGAGTGAAAGCAAGGTCTCGATCTGTCCCCTCGAAGTTTGCATCTCACGCTTCATCTGGTTCAAGTATAATCCGGAAACAACCATAGAGTTACCAATGATAATCCCGCTCACAGGTATGATATATTGCGGCGTAGGCTCAATGATACCCAGTGTCAGCAGCAATCCCATAGTCAACCCTTCCGTAATCGCGATGGCCAGAATGATTCGCCAACGTATGCCAGCAACTCCTTTTGCCCGATGACTTGCGTTCCAAGCAGCAATGATAATCATGGCGCATAAAATTATTATTAAAAGTGCTGGATGATTAGCGTTAAAAACAAACTGCAGCAAATAACCGACTAGCAACAGTTGAACTGCCGAACGAATCGTCCCAATTATAATATCCTTTTCTAACCCAAGCTTCTGCCACATGGACACGAAAATCGTGATAACGATAAAAACAAGCGTAAAGCCTAACGCAAGATTGGACATCATTATTTAGCTTCCTCCCGCGTGATTTGCAAAAACTGCTGGGCTACTGCAGATTGCGGGTTTGCAAAAAAATCAACTGTATCATTTTGCTCCAGCAATGTTTGTTCCCCCATGAACCAAATACGATCGCTTGTTTGACGAGCTTGCTCCAAATCATGGGTTACCCATATAATCGTGCCTTCTTCCTTACTTTGCCAGCCCAATAGCATCTCTTCGACTGCTTGCTTACTTTGCAGATCAAGAGAAGCTGTGATCTCATCCAATAGCAGCACTTCCGGCCTTAATAGCATCGAACGCACCAAAGCTACCCTTTGTTTCTCACCGCCGGATAGATCGGCTGCTTGTTTCTTCCAATCCATATTACCAAGTCCTACTTTAGCCATTAGCTCTGTTGCCGATTTACTATCAAACGGCTGATGATGTATAAAGCTTGCTGCGCGCAGATTATCCTCCACACTTCCTGTAAGCATAACCGACAGCTGCGCCACATAGCTGACCTTCATTCTCCAGTCCTGGGGACGCCAAGCCGTTGAAAGCCGTCCACGATACCGGACCGTCCCTGTGTCTGCACTATCCAGCATGCCGAGAATGCGCAGCAATGTGCTTTTCCCTTGCCCGGATACTCCTAGCACTGCGATTATGGAAGGCTCCGTAATTGTACTAGTAATCCCCTCAAACAAAGTCCTCTGTTTTTCTTGAAAAATGGATTTCTGCAAGCAATCCAGCTCTAGAATCGCGATCTCACTCACTGATTTCCCCCCTATTAAAAAAACTCCCATTAAATCGTCGTGTACGATTATACCTCACTTTTACAAGTTTGGCTTTTGAAATCATACACGGGTTTACGGTCGCTACACCAGCATCCATCTCTAATTGCTGACACCTTTACTGGTTGGACATAGAGGCTCTTTCAGCAGCATCAACGGTATGCTTGAGCAATGTGGCAATAGTTACAGGTCCGACACCTGCGGGTACCGGTGTAATAGCACTTGCATTTCGCATGCAAGCATCATAATCCACATCACCAATGTTCCCTTTGTTGTAACCGGCATCCATCACAACGGCTCCTGGTTTAATCCAATCACCTTGAACAAATTTAGGTCTGCCCACTGCCGCAACAACTATATCTGCTGACTTTACAATCTGATCCAGCTGCTGTGTTTTGGAATGGCATATAGTTACGGTAGCATTCCGGTTCAATAACATAAGCGATACTGGTTTGCCTAGAATCGGACTTCGACCGATAACTACAGCATGCCTACCTTCAATGGATATGTTATAAGCATCTAATATCGCAATAATCGCCGCTGGCGTGCAGGATGGAAAAGCACCAAATCCAAAGGCCGTCTGAGCGAAGCCCATAGTAGTCACACCGTCTACATCTTTTTCGATGCTTATTGTGTCGAAGGCTGCTCTTTCATCAATATGTGAAGGAACCGGATGCTGCAATAAAATGCCATGCACTAAGGGATCCTTATTGAGCTGCTGAATAACCTCAACCAATTCTGACGTTGTTGTCTCCTTGGCGAGCTGAATCCGCTTGGAGACAATCCCGATCCGCCTGCATGCATTTCCTTTCATTCTCACATAAGTATCAGATGCAGGATCATCCCCTACCATGACTGTCGCCAAACAAGCTGTAATCCCTTGACCTGCCAGTCGTCCTATCCTTGCCTTCAATTGTTCCTTGATGGTATCTGCTACTTGAGCTCCGTCTAATATAAGGCTATTTGTTGTCATACTCTCCCAACCCTTCAACTTAATTAAGAACAGAAAAAGGCAAGGGATATGCTCCCTTACCTTTGCCCAGGCGTACGGCCTTGTACCCTATGTGCTCCCTCATGGTTCCCCATGTCCGCCAGTCACACACAGCTTTCTTTGTCAAAAACAATTGTAACTCATTCTGGAAAAATAGCAACCCTCAAAAACTATTATGCATTCGCAACCTTGCCTAGCAAATAGACCAGCAGCTGTTGATTATGTGAAGAGATCCGGCTTAAGTAGCTTTGCAGAAACCGTTCACGAATTTGCATTCCGCGTTCGCACTCCGCTCTTCCCTTCTCAGAGACCTGCACCCATACGATCCGGCGATCCTTCTCATCCCGCTCCCGCGTAATGAGACTCGCCTTTTCCATCCGATCCAACAATGTGGTAATCGCAGCTGGTGTCGTTGCAAGAAATTCAATAAAATCTGAAGGCTTCATTCGATCTCGATTCAGAAGCAACTCTAAGACCGTCAGCTGCCCTTCGGTCAAGGACGGGGCAAGCTCCGCATCCATATGGGTGTGAAGATCCTTAGACAGCTTCCACCATAGTTTTGCAAATTCTTGGGTTACCACAGATTATCACTCCTGTTTTCAACTCCAAAATTTTTCCTCGTTTGTTATTTTTATTATATCATTACCTTTCTTCGGTTGAAAGGTTAATATCATAAATACTTTAAGACATTAATCGATAAATATCAGGAACATTAGACTCGTTTCAACATATAATGCAGCATAGGTATTTGACTAGAGGCGGGGCTTGTCATTTCGTGTAAGGAGTGATTTAAAGATGGAAGAATGGAAACAGGTTATTGGTGAACAGGCTTTACAATCCGGCATAATAAATGACCCACAATGGCTCGACCGATTAGATGAATCGATGCCAGTGTGGGCCGTATTAAAATTATTTTTGGAATTTATCGAAAAGCACGATGCTCATTACAATAGCTATGATTAAATTTGCACTAATCGCTCTTCAACAAATCAGAAATCAGGTCTGTCTTATTAACCGTGACAACCTGCCTTCCTGTTGATTTACGCTGCTCTATCGGTGTCTTTTCCGAAGAGAATGAAACACGCTCACCGCTTTGCAGGAATGCGGTAATCAGCAGCTCCTCTTTAACTACGAAGGCCTTAACAAGCTGATTGCCGTTAGGCTTCACTCGCTTGCCATCTCTGAATTCAAAGGTGAAGATTCCCTTCCCTCCGCGGCCTTGTACAGGGTAATCAAGAATGAGTGAGCGCTTCGCGTAGCCAAGGTCGGAAACAACTAGCAGTTCCCCTTCCTCCCCTTTTATCCATTCAGCACTGATGACTTCATCATCATCCTTCAACTGGATACCACGAACCCCTCCAGCTGCGCGGCCCATAGGGTTCACTTCTGTTTCGGCAAAACGGATCGCCATACCCAGCTTAGATACAAGCATAATATCTTGATCATTATGACTAAGTCGAACCTCGAATACAGAGTCGTTTTCCCCGACCTTGCAACCGACAATGCCAATGGAACGGTTGGTGAAATACTCCTTGAGCTCCGTCCTCTTCACCTGACCGCGTCTGGTGACGAATACAACAGATCGGCCCGGTTCTTCGAAGTCTTTTACCGGGATGACATTTACAATCCGGTCATCCTTGGGAATAGGAATAACATTCACAATGGCTGTGCCGTTTTCCTTCCACTTGTACTCCTGTACCTGATGAACAGGCAAGAGATAGAACTGTCCCTTTTGCGTGAAGATAAGCAGATTATCCAGAGTGTTTACTTCCAGAAGGTAGCGTACATAATCTCCATCCTTGAGCCCTGTTTTCTCAATCTCTCCGCCTGATCGAATAAAGGACATCTTGCTTGTCCGTTTGATGTAGCCTTCATTGGACAAGGTAACGTATACATCCTCTGCGCTTACCATCACCTCAAGATTAACCTTGAGCTCTTCCACCTCATCTTGGATATCCGAGCGCCGATCAACACCATATTTATTGCGAATTACAGTCATTTCATCCTTGATGACCGACAACAATTTCTTCTCGCTGTTCAGTATGGAGTTCAAATGAGCTATCGTTTTTTGGACATCCTTCAGCTCCTTCTCGATGGAGTGGATTTCCAGATTGGTCAAACGATATAGCTGTAAGGTCAGGATAGCGTCAGCCTGACGCTCCGTAAAGCCGAATAGCGCAACCAAGTTATTTTGTGCGTCCAAACGGTTCTTGGATGCCTTGATCGCAGCTATTACCTCGTCCAAAATATTTAAGGCCTTGGCGAGTCCTTCCAGGACATGCGCTCGATCTTCAGCCTTGTCCAAGTCGTATCGAGTTCGATACGTCACAACTTCTCTCTGATGTTGAATGTAAGCGTGAATAATATCCTGGATGCCCAGTTGCTTAGGCGTTTTATTAACTATAGCTACCATATTGAAATTATAAGTAACCTGAAGATCGGTTTTTTTCAACAAATAAGCAAGAACACCTTGTGCATCCGCTTCTTTCTTCAGTTCGACAACGATCCGCAAGCCTTGACGCCCGCTTTCGTCTCGCACCAAAGCGATGCCCTCAATTTTCTTTTCAATCCTTATGTTTTCCATAGCCGTTACTAGACGTGACTTGACGACCTGGTAAGGAATTTCAGTAATGACGATCTGCTGAAGTCCGCCTCGCACGCTTTCAATCTCAGTACGCGACCGGACGTAAATCCGACCTTTACCCGTGCGATAGGCTTCTCGAATGCCATCGGAGCCCATAATGATGCCGCCAGTCGGGAAATCAGGTCCTTTGACAATCTGCATAAGCTCTTCGAGATCCATACCAGGCTTGTCAATCATCGCAATACAAGCATCGATTACCTCTCGTAGGTTGTGCGGCGGTATTTCCGTTGCAAAACCAGCCGAGATACCGCTAACTCCGTTAACCAACAAATTCGGATAACGAGCAGGCAGAACCACAGGCTCCTTGGTCGTATTGTCGAAGTTGTCTTTAAATTGTACCGTACGCTTTTCTATATCACGCAGCAGCTCCATAGCAATTTCGGACAAACGAGCCTCGGTATAACGCATAGCAGCAGGAGGATCATCATCTTGTGAACCCCAGTTTCCATGACCATCGACCAGAGTATGCCCCATCTTCCAAGGCTGTGCCATCCGTACCATTCCATCATAGATAGACGAATCTCCGTGAGGATGGTAATTACCCATTACATAACCAACTGTTTTGGCAGATTTACTGTACGGTTTATCGGGTGTATTGCCAGCATCGTACATAGCATATAGAATACGCCGTTGTACAGGCTTTAGGCCATCCCGCACATCAGGAATAGCGCGATCTTGTATAATGTATTTGGAATAGCGGCCGAATCGGTCTCCAACTACTTCCTCCAGAAATGCAGGTAAAAAGCTTTCCAATATTGTCACAGTTTATCTACTCCTCGAACTCGGTAAAGTCGACATTCTCGATAATCCAACGCTTACGCGGGTCTACTTTATCACCCATCAGCGTAGATACACGCCGTTCGGCTTTTGCCGCGTCCTCAATCTGCACCTGCAGCATAGTGCGTGTAGCTGGATCCATAGTTGTCTCCCATAGTTGATCAGGATTCATCTCACCCAAGCCTTTATAGCGCTGCAATTCGATGTTTTTGCCTAATTCCTTGGTTAGCTTATTCAGCTGTTCATCGGTCCAAGCATAGTTTACAGAGCTGTTTTTGCCTGCTTTTTTGGTTACTTTGTACAATGGCGGTTGTGCGATATAAACCTTACCTGCATCTATTAACGGCTTCATGTAACGATAAAAGAAGGTAAGAAGCAGTACCTGAATATGAGCGCCATCTGTATCCGCATCCGTCATAATGATGATTTTGGCATAATTGCTCTCAGTTACATCGAATTCAGGACCTACGCCCGCTCCAATCGTAGCAATGATCGCCTTATATTCATCGTTTTTCATAATATCCAGCAGTTTGGCCTTCTCCGGATTCATCGGCTTGCCCTTAAGCGGTAAAATAGCCTGATGCTTGGAGTCGCGGCCCTGTTTGGCAGAACCTCCAGCAGAATCACCTTCCACGATAAACAGCTCATTCTTGGTGTGATCCTTTGATTGAGCAGGGGTTAGCTTGCCTCCAAGATTGGAGCTCTCACTCTTGCCCTTCTTGCCGCTTCGTACCTCTTCACGTGCTTTTCGCGCGGCTTCACGAGCTTTTGCGGATTGTACCGCCTTTTTCATCACCATCTGAGCGGTCTGAGGATTTTCTTCCAGGAAAACGGCCATTTTCTCAGATACGATTGAATCTACAACACTTCGAGCTATTGCACTGCCTAGTTGATCCTTCGTTTGACCGACGAATTCAACCTCGCCCATCTTAATATTGATGACCACCATCATGCCTTCGCGCAAATCTTGTCCGTCGAGATTTTTATCCTTCTCTTTCAAAATAGCCGTTTTACGCGCATAGTCATTCATGACACGTGTATAGGCCGTTTTAAATCCGGTCTCATGAGTACCACCACCACGAGTCGGAATCGAGTTAACGAACGAAACGAGAGTTTCGGTATACCCATCGTTATACTGAAGTGCTACCTCTACCTCAATATCATCCTTTTCAGCGGAGAAATGAATAACCTCGTGCAACACTGTTTTTTCTTCATTCAAAAATTGGACGAATTGGCTTGCGCCGCCTTCGTATTGGAACGTCTCTTGTTTATCAGCCCGTTCATCCTTTATGGTAACCTGTAAGCCTGAATTCAGGAAAGCAATTTCTTGCAAACGCTCAAGCAGCGTATCGTAGTTAACTGCAATTCCAGCATGAAATACGCGTTTATCCGGTTTAAACGTAACTTTCGTACCTGTCTGCCTTGTATTACCAATAATTTCAAGACCGGAAGTTGGTTCGCCGACGTGTTCTACGTCTTTGTCATCCACCCAATATTCAAAACGTTGGCGATGTGTTTTCCCATCACGATAAATAGTAACTTCCAGCCACTCGGAAAGTGCATTAGTAACTGAAGCGCCTACACCGTGCAACCCTCCAGATTTCTTATATCCCCCACCGCCGAATTTTCCGCCGGCATGCAATATGGTAAAGACAACCTGTGGGGTTGGAATACCTGTTTTATGCATCCCTGTCGGGATCCCACGTCCGTTATCCTGAACCGTAATAGATTGGTCCTTATGAATCGTCACGTCAATCTTGGAGCAATACTTAGCCAAGTGTTCGTCGACGGCATTATCCACTATTTCCCACACCAAATGATGAAGCCCGGAGGAGCTTGTGCTCCCTATGTACATACCTGGTCTTTTTCGGACTGCTACAAGCCCTTCCAGCACTTGAATATCGTCAGCGTCGTAATCCGTCCGCGTGGTTGTTTTGTTAGCAAACAAATCAAGTTGTTCCGCCATCGCAGCATCCCCTTTTGTGCAACCATTACTACAAGTACAGCGAAGCTGGTTGTCACTTTTTTTCTGAAGCTCTAGTTTCTATTGTGCATTATAACATCTTGTACCGTTAGTTCAATATATCTTTTTTCGTAAAAACGGCAAATGATGCAATTATAGACACAGCACCCCATACCGTAAGTACTGTCAAAGAAAACGGTAAATCCATACCCTTTATGGGCGGAAGGCTGCCTGTCAAATAATCAGTCAGTCGCAAATTGACCATAAATAAATATTTTGCGGTTTCCCATGATGAGACCATATTAGTCAGTATTGTACCCGAAATAAGCACAGCTAGCATCAAACCCATCCCAGCAGCTGTACTACGTATCATTACTGAAATCATTAAAGACATAACCGCTACGATCAACGCAGAATACCATACCAAGCCAAATTCCATGATAAGATAAAGCCATTGCTCCACTGGTCGAACATAAGAAGTATCCACTTCCGTACCGACAACTTTAAATCCAAAGAAGATCGGCATATCCCAACCTCCGTAGCCAAATACAATACCTGATATGAGATAACAAAGCAAGGCTGTGCAGGTCACAATCAGAGAAGTGAACAATATAATACTGATTAACTTGCTCATTAAAATTTTCCATCGCTCAACAGGTCTGGTCAGCAAAAGCTTAATTGTTCCTGTTGAATGCTCGGAGGACACAAGGTCGGATGCGATCACCATAATCATAAGAGGTATGAACAGACCCACAGCATTTTTAAGAAATTCTCTTGTAAAGGTTACACCGTTAGGTTCCGCAGGATTCACATCTTTATCCAAATAATACTGGGCCAAAATGACTTCAACCCTTCGAAATTGCTTCCACTCCTCAGGTACGCGAGCGCTCCCGATGCTCCTTGTGTAATCCGTAATTTTCTGTCTCTGCTCAGCCCGCCAATCTGTAGTACCGAACTGCTTCAGATTATTTTGAGCCACCTTCATCTGGGCAAAAGTAAACATAGGTATAAGTGCTGCCAATATAAGTAGAACGACCAGCAGCCGCTTCTTCTTAACGATTTTGATGCATTCGTTTTTAACCAACGGATATAAACTAACCAATGCTTTTCCCCTCCGTTAAGCTCAAAAATAAATCCTCAAGCGTTGGACTCTTCGTCTCCACTCCATACAGCTGAACTTCCGACTCAACCAACAGACGTGTCAATGCAGGAACCCTTTCCGGACTTAGCTGAGTCACCACGACGGCTGCCGAGTCAACCGCCTCATCTGAATCTTTCTCTTCAAAGCTCAAAACCTGAACATCCGGCTGCCCTTGAAGCACCTCCAAAGCTCTGGTCAGAGGAGAAATCCGCCATACAACACGGCTTGCCGATTCATCAATTAGCGCATCGACTTCCCCAACCTTGATGACTTCCCCATGGCTTATTATAGCCACTCGGTCGCACATTTGTTGAATCTCACTCAACAGATGACTTGAAACAAACAAGCTTAACCCGGTTTTGGCCAGCTGCTGGATAAATTCGCGCATTTCCTTAATGCCCTGCGGATCCAAGCCGTTAGTGGGCTCGTCCAAGATGAGCAGCTTTGGACTATTAAGAAGGGCCTGAGCAATACCAAGCCGCTGCCTCATGCCTAGCGAATAAGTCCTTACCGTATCATGAATTCGAGCGTCCATGCCTACAATGTCAACTACCTCCTGAATTCGCTTATCCGAAACGTTCGGTAGCATTCGCGCGAAGTGTTCGAGGTTTTCCCAGCCCGTTAAATACGAGTATAGCTCTGGATTTTCTACAATACAGCCCACGTATTGCATCGCTTCATTATGCTTTTTGTGGACGTCATAGCCGCAGATCGTAATTGAGCCCTCGGTAGGTGCAATCAAATCAACCAGCATTCGAATAGTCGTTGTTTTACCGGAGCCATTGGGCCCTAAAAACCCAAAGATTTCGCCTCCGTATATTTCAAACGAGATGCCTTTTATAATCTCTTTGCCTTTGATGGATTTCTTAACATTTTTAACTGATAGAACAACTTCCCGCTGATTTTTCATGCTAACATCTCCCTGTAAGTGAGTGTTCAAAAAGTCAACCTTTCAGAATAGAGAAGCGGTCAAAATGGCTTTTTGAACAACCTCCATAACGGTATTAAAAGTGTCTGCTAAGAGGTCTATTTTACGACCTGCGCTATCCGCTCCGCAATACGTTCGTATCCGTCTTGATTCGGATGGAAGTGGTCCGTATACAAATATTTGCTTAAATTGACCTCAAATAAATCGAAAGTAGGCACCACTACCATATTCGGATAACGGTTTGCAATTTCAAAGGCGCTCATATTCCATTTCTGAATAATTGGGGAACCCTCTCTATTGGGATCAATATCCAAAAAAGGATGGTAAAGACCGACATAACAGATGACCGCCGTTGGATTTAACTTAGCTACCCGGTCCAATATTAACTCCAGACGCTTTAAAGCCTCCGGCATACGTTCGAGCGCTGCGCCTGGATTAAAGCTCTCATCGGATTGCCCGTTGAATACTCCTTGTCCACCTTCAAATAAATCATTGCCGCCAATCGTCAGCACTATAAGATCCGCTTGCGAAAGAGCTGTATCAATCCCTTTTTTCTCTTCCATATCCTTCAGCATATTGCTTGTTTTAAATCCGGGTATAGCAAAATTATTTAAGATAAAAACAGGCTTACCCAGCTGCTTCTCCAGCTTTTCTTTTACTTGTCCCACATATCCCCGTCCTGATAAATCACCGGTTCCAGCCGATAAAGAATCTCCCAAAGCGACAATTTGAATCTTGTCCTTAGCAGCAAAGGATGACTCCTTAGGCTTGACCGTTTCTTGAGGGGCGGCTACTCCCATATTGCCAGCCTTCTTTGGAAACATAATTTGGTTTATCGCATAAACAAAACCGAAAATACACAGCAGAGTTGATAAAAAAGCAGCCAACCCAACCGTGCGCCACAAAAAACGAGTGGATAACAAGACAACTCCTCCCTTCTCCAACTTTCGACATCTATTGCACTTCCATTTTAGAGTAGCGGTTCGCGAACCAATTTGCAAATGTTTGACAAATAGACCGGAAGCAGTAGGCCTCCAGTCTAATTGATCCCTTATATCAATATGTGTATTATAAGCTGCCCAAATAGTTCAGCGGATTTTCCTGACCGTCTCCTTTATGTACTTCAAAATGAAGATGAACACCTGTAGAATTACCGGTAGCACCCATGATGCCGATCTTCTCACCCTTCTGAACCAGCTCACCCTCACTTACAGAAAGCTTGCTTAAATGACCATAAAGCGTACTAAACCCATTCTGATGATCAATAATAATACAATTACCGTAACCATTTTTCCATCCGGCAAATACCGTCTTTCCGTTGTCAGCAGCCATGATCGTTTTATTCTCAGAAACCATGTCTGTGCCCGGATGGAATGCTCCCCAGCGTTTACCGAACTCGCTTGTTAATTTAGCTCTGTAAATAGGCCATGCAAAGCTTCCCGTCCCTACTCCTGGGATCACTTTAGTCCCTTTTCTAACGATAGCTTGAACACTTAGACGCAGAATGCTCTCAGCTGCCGCTGTTTCTTCCTTGAATTCGCCATTGATTCGGGTCGTCAGGTAGGTAACTTCCTTTAATCCGGCTTCTCCTGGGACTAATGTTTCTTTCAGACCTGCTTTCATGCTAGAATCTTCTACATAAGCAACCTCATAGGGCATTTCAAAGCTTTCTGTACGCTTTTCTATTGTTTTCACCGACAGCAGCGGCTGTAACACCGTTAAATCCAAAACATCTCCAATACGAATCAGATTATTTTTGATCCAAGGATTATTGTCATAAATGACCTGTTTGTTGATTTTCAGCTTATAGGCAATGCAAGACACGCAATCACCAGAAACGACCTTATATTTCAACGGCTGTACATCGCCCGTTTCAATTTTTTTAAGCATTGCCCCGCTATCTCCAATATCCTCTGGCTTGACTTCTAAAGAGACGAAATCAATATTCTGAACAAATTGAATAGATTCGAAACGCGGGAACGTCTCATCTGCAGTTTTTTGGTCTTCTGTTGTTTCAGCAGCTGATCCTGATGGTTCTGATAAAATACGAACCTGCCCCTTGCTGCTATTTTTCGACATTTTTTGCTTAACCTGCTCCAATAGCTCCTGCGCCGCGGCTTCATCCTTGACCAGTCCTAGCGGCTTACCATCTATACGGATTTGTACGCCTTTCATCTGTGTCCTAATTCTTTTCTCCAGCTCAGTAATTACACCCGAATTATCAAACGTTGCTTTGTACTCCCGTTCTTCAATAAATTGTAAGTCTGCTAACTTTGCTTCAGCTTGAACCATCGGATATTGCAGCTTTGTCCATGTTTTTTTCTGCTCGAACCAATCCCAAACGACATTCGGACTGCTGACGGTGCCAACCTCTTCCATCCCAACAATAACACGGTATCGCGTCACAGTATGCTGCAGCATATACATATATACAATTGAGCAAAACAAAGCAAAAACAGCCAAGCTCCCACAGCTTAGAACCAGCTTCTTTTCCATTTTCCAGCCTGTTGTATAGTCCACTTGTACCTCCCGTATATCGGTGTAATGGTGGAAAGTAAACAACCTTTTCCTAGTCTATTCCGGAGAGGCACTGATTATCACTAATAAAAGCAAACCTCGTTAACACCCTTTGAGTTCTCCCTAGTAGTAGATTGGAGTGACGAAGGAAGGGATTGAAAACGTACATTTGTTTGCCGCCTTTTACAAGTGCACTCGCTTCCCTCATCTTGACCCTACGCAATCGAACTAAAAAGAAGACTATATGTGTGAGAATTAGCTCCAGAAATTCAGGTAAAGCTTCGTTCACCTTAAACCAATAAAGTCGTATATGTACAAAAAAGACGCCCAACTACAGGGCGTCTTGTCTTTCTAGCTCTAATAAATAGGAACTTTTTTAAGAAATATGGGTTTGTGAATCTTTATTCATGTGGTTATGAAGGGATAAGGGAATGGTACGGAAAGTCTACGTCCGCATTTGAAATCAAGTTGTTACCGCAAGGTAAATTAATAGACAACTTGGATTTCAACAGCGGTGGAGTACCATCCCTTTCCCGGAATAACCGTACCTTATGAATAAATATTCACATGTTCTAATTTCTTCAAAATGTTCCTATCCCACTTCTCTCAAAAACCGATACTGAGCCTGAATCAAACCATGATATATGCCTCTATGCGCCAGTAATTCCTCATGAGTACCCTGCTCCATCATCACCCCATGATCCAACACGATAATTTTATCAGCACCTCTGATTGTCGACAATCGGTGAGCGATAATGAACGAGGTTCTTCCAGCAAGCAGCGTTTTCAGCGCTTCTTGAATTTTCAACTCTGTTTCTGTATCAATACTGGCAGTCGCCTCATCCAATATCAGAACGCGTGGATCGGCTAATAATGCGCGTGCAAATGAAATTAGCTGGCGCTGCCCCATGGAGAGCACATTCCCTCGTTCCTGTACCTCAGTATCATAGCCTAACGGCAAATTAATGATAAAATCATGTGCTCTTACAGCCTTTGCTGCAAATTCTACTTCCTCATCTGTCGCGTCCAGCCGTCCAAAGCGGATGTTATCCCGGATAGTGCCGGAGAATATAAACGTATCCTGCAGCACGATACCTACCTGAGAGCGTAAGCTAGACACCGTTACATCCCTAATATCGTGACCGTCTATCGTGATGGAGCCACTTGTAATATCATAAAAGCGGCATAGCAGATTAATAATAGTGCTCTTGCCAGAACCCGTGTGACCAACCAGGGCAATCGATTCCCCAGCTTTTACACTCAGATCAATTCCCTTGAGAGCTTTACGTCCCGGCTCGTACTCGAATTCCACCTTGGATAGTTCAATATCGCCCTTCACTTTAGGTAATTCTTTTGCATTTGCTGCCTCAGCGACATTCGGCTTCTCATCGATAAACTCAAAGATCCGTTCAGATGACGCCATTGCAATCAGCATTTGAGAGTACATTTGCCCCAATCGGTTGATCGGTTCCCAAAAATGTCCGATATATGTAGCAAAAGCAACCAATAATCCAATCGTTATTTCTTCCTGTTGAATTAAATAAGCTCCAAACCAGAACAGAATACAATAACCGATGGCTCCCGTGACTTCAATAATCGGATTGAAAGCTTGGTTTAGTGTTGATGCCCGCTGCCAAGATTTATGGTTATCCAAATTCATTTGATCAAAAAAGGCCATATTTTCTTTTTCCTGTGTAAAAGCCTGTGTCACTTTGATGCCTTGAATGCATTCATTTAGATGTGCATTGATTCTGGATTGCTTCGTCTGCACAACCTGCCAGGCACGACGAATCAAGACTCGCAGCTTGGTGGAAACCATAAACATAATCGGTACCGTAACAATAATAGCCGTACCAAGCTTGACATTGTAGAACAACAAAATGAAGATGATGCCTAGAAGCTGCACACAATCAATCATCAGATTGACAACACCGTTTGTAAACAAATCCTGTAATGAATTTACGTAGTTGGTAATCCTCACTAGAATTGAGCCTGCTGGACGTTTATCAAAAAAGCGGAAGGACAAGCTTTGTATGTTTTTGAATAAATCATGACGAAGGTCATAGATCACTTTCTGTCCGACTTTATTGGTAAACCGGATTCGGTAGTTATTTGCTGCCCACTGAATGAAGTACAAGGAGAGCATGCCAGCTACACATTGAAACAGCAAGGCTGTATCACCATGACGAGGAGCACTCTCTCGAAGTACATTATCGATTGCATAAGCGATTAATAATGGATTCAAAAGCTTTGTTAGCGCCCCTACTATCATCATCGTTATAATGACGGGAAGTATTTGTTTGGAATAAGGCTTCAAATATTGGCCCAACCGTTTAACCTGTACCCAGTCAAACCCTTTATCCAGCAATTCATCATCCTGATAGACAAAACGTCTTCCTGTTTGTTCATCTTCATCGGTTTGTACCGTTTGTTTCACTGACTCACTCACTGTATGTACCTCCCGGACTTCTGTTGACCCGCTGCGGCCACCTGATTCTCCACGTGCTGCTCCTGTTGTGTTATAAGATCTTCAATAGATTCTTCCAGCAAAACAGCATCCGCTTGATCTGCGAATTGAATCTTATATGTTTCCAAGTAAGGTCCTTCTTGCTTCATCAATTGATCATGCGTTCCTCTCTGAACGATTCGACCTTGATCCAATACAATAATTTCATCAGCATGCTTCAAGGAGGATATTCGATGCGCAATAATAAAAGTTGTTCTGCCCTTCATAACCTCTTGGAAACCTCTTTGAATCTCGTGCTCAGTTTCCATATCAACAGCACTCGTCGCATCGTCTAGAATTAATATTTTGGGATTCATAAGCAGCGCTCTTGCGATGGCAATTCGTTGCTTTTGCCCACCAGATAGTCCCATTCCACGTTCGCCAACAATAGTGTCATAGCCTAACGGAAGCTCCATTATGAAGTCATGAGCTTTTGCAAGCTTAGCCGCTTGAATGATCTGATCCATCGTCACATTCCGGACTCCATAGGCAATATTATTTCGAATTGTCGAAGAAAATAGGAAGGTTTCTTGGAAAACAATCGCCATTTGCTCCCTTAGACTCTCTAACGTGATATCCCTAATATCCAGGCCATCCACTGTAATTCGACCTTCTTTGACATTATATGCACGCAGCAAAAGCTGTATAACTGTAGATTTGCCAGATCCGGTACCTCCCAAAAGACCTATTACTGATCCTGGAGGCGCATTCAAATTAAAATGCTGAAGAGCAGCTTGCTGGTCTGTATAAGCAAATGTCACATCCTCGAAGCGAACATGTCCCTTTACTCTATCTGGTGTCAGCTCTATCGCATTGTCTTTGTTTTTAACATGTACAAAGTGATGTAAGATTTCGAGAAGACGTTCCCCGGCCGCCTTGGATTGCGTGTAATTATTGATATGAAAACCTATTTGCCACATCGGTCCGATAATATACCAGATCAGACTGAAGCAAGCGACAAGTTCTCCTAAAGTGATCATATTATGAATAACCATATAACCACCGCTAGCAAGTAAAAAGACAACGCTTAAATTAGCGAGAATCTCCATTAATGGAAAATAACGAGCCCAAATACCTGATGTATTTACGTTATTTACTCTGTAATCTTCATTTTTTTCCGAGAACTTCGTAATTTCATGAGGCTCGCGGGCAAATGATTTTACAGTACGTACACCTGTAATGTTTTCTTGTACTGAGGTGGTCATAGAGCTCATAGATTTACGGATCGAACGAAACGCTGGATGGATTTTACCTTCGAAGCGAATCGCGGTAAAGACAAGAAATGGCATGGTGATCATAGTGATCAACGTAAGCTGCCAATTGATGGTCAGCAGCATGGTTGTTCCGAAAATAAACATCATGAAGACGTTTAATATTTGAACAAAACCAAATCCGACGAAATCACGAACCGCTTGCAGGTCTGCCGTAAGACGAGACATTAAGTCTCCAGTCCTTGCTTTGTCATAGTATTGAAAGGATAAATACTGCAGCTTTTCATACAAGGCATTCCTAAGGTTGAAAGCCGTGTTGTTTCCAAGCCTTGCGCTCATTAAACCATGAACAAATTGAAAAATCGCTTTACAGGTAACCACGCCCACTACTAGTAAAGATAATCCAGGCACTAAGGAAAACTGTTTCTTTGTTATTACTTCGTCGATCAAATAACGAAGCAAATTGGGGTAAACCAGTCCTAGAGCCGTTGCGGTCATCAACGACAAAATCGATGCAATCAATAATTTTCTTTCTGACCAGTAATACTCCTTTAGCTGCCTAAAGACTTCCATTGGACCCTCCTAAGTTTGGACTAAAGCAATTCTTATGCTAATCATTCAGCCAAAATTGGCCGCAAAAGCAAAAATTGCTTCCGATGCAGACCATACTGCCACCGAAAGCGTTCGCTTTTTTAGAATCTTAACACCATCCAATAGGTGGGGCAACAACCCTATTTCCCATAATTCTCCTTGTAAGGAGATAAAACCTCAAATCTTTACGAAATGATGACACAATCCACATTTTTCACGAAAATAGTACCTTATGCCGCCATATGAATCCCCTTTTATAAAAACAATGAAAATCGGCTGCCTTTTTACAGACAGCCGATCATAAATAGATCATTTTAAATTTGGTTTTAAATAATTATTCATTAATTTATCATGCTTATTTTTAAGTTCTTCGATGTCAATCTGCGTTTCCAAGGCAGCCAATTGCCCGACAGCATATTCCTGTAGTTCAGTTTGCAGCTGTTCAGATAATAACTGGTACCATGCTTGCAGTTGAGTTCGATATATCTGATCCAGCCAATCCGCCTGAGATTGCACATAACTAGTAAACGGATCGTTCAATTTCGCTTCCAGCTCAGTGCGCAGCTTTTGTTTCCCGTCACCTTCGAAAAATTGTTTGGCGTTTTTATAAAAGCCGGCCAGCCATTTCGCCTGTATGGAATTAGCGCTAAATGGCTCAGTCTCCTGCGGCGTTTCAAACACCTTCGGTTCGTATTCGGAATACTGAAAGGTTGTAAGCTCACTGCCAAAAGACTGTGACCACTGCTGCCTTCTTTTTTTGGCTGTACTGTTAATTGCATTTTCGATACGAAGTGTGGTAGCCAAAATTTCTTGAGATAAATCAAAAGAAATCATCCGACGCAGGTCATCCCATGCCGACTCCATCAGAGCTTTAATATCACGCCCCTCCTCACTGAATACAGCGGGATTGAAGGCATGTAGGAATAATTCACCGAATCGGTAGGTTTCACGCTGCTTCACATAATACAACAGCTCATCTATTTCCTTGCGGAGTTCTCTCTCCTCAGGCTCAGTTGATATTTCTTTAAGCTTTGTAACAGCTTCATTCAGAGCCAATCGAATATCCGCAGCACGCGCAAGCCGTGCACTTTCGTCTGACTGTGCTCCGATGATCCACTGCTGCAGCACATCTGCCGCTCGCCCCAGATCGGCTTGTCCTGACCTGACAGCAATATCCGTGAGCTCTTCTAAGCTAAATCTGACAAAATCTTGTTCAAATGCAGCTATACCTGACGCTTGAACCGTCGCTTCATCTTCAGCAAGCTTACCTTCCAAAGCATAATAGCTGGACAGTGGATAAATTCTCGGTTTTCGGATTCCATGCTGCTGTAGATTACTTTGAACATGAGCGACTACACCTTCAAGTTCATCTGTTGATGAAGCCAAGTCGGCGGCATTTACGATAAAAAACATTTTATCAAGCTCAAAGCTATCCTTTACCCGACCTAACTGAAGTAGAAACTGGCGGTCCGCATGTGAAAATGCGTGATTATAATAAGTAACGAACAATATGGCATCCGCATTTTTGATATAGTTAAACGCCACTCCAGTATGACGCGCGTTGATAGAATCCGCGCCTGGGGTATCGACAAGCACAATACCTTGATCCGTCAATGGATTCGAATAATACAGTTCAATCAGTTCGACAAAACACGACTTACTCTCATCCGCTGCATAGAGAGCAAATTGGTCTGCATCAACCTTTAGCTCTCGGCCCAAATCGTTCTTAACGGCATCCCAACCGTTCTCTACTGCCTTTAGAAACGTGTAGTGCGGCTTACCCTTTGCAGATACTTGGTCTGCTGTCAAACGGCTGATCGCGGCAAGACTATCTGACAAACCATTCACCTGAATGCCAAGAACCTCTAACGAATTACGAATATCGTCAGCAAGGCGATCGCTGCTTTTCATCTGTATTTTGGCAGTACCATGCGGCCAGCCATTCTCCGGCTCAGGCGGCATGATTTTATTGATCGCCGCTGTCGTTGGATTCGGCGAGACGGGCAGTACCCTTTCGCCAATCAATGCATTGGCGAAAGAAGATTTACCCGCGCTGAACGCTCCGAACAGCGCGATCGTAAAGCGGCTCTGCTGCAGCCGCTCAGCTTTTTCCTGCAGCGAGCGGCAAATGCTCGCTAAGGGCGCGAGCCCCGCGAGCTCGCCAGCGCCTGCGGCGAGCTGTGCGGCCGCTTCGCGCAGGCGCGCGCGGTGCGCGCCTTGCGCCAGCGGCGCAGCGCTGGA
>NZ_WHOD01000106.1 GCF_013141765.1 Paenibacillus foliorum
TAAATATCGGATGCTTTTTCTATGTTTCATCCATTTCCTTTTTCAAATTCACAAGGTCTTGGATTCTTGAAGGTTCTCGCTTAAAATATTCGACTAGAGTTTCGATACATGTAATCGAATCCCAGCTTAAGTGATGCTCAATGCCTTCCACATCTTTATAGATCGTATCTTCCGATACGCCAATAACCGTTAAAAATTCCTCCAATAGCTGATGCCGGACAACCAGTCGTTTCCCCATCTTCTGTCCTTTAGATGTCAACACAAGACCACGGTACTTTTCATACACCAAATAATTATCCTTATCCAATTTCTGGATCATTTTGGTGACAGAGGAAGGGTGTACTTCTAAACCTTCGGCGATATCGGATACGCGTGCATATCCCTTCTCGTCTATTAATTTATAGATCCTCTCCAGATAGTCCTCCATACTCGGTGTAGCCATTAGCTTTCCTCCCGTAATTCATAAAACCTGGCAACAAATATTCCCATGAGTGAACCGCAGCGGTTCTGATTAAACTAGGCTCATTATAAGCGCCTCTTACTATAACACAGCCTAAAGGTTGAAGCAAGCTAAGCATTGTGGCTGAAAAAGCATGGCCCCAATAAGCATGAATCTTACACTAGGAGGCAACCAATAATGTCAACTGGGCTGCTCGTTCCCCCTATGCGACAAACGCAGGTTTTTGTACCTGAGCTCGTTTATTTTGAACCGGATGCTTTGAATTATTCCAAAGGGCAGCGCATATTCGAATGGGCACAGCAGCAAGGGCTCCCTATTCACATGACCACTTCCCACAATCGAATTACTAATTTGCCCGGTGACAGTGACATAGAGAAATATAAGATTGCTAAACGGACACTTGTTGTAGGTATTCGAAAAACATTGAAATTCGAACCCTCCAAGCCTTCCGCTGAATATGCAATTCCAATCGCCACAGGCTGTATGGCTCACTGCCACTATTGCTACTTGCAAACTACTTTGGGAGCCAAACCCTATATCCGCGTATACGTAAACACAGATGATATTATGAAAGCTGCCAAGCAGTATATCGAAGAACGTGCTCCCGAAATAACAAGATTTGAAGCAGCTTGTACCTCTGATCCTGTTGGACTTGAGCATATAAGCGGATCATTAAAAGAACTGATAGAATTCATGGCTCAAGAGCCCCTCGGACGTCTAAGATTTGTAACCAAATTCCATCACGTGGAGCCCCTTCTCCATTTAAAGCACAATAAGCACACTCGATTTCGTTTTAGCGTTAATGCAGATTATGTTATCAAAAACTTTGAGCCTGCGACCTCCAGCTTTTATGAGCGAATATCCGCGGCAGGCAAGGTAGCGCAAGCAGGTTATCCTCTTGGCTTCATTATTGCTCCAATAATATGGCATGAAGGCTGGGAGAAAGGCTATCAAGAGCTTCTCGAGAAATTAAAAGAGGCGCTTCCTTCAGAAGCTACCTCTGATTTAACCTTTGAATTAATTCAGCATCGATTCACCAAAACAGCCAAAACCGTTATCCAGCAACGCTACCCCAAAACAAAGCTAGAACTGGATGAAACGAAGCGTAAATACAAATGGGGCCGCTGGGGTCAAGGTAAATACGTATACTCTGATGACCAGGCCAACGCTCTTCGTGAATTCATCACAGAACAGATATTCGAGAAATTCCCGCAATCCAGCATTGATTATTTCACTTAAAATTTCAGGTAGTCGGGGGTTATTTGATTCAACCATATGGTAATTCGTGTCATCTGATCCGTATAAAGAAGAATCGCCATAATGATCATTAAGCCCCCGCCAAGCTTCATAATTAGCGATGAATACCGCAATATCCATTTGGTTGTACCGATAAAAAAAGACAGTATTAGAAATGGAATGGCAAAACCAAGCGAATAAGCTGTAATCAGTGGTACCCACGAATCTGGATTTGTTGCAGCTAATGCCAAAATCGCAGACAGAATGGGTCCTATGCAAGGAGACCAGCCTGCAGCGAAGCCGATACCAACTAGAATGGATCCGAGATAGCCTGCTGGCTTCAGCTTCAATTGAAACTTGCGCTCCCTCAAAAGCCATTGCGGTTGAAAAATTCCCAGCAAGAACAAACCCATTGCAAAAATCAACAGTGCCGCGATTTGCCGCAACAAATCTTTGTAATCAATAAATACATTGGATACAACACTGGCACCCCAGCCTAGGCTGTAAAAAATAATTGAGAATCCCGCGATAAAGCATAACGTATGTAAGATGGTTCTACTGCGCACTCCTGCTCCTGAGTCCGCATTCTTCAGCTGACTGACTGATATTCCCGTTATATAGGATAAGTAGGAAGGATACAGCGGTAAGCAGCAGGGTGATATGAATGATGCAAAGCCTGCCCATAAGGCAATCCACAGATTAATTTCCAATCATTACGCCCCCTAATTCAGAGGATACCCTCTGATCCTATCCCTCATTATATCGAAATATTCAACTCGTACGAATAACCTTTTCGAAAATTATGTGTCTCCTGTACTGTGAAACGAAAAGATCATATGTAAGTTACAAGCGAAAACCTCTTTTTATAAATAAGCTGAGAATCAACAAACCGATTAAAAATAAAACAATAGTAGCACCCGGTGCTAAATCCCACATGCCAGCAGCAAATAAGCCACCTACCACTGAAACCTCAGAGAATAGAACCGACCAGAAGATGGACTTCTTAAAGCTTTTGGCTACAAGCAAGCTGCATGCGACAGGTATAGTTAAAAGGGATGACACGAGCAGCGCTCCCACTATTTTAATGGCAACGCTAATAACCAGTGCAGTAAGCATCGTAATCATAATATTGTAAAAACGCAGCGGCAAACCGCTTACACCTGCAGCATCTTCATCGAAAAACATCAGAAAAAGCTCTTTATAGTTCAATACTATGACTCCAATAACGATAACGGTAACTCCAAAAACAACCCATAGATCGAAATTATCCAATGTGTATATACTGCCGAAGAAATAACTCATTACATTCATATTAAAGCCCTTACCCAATGTGAACAGTAGGGTTGCCAGAGCAACGCCGCCTGACATGATGATCGCAATGGATAATTCTGCGTACGATTTATATGCCTTACGCAGCCTCTCTATTGCAAAGGATGCCAGTAATGCAAACACCAGTCCGACTCCAATCGGATACACATTGATTAAGAAGCCCAGCGCTATTCCTGCAATCGAGACATGCGCTAGCGTATCCCCAATCATGGATAATCTACGTAGAACAAGAAATACACCCATTAATGGCGCCGTAAGACCGATTAATATACCGCCTAATAAGGCGCGCTGAAAAAAATATTCCGAAAAAATATCCAACTGACTCGCTCCTAGCTCCAGCTTTCTTTAAACTAGCACTTCCATTTGCTCCCGCAGCTGCTGGATGGAATGCGTCAAATTCGTTTCTTTGCAATTTTCAGGCTCATGCGTATGCTTGACGTAAAAAGATAAAGCCCCGCTCTTTTGAGCAGGCTCATTTCCAATGTAGGATTGCACCATATCCATGTCATGCGATACAAGAAGAAATGTAATGTGGTGATGCTGGTGCATGTGACGAATCATCCGGAAAAAGCCCGCTTGTGTTTCTGCGTCAATGCCTACCGTTGGTTCATCCAGAATTAGCAGCTGTGGATTATTGATTAGCGCTCGCGCTAAAAATACACGCTGCTGCTGTCCACCCGAAAGCTGACCTATACGTCGACTAGCCAAATCCTCGATACGCATAGCATAAAGGGCATCCTCGCATTTTTGCTGTTCTGCCTTGCTTATTCGGCGAAACATATTTTTCTTGCCGTACAAGCCAGACAATACAATTTCTCGCACTGTAGCTGGAAATAATGGATTGAGGGAATTCTTCTGCGGCACATAGCCGATGCGCTCCCAATCGCGGAATGTGCGGAGAGGCTGGCCAAACAATCGGATCTCTCCTTGAGACGGCTTCAGCAGTCCGACAATCATTTTTAGCAGAGTAGTCTTGCCAGCTCCGTTAGATCCAATGAGCCCGACAAAATCACGTTCCAATACGGTAAAATTAAGATGCTCTATCACTTGTTTATTCTCATAAAAAAAAGAGACGTCATCAACCGTGATGATACTCTGATGACATCCTGCATTCCCTATAGATGTGTCATTAGAATTCATAGATGTTAGCTCCTTCTTCAACCAGGCTCTTCCTTCTATTGTAATGCTTTTATTAAATTATTCAAATTACTATTCATAATAGATATATAATCGGCTCCAGCCTTTAATTGTTCCTCCGTTAAGCCTTCCACCGGGTTCAGTACTGCAGTTTCCACTTTGGCATCCTTGGCCAGTGTTTTGGCTAGCTTATCGGAAACAAGCTCCTCGAAGAAAATAGTTTTGACGTTATTCTTACGTATGAAGTCATTGATTTCCTTTAAGTCCTTGGAGGTTGGTTCAGCATCCGGAGACATCCCCATTATAGGCTTCTGTATCAAACCATATTCCTTAGCCAAATATCCGAATGATTGGTGAGTTACAACAATTTCTTTCTTCGCCAAACTGGATAGTGACTGCTTATACTTATCATGCAATTGGTCAAGCTGGGCTGCATATTGATTATAATTGGCTTCATAATCAGCTTTATGGGCCCCATCGACTTTGATCAAATTTTCTTTGATTGTCAGTGCTATTTTCTTAGCATTTACGGGACTTAGCCATACGTGCGGATCCCAATGGCCTTCATGCACTTGCACCTCTGTTGACTTTTCCTTATTGCTGCTATCCTTCTTCTCAGCCTCATGTCCGTGCTCATCTTCCTCTGCTGATTCTATTAGATCCAGCCCTTTACTAGATTCGACTACCATCAGCTTGGAATCCTTAGGCATGCTGTTCAGCGTATCGTCCACCCAGCCTTCAAAGCCGGCTCCTAAATATAGAAACATTTCAGCTTTTGTAATATTCTGTATATCGCGTCCTTTAGGAGACCAATCATGAGGCTCTACTCCAGCGGGAACGAGATTAATGACATTGACATGATCGCCGCCAATTTTTTTTGTGAAATCATAAAGTGGATAGAAGCTGGCAACAACATTGATTTTGCCTGGTACCAGTGTTGCTTGTGATTTACCACAGCCAGATAACACCATTGACAATATTATAATGAGCAATGCAGGAATCATAGTAACTTTCTTAGTAATAGACATGAATAAACACTCCTTATGTAAATCGTAATTATTTTTATTAACAGATTTGATTATACGTCCGGATTCTCATCACTGTCAACTATTAATAATATTTACGATTAAAAGTTATTTAGACTCCATACAAGATAAAACAGCACCCAACCGGAGGTTGTCCGGAATGGATGCTGCAATTACATGAATACTTATCCTGCAGTACACCTTTTATAATTTAGGCTCCTATTCGATACGAACAGCTTGAAGCTGCGCTTTCACACACAGCTCAACCGCTTTAAAAGCATGCTCTTGAGTCATAGCGTTCTCTGTACGATTGATGCAATCAAGCACAAGCTGACCGAAGAATGGATACCCTACTTGGCCGCGGAGCGAGTAATGCTTTTCTCCTTCATGATTGACCAAATATAGATGATCGCCTGACGGGTCGCGTGCGATATCGATATATTTACGAATCTCAATATAGCCTTCGGTTCCAAGAATCGTCATCCGACCATCTCCCCAAGTGCCCAGACCATCAGGAGTTAACCAGTCAACTCGGAAATAATTGGTTGCTCCATTATCAGCAATCAAGGTTGCATCGCCGAAATCTTCAAGCTCAGGGTAGTTCTTATTCTTGTAGTTCGCTACCTTACTGTTGACGACTGTAGCATCCTTAGCTCCTGTAAAATACAAGAACTGCTCAATTTGATGGCTTCCGATATCACAAAGAATGCCGCCATACTTGTCAGCTTCAAAAAACCAATCCGGTCTGGACGGCGCATTTAAGCGATGAGGACCAAATCCAATAACCTGAACAACGCGTCCGATAGCGCCCTGATCAATGAGTTGACCTGCAAACACGGCGCTTTCAACATGCAGACGTTCACTATAATAAACCATATATTTACGGCCAGTTTCTTTCACTTTCGCTCTAGCTTGCTCTAATTGCTCCAAAGACGTTAGCGGGGTTTTATCTGTAAAGTAATCTTTACCATGATCCATAACGCGAAGTCCTAATGCACAACGCTCCGATGGTATGGCCGCACCGGCTACCAACTGAATGGAAGGGTTGTTCAAAATTTCTGCTTCGGAAGCAGCTGCTTTAGCTTGAGGAAATTTGTTTATAAACGCTTCAACTTTAGCCGGATCTGGATCATAAACAGCTACCAAATCAGCGCCTGCCTCAATCAGTCCATTACACATACCATAAATATGACCGTGATCCAATGCAATTGCTGCGAAAGCGAATTCTCCCTTGTTAACAACCGGATTCGGTTTGCCTTGCGGCGCATAATTCATTCCATCCTTGTTTTGCATAAGAACTAAAACCTCCTGGTAATTAGATCATGATATTAGTAATTGTTAACGTGAACAATCCTCATTTTACCACAGATCCGTTAGGAAGTGCATCAGAAATTGTAGCTAAAGTTAACTGATCTCCATGAGACGCTGCAAGGATCATTCCTTGCGACAATTCCCCTCTCAGTTTGACCGGCTTCAGGTTGGTTACGCAGATAACTTTACGTCCGACCATTTGCTCCGGCGTATAGAATTTAGCGATGCCAGAGACAACCTGGCGCTGCTCCGTGCCCAGATCCAGCTGCAGCTTCAGCAGCTTGTCAGCTCCCTTCACCGGCTCAGCCGACAGTACTTCAGCTACGCGCAGCTCAACCTTAAAGAAATCGTCAATCGAGATTTCTTGGGTTTCCGCGTCCGCGGCAGCGGGCTGCTTCGAAGCTTCAGCAGGCTTCTTCCCTGCTTTCTGAACAGCCTCCTTATCAGTAGTCGCTGAATCTGAGGCAGCCTCTACGGTCCCTCCCATAGCCTCGACGATTGAAGCAACCTCCTTGGCAAGCTCAAGACGCGGGAACATAACCTCGCCTTTCTCAACTCGAGTTCCGCTAGGCAGCGTACCAAAGCTGTGAATAGTGTCCCATGCAGTCAAAAGACCTTCGCTAATACCGAGCTGTGCCCACATCTTATGAGGTGTCAGCGTTAGGAATGGCTGCAGTAAAACTGAAGCTATACGCAATGATTCGGCTAGGCAGTAAAGCACCGAGCCCAATACCGGACGCTTGCTCTCTTCTTTGACAAGTGACCACGGCTGCGTCTCGTCGATATATTTATTGGTACGGCTGACCATCTGCCAAAGCGCGGTTAAAGCTACGGAAAACTCCATTTTTTCCATTGCTTCCTCAACCTTACTTACTGTTGTGCGGATTGTTTCCAGCAGCCCTGCGTCAAATTCGGTTGCGCCTTCGACATAGGGTTGAATCGTGCCGTTAAAGTATTTATCGATCATAACTACGGTTCGACTAAGCAGATTACCTAAGTCGTTTGCCAAATCGAAATTGATCCGTTCAATAAAGCTCTCCGGCGTAAATGCTCCATCCGAACCGAATGGCACCTCCCGCAGCAAATAATACCGCAGTGCATCAAGCCCGTAACGATCAATCAGCATAACTGGATCGACAACATTTCCTTTGGACTTGGACATTTTACCGTCCTTCGTCAACAGCCATCCATGGCCGAACACTTTCTTAGGCAATGGTAAATCGAGCGCCATCAGCATGATTGGCCAGTAGATCGTGTGAAAGCGAACAATTTCTTTGCCGACCAGATGTACATCCGCAGGCCAGAAGGTTTGGTATTTGCTTTCATCCCCACTACCATATCCGAGAGCAGTAATATAGTTGGACAATGCATCGATCCATACATAAATAACATGCTTCGGATCGTTCGGCACCTTGACGCCCCAATCAAATGTTGTCCGAGATACGGCCAGATCTTCAAGACCGGGCTTGATGAAGTTATTAATCATCTCATTTTTGCGGGACTCCGGTTGAATGAAGTCTGGATTTTCCTCATAAAATTTAAGCAATCGGTCCGCATACTTACTCATCCGGAAGAAATAGCTGTCTTCTTTAATCAATTCAACAGGACGACCACAATCCGGACATTTTCCGTCAACCAGCTTATTTTCCAAGAAAAACGATTCACAGGGTGTACAGTACCAGCCTTCGTAGGTGCCTAAATAAATATCTCCCTGCTCCATCAATTGGGCAAAAATTTTCTCTACCGATTGTTTATGGCGCGGCTCCGTAGTTCGAATGAAATCGTCATAGGAGATATCAAGCTTCTTCCATAAGTCCTTAATGCCTGCAACGATATTATCAACGAACTCCTGCGGTGTAACGCCTTTCTCCTGCGCCTTACGTTCGATCTTCTGACCATGCTCGTCAGTGCCTGTCAAGTAAAGTACGTTATAGCCTTTCAGCCTTTTATAGCGAGCCATCGCATCACCCGCCACTGTTGTATAAGCGTGCCCGATATGCAGCTTGTCACTTGGGTAATAGATCGGTGTTGTAATGTAAAAAGATTTTTTTTGCTCTGGCATGTCATTACCTCCTTCAGGTTTAAAAAAAACAAAAAAAGCCCTGTCCATCTTGGGACGAGAGCTTGTGCTCACGCGGTACCACCCAACTTCCCCCGCTTCCGTATAAGGAAGACAAGGCTCAGCAGTCATGTTGCGACTTTCCGTTAACGCCGGAACTGCGACGACCATTTATTCACCGTTTCCCATGCTATTGGGCAATTTCCACGGCAAGCTCACAGTCATATCCTCCAGGACCATCTTCCTCCATTTCAGTCAATCGGCTCTCAACACATCACCGACTCTCTGTATGACCTTCTGCGGAGTACTCATCCGTTCATAGGTAATCCAAATATAAGGTTAAGCCAAATATAGCGGAATAGGCTAGCTCATGTCAAGTTATTGACTTGATTCAAGCGATTTGACAGCTTGCGTAACCTGAAGCTTAAATGACCTGCTGCATGTGTTATTTCTTCTGCCCAGCTGCAGGAGGTACATGATCGATCCCTCCCGGGTGAAATGGATGGCATTTGCACACCCGCTTAATAGTAAGCCACGACCCCTTAGCAGGGCCATGCTGCTCCAGAGCATCCAACGCATATTGAGAGCAGGTCGGGTAAAAACGACAGGTCGGCGGTTTGAGCGGAGAAATAAATTTGCGGTAAAACATTACTATAGCTTGAAGCGCCCGTTTCATAGAATACAACCTCCGAAAAGCGGCAGTCTGGCTGCATGGCCGAACCCTTGGTAAAAATCAAATATGATTCCAGTGGTTCAGACCAGTATAACTCAAACTATTTTCTTCTACAAACCAACGATTTAATAGACGGCTAGCAGTAGAAATAGAACTAAAATAAAGGGCAAGCTCGCTCACCCCAATCCCAACACCTATAAATTCAGTCTAATCAAAATACACACTTTCCGCTAGACCTTCCCTCACCAGCTTAAGCATAGCTTCCTTACGATCTGCAGGACAAGCGATGATGTAGGGCTCGGAGTTCATCCCAGTAAAAGGATTTCCTTTGAAATCAAGAATTAAACCGCCAGCCTCACGCACTAGCAGCAACCCGGAGTACAGATCATCCCCCTCCGAATTGTACAGCACAATTCCATCTAATTGCCCGCGCGCGAGCATACTCCACTGCATCGTAGGAGCCCACAAGCGCATCATCCGCTTCGTATGCTTTTCCACATGCGTTCTTAATTGGACCGCCCGAGAATCCTGCTGCACTTTGTGCCCTTGAATCCAACCTACTGTTAAACGCGCAGGCATAGCCCTAGGCTGTATACTCAGAGCTTGTTCATTGCAGGCAGCCCCTTGATTGTGCACAGCCGTATACATTTTATCAAGAATCGTATCGTATATAACTCCAAGGACAGGCTCCTGCTTATAAATAAGGGTAAGAGAGACGCCAAACAAAGGAAGTCCTACGGCAAAATTATTCGTTCCATCCAACGGATCAACAAGCCATAACCAATCGCTCTCGACTCCTGACCAACCTGACTCTTCACTGCGGATTTGATGATCTGGAAATGCTGCCCCAAGACGCGATAAGATTTCACTCTCTGATTTGAGATCAGCCTCTGTCAACACATCACCGAACTCATCCTTCTCTTCCATCGTAAAGCCTTCATCAAAACAAACTCTCGCTGCTTGACCGGCAGCCTTTGCTGCCTCAACGGCCACTTTTAACGCTCTTTGTATGGTCACTTCCATATCAGATATGTCCCCCGTTCATCTATATTCATAAAAAAAGAAAGCACCCTTTCGTTCCGCAGGTTACTTCCTTAACAGAGTAAATGTTTTTTATTGAAATTGCGACATATTTTCAGCTTCCACATGAAGACTTTGTAAAGAGACATTAGCACCAAGGCTGCGGAACAGCTGGATGGCATTCTCGTATCCCCGTTCAATATGCTCAATACCCGTAATTCGTGTGACTCCTTCAGCGATAAGACCGGCCAGTAGAAGGCAAGTACCAGCACGAACATCCGTTGCATGGACCCAGTTACCTTTGAGCGGAGTTCCCCCTCTAATAAAGGCACTTTCCTTGCGCACTTCCACATCAGCGCCCAATCGCTTCAGCTGCTGAATATGATTAAATCGTTTGGGGTATACCCGTTCTGTTACAATGCTCTTCCCTTGAGCCTGTAATAATAGAGCGGTGAAGGGCTGCTGTAAATCGGTAGCAAATCCCGGATACATACCGGTTCTAATACGGGTAGCACGCAGCTTGCCGGTCGAATGCGCCGTTATGCTCTGATCCGTTATCTCAAGATCCATGCCAATCTCACGAAGCTTGGCCAAACAAGAGCCCATATGCTCGGGAATGACATTATTTACAGTGATACTGCCACCCTTCATACCAGCTGCCATCAGAAATGCCCCTGCAATCAAACGGTCAGGAATTACGGTATAGGTACCTCCACCAAGAAATGGAACGCCATCGATACGAATGTGATCGGTTCCTGCACCAACAATTTTGGCACCAAGCTGATTTAAGAAATTAGCTGTATCAACTACTTCAGGATCCATAGCTGCATTGTATAATCTTGTGCGGCCTTCAGCCCTTACGGCTGCTAGCATCGCATTGATGGTTGCTCCAGATGTAATCATGTCAAAGTAAATGTCAGCGCCGCGCAGTTGCTTGGCTTCTACGATGTAATAATCGTTAAAGAACGTAACCTCCGCTCCAAGCAAACGAAGTGCTTTGATGTGCTGATCAATCGGCCTCGAAACGAAATCATCCCCTCCAGGGAATCCCACCGTAACCTTACCGAATTTAGCCAGAAGGGCCCCAACAAAATAGTAGGATGCCCGATAGGCAGAAGCTTTGCCTGGATCAATAACAGCACTGTGTATGTAACGTGGATCGAGCAGCATTTCACCAGTCGGCATACGGTCTATCTGCAAGCCGATATCTTTGCCGATTTGACGGATGACACGAAAATCATAAATATCAGGAATACCCTCCAGGGTAACCGTAGCATCTGCTAAACATGATGCGGCAAGCAAGGCTAACGAGCTGTTTTTAGAGCCTTGTATGGAAACGGTGCCGTGAAGCGGACCGCTGCCTTGTACTTGTATGTAATCCACGATCGTACCTGCTTTCCTATGGGTTTGGGTTCATTCATTCTTTTTCCAAAACATAGCCGCTGCCTCGGACAGCGCTGATCGTAAAGGTATCTTTTCCGTATTTTTTGCGAATTCGATAAATTAATGCATTGAGCTCATCCATACTTACATCCGGGATGCCGTCATCACCAGTTGATCGCTCCTGCCAGACTGTCTTCTTGATCATATCAAAAGATACAAGCTGATTCGCATGATCGTTCAAAACCTTAATGAACCCATATTCTTTCTCTGACATTACAATCCGTTGACCGTCTACATAGCATTCATGCTTCTCCCAATTGATTGAAAATCCGGATTCTTGGTAATCCCCCTGCCGTGTATAGCTGACTGGTTCGAATTCCAAGGTCTGATCTGCAAACAAATAAGAAAAATGAATAACTACCATTCCTTTGGCAAGCTTTATGATATCAAACGAATGTAAAATATGTGGGGTATAGGGCTCAATCCTGTTTCCGTTAATCTCAGTTCCATGTCTGCTGCCCAAATCATATAAAACCGCTTGCTCATATTCCCTCTTGATCATGAAATGCTTGCGGGAGATGAAGGCGTTAGAGAAAGCCAAATCTGGAATATCATCGTTCGTCATTCGTCCGACAAACAATTCCTTCGCCGACAAATTCACACAGGTGCCTGAACGATGAGGTTCTCCTCTAATCACGTAGAGGCTTGCATATGTCTCCAGCCGGGTACTATCCAATTCCATTGATGTGAGTCCCACCTTCATGAATACATTCATATTACATCAGCTATCCATAGATTACTGTGTGATATGACACATTCTATTGTATCATAAAAGGATTAACACGATAAATGCGCGCTCACTGACGTGTGACTCACATTTCGATGACAGATGAGCTTACTATGAGGAATAACGGACTGAAAAAATAATTCCAATCCATTTCATTTGAATAACTATAGATTATATTACAATTTACCTTCAACGATCGTCCATTCAACTCTATCGTCTGGAGAAAACCATTCAACACGAGCATTTAGAAAGCTATTTTCATTAAGCATATGATTAAGGAAATCTTTATGATAGCCTGGAACCATTTCATTTCTATCAATTCCCTCTAGTTCTACCCAATGTGATGATTGCTTATCCGGTTCATTAGAGAATAGCACTCCATCCACCTTATGCGCCAAGAAAAAAAAGCAGACAGAGTGGTAATCTTTCCTTAGGAAAGTTACAGTTCCTTTCAATTCGAGCTCGGAAACAATCAGTCCGGTTTCTTCCTCTACTTCTCTTATGCAAGCCTCCTCAAGCTTTTCTGAGAATTCTACATGGCCACCTGGCGGGATGTACTTTTGAAAGGTTTTGTATGCTGGATTCAGCTTTTTAATCATGGCAATCTTATTATCTTTTATTGCGAGACAAGAAACTTGAACACGTATTATCAACACAAGTTCGCCCCTTTTAAGAATTTTGTTTTATTGATAGTTTAAGAACATTCATTCGTTTAAAACTTCGGATAGTTAGCTATAATTTCTGCTTTCTCAATTCTCCCAATTTTACGATAGGCATCTGCCTCATAATCCAAGGATAAGACTGGCAGCCGCATATCATTTACATGAATAAATCGCTTAATATTATTGAGGTGAGGTGTTCTTTCCCACTGTCCATCCACTAATTTCTCTATATCACCTATAATCTCTACATCCATTCCATCAACGAAGAGCTTCCCAAAATGAGAGCGAATGAATCCATTCGATGAATAAGAAACGGGTTTGATTACATTTTCCATAAAAATAAGTTCAATTTCATACGCACCTTTTTCGTCAGTCTGAATATCAATATCCTTTGGATCAAAGGGTAAGCCCTGCAATGCAAAACTAGTACTACCCGTCAGAGCCTAATTAATATCTTCTTTTGAAAGACTTGCATATATATTTTTAAGTACCGATAAATGGCTGGCTGCAATCATTTTATACACCGCCTATATCTAGGCTAACACTGGATTATATTGTAACATAAATAGGATTCAAAGAGCCCGATATGACGAACGATAAGAAAAGCTCCTTGCAGCGAAGGAAACTTTCCAATGGGAAGCTTACCTTATTTAACCCTTTTATAGAGCCATCTGCCTACAAAGAAACCACTCCATTTCCTCTCGCGGAACGTGATTCCGCTATTGGTCACTCTACCTCTTAAAAACATCATTTCACGGAACTACGATGCTTTATTTCATCTCCGACCTGCCGAAATGACTACATTTCATCCAAATAGAGGATCGTATTTCCGTTTCACTTGAATGAACACGTGTGCACTTCAAAATAGCGCACCTCAGTTCCTCAACCTACCAATTGATTGATACGACGTGACGTGAAGCGCTTTTGGTTACAGCCTAATTTATTAATAAGATGAAGTAAGCCAACCCCAGAACAATTAAATCCTGACAATACTAAAAAGAGCCTCCGGTTCTAATGAACCAAAGACTCTCCTTAAACAATCCGCCTACTAAAATGTAAGAAATGGATATATCAAAGTTCGCTTCTCTACCAAAACAGCTCTGTTTGGCCTTTCAACCGACTCAAGCCTTCTACAAAGAAATAATCACCATAAATAAGAGGTACATCCACGTTTTTGCCTTCTGGGTAATGGCTCGTACCGTGGAGAATCAAACCTTCCTCCTCCTGATCATTCCATGCACCATAATTTTCATACAAGGAACGCAGAATGGCTTCGCCCGCGTTACGATAGCTAGCTGCTTCCACCGAATCGACTTGATCGGCAATCAACAGCAGACCGCATGCAGCGCAGGCTCCTGCTGATGTATCCCGATACGGAGTGATGTCTGATGGGAGACGGAAATCCCATAATGGCACATGATCCTCAGAAAGCTGCGCGATGAAGAAATGAGCCACTCGCTTAGCTGCCTGTAAATATCTCTCGTCCCGTGTATATTGATAGCTCAAAGCCATTCCATAGATCGCCCAGGCAGCGCCGCGGGACCAAGCAGATTCTGGAGCAAAACCTTGGCCTCCCAATGCTTCTATTCTCTCACCGGTATGCGCATCGAATCGCACGATATGATAGACCGATCCATCAGCTCGAATAAAGTGATTAAGCACCGTATCCGCGTGTTCCATAGCCAGGTGCTTATAGCGCGGGTCCCCTGTTTGTTCCGATGCCCAATACAGCAAGGGCAGGTTCATGAGGCAATCGATTATAGCAATGCCAGAATTGTCCTCTCCTTCACTCCATGGGTTCCACGCACGAATGAAGCTGCCCTTCACATTAAAGCGCGCTGCCAATAAATTGGCCGCTAGCAGCCCGCGGCGCTTAGCATTCTCAGCCTGAAGCAGCTTGTACCGCGCTACACTCGTCAAAGTCCACATAAAGCCAATATCATGATCCAGCTTATAATAATTAGTAATCACTTCATCCAGCATTATTTCGCATTGCTCTGCAATCGATTTAAATTGCTCATTCTTAGTCTCTCTGTATAAAAGCCACAGCAGACCCGGCCAGAAGCCGGCTGTCCACCAATAAGACGGTTCCAACACATAGGAACCCTTCACACTGGCATGCGGGAATTGAGCCCCGATTCTCTGGCTGGTCCTGCTTACTTTATCTACCGTCTGCTGCCATGCTTCTTCTACCCATTGTACCTCTTTAACACTCATCCTATATTCATCTCCTTAGAGTTTCGCAGAACGCTTTCTTCGTAAGCATTGACTCAAAATTCCCCATGAAAACTCGCTTTATTAGCCTCTCACTCAAAGTGAAAGCTTAATTGTACCTTGCACTTCTTATCCAGCTGAAGCAGTTTAAAATCTATAGTGAACACTTCTTTCACCACTCCAAAATGATCTGCAAACTCAAGCTTCTGAACATGCGGCTGTAGTAAATGGTGGTCGTAGCCAATCGTCAGACTTTGCTTCTTGCCAGGAATAACTAAGGAATCGCCCGATAAATCCGGCTCAAGGCAGGTTACGAACCGTTCCACTATGACCTCAGGCACCTCACTGAATTGATAAGAATCCTCAAGCAGAAGAACCGGCTGCTCCTTCTTGAGCCATGTAAAGCTTCGTTCCAGGTTCAGCAGGCTTTCATCCTCATATGCCGCAGTAAGATTAAGCTGCAACCGCTCTTGATCCTTCTCAAGGGCTACATTCAGCACTTGTGCACGATGTGCAGCACCTTCCTTCTGCAAATGACCGTTGATTATCGGCACCGAGTGGCCTTGAGATCCATTGCATAGATAAGAGTAACGCTCCGGTCCGAAATAGCTTTTCGTATACATGCCGGAGCCCAGGTCTGCGAGGAAGGTTTCCCCTTGCGAATGCACAATAAAATGCCCGACATCGTTATGATTATGGGGCTCATTATTATGTCCACCCTTGGCCGCAAAGCAGAAGACACCTTCGTCATTCACATATCTCGAAATCAGCCACTCCGCATCATTCAAGTAATAGGTTGCTTGCTCCCAAGGCTCTCCCAGACTCGCTTTATCCGGCTGGAACCACAGCACATTGCGCAGCGCGGTTGCCCATCGGTTGCAATGATCCTCGGTATAACCCGTCCGCAAAGCAAAATCCGGGATAACCACATCCGGGTAAATCCGATTTAAATAATGAGTTAAGCCCATATGAATACGGGATTCCGGCAACGAATCGGAGAAATTAACGACTGAGGTGCCGGTCATGAAACATTTTTGTTGAAACAAGGCAATCCGATGTATCTTCTCATTAGAAAATAAATTAAGGCATCCTGCGGTTCTTTTTTTAAGTAAATCTGCAAAAAACACAAAAAATCCGAAGCCATAATACCAGTAGCCATAACCTTCAGTAGTGGCACCATCTTCCTCGAAGCCTTCCAAATAACAATCTAAAGTACCGAGCACACGCTCCAATAATAATGCTAAATCGTCCTCATCCTTCATCAAATGGAGAGCCGCTGAGCCGATTGAGCCTGCACAAACTGCTGACCAGTTATGGGTCGCGGTTTCCCATGAGAATGGACCTTGATGAAGATAAGGCCAGAAAATGCGGCGGTATACCTCATGTTTGATTCGGTTGCGAAGCAAGAGAGGCAATCTATTCTCCGTTAACCGCAGCACCTCACTCAGGGCAAACCCCGTTTCAGCAGCAAATAAATCGATGACAGAGGCATTTCCTTGCAGATCCGCTGAGTAATCGTGCAAGGAATACTCTGCATCCTGTGTTGTTTCCTTTGTTGTACCCATATGTGCAGGCAAACACCAAGAATATTCATTACATACCGACCAGATTGTTTCTTGCAGCGCATCTAGATAGTCTTTACTTTCAGGATCAAGCAAAGACATGAGGGTAAACGTGTTCAGCCTCTTTCTCATAACAAAATACACATTCTCGTATTCAAGACGCGATCCATTTTCCCCAAAAATCCGGAATAGAGCGAAGGATAAATCTGGCGCAGGCTGCTCAAGCAGTTGTTGGGCCTCCGCGCGGATTTCATCGATCATTGGGCGGTAGGCTTCAGCCTGGCTCAGCTCCCTCCACCATGCATCCTGCTTACTTAGGTCGAATAAGAGAGATGAATGTTCATCTGAATACTTGCTTAACAGCTGCTTAATCTGATTTTTATTCATCATTAGTTCCTCCATAGTACACGAGTGTGATCTTAACTCCATACTATCGCTTATAACCTTAATAAAATAGAACTTTTTTTACTTATTCAAGCTTTTTTTTGACCTCTATATTCAACAGGTGTAACGCCTACTGACGTCTTAAATATTTTGATAAAATAGCTCTGATTATCATAACCAAGCATCTCGCAAATTTTCCCTACAGGATGGCTTGTCTGATCAAGCAGCTCCTTGGCACGGATCATCTTCATTCGGGTTACATATTCAATAAAGGTTTCCCCCGTTTCCTTCTTAAACAAGCGGCTGAAATAGCTGCTGTTCAAAAACAGATGGTCAGCCACCTCCTCCAAACTGATCTTTCTATCCAGATGCAAAGAAACATAATGACAAGCTTGAACCACTTCAGTCCGTTTGCTCTGCTCCCAAATCTCACCAGACAATGTAATAACCGACTGAAAATGCTCGATTAACCAGTGCTCTAATTCCACTAAGGAATCGATATCGAGAATTTCTTTATGTAAGCTTTCTACAGCGTAAGTGGTACGAAAATATTGCAGAGACTGCAGCTTCAGCTTGAGATCAAGCAGCAGCTTGAGTACCCAGTCCTTAACCTTTTCCGGTGGAAAAGAATGCTCCTTAAGAAACACCATCCAATGCCTAACAGTAGGAATAATCCTATCTGCTTTCTTCTCAATCATCATTTCGCGAAATTCCTTGCTTGCCTGGTCGTACCAAGAGAACAAGTCGATATCGCCTTCAATAAATGGTCGCTGCTTCGTAATGGAACCCTCATCAACATAAAAACGTTGAATTGTACTGGATAACAACCCATTCAACGCGAGCTTGATTTCGTCCGGATGGTAACAGATATCGCCGATAATAAATGACATCGAAATTTTCAAATATTTGCGCATAGCATCCTGAATTGCCTTTATTTGAATGGTTGCAGTATCAAACGGATTGATCTTAAGGGTGGCATGGTAGGGATATAAGAAGAACGACTCTTTGATTCCATAAGCAAAATGAACCTCCGGAGTATCATACCGAGCGCAAACCTCGCTAATCACATTATCCATGGCAAAACGCAAAATATCGTCGCTCATAAAACGCTGCTTGGCCAATCGATATTCATCAACAAACCCTAGAATCGGCAAGCAGGCTTTCCCCTCCATATCGAGATTGAAGGCTTTAGCTTCTATTAACCAATCCTGCGGATCTATGATAGGCTGCTGCATCATTCTGCGGATAAACTTCTCTTTGAGCATTTCTTTATTACGATCGACCATGTGTTGAAGCTGATGCTGATGTGCCTGAACCTGCTCTTCCTGATCCAAGCTTACTTTAAACTGCAAAAGCAGCTTCTCCAAATCAGCGGGGTCAAGCGTGTCCTTGAGCACATATTCCTGCACATTAAGCTTCATTGCCTGCTGTGCATAATGAAACTCGCTGTGGCAGGATAGGATAGCAACCCGCAGGTTAGGCTTCTGCTCCTTAAGCAATCCAATCAGTTCGATGCCATTCATCAGGGGCATGCCGATGTCTGTAATCAGAATGTCCGGCATTTTAATATTGGCATGCTCCAGTGCAACGGCTCCATTCTCATAGCAGCCTTGAAGCTGTAGACCATATGCCTCCCAGTTAATCGTCTCCGATAATAGCTGCAACACGGGATAATCATCATCAACAAGCATCACATTATACATAAGTAGTTGTCACCTCCAAATGGGGAATATACATGGTGATACGCGTGCCTTCCCCCTCTGAGCTGTCAATTCTCATGGTAAATTTATCCCCATAGGTTAGGCGCATCCTTTCATGAACATTTAACAATCCTATACTTGAAAATCCCTTAGGAGATTCTACATCTCCTTGTCCCTGTTCTTCTCCTGACACGAGATTCTTACGGAGCCTGTGCAAAATTTCCTCAGGCATCCCTTTACCATTATCCTCGACAGTTAAAATCAAGGTCTTTTCTTCCATCCAAGCCTTCAGCATTATAGTACCGGCTGACTGCGTCAAACCGTGAATTAACGCATTTTCAATCAAGGGCTGCAGAAAAAAACGAGGAACCTTTATTAAGAGAGCATCGGCTGAAATGTCGGTTTTCAAGGATATTGGATCCTTTTGCCGCATATTCATCAATACGACGTAATCCATCACAATCTCAACCTCTTCGTGCAAGCTGATAGTTTCTTTCTCTTGATTAATTGTCATCCTCAGCAGCTTGGAGAGTGAGCCTATCATTTCCGCGCTTTCCCGATCCCCTCGTAACAGAACCTTCATACGAATGGAATTGAGCACATTGAACAAAAAATGCGGGTTAATCTGAGCTTGTAGCATAGCAAGCTCTGCTGTGCGTTTACGCGCCTGCGTTAAGGAAACCTCTGCAATCATCTCTTTGATCCTGTCGAGCATTTGATCGAACAAATAGCCCAGTCTACCGATTTCGTCCTCGCCGCGAATATTCGATCGCTTCTCAAGATCGCCCTTCTGAACCGTAAGGGCCACTTTGCCTAATCTGACGAGCGGCTTCGTAAATGTGCCTAATAAATACAACAGCAGCAGCAGAAATAAAATAAATGAAATAATCTGGAACACAAACACTTTGTTGAAGATAGCTTCAACTTTAGATATGGCCATTTTATAAGGAGTAATAGAGACCAGCTTCCAGCCTGTGAATGATAAAGAGCGTTGGGTCATCAGATATTCCTCATTGTTAACCTCAACAATATCTGAGCTTATCTGTTGGCTGTCTTGATTAACGTATGGAAATGGGAAGGTTTGGCCGATTTTCTCCCCGTTGTTGTGAGATAAGATTATGTTGTTCGCATCCATGATCATAAATTCCTGATTATTGGGCAGATTCTCGAAATTATGGTTCAGCTGATTTTCCATAACCGTTACAATAACATAACCATATATAGTGGACCCCTCGCCACGAAGCGTGCGTACAACCGATAACTGGTAAGGATTTCTTACCTTCTCGGATTCAAACACAGTAGGAGTGGTTCCAACCCAATAGGATTCAAAACCATACAGGTTTTTCAATTGGGAAAACCACGGCTCCTTCGCCAGATCAAGAGGATTATATTCATATATCGAATAACTGGAATAATAGGTGCCATTGGCTAGAAGGATCGTAACATAGCATTCTTCCCCGCCTATTTTAATATTTTCAATTTGCTTCATTATTTTGTTCTTATCATAAAATTCGTCATATTCCGCTGCCGGTCCCGTATAACGATGTCCTGATACATTGGACTTGAAGATAGAATTCAACTCTGAATCCATCTGAATGGAGTTTGCGATATTAAGCATATATTTCAAAGAATTCGTTACATAGTTATTCACAAGCAGCATAGATTCTTGAGAGTTCGTAATCGCCTGCTCTTTCACTGCGTCTTGTGTCAAATAGTTATACGTCGCAAGAGTAATGCAAGCTGGAAGCAGAATACAGATAATCGAAGCCATCATCAGCTTAAATCGGAATGATCTCATCGATAACCATCGACGTAACGAAAAATGCAGTTGAACCGCCTCCTTGAATCTATTATGGGAATCTTACACCTTATATCCATTAAACGTAAAAAGAGAGGGGCGGCTTTTACCGTCCCCTCATGTTGCTTTATATCTTTAGTATATCAGATTACTTTTTGTTAGAGTCAATAATACCCTTAACACGGTCTTGTGAAGCTTTTACAGCTGCATCAATATCCTGTTTACCTAAGATCATTTTCTCGAATTCCTCATTCACTGCTTTGTAAACCTCAGCCTGGTAAGAAACTGGTGGTACAATGGCAGATGCCTTAGAATTAGCTAGAACAGTATTCAGAGAAGCCTTGTCAACCTTCTCAGGATTTTTTGTGCCGCTTAGAATCGCATCTGTAATTTTACTAAGATCTTCAGCCTTAACCTTATTCCATGATGGAACGTTCTTCCCTTGAATCAAGGCTCCCTCAGTAGTCAACCAGCGAATAAATTTGTACGACTCTTCTTTGTTTTTGGAGTTTGCAGCTACTGACATATAGTCTGTAGTTACTTGAGTATAGCCGCTTGGATCAGCAGCATTGTTCTTAGGGTAAGGAGCAATCGCTACATTGAAGTTCAAAGGAACCTGTTCTGTACCGCCAAGCTCTGTATTCATCCAGCTGCCTGTCAAGATCATAGCAGCTTTTTGATTAAAGAATTGGGTACGGTAGTTAAGCTTTTGGGAAAGCATATCCGCGTATGGAGTAGCTGATTTATCTTCTTTCTCCATTTTCATACGAAGCTCCAATGATTTCTTGAACAGCGGGGAATCCAAATTGGAGGTACCATCCGCTTTGATAAATTCAGGGTTTTCCTTTTGATTTTCCATTGCCAGCTTTGCATAATCCAACCAACCGCCATTTTGTGGACCATGGAAGTACGTACCGTATACTTTAGTATTGCCTTCGCCTTTAGTCAGCTTCTTAGCATAGTCCATGAACTCATCCCATGTCCAATCCTTAGGAACGGCTAGTCCGGCAGCATCCAATGCTGTTTTGTTCAAGATGACGTACCAAGGGTTAAACTTACCTGGCAAGGCATAATATTTACCATTCAGCATGGTATCAACCTTGTAATCTTCACTTACTTTATAGCCATCTTTGGCGATGTATTCATCAATCGGTGCTACCATTCCTAGTGATACACGCTGTGCATAGGCTGCAGGATCACTGAACATTAGAACGTCCATCGCTTCGCCAGATGCCGCGGCCAGATCAAGCTTTTTCAAAGCTTCCTGAGTATCGCCCTTTTCACTCAGACCGATAACATTAACTTTAATGTTCGGGTTCTTCTCTTGGTAAGCAGCTACTGTTTTCTGCCAGTTGTAATTACCTTCGGTACCAAAAGTATAGAAGCGAAGCTCGGTTGTTTTACCAGTTGCTGCACCTTCAGTTTCTTTCTTCTGATCAGTACCCGCACCTGCACCACAACCTGCCAATAGACCCATTACTACCAAACCACTTACTACACTTGTGCCTAGTTTCTTTTTGTTCATGTTGTTGAAACCCTCCTTGTTTTGGGTCAAACTTTTGTTTTGTATAACGCTTACAACGAAATTGTATCAATTCGAGCACGTGAATCCATGCTCGTAAATTGACTTTTTTACAATTTTTTTGACTTTTCCTCTTATCCTTTGACCCCGCCTGATGCAATACCCTCGATAACACTCTTCTGACCAATGATAAATATGATTAACAAAGGAAGTATGGAGGATACAGCTGCTGCCATAATTAAAGAGTAAAATTCACCGCTTAACGAAGTAAACTTTTGCATCGCGAGCGGAATTGTGAACAGCTTATCCGTTCTTAAGAAGATCAATGGATTCTGATAATCATTCCATGTCCAGATAAAGCGAAGAATCGCATAGGTGGCAATGGATGGACGGACAAGTGGCAGCGCAATGGACCAAAAGATGCGAAAGTGACCAGCGCCATCAATTTTGGCGGACTCAATAAATTCATTATGAAGCCCCATAAAAAACTGCCGTAGCATAAATGTACCTAGGACACTAAAGCTGCCAAGAAGAATAAGTCCTAAATGACTGTCAAACAGCCCGATATAACGGTATAAAATAAACTGAGGAACCAAAGTAGCTTGTCCAGGCACCATGAAAGTGGTTAGAACAATTAAAAACAACCATTTGCTTGCCTTAAATTGAACTTTGGAGAAGCCGTAGGCAGCCATACTGGAAACAATAACAGAAATGGCAGTTGTGATTATAGCGATTTTAATCGAGTTCCAATAATATAGATAAAATGGAAATTTACCTAACCATACTTCCGTATAGTTTTTCACTGCATTCCATTGCTGTGGAATCCAATCGATTGGAAAATTGAACACATCCGATTCCATCTTGAAGGATGCAGACAGCATCCAAAAGAATGGCAAAAGAAACAATATGCTGACCACAAACATAATAATGGTCACTATTACCTTTCTGAGGCTAAGAGGCTCCCTCATGTTAGTTCCCCCATTTCCATAAATCTTCGTCGAATTTTAATAATTAACCCATTTTTTCTGACCAATCCATTGAAGCACGGTAATTACTAATACGCATAAGAACAGCACTGCGGCCATAGCAGAGGCGTATCCTAATTTCAAGTTAGTGAAGGCTGCATCATACATATACCATACGAGCAAGCTGGTTGACTGCACGGGTCCACCCTGTGTCAGAACGGCTATCAAGTCAAACACCTTAAAGGTAGAAATAAAGCCGGTAATCATCAAGAAGAACGTAGTTGGGGAGAGCATCGGTAAAGTAACACTTTTAAATTTCACCCAGCCATTTGCACCGTCTATATCAGCTGCTTCATATAGATCCTTCGGTATCGACTGTAAAGCTGCGATATACACAATCAAATTAAAACCAATTGAAATCCACACATAGATCATCATTACAGAAAGGAGCGCATAGTCCGGATCGGCAATCCACTTAGGCGGATCGGAGATTCCAATTGACATAAGAAACTGATTGACAGGCCCCATAGAAGGATGGAATAGTACTTGCCATACGATAGCTACAGCCACAACGCTTGAGATATAAGGCATGAAATAAGCTACCTTAAAAAAGCTTTTGAAATACACCTGCTTGTCAATCAGGATCGCCAGCACCAATGAAATGATCAGATAGGCTGGAACGGTCAGCAGGAAAACGGCATTGTTGCGAAATGATTTCAAAAATGTCGGATCATGAAATAGCTTCTTGAAGTTATCCAGTCCTGCCCATTCAAATCCACCGAATCCCATAATGAAATTCCAATTGGAAAAACTTAGAATGAATGTGGCAATGATCGGAATTAGTACAAGAACTGTAACTCCAATCAACATAGGGCTCACGAATAAGAATCCGGCTAAAGTTTCCTTACGCTGCAAAACGCTTTTGCGTTTTTTGGTTATCCGATTTTCCGCAGGATTAGCGGTTGGATTGGAATTCATGCGTGATCACCTCGACTTCGTTAATGTTGTTTATATTATAATTAATATTGATGTCCTTTTTTTAACGCTATTTTGATCACATTGACAATTATTTTGACTTTTCTTATCAATATCATGAAAGTTGAACACCTTTATCATTCCACACTTGGCAATAAAAATATTACCTCACATTAATAATCACTCTAATCAATAACGGTTTGAATATTATTCGTAAGTCGAAAAATGGTTATTTCAGCACACAACAAATAAACGACCACCCTGATGGATGGCCGTTTGTTTATATGTTTACTTGTTAAGCTATAGAGGTCGGTGCTCCGAACGGTGAGCTGTATCCACTGATACCACTAAGAATCCGCCTAGCCTCCTCATCACTCATCGAACCATATCTTTGAGCTGCGTCAACAATTTTAGGGAAGAGATGAACATCACCAGCGGTTGCAAAACCCGCCACACCTGGGAATGATAATACGAACTGGACGCAGGCGTCGATGATTTGTTGATTATCGAACGGCTCATACCAGGTTGCATAACCACGTTCCTGCTCTTGTGCCCAAGGGCCTTTGGCAATGGCTTTGATAACTCGCACGGCCACATCCTGTTTTCCCGTCTCCTCAATTAATTTGTCGAACGCCTCACGGTAGTCAGGAAGAGAATACAAGTAATAGTTCAAAGGCAGCAGCACGGTATCAAACGAATAACGACGCAAAGCCTCTAAATGTGTAGCTGGAGCTAGATGCCCATGCCCTGTAATCCCAATAGCCTTCACGATGCCTTCTTCCTTAGCTTCGAGTGCAGCTTCCAAAGCTCCGCCCTTCTCCGTACATTTATCCAATTCGTCTAGAGTACCAACTGAATGAAGCTGTAGCAAATCGATATTATCGACCTTTAGCAGCTCTAAAGAGCGATGAATTTGGGCCTTGGCTTTTTCCTTCGTACGTTCGCCTGTTTTGGTTGCAAGAAAAATATCATTTCTGACCTTTGACATCCACGGTCCCATTCTCAGCTCTGCATCACCGTAGCTTGCCGCTGTATCGAAATGATTGACACCTTGCTGTAAAGCATACGAGATTGAAGCATCTGCTTCCTCCTGAGTCACCTTGCCAAGGCTGGCTGCGCCAAACATAACAACCGATCTGGGATTGCCTAGACGTCCTATTCTTCGTTGTTCCATCTTACTTCCCTCCTCCAATTTTCTATGAACTCACTTCTTAAGTGAGTGTTCAAAAAGTCAACTTTTCAACCTCTTAAAGTATATTATCAAAGTCTATCTGGTAGATCCTAATGCGCTTCGCATACTAAGAATGTATTTAGATGTATCAAGTGGATTCACGCCTCTGCGAGTCCTAGCTATTTCCACTCCTGGAGGACATTCTCGGTAGCTGTCAAATCGAGCCGTAAAGGTACCCCGTCCACCGGTTAATGTGCTTAATTTCACTGGGAACTGCAGCGAGCTTGCAACAGGTACTAGCCCTTCCACTGTAAAGCGTTCGCCTGCTATAACTGGATAATCGAATACAGCGCGCATGAGGTTTAACTCATTTAAAATTTTGCCGCTAACTTCCTCAGGCGCTGTAATTCTGAAATGCAGATAAGGTTCCAGAAGTGTTGTCTTTGTTTGTGCCAGTCCATCCATGATCCCCATTGGTGTGGCCAGTACAAAATCCAATGGATGTGTATGCCAAACATGATGCTGCCCTTCTACCAAGGTCACTCGCAGATCAGTAACCTCCCAACCTAGCAAGCCCTGCATCAATGCTTCGGGCACCCGTCTTGCTACCTCATTCTGGTAGCTATACAGCAGGTCTTCCGGTTTCACTTGGGAAGCATATTGAAGTCCGCTGCCTCGCGGCGCTGGTTCAATATGAAACCGCAGTATCGCCCAGCACGGTTTGGGCATTGTATAAGCCACATACCCCAAACCAGCGCTTGATGGAGTCTCTTTGTAGATAACACTTGGCGACCCGAATTCAGCACTGAGTCCGAAGCGGCTATGCAACAGATGTGTTAGAACTTCTAGCTGAATTGGACCCATAATCTTAATGTGCAGCTCCCGCTCCTGTTGATGCCATTGTAAATCCAGCAACGGGTCCTCGTCAGCAAGCTCCTGCAACGCAGCTACAAGCTGAGGGTATTCGGCATCGCTCACCGGGTGCACCTGTACTGTCAGCAGCGGAACCGTCAGGCTGTGCACAGGGGGCACGGATGCAGCGCTCCCGATAATATCTCCAATTCTCACGCGGCTAAGCCCACAGACAGCTGCGATATCACCTGCGTTCAGCACGCCGACATCTTCATAGTGGCCTGCATGAATTACTCGAATTTGCGTTACCTTCTCATCCAGCTCTTGCGTTGTATTGTGAACCATATCGCGATTCTGAATACGTCCTGCATATAATCGGACTAACGCCACTTTCCCCATTACCTTGTCACGTTCCAGCTTAAAAACAACACCAGATAAAGGATCATCCTCCTTGCCGGTTGGAGAAGGTAAGAAGGATAACACAGCATCCATCAATTCCTTTATGCCAATGCCTTTACTCGCCGCGGCAAACAAAACAGGAAAAACCCTTGCTTGTCTAGCCATTACACATAGACGCTCATACAACTCTTGTCGGGGAACCTCTTCCCCTTCTATATAATGCTTCATTAGCTGTTCATCATGTTCAGCCATTCTCTCCAAAACGGAATCATAATCCACTTGCTCCACGGATGGATTAATCTGACTTTTGCCATTTCCAGTACGTGGAAGATCCCACAAGCTATTAACCTTATTAAAATTTTCTTCCTCACCTGAATAACTCTGAACAGGAATAGCGTCAGGAGTTAACACCGAATGGATTTCATTCAGAACGCGCTGCGCCGAAGCGCCCGTCCGATCCATTTTGTTAATTACAATTAGGGTAGGAATCTGAAGTGTCTGCAAAGCATTCCATAATGTTTCCGTATGAGCTTGAACCCCTTCTACGGCTGACACTATTAAGATAGCACCGTCCAGAACACGCAGCGCCCGCTCCACCTCTGAGGAAAAATCCACATGACCCGGAGTATCTATTAAATTAACTTTGATGCCCTTCCACTCGAATACGGTCGTTGCGGCCCGTACCGAAATGCCCCGCTCCCGCTCCACATCAAGCCAATCCGTCTGTGCTGTTCCCATATCAACTCTACCCAGACTGCGGATTCGTCCGCTTTCGTATAACATATGCTCAGTTGTTGTCGTCTTACCAGCGTCGACATGAGCAACGATGCCTATATTCCTTAGCTTCATTTCTCTTCGCTGCGGTCAGTCGCAGGCGGCGGCGTGATCGATAGCGCATCTATCTCCTTACGCCACTCCGGTGTCATATGGATCTCCAAAGCTGCTAACGACGGTTCCAGCTGTTCCAGATTGCGGGCCCCGATAATCGGCGCCGTAACTCCTGGATGAGACATAACCCAAGCAACAGCTAAAGTTGCGGGATGAAGCTCGCGTTCAGCCGAATATTCGGTAAAACGTTCTGCAACATCATAATACAATTGCTCACCGTAACGTTTACCGTACATCGCCTGTTCAACAAGTCGGCCTTGCACCGGCTTCTTATCCTTGCTGTATTTACCGCTTAGAAGTCCACCACCCAATGGGCTATAAGAAATAACACCTACCTGTTCGGATTCAGCCAACGGCAGAATTTCTACTTCAGCCTGTCTTTTAACCAGATTGTACATCGGCTGAATGCACTCGAAGCGCGCTATGCCTTCTTTATTCGAAATACCAAGCGCTTTGGCGATTTGCCAGGCTGCCCAGTTGCTTACCGCCGGATACAATATCTTACCCTGCTGCTGCAAATCGTCCAAAGCACGCAATGTTTCTTCCATCGCCGTATTGGAGTCGAAGTTATGGATGAAATATAAATCAAGCCTGTCCGTGCCCAATCGTTTCAGGCTTTGTTCTACAGACAGCATAATATTGCGGCGCGACATCCCGCGTGCGTTCACATCACTGCCCATTGGCATACTAACCTTCGATGTAAGAACAATTTCATCACGGCAATCAGCAATGCAGCGGCCGAGGATCTCCTCTGAACGTCCCCCCGAATAGACATTGGCACAATCAAAAAAATTAATACCAACCTCTCGGCATCTCTGAAACATGGCTCGTGAGGTTTCTTCGTCTGCGTTTCCCCCAAACGACATCGTTCCAAAGCACAAGCTGGATACCTGAATCCCCGTTTTTCCTAATGTACGATATTGCATTTTTAATAACCTCCTATGGGTTTTACTTTAGCAAGTCCGAGTTCGTAAGCGTTCTCTCAAATTTGCTAAAGAATAACCGTATCGTGATCTCTTTATTGAGTTTAACATCGGCGAAGCTTTCTTTGAATATATGATCTCTGATTCCCTACTTACATATTTTATAGAAAAACTCGTTGAAATATAAGGAGTGACCTAGCCTTAATTAAGTTACCTAGAGGTAAGGATGGCACGGGGGCGTTAGTAAGGCAATATATATTCAGTACTTAACAAACCTCATAATGTTAATTATAATGAGCACTGAATCTATCACGTTCCAAAAAATAGTTGGAGGTGCTTTACAATGAAATATCGTAAGCTTGGAAACAGCGGTCTAAAAGTCAGTGAAATCAGCTTGGGCAGTTGGATGACCTACGGAGGCTATGTTGAAGACGATAAGTCTGTTAAATCAATTGAACAAGCCTATGATTTGGGCGTTAACTTTTTCGATACAGCAAATGTGTATGAACGCGGAGAAGCCGAACTCGTAATGGGCAAGGCACTAAGCGCCTATTCTAGAGATTCCTATGTACTAGCTACCAAAGTGTTCTGGCCTATGGGTGACGGTCCTAACGACCGCGGTCTTTCCCGTAAACACGTGATCGAGCAATGCCATGCCAGCCTGAAGCGGCTTAACACGGATTATGTTGACTTATACTATTGCCACCGCTTCGATCCTGAGACTCCGTTGGAGGAAACACTTCGCGCCTTGGACGATCTCGTGACACAAGGCAAAGTCTTATACGTAGGCGTAAGTGAGTGGACGGCTGCACAAATGGTCGAAGCTCTTTCCATTGCCGATAAATACTTGCTGGACCGCATTATTGTGAATCAGCCGGTATACAACATGCTTAACCGTTATATTGAAAAAGAAGTCATTCCTACTGGTATGTCCAAAGGAATCAGTCAGGTTGTATTCTCACCACTTGCTCAGGGCATTCTTACCGGCAAATATCGTGCAGGCGCAAGCGTGCCAACCGATAGCCGCGCTGCAAGCAAAAGCTGGGGGGATGATAAACTAACCGAATCCACCTTGGCTAAAGTCGAGCAGTTGATTAAGATCTCGGATGAGCTTGACATTAAGGTTTCACAATTAGCTTTAGCTTGGATTCTGAGACAGCCGAATGTTGCCAGCGCATTGGTTGGCGCGAGTCGTCCGGAGCAGGTCACCGAGAACTGTGCCGCTTCAGGAATCGTACTGTCTGAAGATGTACTTAACTCTATTGAAAGCATTTTACAGGGCTAAGCGATAAAGGAACAATACTTCCGCTATGGAGCGCCGCCTATTGAAAAAGCCTTCAGGAATCCCAATCCCTGAAGGTTTTTCTTATACATACAATTCATAAATGACATAGTTTAACGTTTTGTTCTTGAGATCCTTGCTGATCGATTGGCTCCTACACGAGCGATAGGCTTGCTGCTAAACTTGTAGGAACGGTTCTTCTGATTCATGCGGTTCATACGCACACTAGCTGTCGATAACTTCGCTCCACCGCCGAACATGCTGAACATTTTGAATATAGGTCCCATTTGCTGAAAAAGTTTAAACATTTGGTTCGCTTTGCCCATCATGGAAATAATTCCATCAATCCCTCCGAAGCCGCCTAGAACGGATGCACCTGTATTCGCTGGAGCGGCTGCTGCTGAGGCTTCCATGTTTTCTTCCATCTCCGATTGCCGTTCCAGTACATCCTCGTCTTCTATGAAATTCCTATTTGTTCTAGAGGGTCTTGCTGCAAGCTTTTTATAGGGCTTATAAGCCTTTGCTGGGCCCCGACCATTGCGACCTTTAGAAGCTGCTGCTTTCCTTGACGCACCGCCTCTGGTTGAGCTAACAGAAGCCTGCTGAGCCCGCGTCCGTTTCTTCTTGTCCATCGAACTCCCTACCTTCTTTTTAAAAGTATAAATGACCACACAGAGAGCATTCAAAAAATCAACGTTTGAACACCGAGAAGTGAGACTTTTTGAACAACCTCATACAGGATACTTGTCTCTGCTATACTGTATATGTATGTCGAAACGATATAAAAAGGTTGGGATATTCGACTAGGACCCGTTAAATGTGTGTTTGTTTAGTACAAATCTAAGTGACACTTAACCTTACTTCAACTCTAGCGTTGCACGGTATAGCTCCTGATCCCAGCTAACCTTCGCTCCCAGTGTTTCTCCAACAAAACGAAGGGGGATATACAAATGCCCGTCCACTATCGCGGGAGCCTGTTCCAGCTTAATCATCCTGCCATTTACAATAGCCTCCGATACATCAGGTCGAAGCGTCAGCTCAGCTGTACCTCGTTTGGCAGTCAAAACGCGTTCTTCACCATCCCAGTTGAAGTCAGCTCCGATGCGTTCAAATATGCTCCGAAATGGAACCATCGTCACATCCTGCTTAACAAAACCGCGATTTTCATTTATGAAATGCTCATTAACCATTACCTGAACCTGAGGATCTTCATAGCGCTTTACTATTAATGCATTGCTCAGCAATCTGCCAGGAGCTCGTTTCATCGAACCATCCGCATACAACGCTGAACTGGATCCCCCATCCATATTCATCGCCTCAACCAATCCAAGCTCCACAAGAGCTTGAGCCATGTCTACAGCTGTAGCAGAGGATAGAGTTCCCATAACCAGCCGTCCATCCCCATTCACACCAACAAAACTACGTGTGTTGGCAGCTCCAGTAATTTTAGGATCATCAAATCCGTCTCTTTCAAAATCTACATCTACCTGTCCATTGGTTACGAGCTTCGGCCCCACCCCAATGGCTGATTCCCAAGCTTCTGCGACGCTTTCTGTACTCTTGCTGTTACTGTCAGCTACAAGCGCCTCTACTTCAACCTGATCACCCACATGGATATTAGGCAGCAGGTGGTTATCATTATTGGAACTATGTCCAATATATAGCACATATCCATTCTCAGGAGGCGCTGCTGCTTCCTCTGTCATTGACGTAATTCGTCCGGCTTCAACTACAACCTTCATACCGCCAGCTCTGTCAATCTGTTGGGCAAAATCATTTGTATAAGCGACAACCTGATCAGCATCATCACCGTAATAAGTATTTACTCCCCATGGATTTACGGTATACACTTTATTGTTATGTTTCACTTTAAAGCTCAGCTTAGTTTGTAATGGATGAATCTGAGCCGTTTTATCCGTTCGTATACCTAGCGCCACATTTTCTCCCGATCTAACAAAGCTCCCGGACTCAATCATCAATCCGTTTGGATGCCGCTTGCTCTCATCCTCCTCATAAGCATCGAAGAATGTGCCATTAATCCCTGCAACCGCACCACTGCGTTCTATCATACCGGCAAAGCTTTCCACATACCCAATACCTGACTCCGCTGTGATCGGCATAACTCGAAGATAAGGATCCGATAGGTCAATGGTTGTCATCTGTACCGTAAATTTTTTCCCGTTTGCTTGAATTGTAGTTGAGTCAAATATGACGGATTCGCTCGCCTCCGCATGACTCCCTGTCCATGAGATCGCCAGCATCATAACTGTGCTTGCGGTAATCATTCTTTTTCTCCAACGCTTCATCCTGTCAGCTCCGTTCGATCGTTTTACAAATAATAAATAAATGCTCCTATCCCTGAAGGAAAAACGAGTCCTTGCAAAAAAAAAAGACTACTATTGCATAGTCTTTTTGCTAATACGTTTATTCGCCGCTTTAGCTCTGTGCACCCTATCCTTTTTGCTCCGGCAATGTTATCCAACCCGCATAAATGGAATAGTAAAAGAAGAACGCTGTAATAAGTCCAAGCACCAACAACAAAAAACCAAGCTTAAGCTTCTTTTGAAAAAACGCTACTAATGCTCCGCTAAAAAAAGAACCCATCAAAATTAAAAACAAAATGAGAAAAATAATCATGAAGCTGTTATCTCCTTTTTATCCATCTACAACTAATCAACAGTTACTACTTTACCATTTTTGTAACTGAAAATCGAATAATAAACGGCATAGCTTACCTAAATGTTACTAAGTCATAATAAATTCAGTACTTTTCCTTGGACTATGTTTTCCTTATACTAGTTAGAGGAGCTAAGTCTTGTAGCTTAGGATTTAAATGGATATTCACTACAAGATGACAGATTCAACCACCGAAGGAGGTTCATAATGCCTTATCAAGCGAAAACAGAGCGTTACCAATCAATGAAATACAACCGGAGCGGACGATCAGGTGTGCAGCTGCCTGCAATATCACTGGGGCTGTGGCATAACTTTGGGGGCGTGGATACATATGAGAACGGAAGAGCAATGCTCAGAGCGGCATTTGATTTAGGTATTACACATTTCGATCTGGCCAATAACTACGGACCACCCCCAGGCTCAGCTGAAGAAATGTTCGGTTCTATGATGAAAACGGATTTGGCGCCATACCGCGATGAATTAATTATTTCCTCCAAAGCTGGTTATAGGATGTGGGACGGGCCTTATGGAGAATGGGGCTCCAAAAAGTATCTTATCGCTAGCTTGGACCAAAGTTTGAAACGCATGGGTCTTGATTATGTTGATATTTTCTACTCCCACCGCTTTGATCCAAATACGCCGTTGGAAGAAACTATGGGTGCACTGGATCAAATCGTCCGCCAAGGAAAGGCTCTCTATGTGGGGATTTCCAGCTACACCGCCGAGCAAACCGAAGAAGCGGTTAAAATTCTCAACCGCTTGGGCACTCCGCTGCTTATCCATCAGCCTGTATATTCCATGCTGAACCGTTGGGTAGAAAATGGACTGCAAGATGTGCTGAGCGAGCATGGCGTAGGCAGTATCGCGTTCTGCCCACTGGCTCAGGGATTGCTAACGAACAAATATTTAACGGGTATTCCTTCTGATTCCAGAGCCTCCAACCCAACTAGCTTCTTAAAGGCACAGGATGTAACTGAAGAAAAAATAAATAAAATTCGTCAATTGAACGAAGTTGCCCAAGAAAGGGGACAGAGCCTTGCTCAAATGTCACTCGCTTGGGTATTGCGTGAAGGCCGCGTCACCTCCGCATTAATCGGAGCCAGCCGTGTAAGCCAGATCGAAGAAAACGTTGCAGCGTTGTCCAACCTGGATTTCAGCAGCGAAGAGCTTAGTCGGATCGATGAGATTTTAAAGTAAACCATTCCCATAAATAGGAAACGCCAAGCTCACGAACCTGTGCAGCTTGGCGTTTCCTACTTTGTAAATTAGTAATTTGAAATAACGGATTTAATAAGCAGTCCAGCCCGCATCTGCAGTTACTACTGTTCCGTTAACAAAACTCGAATCATCTGATGCAAGGAATAATGCAACCTTAGCAATCTCTTCTGGTTCACCGGCTCTTGGGTTTAAGCTCATTCCAGCCATCGCTCTTTCCATTCCAAACGCATTGGGTTTATTAATGGATGTGCTAATATTAGTGTTTACTCCACCTGGAGCAATAGCATTACAACGAACTCCAAGTGTCGCATATTGAAATCCTACATTTTTAGTTAATCCTACAACTGCGTGTTTGGCTGATGTATACGCGGCTCCTGCTCTTGAACCCATCAAGCCACCGGCTGAAGCTATGTTAACTATGACTCCTTTACCCTTTTCAGTAAATATTGGAAGTGCCTTTCTTATAGCGCGCATGGGTCCAGTTGTATTAATAGCAAATACTCTTTCCCAAAGCTCATCGGTTAAGTCAGCGGCAGGAACAAAATTATCCATTATTCCAGCATTATTAACTAAAATATCTAAAGTACCATAAGTGCTGACAGCCGTATCGATTAAATTCTGAATGTCCTCCTCTTTTGCAACATTCGCAGCTACAGCAATAGCAGTCCCACCACTAGATGCAATCTCTTTTACTGTTGCATTAGCTGAGTCTAAATTAATATCGGATACAACCACTTTAGCGCCTTCTTTTGCATAGAGAATAGCAATGGCTTTTCCCATACCTGAAGCGGCTCCCGTCACCACTGCAACCTTATCTTGAAGTTTCATTCCAATCCCTCCAAATCAATCAGCATCATTCGCACCTGAAGACTTATCTTCCATCTAGAATATGCCTCAAAAGCCTCCTATTTAAACATGTCACTTATAGAAATACTTTTTCAATAACTTGGAAACCCATGGTGCTACAGTAAAGATAGGGCTTCAGCTTTATTTTAAGCTTTTAGCTATTTTTACTAGTTCAGCTTCTTCGAGCTCCCTGCCGGAGATGCTTATATAGGTGTCATTCTCTGTCCAATTTAATTTCACGAAATTATTTTCACCTAACGATGTGATAAGCAGTGCTTTTGTTCCGCGGATAAATACTTCTTTACTCGATTCCGGCCCAAACGAACCTGTAGTAAGTACACCGTTCTTATGAAGCTTATAATAGGACACCCGCAATAAATGTTTCTTATCATTCGTATACACCAGCATGGTGTGATCCGACTTCCTCTGCCCCTGCCGAAGCCACGCCAATCCATTATCAAAAGTATAGCCCTGAGGCAAATAGGCCGGAACAAACATCTTAAAATCAGCGTATTTCTTGACTTCCTGCTCTCTGAGATTCAACTCCGTGAGCGTAACTGGCCCTTCTACGACTGGATTCGCATCTGCAGATCCGTTCGAGGATGATATTCCTGTAGAGGCCGAAACCAGTGTACCCGTAACCGATGCTGTCGTCACAACCATTCCAAATATTAATCCACCTAACACAAGTGCGGTGACCATAAAGCCTACCGAACCGAGACGCGTACTAATTAATCGCTGTCTTCTCTGTTTTTGTATCCGTTTGGAGACTTGTTTCCAAGCTCCAGCAAGCATCATCATTAATTCAGTGGAACTACACTGTTGCTCACTTGGAAGTGTTGTAGATACAAGCTTCAGTTTACAGATGCGCAGCCTTGTGAGCTCTCTTAGTTTGCCGACTATTTGCTCCTCATCCAGCCCTCCAAAGTAACGCCTGTGCTTAGCTGCCCATAGAAATACGTCAGCCGCAACCTGTTGAACAACAATTCTATCTAAGAAACACAGCTCGACTTGTTCAGAGAGAACTGTAATATATTGTTCGAACAATGATCTCTGCACTATTACCGTTAAGGAAAATACGTTCCCTTTAAAAAGCAGCAGCCATTTCCGGTCCATATAATCTCCTTTGACTCAAATCTATTACTTGGCAATTAAGCCGTCGCCGATCCGATTCAATTCCTTCTCATTCAAATCTGCCTTGACAATGATATTGATATCTTGATTATTCCATTCCAGTTCGCTTCCCCCCTTCGGTGAAGCGCTTAATGTGCGCACACCGTCCTGACGATCTGCATTCACACTAAAGGAACGTTTGCGGACCAATATCTGAACCTGATTGTCTGCACTTCCTTGGCTTCCTTGATAAACGAGCTTGGCAGCACTCGCTTTGGACTCTCCCAAGGTAATATGGATAGTAGCCTCTTGAAGTGTGTAGCCTGCAGGTAGATAGCTTGGAATTGGCATAGCAAACTGCATTGCCGAAACGGCCTCTTCTAAAGTAACCTTCACTCTACGGAAGGCTCCTTCATTCGGCAAATCACGGTTGTCCTCGAGCTTCGGTGGAGGGAGCATATCATCCGGTGGTGGTGGCGGAGTCTTGGCTCCTTCGGTCGAAACGCTTTCAGTACTTCGGATGCTCACATTAATCGAGTTGTTCTTCGCTCTATAGACCATTTCATACATCGGTCTGAACGCTTCGGTTGTCTGCAATGTGCTAAACAGCACTGCACCTGCCATTAATGAAGCAGCACTAAGCGAAGCCCATTTCGCTCTACGCATCCAGACTACTTTGCGCTGTTCCTTTCGTAAACGTTGTTGCAGGCTACGCCAAGAACCTGCTGGATCAGGAATAGACTCCGTTGGAAAATGCCCGCTATTTGCCGCTGCTTCGTCAAACAGCCGCTCGAACTCCGCATCAAAGTCTGACTTGTTCATAGCTCATTCACCATCCAATCATCCTGAAGTTTACGTTTAATAGCCTCTCTTGATCGAAACAATGTTTGGCGAATTTTCTCCTCTGAAACATCAAGACGTTCAGCCATTTCTTTGTAGGACAGTTGCTCGACCCAACGCATATGTATCACTTGCCGGTATATAGGTTTCAATTGATGAATGTAATGTACGATGGCCTCTTTCATAAGCTTGGCCTCCACTTCAGCCTCAATTGAAGGGATACCACTGCTCATGAACGAAACAGCATTCTCTATATAGACATCATCAGATAGAAGTTCGTTCCGCTTTTTATTATTTTTTCGTAAATAACTAATCGTTGCGTTATATGCGACCGTTCGCAACCAGGCTATCATTCTTCCTTCATCCACATTATGAGGGCTTTTTCGGATCAGATTGATGAAAGTATCTTGAATAATATCCTCGGCTGCCGGATGATCTTTTACCAAGTACATAATCTTAGGGTATACTAGGCGGTAAAATTGTTCATATACTTGCTCCTGCAGCATCGGGTCGAGAGACCTGATGTCACTGGTTAATAGAACTAAAATAGATTTCGACATGATTCCTCCGCAGCTTCACAAGCCCATTCCTTTATTTGCCATTTTTAAGACTTAAGCTCTATCTTACACGTTTTCGCGTTAAATTTGGAGAATAATCTCATATTTAACAAATTGATCATCTTTAAATTACTACGCGAAAAGCTTCAACGGGGTTCAAGGCTTCGCTCGGCTCACAGGATATTTGGGTTTACACGGCCTGTCGCTGCGGTGGCAGGCCGCTTGAAGATTAAACTTTTTTAAACACGAGAACTGCGTTATGTCCACCAAAGCCGAACCCATTGGAGATGGCCACCTGAATCGGGGACGCTTCAGCCTTGTTTGGCACCACATCCAAATCACATTCTGGGTCTGGTGTTTCATAGTTGATTGTTGGAGGAATCATCCCGTCCATTAAGCTTTTTACCGTAATAACAGCCTCCAACCCTCCGGCAGCACCGAACAGATGACCCGTCGCCGACTTTGTCGCGCTTACCTTCAACTTGTAGGCATGTTGACCAAATACACGCTTGATACCTTTAATCTCTGCACCGTCGCCAAGCGGTGTTCCAGTTGCATGGGCGTTAATATAGTCCACTTCCTCAGGCTGCACACCAGCATCCCTAAGCGCTTCTTTCATAGCCCATGCATTACCCGTTCCTTCGGGATCAGGTGCTGTTATATGATAAGCATCTGCAGACTGACCGTAGCCAACAATCTCCGCGAGAATTGTGGCTCCTCTTGCCTGGGCATGCTCCCATTCTTCTAGAACAAGTACCCCAGCACCCTCTGACATCACAAATCCATCGCGATTTGCATCGAACGGTCTGCTGGCTTGCTGCGGCTCGTCATTACGAGTGGACATAGCTTTCATATTACAGAAGCCTCCAAAGGATAATTCATTTATTGGAGACTCCGCTCCACCTGCTATCATTGCATCCGCAGCGCCGCATCGAATAAGATGAAAGGCCTCCCCGATTGCATTATTTCCGGAAGCACAAGCATTAACAGGTGTTGTATTTGGTCCCTTAGCCCCTAATTGAATAGATAGCTGGGCTGATCCCATGTTAGCGATCATCATAGGAATGAGAAATGGACTGATACGTCGAGCCCCTTTTTCCAGCATAGTTTTATGATTATCGAGTGTGGTTTGAATACCTCCAATCCCAGTTCCAATGGATACTCCTACGCGGTACGCATTTTGTTCTGTGATCCTTAAATCCGCATGATTCAAAGCCTGCTTCCCCGCCGCTACAGCAAATTGTACAAAACGGTCCATATGCCGCAGCTCCTTGGGCTCAAAGTAAGCCTCGGGATGAAAATCAGTTACAATACCCGCTATTTGTGTGGCGAAAGACGATGGATCAAACACCTCAATACGTGAAATTCCTGATTCTCCCTGAATTAAACGACTCCAGAAGGATGTCACATCCGACCCCAATGGGGAAATAACTCCTAAACCTGTAACGGCTACACGTCTTGACATATAGATACAGCTCCTTATTGATAAGATATTAAAGGCTCATTGATTTGCGGATCTAGCTGAAGCTTTAGCAGCAAGCCGGCTTGTACGAGTCCGGCTCCAAATCCGTAGAGCAGTAACCGGTCTCCATTCTTTACTCTGCCATCCCGAATCCCCAAATCAAGTGAAAGCGGAATGGTTGCCGCTGAAGTATTGCCGAACTGCACGAGGCTGTAAAGAGTTCGTTCAATGGGGACACCACTTCGCTCACATACAGGCTCAATAATACGAAGATTAGCACTATGCGGAATAAACCAATCTACCTGATCCATGCTCCGCCCGCCTTTTTCAAGCAGTGCCTTCATCCCCTCTGGAACCGTACGGACCGCCCACTTAAACACTTCCTTGCCATTTTGCACAAGTAATTGACTGTCCTTAAGCTCCACACCATTCAGCTTGTTGGCTAGGCCGGTTCGGTAAACATGGCCGCCGCCTTTACCTTCTGTTCCCAAATGAAAGGCCTCAAAGCTTGAATGCTCAGCATCCTGCTCCACTAATGCCGCACCGGCTCCATCCCCGAACAACACACAGGTTGTGCGGTCAGTGTAATCCGTTATCTTCGAAATCGTATCGGCTCCGATAACCAGAATCTTGCGGTGAAGCCCAGATGCAATGAAGCTGTGGGCGGTATGCAGCGCATAGGCAAAGCCTGCACAGGCCGCACTCAGATCAATAGCTCCAGCTGCAGCTTGTATACCCAAACGGTCTTGAACTATAGCCGCAACACTAGGAAAGGGAAAATCCGGGGTGCTTGTAGCAACGATAATCAGATCAACGTCGTTAACCGTCTTGTTGTATCTGTGCAGCATATCTTGAACCGCCGCCACGCATAAATGACTAGTATATTGATCAGGGCTGCTTATTCTGCGCTCACGAATTCCGGTTCGTTGAACGATCCATTCATCACTTGTCTCCACCATGTCTTCGAGGTCTTTATTCCGTAATATACGTTCAGGTACATAGGTGCCAATAGCTGTAATACGGGCTTTTTGTAGATACATAGTTCTACTCTCCTCTGTATTGTTATCTAGTATTAGTACCTAGTACTAATTTACTTCAGTATAGCCTCCATAGCTTGTCCTTGTCAATCAAAGATAAACAGATGAGTAACCCATATACATTTGAACTTCTGGAGGGTTGAAAGTGGGATTATAGGTGCTTTTGAAGTTGTTAATCGGATGATTCGCGTTTAAGAGATCTCAAGGAAACCTGAATATGTTTTAACCATAGCTGCTGAATCCGTGGTTCGAGGTCATAGAGGAAGCGCTCGTTCCGTTATTTTCAAAAAAGATCATACAACAGGTGAAATAAAGCATCATTTGTTCCGTTATCTCTTCGGCTCCACATGCAAATATCCCCAATTCCCCTACATAGAGGAAGAACGAGCTCCGCTATTCGGGATAATTGGACTATCCAGATTAATTAGCGGAACTTTTGGTTCCGCAAAGGTACTAATAGCTGCATATTCCCTATCATCTCCATTCATCCCAAATATAAGCTACTGCGCAGTCCTTGGAGACATGTGCGTTTGTTAAACTTGAGCGAAGCAAAGTTTACAGCTGACACTCTATTTAACCCAAAAAACCGACCCCTTACGTACTGTCATACGCTTGGGATCGGTTCTCCGCTCATTCAATATGGATAATGAAATAATACTCTTTTATTGAGGAAGGATGGCTCTCGTAACCATTTCCCATTCATGTATTTCATAGCCTCTTGCACCGCTGGATACGTACGGATCCTGTCTGACTGTTTCCACAACCTCATCCGTTGATTCGGCAATATAAATAACTAATCCTCCAGATCCATCAGAAAACTTCCCATTAGCAAAAATTTTGCCTTCATTACGGCCCTTTTCTAAAAATTCAAGATGCTGCGGGCGGAACTGCTGGCTTTTCTCAATATTAATAATAGGTAAAAAAACGGCATAATATTTCATCAAATTTTTCCTCCAAATAATTCAAGATAAGAACCATAGCCTTCCGCTTCAAGCTCATTCTTCGGTATAAAACGCAGTGCCGCAGAATTGATGCAGTAACGCAAGCCTCCTTCAGACTTGGGACCATCATTAAACACGTGGCCTAGATGGGAATCCGCCTCTCGACTGCGTACTTCAGTCCGAATCATAAAGTGGCTGAGATCCTGCTTATCCTTCACATTCGATGCAACCAACGGCTTGGTGAAGCTCGGCCAACCGCAGCCGGAGTCAAACTTATCACGGGAGCTAAACAGCGGCTCGCCAGATACGATATCTACATAAATGCCTTCACCTTTATGGTCCCAAAACTCATTTTGGAACGGAGGCTCCGTTGCATTGTTTTGCGTCACTTCATATTGAATAGGAGTCAGCTTCTCTCTCCGCTGCTCTTTATCCTTCACAGTGTTCCAATGAGCGGCTATGAAGCTATCACGGCCTGAGCCTTTTCTGTACATTTTGTAATGCATCGTTTTTTTATGATGATAGCCTTGATGGTACTCTTCTGCTTCGTAAAAGGGTCCAGCCTGGACGATTTCTGTCGCAATCGGTTTGCTGAACCGTCCGCTTTGCTCCAATAATTGCTTGGATGCCTCCGCCAGCTGCTTCTGCTCATCACTATGATAAAAAATCGCAGTTCGATAAGAACGCCCGCGATCATGAAATTGTCCTCCCGCATCCGTCGGGTCGATTTGCTGCCAGAAAATATCGAGCAACTTCTCATAAGGAAATAGCTGTGGATCAAAAGTAATCTGCACCGCTTCCGCATGCCCCGTCATTTCCGAGCAAACCTGCTCATACGTTGGATTTACAGTGCTGCCACCCGTATAACCGGAAACCACTTGCTGAATCCCCGGCATTTCCTCAAAAGGAGATACCATGCACCAAAAACATCCTCCCGCAAACGTCGCTAGCTCGTAACTGCCCTTCTTTTCGATCTCATCATTCATCCGTATCCCTCCACCCTGTAGGAAATGACTTGCCACTCCCTATCATATCAAGCTTTCATACAATTTCCAAATGAGAAGGAAGCAACCTGCTCTTGAATTCAGCTCAAATGTAAAACTCTGCATATTTATGATATCGCTTGGAAATATATAACGAATACAAAACTATAGTTTCAGGTGGATGGCAATGGATAAATTATTCAATAAAATTAGCTTTTTACAGATTTGCATGATCCTTATGTTAATGAATGGACTCACAAATCATGTCATTGTGAACCCGATGCTCCTCGATGCCTCTGGAAGAGACTCTTGGATCTCTGTTTTATTCACTGGCGTATTATTTATACCTTGGTGTGCTCTTCTTGTATGGTTTATGAAAAAATCAGGTCAACAGAGGCTCCAGCCTTGGCTAGCCAGTAAAACTAGCCCGTTGGTATCGTGGATGATAGTAATTCCAATCTGTTTACAGCTGTTCCTAATCGGAGGCTCCACTGTATTACATAGCGCAACATGGACAATAACTAATTACTTGCCTACCACTCCGAAGCTCGTTTTGGTTATTGCTTTATGTGTGGTTTGTTATTATTACGCCAAATCAGGCATCAGCATGATTGCCATAAGTGCGGGAATCTTACTTCCGATTGTCGTTCTCTTAGGCTATTTCGTCTCCTTCTCAAATGAGCCACGCAAAGACTATACGCTTCTCCAACCTATAATGGAGCATGGATTGCAGCCAGTCATTCATGGAATGGTCTATGCTGGAGCTGGTTTTATCGAGATGTTTATGATCATTGCCATCCAGCATCGATTGAAATCAACCCTACGCCCCTGGAAGCTCATGATCTTGGGAGCAATTATGATTTATATTACCGTTGGTCCCCTTATTGGCGGGATTACAGAGTTCGGACACGAAGAAGCTGCTAAACAATTTGAATCTCCATTTGAGCAATGGCGGTTGGTGAAATTAGGCAATAATATCGAACATGTTGATTTCTTATCCGAATTCCAATGGCTATCCGGTGCAGTAATACGAATTAGCTTCGCTCAATTTTTACTTGCGGAATTATTGACCTTTCGTAATCTGAAGCAACGAAGCCGATTTATTCTCGTCATTACTATCAGCTATGGTGTACTATCGATGCTCCCTATTGATAGTTATACCTTCTATTTATGGATGTTTCACTTCTATATGCCCATCTCACTTGCAATAGCTTTATTTTTATCGATTGTTTGCATTGCCATCTCTTTTTTTTCGAAGACGGTTAAGGAGGAAATTGCATGAATGGGAAGATCCTTGAACCCGTAGAAAGTTGGAACGAGCAAAAAATAAAGGCTCTATTCCCTCAATCAGCTGATGTTCAAATAATTAGCTATCGTTTTGAAAATGATACTTCATCAGCTGAAGTCATTCTTATCTATAGCGATGGATTATGCCAGACCAGTCAGATCGGGGACTTCATCCTTCCAGAGCTCGAACGTTTGTTTCGTCAAAATGGATTTAATGAATTAATTCAAGGCCATGCTTACGGCAGCTTGCCATTACTATCGTTAGAAACCAGAGTTACGTCAGAACTTATATCTGAATTAATTTTTGAAGGTAATCTACTGGTGCTGTTCCCCCCAACGAATGCTTTATTCAAAATATGTATTTGCAATCGTCCTCAGCGTACTCCCGCGGAATCAAGCACGGAGGTTTCCATCAAAGGACCGAAAGATGGATTTATAGAGGATATTAATGTCAACGTAGCTTTAATCCGCAAACGTATTCGGAGCCATTCGCTCTGCTATGAAACCTATACACTGGGAAAGCGGACAAAAACAAAGGTCGGATTATTGTATTTTCAAGACATTATTGCCCCTGAAATATTGAGCAAAGTCCAAAATAAAATCAACAGGATTGAGATCGACGGACTGTACAGCATTAACCAGCTTGAGGAGCTGATTACAGATGCCAAGTACTCTCTTATGCCCTTGCTTGATTATACAGGTCGACCAGATAAGGCAGTCAGCAGCTTACTTGCTGGGAGATTTGTCATCATAGTTGACGGGAACCCGATGGTTTTAATCGGCCCGGCTACCTTCTTGCTTCTACTGAAATCGCCTGAAGATCTTTACTTTAGCTTCCAATATATTTCATTTGCCCGCGTTATTCGGATATTCAGCTTCTGCTTATCCGTGTTACTTCCCGGTGCATGGGTGGCACTCTCTTCATTCCATCCGGATCAGATTCCATTTCGGCTTATGGCGACCATTTCCTCTGCGCGTATTGGCCTCCCATTTTCTGGACAGGTTGAATTATTTATTTTGCTGTTGCTGTTAGAGATATTTAGAGAAGCGGGTTTGCGACTTCCAAATTCACTTGGGCAAACCTTAACTGTTGTCGGTGGATTAGTTATAGGGGATGCCTCCATCCGGGCAGGCTTGGTCTCACCAAGTGTTGTTGTTGTAGGCGCAATAACTGCAGTAAGCGGCACGACACTCGTCAGTCAATCGTTAAGCTCATCCGTTAGTGTCATCCGACTTTTGCTTTTTTTCATTTCGTCCTTTCTAGGGATGTTTGGCCTGCTCCTAGGCATCCTACTCTTAGTAGGATACATGTGTACTCTCCGATCCTTCGGAGTTCCTTATATGTCGCCTATCTCACCTTTGACTATTAAGGAGCTATTAGGAGCTATCCTTCGGCTTCCTTGGAGCAGAAATAAGACAAGACCTCAATCCTTACACACCGTAGATTCGGACCGACAAGGGGAAGATTAGTGTGAAATTATGGCCTAAACTGGCTCTTATTTGTGCAGTGCTCGTATCTCTAGCCGGCTGTTGGGATTCCAAACCCATTCAAAATATGGCTTATGTGACGGCTATTGGGCTCGATTATAAGGATAACCAAATTATTTTGTATGCGCAGGTATTAAACTTCTTAAATGTGGCGAAGAGTGAACATTTCGAAATTGGTAAAAATGTGCCTGTGTGGATTGGAAGAGGTACCGGGAAAACCATTTCTGAAGCTATGACCTCCATATACGAGACATCACAATTAAGAGTGTACTGGGGTCATGTCAAGGCGATAGTGTGCAGTGAAGAAATATTAAAAGAGAAAGAGACGCTGCGTCAAGCCTATGATGGGATTAACCGTTACCGTGAGATTCGTTATAACGTTCTACTCTATGGAACGAAGATGCCATTAACTGAAATTCTTTCTCAAAAGTCCATATTTCACTTTTCGCCTTTGGACACGATATTGGATACCCCCGAGGACATCTTTTCACAAAGATCTTTTGTTCCGCCCCAATACGGCTATAAAATAATTTCTGAAATAAATGAGCTAGGACGAACTCCCATGCTTCCTTCAATCACTATAACCAAAAAGGTTTGGACAGAGGATCAAACAACCGCACCTATGTTTCTAATTGATGGTGCCTTCTTAATAAACAAGAATACAAGGACACAATGGTTTTCGGAGGACGACCTTAAGGGAGTTAGATGGATTCAGAAAAAAATGAAAAGGTCTCTTATTAATATTCCTGACAGCAAAAAACCGCTAGCATCGCTTATCTTATATAAACCTCGTCATTCGATACAATATTACTTTGAAAATAATGAATTGCGTTTTAAAGTTATTATTAAAGTTAGCTCATATATTGATGAAACGATGTCTGACATCTCCATTAAAGCCATGGAGAAACTAGCTGAAACTGTAGTTAGGGATGAAGTGATTTCAACGTATGAAAAGGGACTCGAGACTCAAACTGATACGCTCAATTTACTTGGTGAGTTGTATAGAAATGCTCCCCGCAAGTGGCGTGAACTACAACAGGAGGAAGGCAAGCTGGAATTAAAAAAATCGACCTTGGGTAAGGTCGAAGTTCATGTGAATATCATGCATACTGGAAAATATAAAGGAAGATCTAATTAATCGAACCCGATTAGTCAGCTGCAGGTTTGTCTTCCTCACGAATAGGAAATGAGCGAGCGATATACAAGACTGGCGTTCCTGCAAGCGATATGACAAACTTCAGCACATACGTCGTCAACAGAATCTGCCACCACACATCAATTGGGAACACACCGTAGAATGCGATTGAGCAAAAGACCAAGGAATCAACGAATTGGCTGAGTCCGGTGCTTCCGTTGATACGCAGCCAAAATTGTCCGCGGGCAGGGAATCGACGCTTCAATGCACTAAATACATACACATCCAAGAATTGGCTGACCAAGTAGGCGCACACACTGCCGAGCGCTATTTGCGGAGCTAAGCCGAATATTTGCTTCAATGCTTCCTGAGAAATGTCACTCTCTTGAGGAATGAACACGAGCACCATCTGCATAATGATCGTCGAAGCGAACAAGGTGAAAAATCCGAACCATACGGCTTGTTTGGCCGCTTTGGCACCGTATTTCTCATTCAACAGGTCAGTGGTCATATAAATCGACGCATAGATCGAGTTACCCAGCGTCAAGACGATGCCGAATATTTCGATGGTTTTGATGACCTGAATGTTGGCCAATATGGTTGCGATACCTACCCAGGCATACAGCCCCTTACGGCCAAATAACCGGTAACTGAGCAGAAACAACACAAAATTGACGATGACGAACGTACAACCCCAAGCTAAATTAAACATGTTTATCTTTCTCCTTAGTTTTGATTACGCGGGAGGATTTCGAACCGCGACCAGCGACATAGAGACCCGCCGGTTAAGCCTCTTCGGTACTTCAGAAAAAATACCGAAGCGTTTATTCTACCATGGTATTTTGAAACCAGCAATACCTGCAGCAAGGCAATTAATTAAAGTCATTGCTATGTGTACAAGTAATTTTTACACGCTTCATTCCCTTGCATGATTAAACCGGTGTATCCCGAAATCCAATACAGTGGATGCAAGAATTGCATCTCTTAACGGATATAAAGTAGGCGTAAATCTCAGTTCAATACCTGTGTCTAGTAGTTTATCTATCAAATGACTAACCGGTTCAACTCCCTGGGGATTAACCGTTTGATGAGAAATATAGTAACCCGCCGTTTTGTCAAACAGTTCAAAGCCCTGCTCATCAAAAGCATACTTGTAAATGGTAAAATTCTTCAACTCTTTGTACCAGCGGCTCTCAATTGTAACGATAGTGGTAGCAGAAGTATCTCCGAAAAAACGGTCTTTATCCGATTTACTAACCTCCTCAGATTTTTTATAGACGATTCTCGGACAGTTTCTTGGAAAATAAAACGTAAACTCATGCTCCTTATCAATAGCCCAAACAACCGGAGGCATATCTTGTCTGTTTTGCTTAATCCTTGGCACGAAAACTTCTATAACAGGTTCTTCACTAAAATGGTAGAGCATCTATCAGACCTCCAATTTATTTGGTAATAGTGTTGAATCATACATAAATCTGCATTTCTTCATCATCTGCTTTATTACCTACTATTATAAACCACAACTTTAATATTGGACTTTGAGAATTGAATATCATATAATAGGCACAATTTTAGGAGGGGATTAGGATGGGAAACAAAATGATGACCCTATTTACATATAAAACTTGGCTTTCCCTACTCATTCTTGCTTTCATCTTATTGACTGGCTGTATGTCCAATGCTCCTTTGCCACAAACAGCACCACCATCAACTGAAGCTACCGCGCCTAAACATATACCCGATCAAGCCGCAGATACACCTTACCGGTTCGTAGTTATGGGGGATAGCCGAGGTTCTTCCAATGGAACGAACGAGACAACGCTTCGTGCATTGATGGAAAACATCAAGAAGCTGTCTCCTCTACCTCAATTTATTCTTTTTACCGGTGATCAGGTTTCTGGCGGTTCAGATGTAGGCAAACAACTGGCAGATTGGAAAAATATTGTTGATGATTATTATCCTATTACATCTATGTACCCAACACTAGGCAATCATGAGCATGATGAAGCTATTTTTACGCAATCATTCCCTACGCTTCCTAAAGAACAGCTACCTGGATATGGAAAAACAGTATATTCGTTTGATTATGGCAATGCTCGATTCATCACACTTAATTCCGATAGACTCAATGCAAAAATGAAATATATAATCGAGAAGGAGCAGCTCGACTGGTTAGAAAACCAGCTCAAAACAAGCAACAAAACACATACTTTCGTGCAGTTTCATGTGCCAGCCTACCCGGTCGGCGCCCATCTTGGTAGCTCACTAGACGGTGATCCAGCCTCCCGTGACGCCTTATGGTCGATTCTCGACAAGTATAAGGTTAGCGTGGTATTTGTAGGTCATGAACACAATTACAATAGGAGATTAGTAGACAGCGCCTTTAATGGAAGCGGTTATCAGTTTAAAAACAAGATTTATCAATTAACCGTTGGCGGAGCTGGAGCCCCCTTATATTCCGGTAATAAAGAAAACAAACAAGTGGTTGTAGGTCCAAAAGCCAGCTATCACTACATGGTCGTGGACGTTGATGGCGCCAAATTGAATTTTAAAGCGTATGATCTTCAGCAAAATGAGATCGACTCGTTTACTGTAGAGCGATGAACGATCAATAAGTCAATTTCAAGATACAAATCAAGCTTATGCTTACGAAGTAAGTTTTCGCTACAGCGAAACTCTTAGGAGGCTCACCAATAATGAAAAAAGGTTCTCCTTATCGTGATATAGCGGTTGCCCAAGGGATGATTGCAATCCTTTTTTTCCTGCTCATCCCACTGGCAAATGCGTTCAGTCCAGGAAGCCAACGTTTATCCGGCGTGCTGCATGGTCTTGGAGCATCGCTAACCTTGATAGTGGCTACCTATACTTGGCATGCTTATTATACCTATGCCAAAGGGAACAAAACTGCAAAAGCTAAGCTGGAGTGGCGGCTTCTTATGACCAATTTGCTAACCATAGCTACCATAGTTGCAGGAAATTGGCTGTATATCGGATATCAAGCTCCTGAAGGTGCCTCAGAGTGGTTCAAGCTTCATGCCCCATTCGGACATTGGGTTATCATGGAATACAAAGAATTTGTAAGCCTAATGACCTTCCCTCTGGGAGTGGCGGCAAGTGTACTGATTCGGCGATTTTCAGGCGGTAAGGGGCTAGACCAAATTCGCTGGGTGGTTGGTATCTTACTGACATTTATGTGGTTTTGTTTGTTTATCGGATTTACATTCGGCCTTGTGCTCGCAAAGTGGAAGCTTGCATAGGAAGGAATTGCTTGAATGAATAAATGCAAAGCAAAAATCCGCTGCCATATGCAATGAGAACACGTAAGGAGGTCATTTATGGAAACGGATCAAGAACAAGCAGAGCCTCAGCTAATTATTGCGACCCCGCGGCGTACGGAGACATCCAAGCAGCCACGATCAGGCGAAGCTGTTGCCGCGATGGCAGCTATCATTCTAGGTATGGGGGCGCTTACTGCCACTCATTGGTGGAGCGTAACGGATGCGTCTCATGCCAATCCGATACTGCTCCAATGGGGCTCTTGGCTTCCTTATGGGCATCGGATCGGACCTTTTGCAGGAAAACAAGCCGCTGCCTTAGCTGTATGGCTCTTCAGCTGGCTGCTATTGCTTCCGCTATTGATGCGATTTGATTTCAAGCTTCGTTCGTGGACCTATGCTTTTATCACATCTATGTTGATTCTGCTTGTACTCCTCTGGCCGCCTGTATATCATGCCTTATTCGGCTGGCCCGCTTAAACGATATTTATTATTAGGGAAGGAGGCGGCCGGATGGAAAGTGATCGTAAAGGAAGCATGACCGCTTTTCCAATAACATTGCTATTTATGTTATTGCTTGTATGCTTGACGGTTACACTTTTGATATCCAAGCCTCCTCTCACAGGGGTCATGGAACAGAGCTCAAATGTGAACAGTTCACCAGCATGGACATTTGGCTACTTGATTGGACAGCAGCCTGTTAAAGAGCCGAGCCGATTACAAAATCAGCTTGAGCTTCGTAAAGATATTATGTTTTGGGCAGGGGCAGCGAGTCTAGCCGGCGATACGTCAAATAACCAAGCTGGTGCCAACAGAAAGCCCGCTTCGCGGCTTTTTTTCCCGGTTTGGGATGATGGTACTCCAGCCTTCAAAGATCAGTATGGAGAGCTGTTCCCCCATATCCCTGAGGAACAGCTGAAGGGGTATGGCAGAACCGCTTACTTCGTCGATTATGGCGAAGCGCGGTTCTGGTTTCTTAACTCCGCGAAGCTGGCGGAGGAGCCATCTACGCAGCTCGATTGGCTGAAACGAACCGCGGCGGAGAATCCGCAGCTGCATCGGATCGTGCTCCTTCAGAAGGAGCACGATCCAATGCAGCCTGAGGTATGGGATCGGCTCGCCGAGAGCGGCGCCGATCTCGTGCTGATCGGCGCGCGGCTGTACGCGCCGGAAGCTGCGGTAACCGCTCGGCCGCAGGCCGGTTACCGCAGCTCCGCCCACCCCGGTTGGGCGGAGTGGACGATGAGCAGCCCTTCGGGCGGGCTGCTCATCGTCCAAGGGCAGGGCAGCCGCCTGGAGGCGGCGCTGCCCTTGGACCAGGCCGGTCGCGCCGCGGACCGGCTCGAGCTTGATGCAGCCGCGCTGCGCCAGCCGGCTGCTGTGCAGGAGCGGGCGCCGATCAGCATCGGCGCCATGTGGCGGTACCGCGCGGGCGGACCAGAGGTCCGCGCCGAGGTGCCGCCAGGGCTTGACCTGACCGGGGAGACTCCGACCCGGTCAACGGCCCGGCTGCCGCGCGAAGACTGGCGCAGCCCGGAGTACAACGACGCCAGCTGGCGTTGGGCAGCCGCGCCATTCGGCCGCTCCACGGACAGCGCCCTGAAGCGCAGCATCCGCACCCCGCTCGCTGTCGAGCTTCAATCGCCAGCTTATTACTTTCGCAAAAGCTTCGTTCTTGACGAAGGAGAGGCTTCCCAGGCCATTACAGAATGGCTGCTGCATATATCATTTGAAGACGGCTTTATCGCCTATCTGAATGGAGTTGAAATTGCCCGAGATTCGATCCGCGAAGGACTTGTCGACTACCGTTCGCTAGCCGTGCCTCATAATGGAGGATTATATGAAACAATCTCCCTGGGCAACCATAGAAATCTTCTTGTTCAGGGTGCTAATACTTTAGCCGTAGAGATTCACACCAGCCACCCAGACTCGCCTGATATGTGGTTTGACCTAAGCTTGTCCTACAAAAAATAAGCTTGCAATTGCTTGATCCCCAGAAGGAAAGGAGTTAGCCCAATGAATAAGACAAACGTATTCAAATCAACAGCTCTGTTCTCGCCGTCACATCATTTTATAAGAACAAGCCTGTTAGCTAACCGATGGTTGTACTTGAGCTTAGGCATCCTACTCCCTCTCCTCTCCTTCTGTGCGGGCTGCTCTAACCAATCCCATTATGCTACAGAACCTCAATTGCTTGCTGCGCTTTCGTTTGCACCCCGACATCTAATAATCGATAACCAGAATGATTATGTCTGGACTAAGGTAACAATTACGCTCAATAGCAACTTCACTTATCAAACCCCTATTTTATCACGCGGCCCCTCCAGCATCCCTCTGGCCTCATTCCTTGACCCGCAAGGTGAATCTTTCAATCCGGACAAAACTCAACCCCATCATTTAAAAGTGGAGGTACTAGAGGGCATTAATGGAAAGCCTGGACAGTTCATTTGGTAAAATTATGCTTAAGTTACTATAAAGATTCAATCAAACGCATTGTCCTTAATCAAGAGAGGTATTATACTATTCACATAATCGAAATCTAGTATTTGCTCATGCATATTTTTTAGGAGGATCTATTATGGCAACTCAAACTAAAAGAAAAGAACCTTTCAGATACATGCTGACTAGCCCAACGGAATGTACATTTGAAATTGTTCAGATCAATGAGAATCCTATCTCAGCCAAACCCGCTATAGCTGCAATTATCGATTTAAGCAAGTCCGGATGTAAGCTCTATACGAAATTAGACTTAAATGCCAATGATAATCAGATCAAATTGCTCGTCAATCTAACCTTGGATGGTCAATCCATGAAATACCGTGGAACCATTCGCTGGCAAAAGCAAACTGACGACTCCTTCTATTACGGAATTCAATTGGAATTAATCGATTCTGAAAAAGATCAAATCCTTGCTGATATCAGAAGCTTAGCGACTCACAATAAAGTAGAGGTCGTTTAGATCAACTATCCCTTCGGCTCGGCAATCGTAAAGGCTCTCCAGTCAGCATCTTTATAAAAGCAAGCAGTGCTTGAGACATCCATTTTTTGGGGTGGATAATAAGTTGAAGCTCAAACCGGAGAGCCTCATGAGAAAAAGGAATCACAGCAACTCTTCCCCGATTCACTTCCTCTTGAGCCGCAATTAGCGGCATTAGCGCAATGCCTAGACCGTTAGCAACGCATTGCTTGATTGCCTCTAAGCTTCCCAACTCGAAACCAATACGAAATTGAATACCATGATCCTTAAGCAGCTTTTCAAAAATCCCCCGATAAATACAACTCTCCTCAGAAACGATTAATTCGATATCATCGAGATCTGTAATCCCTACATTAAGTTTCTTAGTCAAAGGGTGCTCCGGAGGAGCAATCAGAACCAGAGGTTCTTCACGCACCGAAATACAATGAAGGGATGGATCAGCAGGATACCGATCAAGCAGTAACCCTACATCAAATTCTCCGTCCCTCACCTTAGCTAACAGCACCGATTCACTTTCTGGAAAAAGTTGAACCGTTAGACCCGAAATCTGCTGCTTCAGCTGCTGCAAATATCGCGGCAAATAATAAGCCGCTAACGAATCGATGGTGCCAATAATTATCGAACCTCCGACTTGATTAGCAATTTGTTCCTTTGACTGATCATACAGATCCAGCATTTGCACCGCCAGCTTCAGAAGTTCTTCTCCAGGTGGGGTCAGGCGAAGCTGTCGTCCATACCTCTCTATTAAAGGCACCCCGTATTCCCTCTCTAGCTTCTGAATTTGCATTGTAATACTCGACTGGGCATAACCTAGTTCTTCCCCAGCTCTGGTAAAGCTCTGCCGCCTTGCAACCTCGCGAAATGTACGCAGATAGGTCAAATCCATAGCTCCCTGCACCCTCCCCTTCATCTAAAGCTCCTCTATATCTCCAGCTTATGCTCATAGCATCTCAATATAGCCGACGCCTCAAAGTTGGCAGGGCTATTTAGACTCCTGAACTGTTACTGCAATTCTTGAAGCCTTTAAATGGTTCAACCAGCTGTATGCTGTCATATAGTATCATCAAAATAATTGATGACATCTATCACTTATTATAGATAACGCTGATGATTAAATCCATGCTAAAGTATCCATACACACTTAATGAATGGAGTTGGATGCCATGCTGAAATCACATGAGCTTCGCGGAATTTTCGTCCCTATCGTAACACCTTTTGAAGCAAATGGAGAGCTCGATCTTGAATCCTTTGGAACGTTCGCTCAACATTTAATCACAGAAGGCATACATGGTCTAGTTGTGAATGGAACAACAGGTGAGTCGCCTGCTATCGAATCAAATGAAGTGCTCATGCTACTAGCAGCAGCACGTAAAGCGATGGAGTCCACTCGTCGAATACCGATTGTACTCGGAACAGGAACGAACAGTACAGCCTCTACCCTCAAAAGAACCGAGCAAGCCGGGCTTCATGGAGCAGATGCTGCTCTCGTTGTTGTACCTTATTACAACCGCCCCTCTCAACAAGGGATTATCGAACATTTTCGCAGCCTAGCAGACGTAGGTCTTCCCGTTATTCTGTATGATATCCCTCACCGTACTGGGGTTGTGCTTGAGCTCGACACCGTACGTACTATTATGGAAATGGATCACATGATAGGCCTTAAGGACAGCACTGGCAGTATTAAATTAGTTACGGAGCTGTCCCGGATTGGATCTAAACCCGTGCTGTGCGGGGATGATGAGCTCTTCTATGCGTCACTGTGCTGCGGTGCTCAAGGAGGTATGCTTGCTTCAGCTAATGTAGCAACCAACCGATTTGTTCGATTGTATCAGCATCAAATGGAGGACCAAACTCAGGAAGCCAGGCATATGTTTGATGACCTCCTGCCATTAATCCGCCTGCTGTTCACCGAACCCAATCCCGCACCTCTTAAATGGCTGCTAGCACAGCAGCAGCAAATAAAATCCGATGAATTACGGCTTCCGATGACTCGCATAAGCTCCCAGCTACAGCAACAGCTGGCTTCCATACAGGTTAGATAAGTCGGCTATCTAGTATGCGCGTATGAGCGCATACTAGTGCCCTTCAATCCACAATAGATGCGATATAGCTCCCGTTTTCCATCCTATGTCAAACAGGTGTCTCCTCTAATTGACGTAACCGCTCCACAATCCTACGTTTACGATAAAGCATCTTCCCGGTCTCTGCTACCTGATGAAGTGATTCGCGGTTCGAATATGCACCGAATAGTGTTCCAGCTATGGGTACCAGCTGGAACAGCTTCTTCATACCGAAGCTATCTCGGTAAGCGGAGACAACCTCACGCCATCCTTGCAGCTGGCTCATGACCTGAACAGACATATCTTGGTTATCGTATTCGGCAAGCTCTTCGAGAATTGCCTTCTTTCCAACAATGTCGGAGGAAGAAAACTGCAAGCACTTAATAATGAAGGTGCGTTCTCTCGGGTCCCTTGGATTAAATCCGTAGCATAAAGCAAGCTCCTGCAATACCTTCAGTGACAGTCCCAGCATGGCGGGAATGTCTGCTACTATCGTAAACAGCCCGCCGAATCCGGTTGCCGCTCCTTGAACAGTCGCCATATTTGTTCGGCTTTCCCCAAGCTCATCAGCTACCCGATCCATCACAGCGAGCGGAAGCTCCTTAACCTCCCTAGTCTCCTTAGTCTCTCTACTTTCTTTTCCTTCCTTACCTTCCGTATTCTCCTTACTCTCCTTAATCTCCGTACTCTGTATAGTCTCATTAACCCCCGTACTCTCTTTACTCTCCCTGCTCTCGATAGTCTCATGAACTCCCGTACTCTCTTTACTCTCCCTGCTCTCGATAGTCTCATGAACTCCCGTACTCTCTTTATTCACGATAGTCTCGGTAATCTCTATGGGTCCAGCAGTCTCCGCCTCAAGCGAGCGCTCCTCCTTACGAAATTCCCGTTGAAGCTTGTCCTGGATTGTCTTCTCGGACACAAGATAGTCTCCTCCGGTTTGAATGAATCGGCCTATTTCATTCAGCGCCATCTCTATTTTGTCCTGAATTAATTTCGGAGTCCATTTATCCAGCAAAACGAAGGGTAACCGGCCGAGCTTCTCCCAGAACCATAAATCCTTCTGCCCTTTTTCCCATCGAATTATAGTTTGAAGCTCCTGCAGCAGCTGTTCTTTATTTTCCATACTGTTTAATCCTCTCCTCTTTACTTCCAATACGTAAGATTAACGAAATGAGATTCATTTATTAAAACTTGCGTATTTTTCATCTAAGAAGATAGTTAGATAAATTCTACTAGTGTATCGCACAAATGAATTCGACTCCTTACGCATTAATCCAGGTATATTCCTATGCTTCTGAAGAAATGTATAAATATGGGCTTCCTTAGCACTCTAGCACGGTGAAATGCTCCTATTATTTCCATGCCAAGAAAAGCCTTTGGAAGGATCCAAAGACTTTTTTGTATGGCTATTTTTATTAAGACCTCGAGCTGACCTGAACAAGTATATGAAGAGCGCGTTTGGTAACGATTATGTAACTTTCCATGGTCTTCTACCAAGGAACACCCACAGAAGCATCTTAACTACGCTAAGGCAAATCACTCAACTCTCATTGATGTTCAACTATTTCCGTTCGAATGTGCAGCAGTATTTCTGCGGAAATATCGGAATCCCCATCGCAGAATATAGGGAACAATAAACAAAATAAATAATATACGGAACATTTGATAGGCAACTACTAAAGAAACATCAGCACCTACAAGAGTAGCGGTAACTCCCATCTCCGTCATCCCGCCTGGGGACATTCCTAGAAAAGCCGTCAACAATGACATCGGAAGGACTAAGCTGAATACGTAGGACAGTCCTATGGAGAATCCGATTACAGCAACATTACCTAAAATGGTATAGGGCAGCAGTCGTCTCCAATTGCTAAGGCTGCTCAGCTTGATCCCTAGTCCCATATAAATGCCTAAGCTCCACTGGGCCACCAATACAAATAAAGAAGGGAGATGTGGCGGCTCTAAGCCTGACACTGTAAAAGTAGCAGCAGCCAAAATAGGCCCGAGGAAATAGGCTGTTGGGAAACGAAGCTTCACAGCTATCCAAGTAGCAGCGGCCACGCCTACTACAATCAGACATGAGAATATAGGCCGGGAGATCACCGCCTCACTCCAGCTTATGAGAGAACCAACGAGCGTATTCCCAGCGCCTCCATTCGCTATACTACTCCCTACACCTGCGCTTCCTGCTACAAACCCATCAGCAGCCAAGCCATGGACAGCAACAAAAGGAATCACAAATACTACCATCAGCAAGCGTATAGTTTGCATAAAGGCGACTACCGCTTTATCTGCCCCTTCGATTTCTTCACTGAGCACAATCATCTGCGATAAGCCTCCGGGTATACTGCCGATGGCACTGCTTGCCGGGTTTACTCCGGTTTGGCGGGCTGTAATAAAGGCAATACCCAAGCTAAAAGCAATCGTCAGCAGCGTTGCGATAAACATGGATGGCAGCTGGGAGGAGATTTGCTTGGCACTGTTCAATGTGAAGGAGAGCCCCATACTGTAGCCTAGCAGCAGCAGGCCCCCATTGCGCAGCCAGATCGGCCATACCAGGCTTCGGCGTGTACAAGCAGTCCAAAGAAGTACCGCTGCTAAGGGTCCAAGCATCCAGCTCAGCGGCACATTCAGAAGCGTAAACAGCATCCCACCCACAAAGGTGATGAGGATCGTTTCCAATATCCGTTTCATGTTGTTTTCCTCTTTTCGTAGAGCCTACATTCATTCATTCTACACATTCTGCTATTATATCAAAACAAGACCGTACAGCACATGAAAGTGTTGTACGGCCTCCTCTATGAACTTCTTTATATTTGGCTCTATCCTCTAAAATTTCACCAAATCCGCAACATTTACAGCTTGACCTGTACGAAGTGAACGGTTTCCTGCAATACCTGTAAGTATGGACATCGCGCCATCTACATGTGATGCTGCACGATTGAATCGGTCTGGTGTAGGCTCTCCGAACAAATCATTAAGCAATACCGGATCCCCGCCGCCATGGCCGCCCTTGCCTTCTTCTACTGTTACTTCATAAGGCTTATCAAACAATGGATGAACCAGGATTTTCTTCCCAGTTACCGCACCTTCCAGACCCTGCTCGCCGCCTGAATTGACGTATGATTGCTCAACTACATTCATCTCAATGCGTCCTTTAGTGCCGTTAAAGCAAACGCGGAAGCCTTCCCATGGTGCATATGCATACAGATTGTAGGTTAAGAATGCATTGCTGCGATATTTTACCATAACGCCCATCGTATCTTCTATATTAATGCCATCACCGAATACGCTTTGGTCACGGTAATAACCGTCTTCCTTTTCAGCATCCAGATACATACCTTTTAAATTCCCGTTATCCTCCATGTGCAGAGCGAATGGATCATCCTTAGCATATTCGCTGCCATGAGCACGAGAATAAAACTTAGTTACTCCACGTTTCTCAGCATTCTCGCGGCCATAGAACATTAAGTCGCCAAGAGCGAAAACGGTAGCAGGCTGCGTACCCAACCAGAAGTTAACCAGATCGAAATGATGCGTTGATTTATGAACCAGCAGACCGCCGCTGTTGCGTTTATCACGGTGCCAACGACGGAAATAATCCGCTCCATGCTTCGTATTTAGCAGCCATTCGAAATGGACGGAGTTTACGTCACCGATAGTTCCATCAGCGATTAGCTCACGAATTTTCGTATTGTGCGGGGAGTAACGATAGTTAAAGGTTACCCGAAGCTTGCGCCCGGTACGTTTAACGGCATCCAGAATTTCCTGGCATTTATCTTCATCGACCGTCATCGGTTTCTCAGAGATGACATCGCAACCAAGCTCCATTGCGCGGATAATATAAGTATGATGAGTCCGGTCAACGGTTGTAACGATCACGAAATCAGGCTTTGATTCCTCAATCATACGATCGAATTCTTCTGATTTGTAAGTAGGAAGGGGTCCAACTCCATGGGCTCCTATTTTTTTATTAGCAAAATCCATACGAGTCTGGTTCACATCGCAAAATGCGACGAGTTCAGATGATTCTTTAAAATCCTTGACAATGGCGGAATAAAAAAAACTAGCGCGGCCGCCTGTACCAACGAGAGCATATCTTTTACGAGATGACATCTATTCTTCCTCCCTTGTCTATGTTATTGTGATTATAGCGCAATAAACATAATATAACCGTACTATAATTGCTGAAATTTAAATTTTTCTACATTTCTTGCAGTCAAGATCTGCATGGTCATAGGAGGAGCATTTCATGAAAGACAGCAGCCCATCCGATATGAAGCTTTCATTTTCCTCAGATAAGGGACTTTTCCATCTAGATCATTCTATTCGCACAAGCCCCTATAACATGACTCAGAACCATTCGCATGATTCCTACGAAATTTATTATATGCGTGCGGGAGAACGCTTTTATTTCATTAAAGACCGCTCCTACCATGTAAAAAGGGGTGATCTTGTGCTTATCCAGCCCAACGTTCTGCATAAAACAACCGAGTCCTATTCCCCCAATCATGAGCGAATATTGATCAATTTCAAGACTGCGTTCATGCTGAGGATTAACAGTGAGATAGCACCTGATTTACTTCAAGTGTTCGAGGAGGGTCCCGTGCTCCATCCCGATGCTCGCGAATTAATTATTATAGAATCGATCATGGACAAGATGCTGCGGGAGCAAAAGCAGGGAGAGCCGGATACAGTGGGCTACATTAAGCTGCTGCTTGGGGAGCTGCTGCTGCTGATTAATCGGCATGTCCGCCAGACAGACCGTAAAAGCAAAACCTCCGACCATCCAACCACTCTACACCGAAAGGTATCCGATATGGTCAAACACATCAATGAGAACTTTCGAGAGCCGCTGTCGTTAAAGTCACTCGCCGAGCATTTTCATATCAGTCCGTTTTACTTGTGCCGCATTTATAAGGAGGTTACCGGCTTCACTGTCGTTGAATATGTTAATCAGGTGCGTGTGCAGGAAGCCCAGATGCTTCTAAAAACAACACGCAGCTCTGTAACCGAAATTACGGAAAAGGTCGGCTTCGAAAGCAGCACTCATTTCGGCCGAATTTTCAAATCGCTATGCGGCATGTCACCGTTGCAGTATCGAAAACTAAACAAAATGTAATACACATAGCTACATTCACATATCAAAAAAAGGACCCCGAGCAGGCAGTGAACTGTGAACTATAACACGAGTGATAGACACTTTGTTAAGAAGTGCCTGTCTTTCGGGCTACTGTTCACAGCATCGTGCTGCTTCAGGGTCCTTTTACATCGTTACCTAAACGCTACTACGTTATCTGTTCAAATAAACGGGTGATCTTACACTAAATTCTCTGGATTTAATTGCTCCAGCTCAGGAATTACAAACCTTCCATCCTTGCGGATTAGAACATCATCGAAGTAAATTTCCCCGCCGCCGAACTCTGGCCGTTGAATAAGCACCATATCCCAATGGACGGAGGAGCGATTAGTGTTATCTGCATCCTCATAGGCGTTGCCAGGTGTGAAGTGGATGCTTCCATCGATTTTCTCATCAAACAAAATATCCTTCATAGGCTGCTTGATATACGGATTGACTCCGATAGCAAATTCACCGATATAACGAGACCCCTCGTCTGTATCCAATATTTCATTGATTCGTTTGGTGTTATTGCTTGTTGCTTCGATGATTTTACCGTTCTCAAATTTCAACATTACATTTTCAAACGAGGTTCCCGTATAAATAGTTGGTGTATTATAAGTAATCACACCGTTTACCGAATTTTTGACTGGAGCGGTGAATACCTCGCCATCCGGAATGTTGTGCGCTCCTGCACATGGAATAGATGGAATACCTTTGATAGAAAAGGTCAGGTCGGTCCCTGGGGAAACCAGGTGAACTTTGTCCGTACGATCCATTAGGGAGACTAGGGACTCCATAGCTTTAGCCATTTTACTATAATCAAGGTTGCATACTTGGAAATAAAAGTCCTCAAATGCTTCGGTGCTCGTATTGGCTAATTGAGCCATGGAAGGGTTTGGATAGCGCATAACGCACCATTTGGTATGATTGACACGCCGATCTACGACTGGGCGCTGATATTCCTTCACATAGAGCTTCATTTGTTCCTCTGGCACATCGGAGGTTTCGGTAATGTTATCTCCACTGCGAACGGCTATGTAGGCATGCATTTGCTTCATCCGTTGAAGCTCCAGCTCCATAAGTGTCTGGTATTGCTCCTTGGTTCCGTTAAGCATCAGGCTGCGAGTTACAGCAGGGTTGCGCAGCTCAACGAAAGGATGCCCACCTGCCGCAGACACCTCTTCTATTAAGCATTTAGACAGTTCTTGATCGGGCAGTCCAATCATCTCTAGCAGTATATTTTCACCAGGCTGCAAATTTACAGAATAACGGATCAAATTATTAGCCATTATCTTAAGTCTTGGATCTCTCATTTCAACATCGCTCCTTTATTCTTTTACCTCTATTCAATGTAACCAATTTTGCTGAAAACATCAAATTTACTGTTCTGAAATAAATAATAAAAATCACCCTCATGACTGAGGATGATAGTGTTGGATGGCTCCATATTCATCTACATGCAAGGCTTCCAGCTTAGGCAAGAATGGATCAAATATAAGCAGCTCCTCTGGGTGGAATGCATTAGCTACTTCCCGTTCGGCGCTTTCAGGCGAATCCGAGCCGTGGATTATATTATTGCCTTTATCTGTTGCAAAATCACCGCGAATCGTCCCAGGCGCCGCTTCCAGCGGGTTGGTCTTACCTATCATTAAGCGGGACATAGCAACAACCCCTTCCCCCTGCCACACCATGGCAAACACTGGACCGGATGTGATAAACTCCAGCAGTTCACCATAAAAGGGTTTGTCCGTATGCTCAGCATAGTGGGCTTCAGCCTGCGCCATTGTCATTCTCATTAGCTTGGCTCCTATAAGCTCAAAGCCTTTCTCCTCAAATCGCTGAACCAATTTACCTATCATCCTTCGCTGTACTGCATCCGGTTTAAGCATCAAAAATGTTTTTTCCATATTCCTGCACCCCATCTTGTGTTGTATTGATCTTAGTAACATCCCATTATTACCCAAAAAATGCCCCTTCACTCCCCGAGCAAAAATAAAGCTAAATCACTCCGCTTCGCGGCAGTTGATTTAGCTTTATTGAAGTACATTCTATTCACTATTCAATTCAAGCACTTATCCTCTGACAATCATAAAATCTTTTAAAGTGCGGCAGCCGTTGTTCCTACATTAGAAGTAGTAGATGATATTCGGGCCCCTTTTTTCCCTTGCTGCAATTCATACATTTGATAATATTTGCCGCCTAACACCATCAACTCATCATGTGTTCCACGCTCAACGATCTCCCCACGATCCAGCACGAGGATAAGATCTGCACTCTTTATTGTCGATAAGCGATGTGCGATCACAAAGGTTGTGCGCCCTTTCTTTACGATATCGAGCGCTTCTTGGATGACAGCCTCTGTCTCGGTATCGATGTTCGAGGTCGCTTCATCCAGAATGAGAATTGCCGGGTCGAAGGCTAGAGCCCTAGCGAATGATATCAGCTGGCGTTGTCCTGCGGAAAGCGTACTGCCTTTCTCGATGACAGGCTCGTCGATACCCAAAGGTAAATGTGAGAGCGCTCGGTCCGCACCGACATCCCGCAGCGCTTTCTCAATAGTATCTCTTGAAATCGCGGAGTGGTTAAGCGACACATTAGAAGCAATTGTACCTGTAAACAGGAAGGGATCCTGAAGCACGATACCCATATGATTACGAAGTGTTTGACGAGGTATTCCTCGAATCTCCTGTCCGTCAATCGTGATGCTTCCCGAGTCTACGTCGTAGAATCGAAAGATCAAGTTAAGAATTGAACTTTTGCCTGATCCCGTATGTCCGACGAGAGCAACAGTCTGGCCTTGCCGCGCTTCAAACGATATCCCTTTCAACACAGGCTCACCTTCTTTATAAGAAAACCCAACTTTATCAAATACCACATTCCCTTTGTAGCGCGCCATTTTTTCATCGGAGACATCTTCTCCCTCTTCGTCCATCAGAACGAATACACGCTCCGCGCTGACAAAGGCCTGCTCCATGTTGGGAAGCTGGTTAACGATATTGACGATTGGCTGAAACATTCGGTTTAAGAAATCGACGAATGCGTAGAGTACGCCAAGGGAAACCCCTCCTACAACAGACCCTAGTGATATGCCGGAAAAATACCAAATCATAGCGATAAACGCAATATTACGCAAAACGCCTACCAAGTTATGCGACGTCAATGAATTCAAATTCAACATTTTGTTACGGTAATCGAAATACCGTTTATTGAATTGCTCGAATTCATGTTCCTGCTTCTTCTCCCTACGGAACGACTGAATAATAGGCATACCTTGAATGGATTCATTAATCATTCCGTTCATTTCAGAGAGAGTGGAGCGAATAACCCGATTGTAATAGGCTGCAAATTTCCGATAGATGATGATCCATACCGCTAGTATCGGAATAATGAGCATACAGATGAGCGCTAGACGTACGTCAAGTAGAAACATAGCACCCAGAATCGCAACGATATACAGCGTTCCCGAAAAGAAGTTAGCCAGTACCGTCACATACAGCTCCTTGATCGCTTCGGTATCGTTCGTAATTCGTGATACTACTTTACCAGCAGGCAAGTTATCAAAATAGCGGATCGGAAGACGGTTGATATGTGCAAACACATCATCCCTCATCCTTTGAATAATCCGATTGGCAGAAGCCTGAAGCCAATAACGCTGCCCGTAGCTGAACAATGCCGAAACAGCTATCAGCGCCATGGATAACAATGCCAAGCTAATAATAGCTCCGAGCTCGGGTTTATAAAATTCATATAATTGCTCTTTAGAAAGATGCTGCGCGTTATATTTCGTTACCGTATCCTTCTTGGTTATAATTAACTCTGTAGCTCCGTCAGCCGTCAAAGATATAGAACGTTCACCGTCCTCTTTAATGCCTCCGGGCACAAAGAAGAAATCTCGGCCCACTTGGAGAACACGCGCTTCCTTTTTCTGCTCGTTCACCGGTACTCGATCTACCCGCATCCAATAAGCGCCGGCATAAGCCACGCTGTCCACAGAGCCCGCCTCTACTTCATACCAAGGCTTCTCAATTCCAGCGATGTGCACATCTATAATTCGTTTGGCGATGAACGGGCCAGTAAGCTCTGTCCCGATTGCAATAGCCAGCATAAGCAGTGCCAGTAGGATCGTCTTCTTATAGATTAGAGCATATTGCCATAAACGTTTTCCCGGACGCGCTCGCCTTACCGCCTCCCGATCTATTTCCAAATCCAAATCTCCACTCATAGTTGTTTCCTCCACCTTTCCATTCCAAGCTGTCCAAGCAGTTACAAGCTTATTTATTGGCTTACCGGCTTGTTGCCTTAAACCCTAATTATGCGCCATCTAACGTTGCTTCCGCCTGCTGCCGCTCCCATTGTTCGCGGTACCAACCGCCTTGGGCCAGCAGCTCCTCATGCATCCCTTCCTCAACAATACAGCCGTCATCCATCACGACAATATGCTCAGCATGCTGCACCGCCGACAAACGATGCGAGACAATTAACGTTGTTTTGCCAGCACGGGAACGCCGAATATTCGAGATGATTTCTGCTTCTGTTTTTGCATCTACCGCCGATAGAGCGTCATCAAGAATCAAGATTTGCGGATTCCCAAGCAACGCGCGAGCAATAGATACTCTCTGCTTCTGACCGCCAGAAAGGGCAACACCCTTCTCACCTACAAGCGTCTCCAAGCCCTGTGGCAAAAACTCAAGATCTTTCCGGAAGGCGGAGCATTCAATAGCTTCCTCCAATGCTTGCTCATCTTTGGAAAATAATATATTTTCCCGAACTGTGCGGGAAAACAGGAAAGGGCTTTGCGGCACATAGCCGATCCATCCTTTCAAATCATCGAAAGCAATAGCTTCGAGCGGTTGTCCTGAGATGGATATCTGCCCTTCTCCTTTCGGATACTCGCGAAGCAGCTGCTTTATTAGCGTCGTTTTACCACTACCCGTTCTCCCAACTATACCTAGTGTTTGACCGCGGAGTAAGTAAAGATTCAACTCACTTAAATTTTTAACCTCCGAAGACGGATACTGGAAGGTCACATTATTGAACTCTATCGAACCATGCTCAGCGATCCTGATTGCATTCGTTGACTCTTCCACATCAGCCTTATAGGATAGTGTTTCGTTTACTCGATCGAGCGACGCATTACCTCGCTGCATAATGTTAATGAGCTCTCCAATCGCGAACATCGGCCAAATCAGCATCCCAAGATACACATTGAAAGTAACGAGTCCTCCTACGGTCAATTCATTATGGAACACCAGATAGGCACCGTATACGAGACCCAGAAGATAACTTGCGCCGACAATGATCTTGACCGTAGGTTCAAAGAGCGCATCAATTCGCGCTATTGCGATGTTCTTCCCTAGTACATCTGAAGTCACATCTCCAAAACTGCGTTCAGCCGCACGCTCTTGCACAAATGCACGGATTACACGGGTTCCGGAAATGGTCTCAAGCACTCCATCATTCATAACTCCAAAGGCGTCTTGTGCGGCTTTAAACCGCTTGTGAATCCACCCTCCATAAATTTGCATCATTAAAGCAAGGATGGGTAATGGAAGAACTGCCGCCAATGTCAGCTTCCATGAGATCAGAAAGCCCATGACACCTATTAAGGTCATTATCCATACTGTCGAGTCAACAAGTGTTAATATCCCGAAGCCAGCCGTTAATGAAACATCCTTCAAATCATTAGTCGCCCGCGCCATTAAGTCGCCCGTCCTGTTCTTCTCATAGAACGATGGAGTCATTCGGAGAAGATGCCTCATCAAACGCGATCTCAATAGCCGTTCCACGACGAAAGCCCCACCGAACAAACGATACATCCAAATATAAGTGATGAAATAAATAATTACAGCAAGCCCACCCAGTAGAAGAAGCGTGTCGGTAACCAGCCCCCAATGGAGAGTTCCCTGCTGAATATAATCGATCATGTCCCCAACGATCTTGGGCGGAATAACTTCGATCACCCCCGCTATAATGAGCAAGGGGATCGCAATAGCATACCTTTTCCATTCTAATCTGAAAAACCAACCTAATTTCCCTAACACCGAAAGCATAATCCTTATCTCTCCTCTCTCTATGAACAAAAAAACACACGGCATAAATGAGCTGTGTGCTTCTTCCTGTTACGGAACGTATAAAGCGCACGCCACGAATGAATCATGACCTGCGCTGTGGTTTCCTTTTATGTACGGCTGACGTTTCCATCACTGAAAACGTTAAGGCGTCCAATTACGGAAGCGTAAGGTCACATTATATTTGCCGAACAGATTAATGTTAGTAAAGTTAGTGCTTCGATGATCCATTCTTAAAAGAGCTAACATAACACAATCCCTCCTTCCAGATTCTAACCTCGATCCCTACATTAACAGAACCCTTCAATAAGGGGAATGGAAACTTTGAATATATATGATTATTCCTCTATGGTTAGACTTCATCGTGTTATTTCTTGATTTCAATAGTCGCTGTATCTGTTAATTCATCCGGGGAGATAACACCCGATTTCAGAGTTATCATACCTTTAATTTGAATTTTGTACGTTCCAGGCGGAACAGATTCCCCAGATGCATCCTTCAAATTCCATTCTTCGGCAAATGCAAGTTTTTCATCTTTTTTCAAGCTTCTGACTATCAACGCTTCGGTAAATGCTTTATTATTCGACCATTTATAGACCTCATCTTGCTGCTCATTGTAAACAAAGATATCATATTTTTGCCCTGAGCTATGGGATATTTCCAAGTCCTTCCCTGATACATTTTGAATTGAGAAATTAAGGGTTACCTTTCCATTTCCTAATAGAGGCTCCAATGAAGTTTTAAACAGTCCAGCGATGGGTGTCGATTGCTCAGCTTTCTTTTTCATAATGTCCTTTTCGATTATCGGGTCGAGCTTCACACCTTTTTCTACTTTTATAGGATGCAGCAATGTAGGCTCTTCTGGTTGTATCTCTACTACTTTCAATTCTATCTTCGACGACTTCTCGATCGGAGGCTGGCTAGTATTGTGGTGTACCCCTTCCGAACAACCGACAAGCGAAATGCATAAAAGGACCGCCCCAAACCCTGTTCCTTTTCCCATGCTTATATCACCTCATAAGCTAAAACGAAGAAAATATGCAAATTGTTCCAGCGATAAGAAAAAAAGCTAAGTCATAGAAGCCGCGGCTCCTTAAGACTTAGCTTTGTATGTGATGTTAGACTCTTTCGAGAGGCTGGAACGGCTCCTGTGGCAGCTCGATACGGATCAGATCCCCTGGTTTTACTTCTCCGCCTGCCAGCACGATCCCCATAATGCCAGCCTTACGAATAAGATTTCCTTGTTCATCACGTCCCAGGACAGCCGACATCAAGCCTGCTTGTAAGCCGTTCAATTGGTTGCAAGGATTACGTAGACCCGTCACCTCAACCACAGCTTTGTCTCCTAGATGAAGCCGTGAATGCGTCGGCAACCCAAGCAAATCGATGCCGCGAGTAGTTATATTCTCGCCCATTTGACCAGCCGAAACGGCAAAACCAGCAACATGCAATTCATCATGCAGCTCTGCATGTATGAGGTGCACCTGACGCAGATTCGGCTGACTCGGATCACTCGCTACTCTTGAGCGATGTTTGACCGTCTTCCCTAAATGAGCATCACCCTCAACGCCCAACCCTGTTAGAAGCATAATGCTTTCACGATTAAATTTGCCAAACGTATGCGTTTCACTTGTACTGACCGCCGTAATGATCCCAGTACATAATGTCATCTCCATCACGTCTCCTCATGCATCGATTCGATAAAAGCACGTAACGCACTGCTGATATAAGAGTCTTTTCGTGTAATGAAGTGGGTTTGTATATGACGAATAGAGTCAGGAATTTCATGCAGACGAACCACACCTTCCGACTCGTGCTTGCGAATAACGGATTTGGGTAGTAGTGAAATGCCAAGTCCTGCAGCTACCCCACCAATAATTGCCTCTAGCGTACCAAACTCCATGATAATTGACTGCCTTAAGCCACTGGACATCAACCATTGTTCCAATACTTCCCGATATGAACAACCATTGCTGAACACAAGGATCGGCCTTGTGAAGGCTTCCTCCAGACTGACCAACGATGCGGTGGATGCAATTACGAGCTCTTCATCAAATGCTGGAACTGATAGAAGCTCTGGGTGATCACACTGGCATCCAATAAAGGCACCGTCAAGCTCATAATGAAGCACTTTCTCCATTAATAATTGCGAATGCCCTGTCGTTAGCGATAATAGAACAGTAGGATGCTGCCTATAATACGAGGCAAGCAGCTGGGGAAGACGGACTGCCGCAGCCGTTTGGGTTGACCCAATCATTAGAGGACCGCTCGGCTCGCTAGTCGAGGAAAGAGCTTGGGCAGCTTCATCTAACAGGCCCACGATTTTATCCGTATAAGCGAGCAATGTTTTGCCGCTCGAAGAAAGCGTCATCCCCCTGTTATGGCGATAAAAAAGCACTGAGCCCACCTCCGATTCCAATTGTTGAATCCTGGCGGTCACATTGGATTGAACATAGCCCAATCGTAAGGCTGCTTTTGTTATAGAACCCTCACGTGCAACCATTTGAAACACTCGCAGATCCGCGCTCTCCATAGTTCATAAACCTCCATCCGACCGCTCCATTAATACTTAGATACCATTCCATATTTGGAATCATTATTTATGATATCTAATATCTTCAACAATCATTATACATAAAACCAAACCTCCATTACAATCAAATAATCACTTATTCAAGGAGGAATCAATTATGAATAAATTCCAATATATAGGTCTTATTGTACTGACAACTTTTCTAATGGGTATTGCATTTCCAGTCGGAAAAATCGGAATGCTGTATGCTCCGCCTTTCTTGCTAATGGGTGTTCGCTTCGTACTGGCGGGCGGACTGCTCGCGATTATCGTCGCAAGAAAACCCCAGCCCCGCAGCAAGAAGCAATGGGTGCAAGCAGCTGTAATTGGCTTGCTCCAATCTGCCGGTGTAATGGGCTGCGCTTATTACAGCATGCGCTGGATAACTTCGGGGGAATCCTCCATCATCACCTGTACGAATCCGCTGCTTGTTATCGTGTTGGGAGCGCTGCTTACTCGAGCTGCTTACCGTGGGCGCCAATGGTTGGGTGTTGCCATAGGTTTTATAGGTGTCGTCTTTACCTTCGGCCTCCAAATGGATATCCAACCTGGCACCTTCATTAGCTTCGCAGGGGCTGTCTGCTTTGCTTCGGCTACACTGCTCATTAAGCGATGGGGTTCTGCGTTTGATTTAACAGTGCTTGCTTCATATCAGATGCTTAGCGGTGGAATTGCCCTGCTCGTCTTAAGCGCCTTCACAGAGCATCCTTACTTTATCATTACCAGTACATCGATATCCGTTCTACTAGCGCTTGCCATTCTGTGCTCGATTGTCCAATTCTCGATTTGGTTCAACTTGCTCCGCATCGGAGATCCCGCGAAAACAAGTTCATTTCTGTTTCTGGTACCGCTATTCGGTGTTCTTTCCAGCTGGCTGCTGCTCGGAGAAACTGTGGAATGGTATGTTGGCGTAGGCGGAGCGTTCATATGCGTTGGTATTTTTCTTGTTAATTGGGAGGGCAAGACAGTAAAGATGGTGGAGATAACGAAAGAACAACCGGCGTAAGCTGGTATTATTTTCGTGCAAACAAAAAAATCCGCATACTCAAGCGGATTTTTTTGTTTGTAATTATTTGGTTATGTTAGGACAACCGAATCGTGCCTCTTGTTCCAAATAAAAAGCCCCGATTACCTGACTTCTATTTGATGTACGGTAACTGACAGCTCCTTAAGCTGTGCCACAATAGCTGAATCGGTTTTCTCATCTGTGATGAGATGCCGGATTTCATCCCATGATGCGACATGAGCCAGAGACTGCTGACCAAATTTGCTGTAATCAGCCAATATATAGACTTCATCGGCGATACTGATCATTTTCTGTTTGACCAACGCTTGCAGCTCGTTAAATTCACTTAAGCCGCGCTGCATATGCAGCCCTTTACAAGATAGGAACGCTTTGTCGACGTGATAGGTACTAAGCGAACGCTCGGCCAGAGGCCCCACATAAGATAAAGAACGAGAGGACAGCAGTCCGCCGGTGGAAATGACCTTAATCTTCTCTTTCCCGCTCAACTCCATAGCGACTTTGATAGAATTGGTCAGAACGGTTAACGGCATGTCTGGCAGCAGCTGCGCCATGTACCAGGCTGAAGAACTCGCATCCAGAATAATGCGGTCATTCTCATAAACTTGCATGACCGCTTCTTGAGCAATGCGCCGCTTCTCATCAGCATTCGTTGTTTCCCGTTCCATATAAGGCGTTTCCGCCTGAGCCGACTTCATGCTGATGGCTCCGCCATGGCTTCGCAGCAGCTTGCCTTCGTTTTCCAGCTTATCTAAATCACGCCGGATCGTTTCTTCCGTTACTTCGCAAATAACGCTAAGCTCAGTTACCCGGATGCTGCCCCGTTCGTTAACAAGCTGTATGATTTTTTGCCATCTTTGCGCTACCAGCATTACAATCCCTCATTTGTATCAAATTACAGACTATTCCCTGAATTACAGTATTATCAGAGTTCAAAATGTCAACTTTTCAGCACCGAGAAGGGTTGCAAGAACCTGAAGAAGGAGGAGCGGAGTTTAGGCTAACCTAAATGAGCACCGGACTTCAAAGGTGAATGCAAGATTCGATGTCGATTAAACTTCCCGTGATACTTCGTGATCAAAAGGAGACTTTTTGAATTACAGTATAATCAGAGTTCAAAAAGTCAACTTTTCAGCACCGAGAAGGTTGCAAGAACCTGAAGAAGGAGGAGCGGAGTTTAGGCTAACCTAAATGAGCACCGGACTTCGAAGGTGAATGCAAGATTCGATGTCGATTAAACTTCCCGAGATACCTCGTGATCAAAAGAGGGCTTTTTGAATTACAGTATAATCAGAGTTCAAAAAGTCAACTTTTCAGCACCGAGAAGGTTGCAAGAACCTGAAGAAGGAGGAGCGGAGTTTAGGCAATACCTAAATGAGCACCGGACTTCGAGGGTGAATGCAAGATTCGATGTCGATTAAACTTCCGGAGATACCTCGTGATCAAAAGAGGGCTTTTTGAATTACCTCTTGAAAGGTAACGAAGGCTTGCTCCCATTCTTGTCCATCCTCGGGCCGGTACGTATCTATAGGGAATGAATGTCGAATAATATCCCTTGCTTCCTGAATACCGGAAATATGTCCTAATGCCATATATTGTACAACAAGATTGCCAATTGCACTACCTTCGACTGGACCTGCCCAAACCGGACGCCCGATTGCATTAGCTGTAAATTGACACAGCAGTTTGTTATTAATGCCTCCACCAACCATATGCAGTCCACTAAACCGTTGCTTACCGACCAAGCTCTCCGTGCGCTCCAGCACAACGCGATATTGCAGGGATAAGCTTTCCAGTACTATGCGGATAATCTCTCCTGGTGTTTGTGGCACATATTGGCCTGTACGGCTGCAATAGGCTTGGACCTGTTCCGGCATATGCACCGGATTCAGAAAACCTGCGTCGTCCGGATCAATGAATGCTGCAAATGGCTTGGCTTGCTCCGCCAGCTCAACAAGCTGAGGGAATGTAAGGCCAAGACCTTCCTTATCCCAAGTACGCTTGCATTCTTGAACCAGCCACAGTCCCATAATATTACGAAGCAAACGGAACGTACCGTTAACTCCGCCTTCGTTGGTGAAATTCCAGTCCAATGCTTGCTTCGTCAGAACGGGCTCTTTCACCTCGGTTCCGAGCAGCGACCAGGTGCCGCAGCTGAGATAGGCAAAATGCTCCTCAGCCGCAGGAACCGCGGCAACAGCAGATGCCGTATCATGCTCGCCTACGGCAATTACCGGTATTGCCGGTACGCCCAACTCAGCGCATACCTCAGCGGATAGAGAGCCTGCACTGGTGCCAGCCGCAGACGGAGGCAGCAGCAGTGATGCCGGTACCCTGAGCTGCTCCAGCAGCGCAGTGTCCCACTTGCCGGTGCGCGCATTCAACAGCTGTGTTGTGGAGGCATTGGTGCCCTCGCTAAGCATAAGACCTGTTAGAAAATACCGCAGCAGGTCTGGAATCATCAGCAGCTTATCGGCTTGCTGAAGCTGTAGCGACTCTTGCTTCTTCAGTGCATACAACTGATAGATTGTATTGAACGGTAGAAACTGGATGCCTGTCGAGGCAAAAAGCTCCTCACGGCTGATCAGCGAGCTGACTTCCTCCATCACACCTTCGGTGTGATGATCGCGATAATGATAGGGATTGCCAAGGAGTTGTCCCGAGGCATCAACCAAGCCGAAATCGACTGCCCATGAGTCGATTGCCAAGCTTTCTATGGCATGATGCCCCGCATGCGCGGCCTTAACAATTCCCTGCTTAATTTCATGGAGCAGACGCAAAATATCCCAGTGCAGGTGTTGACCCACCTGCACCGGATCGTTCGGGAAGCGGTGGATCTCCTCAACGGTAAGACGGCGGGGTGCTGTCGCACCTCCCACACCGCCTTCACCATCTCCCAAAGGCTCCAGCTTCCCAATAACAGCACGCCCGCTGCTCGCGCCTAGATCGAACGCGAGCACTATCGCCGCATCGTTGCTGCTGCGGCTTACCAACTGGCTCCGCCTTTGCCGCGAGCCAGGATGCTTTCTCCATACCCGCTTTGCAGATAAGCCTTCATCGGATCAGCTGGAACTCCTTGCTCTTCACGCAACGATACCAACAATGGAGTAACGTCAATTTCATAAGCGGAACGGACCGCATTCTCAGCAGCCAGAACATCCTGACGCTCCTGAGCCTCACGAACTTCATCAAAATTAACTAGCAACGCTTTCGCGTATTGAGTTTGAACATTTAGTACAGAGCGAAGCATAGCCGGAATTTTAGGCTCTATGGCATGGCTTTGGTCGATCATATAAGCAATTTGCTCCGCAGTATGGCGGATTCCCGCGTTGGAATCTGCTGCAGCATCAAGAATCTGATAGAAAATAAGGAATAATTCATACGGATTAACGGAGCCTACAATGAGATCGTCATCGGCATATTTACGGCTGTTAAAGTGGAAGCCTCCCAGCTTCTGTTCATCCAGCAAGTACGCTACGATGTGCTCAACGTTGGTACCTTGTGCATGGTGACCTGTATCAACCAATACTTGAGCTTGAGGCCCCAGCTTGTTAGCCAGATTGAAGGCCATTCCCCAATCAGCAAGATCGGTATGGTAGAATGCAGGCTCGAAAAATTTGTATTCGATTAACATCCGCATAGCCGGAGTCATAGCTTGGTACATTTCGGATAGTGCTTCATGCATCCATGCTTTACGCTTGCGAATATCCGCTTGACCTGGATAGTTCGTACCATCAGCAAACCATAAGCTAAATACGTCTGAGCCTACTGTCTTAGCAATTTGTACACATTCCAGCAAATGATCAGTCGCTTTACGGCGAGTAGCTGCATTAGAGTTAGTAACGCTGCCGAAAATATACTCATCCTCTTGGAACAAATTCGGATTAACCGCTCCAATTCTCACTCCAAGTGAATCCGCATGCTTTTTCAATTTGTCGTAATCATCAACCTTATCCCAAGGGATATGAATAGCTACAGAAGGACAAATTCCTGTGTATTTATGGACCTGTGCGGCATCCTCGAACTTTTCGAACGGATCACGAGGCACTCCAACCGCTTTGAATACTTTGAAACGAGTTCCTGAATCCCCGTATCCCCAAGAAGGCGTTTCCACTTCAATGGTTTTCAACTTCTTTTTCACATGCTCAAGGTCGATCCCTCTATTTTTTTGCTGCTCCTCAAATATCGCATAAGCGCGGTCCTGTAATGTCATGGCTAAGCTCCTCCAAATGATTTATTCATGTCTGCCCCATGTAAGTAAAGACTAGTCTTTCATTATATGCCAATTAACGCCAACTAACCGAAGTAACCTATTGCCGTCATCAACGCATTTGCTGGTTGAGTCGCATCCAGGCGGCTGTATTGAACAATGATGGGAACGGAGCTTTCCAGGCTGATTGCATAAGGCACACCAACCGGAATGGTTTCCCCATTCTTAGAGAGCGAGCTTGTGCGAATATGCCGTGTGCGGCGTCCTGGAACCGTAGCCTGAATATCTTCTATAGGCTCTCTGTCTTCAAAATATATCGTAACCCGAATTTCCGCATCCTCTGTTAAACAATTCAACACACATATGGATTCATGGCTTTCCAACTCTCCGCTGCTATGTGGAGGAATATAGGCGTCAGGAATGTACCAAGCCGTGCGGCCTTTTGCATGGGAGCTTTCTTCTGTCATTGCTCATCAGCCTCCTAATGTATAGTTATCTTAATTTAAAAGATTACGCATCCCACTGCATCAAGCGATGGGATACGCATCCTTCCGATTGTACTTTTATCTCGTAAATGCCGCTGGAACGCCGCCATCCACAGTCATCATGCAGCCTGTTGTTTTCTCCGCTTTGGAAGAAGCGAAGAATGCTATTGCGTCAGCGATATCCTGAGGATAGATGTTCACTAGCAAGGTTGTTCTTTTACGATAGTACTCTTCAAGCTGATCCGGCTCGATATTATAGGCAGCCGCTCTCTCATTTCTCCAGCCTGAATTCCAAATGGCCGAGCCTTGCAAAATAGCGTCAGGCAGAACCGAGTTGACTCGGATTCCGAACTCGCCGCCTTCGGCAGCGATGCAGCGAGCCAGATGTACCTCTGCGGCTTTGGCTGTGCTGTATGCCGATGCATTTTTCCCTGCATATATTGAGTTTTTGGAGCCTACAAACACCATATTACCACCGATCGACTGTTGTTTCATAAGACGGAATGCCTCTCTGGCAATTAAGAAATAACCAGTGGCAAGAACGTTCATGTTCAGGTTCCATTCTTTTAGCGACGTTTGGTCAAAAGGACTCGAAGTTGCCAATCCCGCATTGTTAACCACGATGTCTACCCCACCATATGCCAATATGGATTCGCGGAATGCAGCAGCCACTTGTTCTTCATCCGTAACATCGATCTTCACCGCTGTCACTCTAGCTTCACCAAATTGTTCGTTAAGCTCCTGAGCCAGCTTCTGTGCTCCCTCGATGTTCAGGTCTGCAATAACTACATGAGCGCCATCCTTCAAGAACTGACGGCAGGTAGCGCTTCCGATACCGCCTGCTCCTCCTGTAATGAAAGCAACTTTGCGAGAGAATTCAGCTTCAGCAGGCGCTAATGAGAGCTTATACAGCTCCAATGGCCAGTATTCCACGTTGTAAGACTCATTTTCGCTAAGGGAGACGAATTGTCCCAATGCCGTAGCCCCACGCATAACAGAGATCGCACGGTGATATAACGCGCCGCTAACTTTGGACATAGCCCAGCTTTTACCTGTGTTGATCATCCCTACTCCAGGAATAAGAATGACGCGCGGCGCTGATTCGAAGATTTGGTCGCCGTCATTGCGATTGCGTTCGAAATAGGCTTGATATTCAGCTTTGTAAGCCTCTACACCGCTCTTAACCGCCGCTGTCAATGCATCCACATCTCCTGAAGCTGGATCCCACTCTACGAACAAAGGCTTCATTTTCGTATGAACCAAATGGTCCGGACAAGCTGCGCCTACTTGAGATAAGCTCGCTGCATCTGCGCTGTTAACGAATTGCAATACATCTACTGCGTCATCGTAAGTTAAGATCATCTTTTTCTCATTGCTCACAGCGCCACGAATGACAGGCATGATCTGTACAGCAATTTGTTGTCTTGCTTCAGCTGATAGTGCTTGGTATTTAGCGCCGCCGAACAACGCTTCCTCTTTCACTTTGGCTTCTATAAAATCTTCCGCCTCTTGAATGACTGCTAAAGTTTTTAAGTAACTAGCCTCAGACGTATCGCCCCATGTGACAAGACCATGCTTCTCCATTAATACTAGCTCCGCTTTCGGGTTAGCAAGAACACCTTGAGCGATCATTCTTGAGAGGCTGAATCCTGGACGGATGTAAGGTACCCATACAAAACGGTCTCCATAGATTTCCTTTGCCAGTTCTTTACCGTTATCCGCACAACATAAGCTTATAATGGCATCTGGATGTGTATGATCAACATGCTTAAAAGGAAGAAAGGCATGCAGTAGCGTCTCGATAGAAGCACGAGGATGCTTGCTGTCTACCATACAATGGCCCAAATAAGCTACCATTTCCTCATCACTCATGGTTTCTCTCTCAAATAAAGGACGGATATCCTCCAAATTCAAGCCTGTAAAATTGCCTGCTTTCATAGTAGCCAAGTCAGAACCGCTGCCTTTAACATACATAACTTCGATAGATCTGCCGCGGAAATCCGTTATTGTAGTTTTCGTAGAAGTATTGCCTCCGCCCCAGTTCGCAACTGAACGGTCCGTTCCTAACAGATTAGAGCGGTATACTAGCTCATCTAGTCCCCCTGTAAGTTGTGAAGCTTTGCTGTTGTCCCATAAATTGGATGGCATTGTTTGATTTCCTCCCGAATAGTTTTGGTTAATGTTGTTTTATGATAAATTCATCATACCATATGTTTGTTTATTTTTGTATATGTATTTTTATTTTTGATTTTTATGTTACTTTTCCAAATATTTTATATTACAATTAGCTTTATTCATCAAATGAATCAAATTCCCCCTCTTAAACTATCCCTACAATAAAAAAACCATGCAACCCGCCCCAGCAGATTACATAGTCCTTTTGATCAATTATTAAACTGAATATTAACCTGCTTAAGTACAAATATTTTATAGAGCAGCTGCAAACTTTCGGCCGAATTCTTTGCATTGCTCTTTCTCTTCATTAGAAGGAGTTAATTCGATCTTCAAACCTTCGAGAACAACCTCTGATCCCAACTCTTTCAGCTTTGCAATGATAGTATCAACCGCTGCTCCATATTCTGAATAAGAGGAATCGCATGACCCGAAAGCAGTTGATTTTTTACCAGTCAAGTCCAGATCATCCATCTCTTCATATAAATCAAGGAATTCATCCGGCAAGTCGCCATCGCCCCAAGTGTACGCTCCCAATACAACACCATCATATTCACTCAGTTCAGATGCACTTGCATCCATCGAAGACTTCAAAGTTATTTCATGCCCCGCTTCACGAATTCCATCTGCAATTGATTCGGCCATTTCCTCCGTATTTCCCGTCATACTTGCAAAAATCACTATTACATTAGCCATAGTTCCCGCTCCTCTTTATGAAATTCTTATAATGGTGTGTAAAAAAAGTCCGCTCTCAGTATAAAGAAGAATATATACAAATTTGATAATTATTCTCATCATATTGATAATGATTATCAATTTCATTTGTTAATTTAATACATCTGCTTAGGAATGTCAAGCTTTCGATTAATTAGCCATTAAAAAAATCTTGCGCTTCCTTGGTGTACAATCTGCCTAATTCCTATATCGGGTCACTCATTCTGCCGAGTATTTATCACAAAAGTTGAGTTAATTAGATTAGCCCCGTTAAGATGTAGTGTAGGTGCCTTAATAGTTGTAATACTTTTTGCTGCTTCCGTGGTTCAAAAAAATAAAGGAAGTACGACTTCCGTTATTTCCAAAAAAAGCACAAAAACGAAGAAATACAGGAACCATCCGTTCCGTTATTTCTTCGTTTTTGTATGTAAGCTGTTCAATTTCCCCTAATAAAGGAAATGCTGCTTCCGCTATCGTCTCAAATGTGATGGGGTGGACTGAATAAAGGAACTCGCAGTTCCGCTAAGCTAGATCGTACCTGCTTCATCCCTGCTTCGTACCTGCTTCATCCCTGTCTCGTACCTGCTTCGTACCTGCTTCGTACCTGCTTCGTACCTGCTTCATACCTGTTTCGTACCTGCTTCATACCTGTTTCGTACCTGCTTCATACCTG
>NZ_WHOD01000107.1 GCF_013141765.1 Paenibacillus foliorum
TAACAAAAGGTCAGTCTGCTGAAGCAAACTGACCTTTTGTTATTCAACTATAGTTCTCCGTTAGTTTAACTTATCTTCCCAAATATGAATGTATTCCTTAGCTCATTTCCATCTACCGATACATCTTCATTTTTGATAATACCCTCGAGTTCAAACTGTAATCTCTCAGGTATTAACTTACTTCTAATATTTTTAGTATCACAACGTATTTCCAATCTTCGAGCATTCAACCGACTAAAAGCAAAATCAGAGATGCCTTTAACTGCTTCAGTCATATATCCATTGCCACTAAAACATGTATTTATCCAATATCCAATTTCAAATTTCCTTACATCCCAATCTATGTTATGTAAGCTTGAGGTAGCAACGAATTGTCCCGTTTCTTTCAAGAACACAAGGAATCTTAGATTCTCGCGACTTAAAAATCTTACATGTGCCTCTCTAACTTCAACTTCAAAATCATATTCGGTTTGTTCATTTTGTGCAAACTTCATCCAAGGTTTCAACTCTACTATCGAAGCATTAACGGCTTCAAACACAACCTTTCCATCCCCTGGTTTTGGCATTCTAATTACTAATCGTTCTGTGTAAAACTCTTCAGGAAAATCAATCATAATTGGTTTCATAACATTCCCCTTTGGTTTATTCCTATCATACAAAATAATCCAAATATATGGTACTAATTACTTTGTCCAGCTACTACCAAACCTGCTTGTTAGTGTAACGCAGCTGCCGATTCATGCCGGCAGCTTCACCTTGTTTCATATTGAGCTAACGTTCCCAGTTAGCTTAACTTCTTGGTAAGAAGTATTTCCAACGGTTGTGCATCAAGTATTAAGCATCCTGCATCCTTGTATCCTAGTTTTCTATAAAAATGCTGGGCTCCTTCATCAGCTTGAGTGGATGTCATAATCAAATTGAAGCCTCTCTGTTTCATTTGATCTTCCCAGAAGAGGACAACTTGCTTTCCAGCACCCTTTCCTCGATATTGTTCATCGACCCAAATCATATTCATGAAAGGGGTGTTGTCCCAAAAATATCCAAACCTCATCCATCCGATATTACTTCCATCTTGGTTCCGCAGAATGTATACTTCATTTCCCTTTATTTTTGACAGTATTAAGCTCTCAGAAATATGATTATCACGTTCTCGTATGTATCCAAAGTCTGAGTCAGTTGCAAAGACGATCCTCATCTTTATTCCTCCTTTGCGTCACATAATTATCCAATAGCATTCCTAACCGAATCCATTTGAACTCTACTGTTAGTCACTGCAATGACGGTTGCCCCGAGGGAGCTGTTTTGGTGTTGCACTATCGTTTTCCGGTTAGTTCAGGATCTTTACCAACTGAATTGTTCCACCTTGCCATAGCTCGGTATAAACCTTTTCAATACTAAAACCATGTTTTTTATAAAATTCAACAGTTTGCTGATACACTGGCTTCGAGCTGGGCGGTACTGTTAAAGCAACGATTTTACTAAAGCCCATCTCTTTTACGTGTTCAAACAAATGCAACAATAATTTGGAACCGAATCCCTTGCGATGATACCTCGGGTCTGTACCTAGTAATGAAATGGATATTGAGCCTTCTGCACTCGTAAAGACTATAAAGGATATTACTTGTCCATCACTCTCAGCACACAGTACATCATGAAATATTAAATCTTTACAAATCTCCGCTGCAACATCCTCTGTAAACCAAACACCTGTCAAAGAATTTATTATTTGATTAATCTTTTGCACAATAGGGTTGCCAAATCTAGTTGGTCTTTCGTAAAGTTTTATTGAAAAGTCCATCATAACAATCGCCCTCTTCTCATGGGAATTCCCATCTTTTCATGGAACATTGTAACATATTTCCATTGGGAGGGTGTTGAAGTAATCTGCCCGTTAGCACAACGCGGCTGCCGATCCATCCCGGCAGCCGCGTTTGAGTTGTTTGTTAAGCTATAGTTATCCGTTAGCTTAACAAACTTTTGACATCAAAATCCCAATGGAATGTATATTTATTGCATAACAAGCCGAAGGAATTACGTGAACTTATGGTACAAACATTAGAGATTTGTGCATTTAAACCAATCGGATGAAACTACAAAGAGGACTGCTTAAGAGCAGCCCTCCTTGTAAGTAACGACTCCCATTATTTGAACTTCAAACACATCAGTTCAATAATGGTTCTAACTTATGAATTGTATATTTCTTTGTTTAAATTCACAACATCCCTATGCGAAAATGCAACTTCTTTTTTTTCTGCAAGGAGCTCTGCAAACCTTTCCATCACCTTATCTCGTAGTAATGGTGCTTTTTCTTTATTAGCCTTTTTTAATGCTATTGTTAGTTCATCTTTTGTTAGCTCTGTGCAGTAAGCAGGAGTTCCTGGCTGTTGTCTCCAAGAGTCACTTAAAGAACCACTATCTACTGCGTCGAAGCCAAGCTCATTTACTACATCCATGATTATTTGTTTTTGTGACTGGTCATTACCAGCTATCGCTATGGCAATGCGTCCACTAGTACCTTCGGGAGTTCCTTCATTTTCTAAAGTAAAGGCTAATAAATTGTTGAAAGCTTTAATTATAGGTCTACTTAATTGTTTAAAAACCCAAACACTTTCAACCATCCCGTTCTCAATTTCTTCGATTTTATTGTCTCTAAAAGGATAATAATTTGAAGTGTCTACAACGACGACTTCCTCCCCCACTTTATCTACAACGTTGCGAATGCTTGGCAGTGCGTGGAAAGGAATAGCAATTATAAGAACATCAATATTTGTAATTACATCTTCTACACTCACAGGTGTTCCTGTAACTTCTTTTCCTTCCAGACGTTCAATCCCACGAGCATCTGCAATTTTGACATCATGTCCATTCTTAACTAATTTTTTAGAAATATTTGACCCGATTGGTCCTGCACCTATAATTCCAAATCTCATTTTAATTCCTCCTAATTAATATCCTATTCTTCCAATTCTAAAAGAGTTATATTCCCTCGATTGAGTAATTTGGTTACATGCACTAGAATATATTCATTGCTCGTATTTTTGAAGAGGGCAATAATAATTGACATAGTACATTTTTTTGTACCTAACAGCAGAATGAAGGTGAAAAGGTGTCTAGAATATGTAAGGATGGATTTGATGAAGAATGTATAAAGGAACAAAGAGAAGTATATGGCATTGCCTATACCCAAAATATACTTTCGGGACGTTGGAAATATCTGATTCTTTGGTTTTTGAAGTTTAAAGAGCGTCGTTATAATGAAATCAAAACTTTTTTAGGGGGGATTTCACAAGGGTCTCTAACAAAGCAACTACGAGAACTAGAAACAGATGGCTTAATTAATCGCAAAATTTATCCAGAAGTGCCTCCGCGTGTTGAATATTCATTAACATCAAAAGGGGAGGCATTGATTCCTATTATTGATTTAATGGAAGAATTCGGGAAGAGGTTTGGCGATAAAGTAGACTGACCATATTATTAAACTACCCTCTCCGTTACTTCAATGGACAACGGCAGCCGATCGTGTAGCCGGCTGCCGTCGCTGCATTGAACTATAGTTTCCCGTTAGCACAATGACCTTTATTGAGCGTTCGTTCTCTGCTAGTCCAATTAAAAATAACCTCTCCTTTCATATAAGAGAGGTATTATCAATTATGGGCATTTCCCCATTAGCAATACAGAGAAGAACTTATATCCCTAACTTCCTCCAACCGTTCCCACGTCGAATTGCATCAATTGCACTTTGATAAATATATCCATCGTAAAAAGTAAGATATGGACGATGTTGCTCACCTTGTATATCTGCAATAAAATCACGAGCCAAAGCACTCCACATATTCTGTACCGGGTTTCCTGAATCGGGCATTCCGTCCAGAAGCCGCTGAGGAACAGGCAAAATCTTTGGTTCATTTTCTCCCGCACACAACTTTGATACGGTGTAGCCGTTAGTATAAAAACCAATCAAAACTAATGTCCCAGATTCACCATAAAGAGTGATTTGAGGCGGATGAACGGAGGTGCCAATCCCGTCGTTACCCTGAATATTAACAGCAATCTCAACTCCACTAATAGAACTGAAACTGAGCAATGCCGTAAAAGCCCCGTCAGAGTCACAATCACGCCATTCCAGTTTTTCAGCTTCCTCTAGTGTTGGAGTGTTCTGTCTTCGAAAATCATGTATATCATGCAGAACAACTGGAGCACGGTCCCGAAGTACACGCGCCTCACCTGTAACTCTTAACGGAAGTCCACCGGTAATATTCGCGAGAATCCCCAGAATGTGCGGCAGACCATTGTTAAGTAAGCCTCCGCCAGTTTCCAATCTACTCCACCATGTCCAAGGCTTTAGATTGCCTCCACGAAATATCCGATAGGAGCAATCAATTTCTCGAATCTTTCCAATTGAACCCGATAACGCAAGTTCCGAAAACCACATTATACTCGGGTCATATTTCCAGGTAGCGGCATAAGCATGTTTGACACCCGCTTGTTGGACCAATTCCCATAGTACCTTGGCTTCTTCTTCGTTAATTGCTAGCGGCTTGTCGCATAGAATATGGCACCCCAGTTCTGTCGCCTCCTCTATTACCTCCCGTCGAAGGCTTGCAGGGGTGGCTATCGCCACTATATCTGGCTTAATAGATTTCAACGTTTGACGCCAATCAACCGATGCTTCCGGTATTCCAAGTCTTTGGGCGACTTCACACACAACCTCCTGTTTTCTTGCACAAATTGCCACAACATTAACACCATAGGACTGAAGTGCTCGTGTATGCCCCTCACCAGCCCACCCTGCACCAATGACAACTGCCTTCAAATTATTCATGGTTTCTCCCCTTACGTATAAATAACTTATCCTCGTATAAAAAATACTCCTAGCGATTCAAATAAATTCCATGTTTTATTCATCTAGTAGGAACTGCTACTCGAATTATGGTTGGCGACCCTAATTCACGTCACAGTAGTCCATACTATGCACATAAACTAAACTTCTATTTGTAGTCGAATTCAGTGATATGTTTAGGTATAGTTCGGTGAACCGTATCACAAATAGGTAGCGATAATAAATAGCCATTCCACCACGCTCTACTGCCCGTTAGCACAACGCGGCTGCCGATCCGTACCGGCAACGCGTTCGTGTTGAGCTATAGTTATCCGTTAGCTTATTAATTGATTTTTTTTACACATAAAAAACGCTCAACGCCCGGATACTTTTCTCCTAAACTTTTTATTATAAATCCACTCGATCTATAGAAATTAACTGCGTCTTTATCAGTTTCCGCTTCAAGTGAAGTAATATCGTTTATCGATATTACTTCATCAATTAATTTGCGTCCGATCCCGGTTCCCCTCAGGTTATGATCCACAGCAATATGCAGAATCATTGCGTGTTTTTCTTCTGGATTTAGTTTTAATCCAATAATTGCAGTTGCAGCTGCATCTTGTGTTTCTTGATAGTATGCATACACAGCACGCAAAGGATTTTCCTCGTATGCCTTTACGATTCTGTTGATCTTCTCTGTATCAGGTTTATAAATGCATTGCGCCAATACATTAGTAATGTCTGATGTAAATGCTTTAACCTTTTTTTAATAAAACATGGCGTTACCATCACCATCCTTTCTTAATCTGTCCCAGTAAAGGTATTCGGAAAACGATTAAATTATCCTCCGTTAACGTAATGAAGCCGCCTATCATAGCTGGCAGCTTCATCCTGGTTGTTTATTCAGCTTTCGTTCGCGCAGTTAGAAATTGACTGTGGACCTTATCTCAATAAAATAGACAGCTAGAATCCCTCATTTACAACCAACGCAACGAAAAAGTCAAAAAGTAAGTTTATTTTCTGTTCCTGAAAGCAGCCTTTGTATATTTCCCATATGCCTGAAAATAACCATAAACGCCATTAGCCATGCAAATATATAAAAATAAAAGGTATTCCCAAAAACGGGAATAAATGAAATGGCCCCGAAAAGCAAAGTAGCACATATTGTGCCTAAAGAAACATAACGGGTTAAGGCTACTATTATCACAAAAAGTCCAAGGGACAAAAGGGCCATAACCCAGTCAACCATAAACAGCACAGCCACTGCTGTAAGTGCCCCTTTGCCTCCTTTAAACCCAAAATATACCGGCCAGTTATGTCCTATAACGGCTCCTGCGCCTGCCGCTAATAGGCTTACACAATCATTAGCATCCCCTGAATAAAAGTAAACGCCAAGGAACAAACCTACAAAACAAGCAATTATCCCTTTTAATATATCTCCCGCAAGAACAAACACCGCAGCTGATTTCCCAAGTACTCTCAGAGTATTGGTAAGCCCGGCGCTTTTGCTTCCATGGCTTCTTATGTCCTTGCCGTATATTTTCCCTACAATTACCGCTGTATTTAGACTACCTAATAGGTAGCCCAAAGCTAAGGCCATAAAAAGCTTAAAAATATCAATCATCACTTCACTTCTCCTTTACATAGACTTGGTTACCGAAATATTCCATACGATTACTAAATAATCCTGCCTGTTACTTCAATGAAATTAAAAAGGAGCTGCTTTATGCAACTCCTGCGCTATCGTTATCCGTTTAATAATATTTCAATTAACTGGTTTGGATTATTAAATAAAAATGTTGGGTTTAGTGGGGAAAGCCTTTCAAGTTTACCTTCTCCCCAAAGAGCCGCAACGCTAGTCATGTTTGCGGCATGTGTGGCTTGTATATCTGTCGGCTGGTCTCCAACATACAAACACTGCTTTGGCTGTATATTAAGTTTTTCAGCTAATTGTAATAAAGGAACAGGACTTGGTTTAAAATCAAGACAATCTTCCTTTGCCAAAACTGCCTCAAAGAAAGAAAACAACCGCGTGTTTCGTAATTCTGTCTCTGCATTTTGTTTCAATTTAGAAGTGACAATCCCAAGTTTAAATCCATTTTCATGGAGGATTTTAATCATTTCCCGAATCCCACGATATTCTTCAATCAGATGATTATATTTTCTATAGTAGACTAATGTTTCTTCAATAATCTCTTCTTTTTCGGAAGATGATAACCATGGGAATACAATATCTAAAGCGTTAAACGGTTTTCCGAGTAAGAATTGTTTTTCAGTTTCGTTCATTTCTCGATTTAAGACTTTTTGAATCCCGTAATTATAAGCTTCTGTACCCAGTCCCTCACTATTAATTAAAGTACCGTCTAAATCAAAAAAAATACCTTTAAATCGGCTCATCTCAACTCAGCTCCCTCTCTCATCTCAACTCAACTTTTCTCAAACCTATTCCCAATTATATCCTGCTTCCATATTTAAAAACAATCACGAATACTGCCCGTTAGCCACCCATGCAGCGCAAGAACGGCGCTGCACCACAGAGGATGAAAATGGGTCCCTCTGTCTATACTGTTTGTACGGCTGGCGAAGAAGGTCGATAAGCTATGGTGCCATAGAGCCCAACCGTTAGTCTGACTCCGACCACCACGGTGCATCACAGAATGTCGCACCCTTTATGGGTAGCACTCATGGGGGATTAATCCTTTTTTGGTTGTTGCACCAGCCCTGCCTTTATTTGTTGTCAGTGATTGTTTTGCTAGAAACAGATCTACCAATCTCTATATGATTGCTCACATGGCTCAGCCTTTTTTTTAAAAGTGTTATTCTGGGTCTGTTTTCTTATGCTCTTTTACTGGTTTTGAGCTAATTTAGTTTTCATGGGAGCTTAATAAAAACCTGCCGAGGCAGTACTGCTCCTTATTTTGTTCAACTATAGTTACCCTTTAGCGTAATAAATTTGGATTGGCCATCTCATAAAGGACGAGGTCTTCATAAACTTCTGACTTTAATATATGTTTAGGAAGTATCTCCTTGAATTTCATTCCGATTTTACTCATTACTTTGTAGGATGCTGGATTTTTTGTCATTGCGGCCGCATATATACGATTTAATCCTAGTTCTTCGAAGCCAAAAACAACAATCCTCTTGGAGGCTTCTGTAGCAAACCCTAGTCCCCAATAGGGGCGCCCCACCCAATACGCTAGTTCCGCTTGATTATCTGTTTTGGAAACACGTAAACTAACACATCCAATCAGTTCATTGTTCTCTTTTCCAACTAATGCAAAAGAATAGATAGTGCCTATTTCAGTCGCACTACGTGTACGTTCAATCCATGCTTCTGCTGCCCCGTCCGGATAAGGATGCGGAATGGAAAGAGTCGTTCGGGCAACCTCTTCATGCCCAGCTAATTCCTGAACTGACTTAGCATCCGCCAACTGAAACAATCTCAGAAATAATCGTTCTGTTTCACAATCGGTCTGTAACAAGTTCTCACTCCCCCTAAAACCATATATCCTATAAAATACCATTTATTACAGACAAATGACTACTAAAATTCCTGCCCTTTAGCTTAATGAAAAAGGGAGCAGCTGCCGCTTGCAAACTGCTCCCTGGTTCGTTGCACTAACGTTATCCGTTAGTTCAAAAACGACTACTGCTTAAAATAGTCGGCGATCGCATCTGGCAGTTTACTCTCAATGTGAGTAAGCCCGAATTGTCCATCCTTTTCAATTTTGGGGTAATAAGAATTTCCATCCCCATCATGGCATACATATACGAGATAACCAATAACATTTGTTATCAACCCAGCAGCCTTGCTGTCGAATTTTACAACAACCACATCAGCTCCCGCTTTGACTAGCAGGCTGCAGGCTTCTTTTCGCAAACATGCTCCAGCCTTCATGACATGGCCATAGATTCGCTTTTTTCTTCTTCCAGCAAGAAAGAGGTTGATTTACTTTGGACATAGAGGAATAATTAGATCATATACAAATTTAATAAGGTGGTGTCGACTTGGCTCGAACAGACATAGGCATTAAGACCATCCAACTTACCATGGAAAATCGCAAAAACCCTTTCTTTCTAACCGTCCTATGGGACGCTCAAGACATCGTTCTCGTCGATGCCGGGCTTCCTGGTCAAATGGAGCTAATTCGCGCCGCGTTCCAAGAAGCAGGAATTCAGTTCGAGAAATTAACCAAAATCCTTATTAGCCATCAAGATTCGGATCATATCGGCAGCTTACCCGATTTGGTACAAGCATTCGGCGACCGGGTTCAAGTGCTTGCCCATAAAACCGCTATCCCTTATTTGGCTGGTGCACTCCCCCTAGACAAGAGCAAGAAGCTCGTCAGAACACCGATCAAAGTCGACGTCGCCTTGCACGACGGAGATATCCTGCCTTTCGCTGGTGGCATCCGCGTGGTGTTTACGCCAGGCCATACGCCGGATCACACGTCCTTCTACCATATTCCAAGCAAGACGTTAATCGCCGGCGATGTATTAAGGGCACAAGACGGCATCCTGCAGTCGTACAGCCCAATCTATACGCCGGATCAAGTCACAGCGCTGCAATCCATAGCTAAATTTCAAGTGCTGGATCTCTCCAAAATAATTGCCTACCATGGCGGTGAATGCATGGATAACTTGCAGGATCGCCTGCAAGCTATTCTCGACGTGGGTCCGGTCGAGAATGAGTAGCCACTCCCCGCTTTATACCGACGTGAACATGGAGAAAGGACAGCTACATGGCTTCAGCAACCATGAAAACTGTCCTTTACTTCTATTTATTAATTTAGGCTTGATAAAAGACGGTGTAGCATGCCAAAAATAGAATCAATGACAACCGGTAGCCGATCGGCTACCGGTTTGTTGCTGAACTAATTTGTTGCTGAACTAACGTTTC
>NZ_WHOD01000108.1 GCF_013141765.1 Paenibacillus foliorum
TAAGTGACAGTACTTTTGAGATGCCGAGGAACGGGCAAAAAAGTTGAGCTACAGTATCCATCGGTAACTTCAACTCGTTAGAGTAGTAACAAATTGAAAGAATGTTTAAAAATAAGTGTTGCATGCATCTGAGTGGAAGGATAAAATTGGAAAAATAACTTTATCATCACATAATGGATGGGAGAGTATTATGTATCCAATTAAATTGGTTTTGTTTGATCTAGATGATACACTTTTACACTTTGCCGACTATTGGGAAAATAGTGTTAAGGACGCGTTCAGAAATCATTTTTTCACCAGTGAAATGAATAGTAACGATTTATTTGAAGTCTTTAGTAATGTAGAACAATTCTTAGTAAAGAAATTAGATAGCAAACAAATTTCTTTTGACGAATATCGGACTAAACGTTTTCTCTATTCTATGGATCAAATGGGGAAAACAACGGATGTAGAAACGGCAATTAACTTTGAAATGTTCTACCAATCAATAAGTAAAAAGCATATGAAGCCTAATATGATGATAAACAAAACCATTAAGGATCTTAGTGATTATTACCAAATAGGAGTATTGACGAATGGAAGCAAAGGGTGGCAGAATGATAAATTGGAGGCAATCGGATTAGATGGTATCATTCCAAAAGAGTATGTGTTCATTTCCGAAGTTATCGGCTATGAAAAACCAAGCCCAGAAATTTATCATTATGTTCTAAGTATGACTTCTTTACCACCAGAACAGGTACTTGTCGTGGGCGACTCTTGGACAAATGATGTTGCGGCTCCAATACAAGAAGGGTTGAAAGCTATATGGTTAAATAAGAAGAATTATCAAGTACCTCAAGAGCCTCACCCTCTAGCAGTGATTACCGAAATAGAGGAATTACGTGCGATTTTGTTGTCACACGTAATAGACGGCGTCGACATTGCGACAGCACAAGGGGCCTCTTGATTGAGTATCTTATTCGCGCTATTCTAACGGAGAACGATAGCTCAATATAGGACATTTGAACAAAAACACTAGCTTTTGTGAAGATATGCAACTGCGGCGGCATTTGTAATCAGAAGGAAATCTGGTTTTCATCTGGCGTTAATGAATCAAGCCTATAATAGAACTTGACCCCCTTTAGAATATATAAAATTAAAACCCACATCTCGTTGATGTGGGTCTCTTTCTGCTTTCTGTAGATCTTCACAAAATAAAGAGTTTTTGTACATATGTCCTGAAATTCAATGTTTTTGTGTTCCTCCAAACTTTTTATTAAGCTCACACGTCTAAGTGAGGCAAGGCAAACGGTAGAGTTACGCGCGTATACACAAGGAGTGTTGTGAAGTCATGACGAAGGGTAATTTAGAAAACTTACTTATTCAATGCATAACCGAACATAAAGAAAGTGTTTATCGATTAGCCTACAGCTATGTAAAAAATGCTGAGGATGCACTAGATATTGTCCAAGATTCCATTCATAAGGCGTTTGCGTCATCAGAAACACTTAAAAGCACGACATCCATAAAGAGCTGGTTTTATAGGATAGTGGTGAATACTTCATTGGATTTCTTAAGAAAGCAAAAGAAGATTCGCGTTTTTGACGAGAATGCACTGGAATTATTGAGTGATGGTCGTGATGATGTCTATCCCAATATAGATTTAGAAAGAGCTATGGATGAGTTGCCCCCCATATATCGAAGTGTCATTGTGCTTAGATATTTTGATGATTTAAAAATAGAAGAAATCGCAGATGTGATAAAGGAAAATGTAAGCACGGTAAAAACACGGTTGTATCAAGCGCTTCGAATGTTACGGGTTAAAATGAATGATGAGACTTTGGAGGTACAGTGAAATGGACGAAAAACTGGAGCAATTGAAACAACAACATATGGATATACCTATTCCGAAGGAATTGGATTTCATCGTACAAAAGGCAATTAAACAAAACAGAAAAAAAATAATTAATTTCAAGTGGTTGTCTGGAATCGCAGCAGTAGCCATTCTCGTAACGGGGCTTAATACTAGTCCCACTTTTGCAAAAGCGCTCTCCGAAGTTCCGATAGTTGGTAGCCTTGCAAAGGTGCTCACTTTCAAAGAATTCAAGATAGATGAGGGAACTTATAAAGCAAATATACAAGTACCCGCTATTACGAATTTGGGCAGCAAATCCTTAGAGGACAGCTTAAATAGCAAATACCTTGAAGAAAGCAAAAAATTGTACAGTGAATTCACCGCTGATATGGAGAAGATAAAGGAACAAGGCGGAGCACATGTGGGTGTAGATAGCGGATATAAAATAAAAACCGATAATGATCAGATTTTATCCCTGACCAGATATGTGGTAAGTACGTCTAATGGATTGTCAAAATTCACATACGACACGGTAGACAAGAAAAATCAGCTTTTGCTTACTTTGCCGAGTTTATTTAAAGATGACCGCTATATAAGCCTGATCAGTGAAAATATTAAGGGACAGATGATACAGCAAATGAAGGAAGACCCCACAAAGGTTTATTGGGTTGAAGGTGTACCAAATAAGGTCAATAGCTATTTTAAGACTATAGCCAAGGATCAATCCTTTTATATAAACAATGATGGTAAGTTGGTCGTCTGTTTTGATAAATACGAGGCTTCCCCTGGAGCTATGGGTGTACTTGAGTTTATCATACCAACCAATGCGGTTGCCGATGTGTTGGTCAGTAATGAATATATAAAATAAAATGAACAACAGGGTACCTTCACCTCTCGGTGATTGGAACCGATAGTTTTAGAGGACATGCGCACAAAACACCCGATTTTGTGTGCATGTCTACAAGAAAAACCTGTTCAGAAGCATAATAAAGGCCCTAAAATCCATTTTCTTTTTCTCGCTTCGCTACACCTTTGTTTAAACCACCTGCTTTAAATATCTTTTCTCTTGACTTTAAAGGGTCTTAACAGCACCATAGGTCGGTTTTCTCTCAGGAAACGGCATAGAACACCACCTACACTAATGCAGGAAATAAAAAAGTCGCAGGAGACGAACAAAAGCCCCTTATTTTAGAGATCTGAAAGCTCGAAAAAACAGACAGTTTAAAGCAACCGTCTGTTCTTTGAGGACCGATCTATGGGTTATGTGCGGCAGTTGGAAGCAGGCACACGATATCTTATGAAAATCTATCGAATTGGGAACGACTTGTTTTCTTGTTTAAGCGCACATTGTATTAATCGTCCAATCCCTAAACCGTTTATGTTCATAACATACAGTGAGCTAAAGCGGAAGGAGGGACTACTATGGGACTTGGAGTTGGTGGACTTGGAGTAGGAAGCTGTAGCTGTGCTGGTTTGGGTACTACTACTGCTGTGATTCTTGTGCTTTTCATTTTGTTGGTCATTGTTTCTCGTTGTTTTATCTAATCTCAGCACTGAAGCACTGTGAATAAATTAAAAGGACGCTTATCTTTGCCACAGACGGCGCGGGTATAGTGGAAGCTATCAATGCTATTCGGCTTGATCCATCAATAGGAGAACAAAAAACAGGTGATTTAACTGGTATTTATGGGTACGATGTATCGTATCAGGGGACGAACTATGAGATTGCCTATCGAGTTGAGGAAAATGAGGAAGGCGAATTAGTTGTAGTTATCTTAGCCGGAACAAGAGAAAATTTCTATGAAGAGTTGAAACGTTATTTTCAAGAGTTGACCAAGGGCCGCCTGAAAGGCGGCTTTTGTCATGTATGATAGCTACGCAACTTCTTCACAAAATATGGAACTTTGTACATATGTCCTGGTTTTAGTCTTGCTAGCGAGCAGTAGAGCGAAACAACATATTCATATATTGAAACCCTACTAGGGGCTACATCACATATTTAGGACCTTTTTTACTGCTTCTGCTACCCTGTCTTTATCGAAAGGCTTTGTAATAAAATCACTAGCCCCTAGAGTAATGGTTTGAATAACAAAAGATTGTTGCCCCATTGCCGATACCATTATTATCTTTGAATCACTCTTGTAACTTTTAATTTCCTTTAATGCGGTAATACCGTCCATCTCAGGCATTGTAATATCCAACGTAACTAAGTCAGGAGAATGTTGAAGAAATAGAGCTACTGCCTCTAGTCCATTCGATGCTTCGGCAACAATTTCATGCCCTAATTCGGATAAGATGTTCTTAATCATCAATCGCATAAACATAGAATCATCTACAACCATTATTCTAGCCATTTAAATTTCACCTCTCAGGGGGGAACATGCTACCTAGTTATTAAATGTCATGGATGACATTTAATTGTTAACGCAGGAAAAACTCCCCTTATAAGCAGAAGGGGAGTTAAATATATATCTCCCTGTCCTTCGGTAACTGGCAAGCATAGCGAAATATTTCGCCTTAGCCCCTTTAGCATTGCGTCACTAATTTTCATTAGTTTTGCCTTTATCGTATAACAGAAGAATTGCTATTCACTTTTTTAAAATTATAACACTCTCATTACTAGTAATAAAGACCAACACTGATAAAGGAAGTAGTCACATGTCACATCTTCACAAAATAAGGCATTTGATACATATGTACTGCTGGCGTTGAGCTAATGGACACAACGTGGAGCGACAATGAATGAAATGGGACATGATTTTGCTACGCCCAAACATACTGATCTCAAACAATGAAAAAAAGTCGAACTGTTATATCGAAAAGGTGTTACTTTTCATTCGTGTTCTTACTAGGTAGGCAAGACTGCCTGCCTTTTTACGTCAAAAACGCAGCCCCGATGGAGCTGCGTTTACGAAAGGGATTTAGATTAAGCGTGTATGGGTTTGTGTTTCGTACCCGTTCCAGTTGTTAGGTCTGTAGGATTTTTCTTGTGTGTAAACAGCTTACGAAGGTAGGGCATCAGGTAATGGTCAATGCCGAATCTACCGGTGTTCGCACCTGCCATGAACAAGATCCCACCGATAAGAATGAACCAAGGGTTCGTGTTTACGGTACCCGCGAACATGAACATGAAGTTCATGAGAAGTCCGAAGAATGCTGCCGCGGTAGTCAAAACACCAAGAATTAAACCAAGACCAACTAAGAATTCGCCGAGCGGAATCATGAAGTTAATTATTTTAAGATTCGGCAGAGCGAAGTGTTGTATGAATGCGGTGAAGGTAGGATACACAAGTTCATTGGTTGCTTTGTCGATTATCGGTTTAGTGACCGCGTTATTTAAGAAGCCTTCGGCATTAAATCCGCCGGTTAACTTTTGCCATCCGTGAGTGAGCCATTCATATCCAAAATAAAACCTTACGAAAAGCAGGATACCTGCTGCATATTTATTTTCTCTAAGCCATTTTCCTAACATGATAATCATCTCCTAAACTTGATTGGTGAAAATTTTCACATACTACACTAAAAAATAAGCTTTATCTATTTCAGCCAAGAACGGGATCGTTTTTGTGTTTTCATGGTATATCGTTCCCTTCGTCTTACAGAATGTTTACTTTCTCTCTACACCTTTAATGTAACATGTTCTAAAGGTTTAATATGTGATTTAAATCACAAAGTATAAATTGTTTTCAATCTGGATTAACCTTTTCGGAGGAAATGCCTCGAATGAAATTTTCCCTTGTCACGGTGCCAGCAGTTTTTTATTTGCGCAAATTTAATAGGGACCCCCGTCAGCTAACGGAGATCCCTATCGCATTACAGTATTCAATTTTTATACTCCTTCCTGATACTCACGGATAGCGTTAAGCTAACGGGCAGGATACTGACAACTTTAGTGGAATTATTAGTTTATCATATTTGATTTATACTTTTCCTTTTGTGGAGAAAGTAGGGCTTATTTTGTTTGAGAAAATAAAGTTATTATATGATCAGACCCAGAAGTGGTTTTGGTTTATATGGATATTTGTATACGGTATATTCGGCATAATCGGGTGTCTTATGTATTTATTTGATAAAGAGTACGTTTTATCAATAGCCTGTCTCTGTACAAGTCTTATATTTTCATTTATTAGTTATTTTGTTCACAGGCTCTTTAAAAAGAGAATTGAGCGGAGATTGAAAAATTACGTTTAAT
>NZ_WHOD01000109.1 GCF_013141765.1 Paenibacillus foliorum
TACCTGCTTCGTACCTGCTTCGTACCTGCTTCGTACCTGCTTCATACCTGCTTCATACCTGCTTCGTACCTGCTTCGTACCTGCTTCGTACCTGTTCATATCCCCTTCATACCTGCTTCCTACTTGCTTCGTACCTGCTCATATCCCCTTCGTACCTCCTAATTAGCTGATTCCCCCATATACCCTGTTCACACCGAAATTTGGCCAAGTATCTGGTTGAACCATAGAATATGTACTCCTACTCCAATACTGTACCGCTGGGGAAATTTCAAACTTTCACCCATGCCAAAAAGAGAGCCCAAGGCTCCCTTTTACTTATTCAGAACTAAGAGTACTAATTCTAGTCTGTTCGCAATACATGCCCATTGTTGTTTTGAATTAATTGAACAACTTTACCAAAATCGCTTTCGTTAACCTTAACAGATAAAACATAACGAAAATCGTCAAGCTCATCTTCTTGATTATCTATTGAAGCACCTAGTAATGGATCATACCCCTCATTGCTCTGTGAAAAAGCTATCGCACCCGCGCCGCCCGTTCCTACTGGCGATATAGCTGCACCAAGCGGCACAACCAACTCACTGTTGCTAGTCAAACCATTCTCTTCAATTTCTCCAATTTCCAGCATTTCTGTGTCATACTTTTGCAGCAAAATTCTAACATCCTCTGCTTCATTCTCTGTCCGAAAGTACGCCTGAATGGGTTTTGTCATTTCTAATCTCTCCTTCACCTGAAATTTGGATACAACATCTTTTTACCCAAAAAGGAGATTCTGAATACATTATTAAGCCTAATGTAAAAATTTAATAGAGACTACCACCACATTAACCTATTATAAAATTATTCTTATACTATTATAGTTGTGTTTTGTAACAGGATCTTTTATAATCATCCTTACGACTAAAAATGGAGTGACATAACTTGACGTTAATTGACGCGGATCGACTACATACGCTAGGCCAATTTTTAAAAACAGCACGCACCAAACTGACCCCTGATGCCGCCGGCTTCACCGGAGGGGGACGCAGACGAACACCTGGACTTCGCAGAGAAGAGGTTGCTCAGCTTGCAGGAGTGAGCACTACATGGTACACATGGCTTGAGCAAGGACGCAACATCCAAGTGTCCGCTCTAGTATTGGAACGAATTGCTACCGCTCTTCAATTGAACACGACTGATCGCGGCTATTTATTTACAATGGCTCTGAGACAAGCCACCAGTATCTTTAGCGAGACTCCGCCGGTAATTGATCCAACACTGCAGCGTATTCTTGATTATTTATGCCCCTGTCCTGCCTTTATTGCGGACCGGAGATGCGATATTATCGGATGGAATAAAGCAGCCAGCATTATTTTCGGAGATATAGGTCCTTTCAGCAGAGAAGACAGGAATATTGTGTGGCTTTCCTTCATGAAACCGGAAGTAAGGGAAATGGTTGTGAATTGGGAGGATTTTGCGAAGGACTTTCTTACGATATTTCGCAACTACCAAGGGCAGTATCACGGAGATCCATGGTATGACGAGTTTATCGAGCATTGCGGTCAGATCAATCCGATGTTCAAGCAGCTGTGGCAGCGCAGTGAGCTTCCAGCCGTACCCAAGACGCTCCGTGAGATCAACCACCCTAATGCCGGTAGCATGAGATTTGAGCTCACTTCTTTTCAGGTCTATGCTCGTGCTGATCTCCGCTGCTGTGTGTATACGCCAATACCTGACACAGAGACAGAAGCGAAGCTGGAGCAGCTGCTTATTGCGGTTAGTTAGCCATACTATAAGTAACACAACGCGGCTGGAGATTTATTACGGATTGCTCTGCCTATAAATAGCATTAACTTATTTAAACCGAAACCGGTCTGACACAAATGGTGTTAGACTGGTTTTTTAATTGCCTATACATTTCAAAAACTATTTTCACAAAATAAGTTGACAAAAATCCCCAGTGCAATTATGATCACATCAAGGATTACAAATGAATGAATAATTCATTCATTTACTGATTGAAGAAAGGAGTTTTGCAATCATGATGACCGATTCAAAAGATCATCTTCGGGATGATCGAAAAGAACAGATCAAACGAGCTGCGCTCAAAGTATTTGCACAGTGCGGCTTGATAGGCACCAAGATGGACATGATCGCCAAAGAAGCTCAGATCAGCGTCGGCCTCTCGTACCGTTATTTTAAGTCTAAAGATGAGATCCTAACAGAACTTATAAAAGTGGCTATTGAGGGCTCTAACGAAGCCTTTGCTCTTATTAAGAGTATGTCCGGGCTGCCCATTGATAAAGTGCGTACCTTGACAAATGAAATTTTGCAGGAGGATAACTATCACTTCATTCTGATGCAGCAGGTGATATCGGCGGATGAGCTGCCGAAGGAAGTTGCCGAGCTGCTGAAGACCTACGATTCCGCTGTGATGATCGATACATTGACTGCCATTATCGATGCGGGGCAGCATGCAGGACAGTTTATCGAGGGTAACCCGCGAAAGCTGGCCATGTGGTATTTAACATCTGTCGTTGGCCTGATGAATATACAAACGATGGAAATAGAAGGCTATTCGCTGCCTGATGCCGATTTCATGATGCGGTTAATTGTTAAGACTAATCCTATGTAGAAAGTGGGTTTTTTAATGAAAAAAGAAACCTCGAACAAAACCTTAATCCTGATAGGCTTGCTGCTTGGCCTCGTCTTCTCTGAGCTCGATCAAACAGCTGTGTCGACAGCTTTACCGACCATTATCCGTGATCTTCACGGGCTTGCGCTTTTCGGCTGGGTAGCGGGAATTTATATGCTGTCGATCACAATCTTCATGCCGATCTTCGGTAAGCTGGCGGATCTCTATGGCCGCAAACGGATTTACCTGATCTGTGTCGCACTATTCATGATAGGGTCCATCATCTGCGGTTTAGCGGATTCCATGACGACATTGCTGATCGGTAGAGGCATTCAAGGAATCGGGGCCGGAGGGCTGATGCCGCTGGCCATGATTATTATCGGAGACTCATTCCCTCTCGAACAACGGGCGAAGGTTCAGAGCTTGATTGGTCCCATGCTGATTCTACCGCAGCTGCTAGGACCGACAGTTGGCGGATATTTCGTCAGCTATGTGAGCTGGCATTGGATATTTCTGATCAATATCCCGGTAGGGCTGGTTGCAGCCTTCTTCGTCGCCAATGGTCTGCGCGAAACCGTAAGCTCTGAGAAGAAACAGATTGACTGGGCAGGTGCTTGCACACTTGTCCTCTCAATGCTGGCATTGCTCTTCGCGCCAGTCCTGATAGATGTAGCCGGCTATTCATGGTCCTCTCCTGCCATTATTGGATTGCTCATATTATCGGCCCTCCTTATTGCCCTTTTCATCCGCATAGAGTCGAAGGCTGCGGATCCGATGATACCGCTTCAGCTGTTCCAGAATCGCTCGGTTGTTGTTTTGTCGCTTATCGTCTTCGTAACGATGCTCGGCGTTATGGGAGGCATGTCGGGCTTTCCCTTCTTTGCTCAGAACGTGATGGGCATGACCCCAACAGCATCCGGCTATCTAATGCTGGCCTTCATGGCTGGAGCGATCCCAGCTAGCATATTATGCGGTTTCTTGATTACGAAGATTGCTTATAAACACCTGTTTGTTTCCTCCTTTATCTTGCCCGTTGCTGGTTATCTAGTACTTTCCAGGATCGATGTGAGCACAACTGTCCTCTACGTAATAATTGCATTTTTCATACTGGGGTTAGGTATCGGTGTATTGTTCGGCAGCGACAACCTTATCGTACAGGAAACAGTAGATAAGGAGCATACCGGTGTTGGGGTGGCAACCGTACAGCTATTTCAATCGCTCGGAGCCACGCTCGGATTTAGCATCTTCGGCAGCCTGCTCTCCCGCAACATTCATAACGGAATTGATGGATTATCCGATCAATTCCCTACGGGAACATCGGAGTATATCATGAACGGTGGTCTACCGGAAGGGCTGCCTGTAGACTTGCTGATCCAGATCAAGACCGTATTCGCCGGAGCGTTCCAGCAGATGTTCATAATAGGAACTCTCTTTGCCCTAGCAGCATTTATTATCTGTTGGTTCATGAAGAAAGAAGTGCTGACCTCTCAGCAAGAAGTATCGCATTCGAGCATACCCAATGAGACGGCATAAGTACAATATTAATAGATAGCTATATTTCATTGAATATCTCAATGTTATGATATGACGTTAGATTTTGTAGATTAGACTCTTCCGTGCTTAATCGGAAATCGGCAAAAAGCCAGTCCCAACCACTCTGCAAAAAGTGGTTGGGACTGGCTTTTACTACATTGCAGCAGACATCCTATCATTGTCTCATTTGTTGTCATCGCTATTCCACATATGCCGCAGCTCTTCACTCGTTTGCAGCAATTCTTCAAGCCTGCCCTCAGCCTCTATACGGCCATCCTTCAGCACGATGATGTGGTCAGCATGCGCCAGCGCAGCCTTGCGATGCGAGATCACAAGGCAGGTCGCCTGACGATGCTCATACAGGCGCTCCCATAGCTTGCGCTCGGTCTCGACGTCCAGTGCGCTGGACAGGTCATCAAACACGAGCAGCTTCGCATTGCGCACGAACATACGCGCCGCGGCTGTTCGCTGTGCTTGGCCGCCGGACAGCTTCACTCCGCGCGGTCCGATGACCGTGTCCATGCCATGCTGCAGCATGGCAATGTCCGGCTCCAGCACGGCGGCATATACCGCTGCTTCAAGCCGTGCATCCTCCTCGCTAAGACCCAGCAGGATGTTATTTTGCAGCGTGTCGCTGTACAATCGTGGCACCTGCGGGGTATACGCGCTGTGCGGCGGGATGAAGAAATCTCCAGGCTGCTCGACCCTCTTGCCCTTCCAATGAATATCACCTTCATCCATTGGAAGGAGCCCCAGCAGCGTGCGAACCAAGGTTGTTTTACCGGACCCAATCCTCCCTGTAATTACAGTGAAAGAGCCTTCTGGGATGCTTAGGTTTATTTTATCGATACCCCGTCCGGTTTCAGGATAGCGGTAGGACAGCTCCTGTACCTCTAATAAGCTGAGGCTTCCATCAGGAGCCACTGACTCAGACCGTTCATCAAATCCGTCATTCTTCGCTAATGGCCCCTTGTATTTAGCCCGCTCCCCCGCAGCAGTCGTTGATTTATGAACCTTGCCCTTTGTCTTAATCTCAACATCAGTAACTGTCTCGGCATCGGCACTGGCACCCTTATCCACCTTGCCAATTAAAGACTTGTCTCCTCTTTGCTTTTCAAAAACTCCATATGCATCAGGCACTTGTGCATCCTTACGTAAATATAAAGGATGAGGCTCCGTTAATTTGGTTTCATCCGTTCCTTGCATCAATGAAACCAACCGTTTTTTAGCAACCGTGCTTTGTTTAAAATAGGTTAGAAACTTGCCAAAGTTTTGAATGAACTGCGTAACGAATGTCAAATAGTAAACAAACAAAGCGAAATCCCCAACCGTAAAGCTTCCCTCCCGCATCGATTGTGCGGCGAGCAGCAATATAAACCCTGTCCCGATATTAACTGTATTGGAGAACACCGAGTCTAGTGAATGCGTCAGCAGCTTATCCTTCAGCATCGCTTGACGACGGTTATCATTCAGCTTCCTGAACCGGTCGATAACCCGGTCCTCTGCTCCAGCAACCTGAATGGATTGCACGCTGTTGAACATCTCACTGATCGCTCCGGTTACTTGGCTAGTTGCCTCTCGACTGGCGGCGCGATACTTTTGCAGCCATGTGGTAGATGCCTGAGCAACTGTGACAACTACTACAAGCGGCAGAAACACCCATACGGTCATCGTCGCATTAATTCCATATAGGATATAAAAGGAAACAGCCGCAAAGATTGTCATCCCAAATGAGTCCACAGACCAGCTAACCGTCTCCTCCACCTGATCCACATCATCACGAAAATTACTAATAGCTTCTCCTGGTGAGCAAGGAATCGCCTTAGCCCCCGGCTCCTTGAGAATATGATTCAGCATATTTCTGCGTAAGAGAGAGCCGATTCGGAAGCGAAAGTTAACGTCTGTAATAAAACCGAACAGTATCATGACTACACGCCCAAGGGCAGAAGCAATAAGCAGCGCGATTAATGTCCCCACACTAAACTCATATGCAGCGTTACCCGAAAGCGTATCGAAAAATTGCTTCGTTATCCAACCCGGCGCTATCGGAGCCAAGTAAATAAGCGACCATGCGATCGCATTAAGAGCATATAAGCCTATGCGGTAACGGGTTAATTTCAGTAAGAATGCAAATGTGCTCATGCCAGCATTTCCTCCATTCCAACCTGAAGCATATAGCTGTAGCGGGAGTGATTATCTGCCGCCAGGCGGGCTCTATCCCCGAATTCAACAATCTCTCCCTGTTCAAGAATAAGAATGCTGTCGGCCCTTTGTATGGTTGCTAGCCTATGAGCAATCACAATACAGGTGCGATTAACCAACAGGCGGCTAATGGCCTTCTCCAGCTTCTGTTCGGTTGCCGGGTCCAATCGAGAGGAGGCTTCATCCAAAATAATCAAACCGGGATCGGATAAAAACACACGGGCAAATGATACTAGCTGCGCTTCTCCTGCGGATAATCCGCCGCCTCCCGATTCCAAACGGCTATCCAACCCCATTGGCATAGAATGAAACCATTCCCCTAGCCCCAGCTCCTCAAGCACATCGATAATTTGCTGATCCGGAATATCATCTTGAAAGAAGGTCAAATTATCTCGGACTGTGCCTTGGAAGATTTCTATATTTTGCGTGACCAGCCCTACACGGCTCCTTAGCTCCTGCAAGGTCGTCTCCCGAATGTCGACACCCTCCAGACAGATGCCTCCCCGACGCGGATCATAAAAACGCAGCAGCATCCGTGCAAGAGTCGTTTTCCCGCTTCCGGTTCTCCCCAGCACTCCAAGCACCTTACCGCGTTCTAGCCGAAAATCAATATCTTTCAATGTAGTCAGCTCATCTTCGTAGCCGAATTCCACTCGGTTAAATTGAACGGACAGCGGGCCGGCAGGAAGCGGTGCACCGGCTCCATCTCTTATTGCCGATTCTGTCTGCAGCAGCTCCCTTATCCTTATGATACTGGCATCTGCCTTCTGCAAATCTTCCATCTCCGTGCGGATCTTCTCAATCGGTTTTGCCATCAATTCCGTATAATAGAAGATCATGTACACGGTTCCAAGAGTGATAGCTCCCTGCTTCCATAGTACAGCACTTATTGCAAACGCCACCGCGCTTCCGATCGTAAACACTACCAGAGTCGTAATCCACATAGATGCCCAGCCAAGGAACGCTTTGATACGAAGTGGAAGCCATTCACGGATTAATGAATAAAATCGGTGCATAACATATCCAGATGCCCCGTTCGCACGTGTATCTTCAGTCCCTTCCAAATGCTCGCCAAGAAAGCCATAGAAGCGTGAGCTCATTGCTCTCATATTGCCCCAATGCGGTACCGCAAACTGACGTATGTATTGGATCGCGTAGATGGCAAAGATTACGAACAGCGTCATGCTGATACCAACAAGCCACCCTTCGCGAAACAACAAAACGAGCATCCCAACAACTAGAAGAAGATTGCTTAACAAAGAAACTACAAAGTTCGAGAAGAAGTTAGCCAGATTATTAATGTCTCCATCGACCTTCTCGATGATTGCACCCGATGTATGCGATTTGTGAAAAGACATATCCAGCTTCATACAATGTGCCGCCACATCGCCTCTCAGCCTGTTCGTCGCGACCCAGCCCACGTTTTCTCCTATGTAAGTTGCAAGCACCGTTAAGCCTTGATGAACTAATGAAACCGCAATAAACAGTCCAGCTGCATATAACAAGGGCTCATTGCTATCCTGCGTTTTAGCTGTATCAATAAAGTAACGAATAATTTGCGGGTTAATCAATTGCATGGCGATGCCTGAAATTAATAATACAGACAGCCATATAATGCTTTTGCGTTGAGGCCGCAAATAATTAGACAGCAGCCTTGTATATTCATTAAGCGGTATTTTACGGTTCATGGTTCCACCTCTCTAAAAATCCATGTTGTTTTATTCCAAAGGCTCTATGTCTTGAAAAAAAGCGTATGAAAGTAACTTTAGTGGATGCTGCAAGCCGCGTCAATGGAATTATTGGATATACTTATTTAATGATAGCAATATCAACGTTCATACAATCATTTTCGACTCATTATGACAAAAATCGCTAAAATTCTTCACTTTTTCAAGGTGATTGCATGAGACAATTTACCTAAATTTAGTCAATCAACAAAGTTTATAGTGAAATATTAGGAGATTTGATTTACACTGTTCACAATATGATATTTCAAATCGCAGCTAAGAATAGACATAAAGAACCAAATTTATCCTTTATTTTCCTTTTTGTCATACTCCTTTCCTACAGTCATTCATAATCCTTTGCGACTCAATTCCACAAGCAATTCAATAGCCCACTTAAATCAGTCAAATCAGTTATATAAGATGAACATTCAGGAAGGAGATAATGAAGTAAAAATGGCAAAAGTTATGGTTGCCGAGCAATACAAGCCGATTCGCTATTTATTAAGAACCGTCCTAACCTCCGTCGGTCATGAGGTTGTAGTCGAGGTCTCTAATGGACCCGATGTGTTGTCAACCTTTCATTCCTTACTCCCTGATATCATCTCACTTGACATGAGGCTTCCTTCCATGGATTGCTTCGAGCTGCTCAAACAAATTAAAAGCACAAATCCAAATACGAGAATTATTGTTTATTCATCTGACATTCATTCCGCTGATGTCGAAATGGCTATTTCCTGTGGAGCTCATGTTGTATTCGACAAGCCCTTTGATATCGATGATTACTTAAAACATTTCCAATGATTGTGTTTACAAATGCTTGTATTGCTTATACGACTCCGTGCTATAATAAGATCTATCCTTCAGGAATGGGAGCCGTGTTCCTTTATGTGGTTCAATAAATACCATTTAATTCGTATAACTGCTTTGATTGCTTCCAGCTTGGTATTCCTGATTCTCCAAACTGCTGACTCTGGATTGCCACCCATTCTTCCTGTAATGCTTCAACCACCCATAGCGGATTGGAACAAGGAAGAGCTTGACCGCAAGCCTAATGTGATTGTCGTGCTTAGCGAAGCTTTTTGGGACCCTACTCAGATTGAAGGGCTCAAGTTTAGCCGTGACCCCATCCCTACCTTCCATGCGCTTCAAAATAAATATACGAATGGTAAAATGCTATCTCCTCAGTTTGGCGGAGGTACCGCTAATGTCGAGCTTGAGGTACTGACTGGCAATTCCATGCGATTTCTACCGGAAGACTCCATTGCTTACGAAACGGTTATCAAGCATGATGTTGATTCACTTGCCAGTATATTATCCCGTCAGGGGTACACACCTACAGCCATAACACCTTTTCATAACTGGTATTTTGACAGCTCCAATGTGTATCGCCGTTTTGGTTTCACCCGTTACATTAGCTTGGAATTTTTCAATCCAAATGAATTCGTGGGCCCTTACATAGGCGATCATGCCGTAGCTAAGCGCATCTTTGAGGAAACGGAGCGCAGCCAAGGCCCTGACTTTATTTTTGCAAACACAATGGAAAATCATTACCACTACTGGTCGAACAAGTTCAAACGAAACACCATTAGTATAAAAGGAAATGTGGCCGACGAGGCTCTCGACATATTGGAAACCTATGTGCAGGGGGCAATTGGAGCCGACTCAATGCTTCAGGAGATGGTAGAGCATTACAGTCAGGTTAAGGAACCGACGATCATAGTCTTTTTCGGAGATCACATGCCGTATTTAGAGAAAGATTATTATGTTTACAAAGAAACTAAATATATTAAGGGTGAAGATGATTCGGATTTTTTGCAAAAAATGCATAATGTCCCGCTGCTAGTCTGGAATAACTACTTGCCTGAAGGAAAGGACAATTTATATATGAGTCCCTCCTTCTTAAGCCCCTATATACTTCAATTGGCGAAGCTGAAGGGCAGCGACTACACCGATTTTTTGTCCAGGCTGTCCAAGCAAATCCCTATTATACCGCCAAAATCCTATTATGAAGCTATGCATATACGCGAATCGGATCTAACCGAGTATGAGCGATGGCAAAAAAGTATTTTAACAGGAACAAGCTCAAGTGATTCCGATTACAACGGCTCTGATGAAATGGGTGAAATGAAAGCACCCTTAGCTGAAACCTATACAATGGGATATGGAGATCCCGTCATTCAGTCCGTCTCGCCAGAGGTGCTTCTGCAAATGCAAACCGGGGAGAAATTGATAGCCGATCTATTGAAAAAAACAATTACAATTAGGGGCGGCCGTTTCGGCATAGGAAGCGTAGTATTCGCGAACGGTAAGCCGCTCGAAACAACTTGGCACACAGAAGAAAGCTTATCCGCCGTCATCCCCAAGGACCTGCTAAGGAAGCCAGGTAAGCTTGAACTGCAGGTGCGGGTTGTTGACGAGAAGGAAAATGTGCTTGCACAATCCAAATCAGTTGATCTCTACATTACAAGTAAAACAAGTAAACAGCCCTGAACGATGGTATCGGCTAACCGATATCGGGTCCTTCGGGGCTGTTTTTTTATGTTGGATATTATTTAGTCGTTATACTTAAATCCAATTCCGATGGCTGGAGCACGTGGCTCTTACGAAAGGCTGCTGGGGTCATTCCTTTACTTTCCCGAAATATGCGAGCAAATGTGTTATATGAACCATAGCCGGTCTCCATTGCAATTTCAAGCACGCTCATTTCAGTAGAAATCAGCAGGCCGCAGGCTTGACGGATTCTCACCTCATGGACAAAGGTTACAAAATTTTGTCCGACTGCTCTTTTGAACAGCTCACTTAAGTAAGGCACACTAAACCCAAACCGTTCGGCCAATCCGGTTAATGTCAAATCATCCCTATAATGACTATGAATATATTGAATAACCTTCCATACACTGCCTCTCGGCTTCTTTCTATCATAAGCATGGGCTACCGCTATTTCCTGCCGGTCAGACTGCTTACTCCTTCTAAGTCTGTCGAAGCGTACCAACACCTCAGTCAGCTTAGCTTTGATCAAGGAATGCCTCCATGGCTCCGTACCTGAATATTCGGTTCGCAGTTCCCCTAATAACGTTTGAAACCTCCGTTGTTCTTCAGAATCATCGACTTGTACAAAGGACGGAAGATTAGCCTCGGCCAAATTCCATTCTATGCCAGGTAACTGCTCAGAGGGGCTGTACAAATGAATGCCGAAATTGCAATTGAAAAGCTGAAGCGGCGTGCCTGGATCTGAATGAATTTCGTGAAATTGGTACGGCATCACAAGAGTGAACGTTCCGGGCAGCATCAAATGCTTGACCCCATTTATCGTTTCAGAGCCGTGACCTTCAATAACATAGGAAAATTCCAAATAATCATGCCTGTGCGATTCAAAGCCATTGACCAGGTGGTTGACTTTGATATGAAAGGGCAGCTCCGAATCCATATTAGGATAATGAGTTAAATACTTAGGAACGACAGTCATATTTTATTAACTCCCCTTACCAGCTGAAAAAATGGGATATCCTCCATAAAAAATGGCATGTATTTTATACGCTTACATTCTACTATAATATCAAATACTGCAACAAACCTTAAATCATTTATTTTCAGGAGGCTATGCATACCATGAGCACTACGAATAAAATCAGACTTGGCATCATCGGCGCAGGCAACATCGGAAACGTTCACATGAACATCTTTAAACAGCTGCCCGATGATACGGTAATCGTTGCAACAACAGATTCCTACTTACCGCTTGCAGAAAAGCGTGCTGCTGAGCACGGTATTCCCAAGGTATACCCATCCGCGGATGAATTGATCGCCGATCCCGAAATCGATGCTGTCATCATCGGTGTTCCTAACCAGTATCACGCCCCAATAGCTGTAAAAGCCTTGCAAGCAGGCAAGCATGTGTTGCTGGAAAAACCTATGGCGATAGATGTATCGTCAGCTCGTGACATTGTACGCGCACAGCGTGAAAGCGGTAAGGTCCTTATGATTCCTCACCAAATGCGTTGGGAATGGCTTCCCCTGCAAGTAAAAGAACAAATCGATAATGGCGCGCTAGGACATATTTATAATGCTAAGGTAGGCTGGTTCCGCCGCAAGGGTATTCCAGGCTGGGGCACTTGGTTTACTCAACGAGACGAGTCCGGAGGCGGCCCCTTGATTGATATTGGCGTACATATGCTGGATCTTGGTTTCTTTTTCCTTGGCGACCGCAAGCCTGTGTCCGTATATGGCTCTACGTATGCCGAATTCGGGCCAAAAAAACGCGGTATAGGCACATGGGGCACTCCGAATTGGAACGGTCGATTCGATGTTGAAGACTTAGCTACCGCATTAATTAAAATGGATGATGGCAGCACCCTCTCCTTGGAAGTTAGCTGGGCTGTCCATATGGACACAGACAGCCAGCATTTCATTCATTTGATGGGCTCTGAGGGAGGCGCTTCAATCCGCGGTAATCAAGGCAAGCTGTTGACCGAAACCTTCCAACGCGCAACAGAGGTATCGTTGACACCACCAGCTAATGATGAAGGCGGACGCATACGCGTAAGCCGTCACTTTATCGAATGCATCCGCGAAGGCAAACAGCCAACTACATCGGCTTTAGCCGGATTCACTAACAATTTGATTTTAGATGCCATTTATGAGTCCTCCCGTACGGGACATGAAGTTATTTTGGATTGGAATATTTAATAATAAGGAGGTCTGAACTTACTATGTTAAAAGGTCTTACAAGAGCAGGGCTTGGAGGCAATGTAGGCAGCATAGAACAGTTTGTTACAGCTGCTGCCGCACACGGTTTTGCTGCTATTGCGGCTGGTGGTCAAGAGCTGGAAGAATGGATTACAGCTAAAGGAATAGAAGCCGTCCGTGATTTTCTACAAGAGAACGGCGTGCAAATAGGCACTATCGGTTTATCCGTCCAGTGGCGCGATACAGAGGAAGAATTCGTTAGCGGCCTTGCACGACTTGCCAAAGACGCTGAGGCCGCAGCAGCAGTAGGATGCACCGTCTGCTGCACTTACGTGCTGCCTTCCACAGATCAGGATGCAGCGCACTTTACAGCATTGGCTACTCGCCGTTTGCGCACCTGCGCACAAATATTGGCGCCATACGGTATCCAATTCGGCCTCGAATTTGTAGGGCCGCATCATCTTCGAACCAAATGGAAAAATCCATTCATTTGGGGACTACGGGAAACGCTGGATTGGATCGATGCCATCGGTGAAAGCAATGTTGGGCTGCTGTTCGACAGCTATCATTGGTATACTAATGAGCTCGGTGTCGAGGATATACTCCGCCTGAAGGCAGCCCAGATCGTCCTCGTGCATATCAACGATGCTCCTGATGTACCCATAGCGGACGTGCTGGATAACGACCGCCTGTTCCCTGGCGAAGGGGTGATCGATTTAGCAGGCTTCCTACGTGCGCTGAAGCAGATAGGCTATACCGGCGTAGTCGCACAAGAGATCCTAACTCCTAAGCCGCTTGAGCAGCCAACCGAGGAGCTGCTGCAGCGTTCTCGCGATGCTTTCCGCAAGGTGTACACTTCCGCTGGCTTGGAGTAAGCATTTCATATCCATGTCTTTAGCATATGCACATGCCAAAAACGACCATCTCTCATATGAGATGGTCGTTTATATTGATTCCTAGCCGTTATTCCACGGCGCCGACTGCCTGAAGCCACGCTTTGGCGATCAGAGCATGCCCCGCCGGAGATGGATGTACGCCATCCGGCGCCCAGAACGAAGCTGCCGCACGTGCAGACGCTTGAGCAAACAGTCCATCCAAGCAAACCAAGCGAGCCCCGAATTCCCGAGCAAGCTCGCGAACCACCGTAATTTTCGGATCCAAGTCCTCTCTCCACTGTTTGCGGTCTTCTGGAACCGGGAGAACAAACGGCTCGATAATCACCAGCTTGGCATCAAGCTTCACGGATTGCGTAAGTATGTCACGGTATACCTCTTCAAATTGTTCCGTAGATGTCGGATCGTTCCGGTCAAATCTTCTCCATGTGTCGTTGATCCCTATATAAATGGAAATAACGTTCGGCTTCAAATCAAGGCAATCATCCTGCCAGCGTTTTTGCAAGTCTTTAACCCTGTTACCGCTAATGCCGCGGTTGATGAAGCTCGCTTGCTTCTCCGGATATAAGGCGGAGAATTGTGCAGCAGCCATCAGGGCATACCCCTTACCAAGGTCATCCCCTTTGTCACGTATACGTCCTGCATCCGTTATGCTGTCTCCTTGAAATAATACAACGTCGCCTTCTTGAATCCAAGCTTGCATACTAGTTACCCTCCCAAAATATGTATAAGCTATTCACAACCTTTTCCATTTTATCATAATGTGAAAGCCCAGAGAGCGGTTTCAGTAAAAAACTATATCCGATTTACTCAAGTTTAGGACTGCTGAATCGGCTGTACACCCACCCCGCTGTTTCTTGAAATCCGAATGGCCATCAAAGCAGCAAACAAGCATACAAAACCCGCAGCGATAAACGGTACCGTATAGGTACCCATCAGCTCTCTCAGTAAACCTGCTCCATAAGCAGCAGTCGAAGCACCGACTTGATGGGCTACAACAATCCAACCGAAGATCATGCCTGATTTTTCTTTGCCGAACTCTTTCGTTGCAAGCTTGACAGTAGGCGGTACCGTAGCGATCCAATCAAGACCGTAAAATACAGCGAACATCAAGAGCATCATGGGACTGGAGTCCAGAGCAAACGGTAAGAAAAGCAAGGATAGACCACGAAGCCCGTAATACCAAAAAAGCAGCCAGCGACTGTCAAACCGGTCTGATAACCATCCTGAGAGCGTAGTACCAAATAGATCGAACAACCCCATCAATGCCAACAAACCGGCTGCCATTACTTCAGGAATGCCATAATCTCCACAGGCTGGAATAAGGTGAGTGCCTATTAAGCCGTTTGTAGAGAAGCCGCAGAAGAAAAATGTACCGGCCAGCAGCCAAAAGGTTTTGTTCCTTGATGCTGAACGAAGTGCAAGCAGCGGTGTGAGGAACAGGTTGCCCTTAAACTTATTAGGCTTAACGAGCTCCTTGGTGCCATAGGGGGCAACCCCAACATCATAAGGATCATTCCGCATCCAAATAGCCACAATAACAATCAGCAGAACCAGGATACCAACTGCCGAATATACGGAGGTTCTCCAGCCTGCTTCTACTGTAATTTGGGCTAGCAATGGCAGGAACAGCAGCTGTCCTGTGGCAGCACTGGCTGTAAGCATTCCAATCACAAGCCCTCTTTTCTCAACAAACCAGTGATTGGTAATCGTTACGCCTAGCACGTTAGCCATCATTCCCGTCGCAAGTCCAGAAACAACACCCCACAGAATTTCAAACTGCCATAAAGAACTCATCAGAGGAGTGATCGAAAGACTTATAGCCAACACCGCCAACGAGGTAACCATCATTCTTCGGATCCCGAATCTCTCCAACAGCGCAGCGGAAAAAGGGCCCATTAACCCGTATAAAAATATTCCCGTTGAAATAACGCCGGATATGGATCCGCGATTCCATCCAAACTCTTTTTCAAAAGGCAGCATCAATATGCTCGGCATGGAACGGATTCCAGCGGATACGAGCAAGGTAACAAAAGCGATGAGCACAACTACCCATCCATAATAAATTCGAGATGATTTCATACTCGTTTGCATCTGCTGTTTACTCCATTCATCTTTTATATTTTGCTTGTACACACAAATGTATAACTAGAGAAAAATTACTTTTTCTCCAGTTGCTCGCTTGTCATCTCAATATCTATCGACAGCTGCTTAGAAGCTTCCGTACCTAGAATAGCCTCATATCTGCGATGCAAGCTTTTTGAAGCGTTGCGAATCGCCTCTTCCAGCTCTTTCCCCTTAGGAGTTGGATAAATGAGTACAGTCTTCCCTTGCACCTTCCGTTCTACCAATTGCTTACCTTCTAATTTATCAATAAATCGAGTAATCGTGGAAGCTGCAATATACAGCTTTTCGGATAATTCTTTTTGTGAAATTCCGGGTGTTGCGGTCACAAGCCGGATAATATAACCATACATAGGGGTTAAACCGGTCGATGCAAATTCTTCTTCAGCCATCTTCGTAATGGCCCGACTCAAGCGGTTCGTTGTGAAAAACAAACAATTATGCAGGTAGCTCTCATCCATACTATATTACCTCACCCTTTTTGTATTTTGTATGTACAACTAATATAAAGCGGAACTCACTTCATGTCAATCAGAATCGTCATTTAACACAAGCCACCTCGATTTTATACATAGACTTCTTCATTAGCTCCAAGTACAATGGGCTTGAGCGACTCCCGAAATACATTAGGGATGCTGCAAATTCCTTTAAGGAGCGAAGCGCATTATGAGCCATCTCATCTGGACCCCAGCTTTTTTTGAGCATATTCGAACTAAAAAAAAGCAATACGACTGGGCCGCTGAAGCTTTCCGGCGATTTCGGGAACCGAACAATGAATTTATCAACAATGTGCCGGCCGACATCTCTCTCATGGGCGGAGGCTGGAGCCATAATTACAACTGTCCTCATGATGGCGCAAGGCTTGTGCTTCAGGACAGGCATCATCATCAATGCCCTTCCTGCGGCACGGTTTGGAGCGGCTCCCCTTGGGACGAAGTGGCCATTGCCAACGAGCACTGGTTCAACAGCATCCGCTGCCGTGATGCTGCCGTATTATTCGGAATCGAGGGTGATCCTGCTTGGGCAGATACCGCTCGTCATATATTGCTTCACTATGCACATCATTACGACCAATATCCTCTTCACGATAAACTTGGCGGCACAGATATTTCATCGGGGAAAGTACAGTGCCAGACTTTATCCGAAGCCAGCTGGCTAGCCCCAATTGCTCAAGCCTTTGCCATACTCAAACTCAATGATGGACTTAACTCCAAGGAACAGGATGAGATTGAATCCAGACTACTCCGTCCGGCTCTTCAAGTAATAGCCAATAATCCTAAGAAAAAGTCCAATTGGCAGACCTATCATAACGCGGCCAAGGCTCTCGTTGCGGCTGCGCTGGAAGACAGCGCTCTTATGGACGAAGTGATAGACGATCCTGAGAACGGATTCCTGTTTCAAATGGAAAACAGCTTGGCCGATGATGGATTTTGGTACGAGGGATCATGGGGATATCATTTCTACACCTTGGAAGCACAGGTGATGATTGCTCTTGCCGGACTTTCTTTTGGGATGAAGCTTTATGAGCATCCCCGGTTCCAAATGATGTTTCAGGTTCCGCTTGATTGCATGTTTCCCGATGGCACTTTGCCTGCTGTTCATGATTCGGGAGAGGTCCAGCTGGAACGATATACTCATCTCTACGAATTCTCCCTCGTTCATTTCGGCATTGGTAAACGACTGGTATTGAATAGTAAGCGGAACAATTTGTACAGCCTTCTCTTCGGAGAACCCATTGAAGAAGACTTGAAGAAACTAACGAAGCATACACTGGAGTTTGTAGACTTGAAACGTTCAGGCATGATCTTCTCTAGCTGGCAAACATCTTCCAAAGAACATAGTCAAATGGCGATGATCGATTATGGCGAGCATGGCGGTGAGCACGGCCATCAAGATAAGCTCAATATACTGTTTTATGCTAATGGACATCCTTGGTTGACTGATGCAGGAACGATGCCCTATGGCAATCCGATGCACTTTGGTTATTTCAAACATACGGCAGCGCATAATACGGTAACCATAGGCACCAGATCCCAGGCAAGCACAGAAGGAACGTTACGAAATACACGGGTTGAAGGAACTGTTTTAATGGAATCGAATGCTGATGTGGAGGGTACCTATCCAGGAGTATTCATGCAGCGTAAAATAGTAATGGCTGACTCGCTGCTCTTCGATGTATTTCATGTCCGGTGTGCTCAGCCCGAGGATCTGGATTGGATTGTACATACACAAGGAATGCCGCTCATTGATCAGAACGGTATAAGTGTTGCCCGTCAATTAGAAAGTGGCAGCTTAGGCTCTCTGGACGGTTACAATTACTTTAAGGACATTCAGCTTCTTGATTTATCCGGTTCCCTGAACGTAATGCAATGGCAATGGGATCGTGAAGCCCAAGCATCCGACAGGCTTGCCCTACACCTGCTCGATCCTGTAGAAGGTGAAGAAATTTTTCTGGCTGAATCTCCAGCTTTGTCGAATGTGAAAAGGAGAAGCACTTTGATTCGCCGCCGCAAGCAGGTTACCGAAACGACGTTCGTAAGTATATTTCATGCTTACCGTGAAGGAGAACCTGTCCTTCATTTGGAGAAAATGAAGGAGCCCGGCTGGTCCTTGCAGCTCCCCAATGGGAACACTCTCCGTTTATCGACGACATTGTAAAGAAGCAAGCCCTATTGTTGGGCTTGCTTCTTTTATTGATGAGAATTTATGATTCCGCTATCCCTTATCTGCTAGAAGCTTCCGGATGCTGACCAATTGCACACAGAGGCATAAAATTTCAATCGCTGTTTTCAGCTCGGCTGGAGTGGGAAACGTAGGAGCTATCCGAATATTCCGGTTCCGCGGGTCTTTGCCGTAAGGGAATGTAGCTCCTGCCTTGGTCAAGGTGACGCCAGCTTCGGATGCCATGGATACAACCTCCCGAGCACAACCGTCTAATGTGTTTAAGCTAATGAAATACCCACCGTTCGGCTTGTTCCATTCGGCAATCTGCCTCCCGGATAAACCAGCTTCGAGTATGCTAAATACCGTATCAAATTTCGGTTTAATGATCGCTGCATGTTTTTCCATATGGGCTTTAATATGATCGGTATCCTTAAAGAATCGAACATGGCGAAGCTGGTTGATCTTATCCGGTCCGATAGACTGAACAGCGAGCTGCTTGCGGAAATAATTCAAGTTGTTTTCACTGCCTGCCATCACAGAGATTCCGGAACCGGAAAAGCTAATCTTCGACGTTGAGCTGAATATGAGCACACGGTCCGGGTTTCCTGCCGCTTTACAGGCGGCTAACATATTTTTCAAGCGATCGGGATTATCTGTTAAATGGTGCACCGTATAAGCATCATCCCAAAAAATGGTGAAATCCTCCGCTTTGGTTTCCATGGAAGCTAGCCGGTCCACAACCTCATCCGAATACGTAATACCGTCAGGGTTGCTATATTTAGGTACGCACCATATTCCTCTGACACCAGCATCTTCCCTGACAAACCTCTCAACCTGATCCATATTCGGTCCGTCCGGCAGCATTTCCACAGGTATCATCTCAATACCGAACAGCTCGCATATAGCAAAATGCCTATCGTAACCAGGACTTGGGCACAGAAATTTGACCACGGGCAGCTTGCCCCAAGGAGCCTTACTGCTATATAGGCCGTGAACCATTGCTCTGGAAATAGTGTCATGCATGAGAGCTAAGCTTGAATTGCCTCCGATAATAATCTCATTCATACTAACCTCAAGTATCTTCGCGAACAGCTCCTTCGCCTCGGCGATTCCGTCAAGCCCTCCATAGTTGCGGCTATCCGATCCATCCTTAGTTTTCAAGCTGTCATTGGAGCCAATTGCATCCAGCATTCCTAGAGAAAGATCAAGCTGCTCCGAACAAGGCTTGCCTCTGGACATGTCCAAGCTCAGCTTCCGGTTCTTATACTCGTCGAATCTCCCCTGCAATTCCAAATAAAGTCCGTTTAATTCGGCAGAGCTTAAAGCACTGTAATTAATGGCACCCATCCGGTCAGCCTCCCATATACTCATAAAAAAATTTTATTAACTGTACAATAACATTTATCACCAATAATTTCATCAATAAAATAAGCTACTTTAATTTACCCAAATGCTGTCCATAGACAGCTCCAGCTCCCCGCACATCTCGCGGAGATCCTTTACTACATTCTCCTTCAGAGGAATGCCGTTCGCACTTCTCTCCCGATAAGTTACATTTTCTTTCTCACCCGGATACTTCATGCTATCCGCACCCTCTACAGTAGGGGCTGCATGCAGCTTCCCGATCATTTCATCCATTAGCTGTCCAAACCCGCCACCCGTAGGGAAAGCATCGATTCTCAAGGCACAGAAGGCATGACTTTCCGCGCCTTTTCTACGGAACATACTACCTCCATCTCCTGATAGGAGACCGGTTAAAATATCCGCAACCAGCAGCAAACCAAAGCCCTTATGTACACCATGCGAAGCCGTGCTGCCTAATGGAAGAACCGCTCCTTTTTCCGCAAAATAAACGTTGGGATCTGTAATAGGCCGTCCTTCCGAATCTACAGCCCAGCCTTCCGGCATACTCTTGCCCTCCCATTGGAGCATATGCAGCTTGTTAGCTATAGCCATGGTTGGCGCCATATCCAGAACAAAAGGTCCGTGCTTATCCCCTGGCGCTGCGAAGGCTATTACATTGTTGCCAATCATTCGCTCCTTGCCGCCAGGCCCTGCTACCGTGGATCCTCCTGTGGAAAAAAGAATGCCGATCATATTCTCCCGTGCTGCCATTAATGTATAATAGGCTCCGGCACCGCAGTGATTGCTGTTATATACAGTTGTCCACCCCGTACCCATTTCTTTCGCCATTCTTATCGTTTCACTCATCGCCTTATGACTGATGACAAACCCAAGACCGTTATCACCATCAACGGATGCTGTAGTAGGGCTGCCCGGAACTATTTTAATCTCCGGCTTGTTATTGATCCGACCGGTTTGAATGCCTTTAATGTAATAACTATACAAATTGATGACGCCATGTGAATCAATTCCACGCAGGTCAGCATCGACTAATATGTTTGCAGTCAAATCTGCCTCCGCCCGGGATACCCCTACTTTTTGAAGCGCCAGCGAAACTAGCTGCTCCAGCTTTTGAGGATTAGCTTTTTGCTGTGCATTATTCATCATTCATTATCCCCCTATTTAATATTTAGGATTGCATTCGTTTGTACTCGCCCAGCTCCTTTGACAACTTCCGTTCCGGAAGCCGACAAACCTTGAAGCTGCACCACTACAATAGAACGTAATGGTTGTCCGTCTGCTTATCGAGTTCTTTAAGCTTATTACAAATCTAATCATCGTCTAAAGCACAAAAATACCTCAGGACCATTGAATGAAAAATCCTTTCCAAAGCTGCAGAATCAAGCCATACAGCCGCATCTTCAGTATACTAGGCTCATCTGTGAATTTCATCCATTGCTGTCTTGATTATCACCATTTCGTCCGTTTCTTGTAGCGGGGTCTCACTAGCAGCAACTGACTTTTGAAACAATTAGACCAACCCTTGGATTGACCCATACGCCTTGCTTCATGCAAGCTTGGATAAAACGAGGCTATAATAAGGGCTCAACCTCAAAATCAGCGTTTGCCCCACCTCCGATCATCAGCTTGCACAATATCCTGCAAACATGCAGTTTCTTTTTCACCAAAATTTGCTGTTGAGAGGAAATAACTGCGAAAGTACAGCAATGTTCTTGAAAATGCTCCGGTTTCAGCTGAGAATGAAAAAAGAGATGCACATTTGCATGAATTCACGAAGACTCCCGATAAAACGGCCAAAGGCTGTATAGATGCAGGTTTTGGGGAGGCAATGGATTCGAATATTGTCTTGTGTACTGTTATTGCCATTCGTAAGGTCTTGTCAAGCGCAGAGCTGGGTATGGAGCCGAAAATCGAATGAATTCGTCAAGCGCTAAGTTCGTTTTAATATATAATAAGATAGTTAATGCTCCTATAATCATTTCAAACTACATCGTGTAGTTCGTAGATTCAGGAACTAATCTATCAAAAAAAAGGCCGACTGCAATGAACTTGTAACCGGGGAAGACGTGCACTTTTTTATAAAGTGTCTACCTTTCGGGTTACCGTGTACATTGACAGTCGGCCTCTTTCCATATTCGATTCAGATTAGATCTCTATATCAACCACGATACTATCCAATCTGCCAACTTCCCTAATAAAAGCTCCCACAGCCTGATGCTGAGGATTCGGGCCATATGCAGCAAGCGCTGCTCTATCTTCGAAACGTACGGATAAAATCACTTGGTAGCCTTGATTTTTGTCTGAGAAATTAAGTCCCGCTTGAAGGTCAACAATTCCTGTCAGGTGGCTTCTTATTGCTTTGAATCGATCCACTACTTCCTGCAACTGCTCTGGCGTTGTAGTATCACTGAATTTTACAAGTACGATATGATCAATCATGGTGTGTCCTCTTTTCCTAATTTAGAAATTATTTTTATGTCATTCTGCCTTGCTATAGCTTACTGTTGCAGCTCCCGCTTTGCAAGCACCAATGCACCGCTAAGTCCTGCATTATCTCCGAGACCCGGAGGCACGATGTAATCATCTATTGCCTCAGCCAGCTCCCGCTTCTGTACATAGCCATTCAACATTTGCGCTACATTATTGCGAATCAAAGGGAACAGCTGCTTTTGCTTCATAACGCCGCCACCCAATATAATTTTTTCAGGAGAAAGAATATAGATAAAATTTGTAACCGCTTGAGCCAAATAATAAGCCTCTATCTCCCACACTTTATCGTTCTGTTCAAGCTCATGCCCTTTTTTCCCCCATCGCATTTCGATAGCCGGGCCTGCAGCCATTCCTTCCAAGCAATCATGATGATAAGGACATTTGCCTTCAAAAGGGTCCTCAGGATGCCGTTTAATCAAAGCATGCCCCATCTCCGGATGGAGCAAACCATGCAGCAGCTTTCCTTCTACAATAGCTCCGGCTCCAATTCCGGTTCCAATTGTTACATACACACAGCTGGATAGGCCACGGGCTGCTCCCCACTCGACTTCTCCCAAAGCCGCTGCATTCACGTCTGTATCAAATCCTATTGGAACATTCACATGCTTTTGAAGTTCACCTAGAACAGGGTATTGATTCCAGTAAGGTTTGGGAGTTGTAGTAATATAACCGTATGTACTGCTGGATTTGTTCAAATCTACCGGACCGAAAGAGCCGATACCTATCGCCTCAACGTCCTTTTCCTTAAAATACTGAATCACCTGTCCCATCGTTTCCTCAGGTGTTGTTGTCGGAAAACTTATCCGATCCGTAATTTCGCCATGCTCATTGCCGATACCGCAGACGAATTTCGTTCCTCCTGCTTCAATAGCTCCTAGCTTCATTAAGAAGTACCCGCCTTCCCATAACAATAAATCCAACTTGGCTTATTAAAAAGATAGCGCATTTGGTCTCATATATTTTAGCATAAATCATATTAATTGGAGCGGCAAATTTCAAAGAAGGAGCTGCCTCTCCTTATCACACCATATCAAGCGGCATTTTTCTTGACGGTTTCGCATATTCAGCATCCAAGCTTCGGATATCCTCTTCGGATAAATCAATAAAGATAGCTTGAGCATTATCAACCACATGCTCTTCAGACGATGCTTTTGGTATCGCAATAACATCTCCCTCGTGGGTACACCAAGCCAATAGCAGCTGATACGGAGTGACGTTATACTTATTAGCAATATTTTGGAGTGCTTTATTTTCAACAAGCCCTCTTCTTAATGAACCGGCTTGAGCTAGGGGGCAATAAGCCATTATCGGCATTCTATGCTCTCTTAGTAAAGGCAGCAAATCATACTCGATCCCCCGTGAGGCAAGATGATATAGCACTTGATCAGTTACACACCGAGCACCTTTATCATATCTAAGCAGCTCCTTCATATCGGCGGTGTCGAGGTTGGATACACCCCATCTTGCAATTTTCCCCTCTTGAACTAATTTCTCCATTCCTTCGATGGTCTCACTTAGCGGGACGTTTCCTCTCCAATGCAGCAGGTACAGATCCAAACGATCTGTCCGCAACCGCCTCAAGCTCGCTTCACAGCTTGTGGCAATGCGGGTTAAGCCTGCGTTATGAGGATATACCTTGGATACAATAAATACTTCATCTCTGATTCCTTTAATTGCTTCTCCGACCAATTGCTCCGAATTACCTTCACCATACATTTCAGCGGTATCGATTAAATTCATCCCAAGCTCCACACCTAATCTTAATGTACGGATCTCTTCATCCCTTTTAGAAGGATCATCGCCGATGTTCCAAGTGCCTTGACCCAATCTTGGCAATGGAGTTCCGTCAGCAAGTAATACAGGTTGCTTAGAGATCGCACTTCGTATTTGCTCAATCTCATATCTATTGATTATTGCCATATTCCCGCACTCCTTCCATATTAAAAAGCATTGACTCTATTATAACCGTTTCTTCAGACATCTTCCCTGTAATTGGAGAATTCAGCCATTAAACAGATAACCATAGTTTGCTATAATACAGATATCTCAAACATATAGGAGACAATGACTAAGTGAATACCATAACGATCCAAGCGGTTCATAACAGCGATAAAATGTTCACTGTCGTATACCAGCCGGGAATGACAGTCCTGCAAATAGTAAATGAATCATTCACCGAGCCGAAAAAAGAGGGAATTCCATTTCTTTGCACTAAGGGAGCTTGCCGCAGCTGTACGATCAAAATTGTGGAGAATGCCGAACTTCTGGCAGAGCCGACTAAAAATGAGCAAAGAGCTCTAGCTGTCGGTCGTACAGCGATGTCCTTAGGGTACCGTTTGGCTTGTTTATGTTATTTTAAAAAGCTGGAGTTTTAGACTAGGTGTAACACTCTCGTTTCATAGTAATCGCACAACAACAAAAACCGCCCTGATGGACGGTTTTGTTACTGACTATTTCGCTTCGCAGTCGATCATAACGTGAATGGTATCTCCTTTATGCTCATTCCTCAATTGGAATGCTCGTGCAACCTCTGCTAGAGGAACAACATGAGTTATCATTTCCTCTGTGTTGACTAGTCCGTCCAGAACAAGACGCAGACCTTCATCGAAGAAACGTCGATTATCGATGTCACGTTTAGGCTCCGTAGACAAAATATCCAGCCTTTTTTTATGAACCTTGAAGAAATCAACCGGTTTGTGGCAGGTGCCGATGCAGCCGTACATAACTATACGCCCGTTTTGAGCCGCAGCGTTAATGGCATCCACCATTCCCGCTCCTTCCAGCAAGCAAGGAATAACTACGTCAAAGCCATCAGGGAAATCGGCTCCGACAATATCCATTGTATTTGCATGCTCATTAGGAAGTTTATAAGTATGGGTAGCTCCATATTTCCGGGCTAGTGCCAGCTTTTCATCAAACAGGTCTGTAACAATTAAATTTCTCGGACTGAACATATTTACCACTTGGGTCATCACTAAACCGCTGACGCCCTGCCCTGTGATTAATACATTCTTATTGGGAGATATATCGCCCAATTCGGCTGCATGGATGATTCCGGGAAGCACCTCAATTAACGAGCCTTCGATTAATGGAAGGTCTTTAGGCAGTACCTTCAGTGAGAAGGGAGTGCAGCACACATATTCTGCAAATGCACCCCATACATACCTCAGTGCTACATGATCGCCTTCCTTGACACCAATCACGTTAGGTCCGATTTTATCGATGACTCCGGCTACTTCATGTCCAAGTCTGGTTGGGTACGAAATAAATTCAGGCTCGCGTGCGCCTCGGAACACTTCAACATCACTGCCGCAAATGCCGACCCACTTAACCTTGACGCGTACCTCTCCATCCTTGGGCTCAGGAATCAAAGCCCTTCTGACACTAATCTCTCCAATTGCATCCATAACAGCACACATCTGCGTACCGGGACCCTCGTAGTCCACCAATTCCATAGGCGGTACTGACATTTTTCTTACCATATGTTCAAATCTCCTTCCACTTAGCTCCAAAGCTGCGTTATTTATCCGTATCCGGAATTTCTATGCCATAACTTCCCACATTCTCTCGCTGACTTCATAGGTTGTCTTTTCTTCATTTAAGCCCCGTATAATGTCCTTCACCACTTCCTCCATCAACGAAAGATGGCCTTGTACCGATGCTCCGGCAACATGCGGGGTGATGAGTACATTCGGCAAGGAACGAATCGGGCTGTCCGCTACAAGCGGCTCTTTCTCGAACACGTCGAGCGCTGCGAAGAAACGTCCGCTGTTAAGCTCGTCCATAAAGGCTTGCTCATCCACAACAGGACCGCGTGAAGAATTGATAAAAACAGCGCCATTAGGAATGAGCGCCAACAATTCACGGGTTAGCATTCTTTCCGTAGCGGGAAGCTTAGGTGCATGTACCGAAATAATGGGACAGCTCATAACTTCCTCTAGGGATGCTCTCGTAACGTTCAATGCAGCTGCCGCTTCCTCGGACAAATACGGATCGTAAACAAGTACGTTGACTTGAAACGGCGCTAACAGTTTGATGAAAGCCCGGGCTGTGGAGCTAGCGGAAATGATACCGATTGTGCTGCCGGTAAGCTCTCTGCCTTTAAGACCAAGCTCTCTCCATTGGCCTGCCCGCAATGAGGCATCCAGAGTAGGCAGATGGCGAAGGGATGCAAGCAGTGCCGCAAGGCAGTATTCTCCCACGCTTAACGCGATACGGGGAGCCGCAGAGAATACCCTAACACCACGTGAAAAGATTTGCTTAGGAACTAAATTCTTCACCGTTCCGGCCGCATGGCCTATTGAATGAAGCTTGACCGCTTTCTCCAATGCTTCTTCGCTAAGACTAGGAGAACCCCAGCTCGTAATAATCACTTCGGCGTCACTAACCATTTCGGCCAGCTCTTCCTTCGTGTAATCCTTGCCCGTTTCATTCCAGGATACATCGAAATGTTCATTCAAGAGTGTCCGACATTTGTCGGAACAGACCTCTTTCAAACGTGATTCCGGTGAGAGCACCAATGCTTTCTTCTTCATGGGTATAGTTCCTCCTAAGAGTTTCGTTTTAGTGAAACTGACTTGGTAAGCATTTGTTAAAGCTATCTTTAAGACTGAATGGGCACAACCTGATGCGTTCGCATGGATTCGAAACAAGCGTCTATAACCTTCATCACGCGAATGATTTCTCGTCCCGAAGCAAGGGGCTCTCTTCCTTCACGGATAGCGTCCGCAAATTCTTCGAGCTGCCAAGTAAAATTAGAGTTTGTTCTGTCGCATTCATCCTGTTTTTCGCCATTCATCAACAGCTCGTATTCATCCTTCAATTGCATCATGCCATTCGTGCCGATCAGGTAACGTTCGTAGATACTGTTCTGTGTTGACCATATCCGTTTGCCTGTTAGTCCTTCTTCATCAGTCGGGCGTGCTCCTGCATTGAATGACATGAGAACGTTAGCCATTTGACCCTCGCCAAAATTAAGCGAGATGGCGACCTCATCCTCTCCACTCCAATTAGGATTGTTGGAATGTCCTTGCGCATAAACCGAAAGCGGCATTTTATCGTATGCCCACACGATATAGTCCAAAATATGGCTGCCCCACAGCGGAATGATAAATCCGCCGATTTTGGATTCGTCCTTCCACCAATCGGTCGCAGGCTTATCCATATGTGCAAGCAGCAGCGCATTAATATTGATCAGCCCGCCGATTTCATTCGCTCTGACCCGCTTGATGGACTCCATTACAGGGCTAAAGAAACGACGGCTCTGGCCGATCATTAATGTGGCGCCGTTCTCCTCGGAAGCTAACGCCATTTCTTCAGCTTCCTGAACATTCATCGCCATAGGCTTTTCTACCAATACATGCTTACCAGCACGAAGTACCTTATTCGAATATTCCGCGTGAATATCATGCGGCAGTAGCAGCAGGAAAGCATCGATGTCCGGATCGTTGACCGCGTCATCATAGGATGTGTAAGTTTTTACGCCTTCCCACTGTTCAGCCTCTTGCCGCAGCTTATCTTCATCTCGGGTTACCAGTGCAACCAATTCAACTTTATGTGCCAACTCCCGTACTGCCGGAAGATGAGACTTTGATACGCGTCCCAATCCGACAACGGCCAATCGCAATTTTTGCAGCATGGGCCTCTCGACTCCTTCTCTCTATTTATTTAATGCTTTTTTTATCCTGATAAGCCTTGTTAAATTCATCGATCATCTTCATGTAATTGGCATCTGCTTTGTAGGACTTAACCATAGCATCCCATGACTCGATCGGTTCTTTACCCATCATGACTTTAACTTTCATATCGTCCATTTTCTTCTTGAAATCCGGTCCTAATTTCAAATCAATATCAGACAACAGACCGATCGATACATCAGGCACTCCATATTTGCCACGTTCATCAACGATTTTCTTGTTGCGTTCGAACATTGCCTTCGGCATTCCAACACGATATGCCCACAGGTACGGATCATATCTTTCGAAAATTTTACCGAACGAGCTTTGCGATACACTCTCTTTGATTGCTTGTTCTGTCGCTGTTTTAAAGCCATCTACCACCTTGAAATGGATGTCCTTAAGACCGTAGCAGGCCAATTCAAAGCCTTCCTCGGATGCGCCGTAATCCATCAGAGCCAGGATTTTCTTCATTTTGGCTTCAGGGACCTTTTTCGGAATCAAGTAAAGTCCGGCAAATCCGCTCCCTGTGTGAACCATTTTACCAGCAGGGCTTTGAAGAAAAGTCATGGCTACGAAATCGGCTTTCGGATCAAGCTTCTGTGCACCTTCTGTAGCACGGTATACGCCTTCTGTCGTATCCATTTGGACGCCGACTTTACCGGCTTTTGCCATATTTTCATAGTCTGTAGTTTTCATAATGGTGAAATCTTCAGGCAATATTTTATCCTTGTACATTTTATTCAGATAAATAAGCCCGTCTCTTGTTCCTTGCTCCAAATCAGTGTCAACCAGCTTACCGCTTACGTCTTTCCACTTACCGTTACTATTGTTGAAAATATCGATAACTTTTTCCCAGTTCTTGCCGTTATATCCGTACGTGTCAGCCTTGCCGTTCTTGTCTGGGTCTTTTTCAACAAATGCCTTCATAGCGATATAGAATTCATCCATCGTTTGCGGCATCTTCAGTCCTACGTTATCCAACCAATCTTGGCGGATATTGAAAAAGCTGCTTCCATGAAGCGGGCGTACGGAGGGCAGGATGAATTGCTTGCCATCCACTTTTACGCTGTCCATAATTTCTTTCGGATAAGCCGCTAAGTTCTTATAGTCCTTCAAATAAGGAGTCAAATCCCAGAAAGCGCCTTGTTTAATCATAGTAATGGCTTGAGTTTGTTTCATATCCTTGATCTTCATCAGGTCAGGAAGGTCACCCGATGCCAACATAACATTCTGCTTCTCTTCCCAAGCGTTAGGAGATGCCCAGGTAATATTCAGTTTGGTATTCGTGCGTTTCTCGAATTCCTTCGTAACCGGATTGTCAGCCGCCGGGGGCTCGGGAGTACTGAACTCTGTGAAGATACTGATTTCTGTCGGTTTTTCATCTTTTACAGCACCTGCTGCACCTTTATCTGTTCCTGGTGCTGCGCCGCCTGAGCAAGCTGACAAGATCGATGCTACCATAATGAATGAGAGTGATGCTGGCACCGCTTTACGTTTAATGAACTTCTCTTTTTCTTTCATACTAACCCTCCTAATTCATTTTTAAAAAGATTATCCTTTCACCGAACCGAGCATTACACCTTTGGCAAAATGCTTTTGCAGGAACGGATAAACACATAGGATTGGAATCGTCGCAATTACGACAGCAGCCATTTTTAAAGTTTCGGTAGGGATATTTTGTCCAGCCATCATCTCTGCTGCAGCCGATCCCCCTGCTTGGGTCGAGGAGTCGATCAGCATATTGCGCAGCACGAGCTGAAGAGGCCATTTAGCATGATCATTGATGTATAATACCGCACTAAAGAAAGTGTTCCAGTAAGCGACTGCATAAAATAATCCGAATGCCGCCAATGCAGGAAGCGACAACGGAAGGACGATTCGGAAGAACACTCCGATATCGGTTGATCCGTCGATAACAGCGGATTCCTCCAGCTCAACTGGAATGCTGTCAAAGAAACTCTTCATCAAGATGACATACCAGCCGCTTGTCAGCACTGGCAAAATCAATGACCAGATACTATTGATCAGTCCCAAATCGCGAATCAGCAAGTAAGGCGGAATCAAACCCGGACTAAACAAAAGCGTAATAAGAATTAGCAGCATGATGATTCTTCTGCCTTGCAATCGCTTACGAGACAAGCCGTATGCGAGTGCAGCTGTAACTACCAAGCTTAACGCCGTTCCGAGGGTAGCTAGAATTCCGCTGATCATGGTGGCGTTTCGGAAGGCCGATGTAGACAACAAGTATCTGTAAGAATCCAAAGTCCATTTTTGTGGAAATAAGATATATCCTTGCTTCCTGATATACTCTGCCGGGTCCGTAAAAGATACAACAAATACATAATACAGTGGATAAAGCGTAATGATCGCTACGATGCCCAGCACAATTATATTAGCTGTATCAAATATTCGGTCCCCTATGCTTCGTTTCATTATCCTCACCTCGTTACCGATATTTAGCGATTAATACACGCCTTCTTCACCAAAGCGTTTGGACAGCTTATTGGCTGCAACAACCAATATTAATCCGACTACTGATTTGAACAAACCAACGGCTGTACTAAAGCTGAATTGCCCCTGCTGAATACCCAGGCGATAAACGTAGGTTTCAAACACATCTGCGACATTGGACACGGCTCCATTCATCATCAAGAACACCTGCTCAAACCCAACATCCATAATATGACCCAGCTTCAAAATGAGCAATACGATAATGACACTTCGGATCGCGGGCAGCGTTACATGCCAGGCTTGCCGTAAGCGATTGGCACCATCCATTTTTGCCGCTTCATACTGCTGAGGATCGACCCCGGCGATGGCTGCAAGGAAAATGATTGTTCCCCATCCGGCTTCCTTCCATACATTCTGTATAGTAAGTAGAGCCCAGAAATTGTTCTCATTCGTCAAAAAATCATATTTGGCAAACCCAAGACTGACCAGCATCTTATTCACAATCCCAGACGACTGAGACAGCAGCAAAAAGGTAATTCCCGCGATAATAACCCATGAAAGAAAGTGAGGCATATACACGATCGACTGAATCCACTTTTTGTATATTTCATTGCGTAATTCGTTCAATAAAAGGGAGAGCACGATCGGTAGAGGGAAAAAGAACACCAAACTCAGCAAGCTGATAGCCATCGTATTTCTAAATAATAGGAAGAAGTCCGGGTTTGAAAAAAAACGCGTGAAATGCTCAAAACCCACCCAATTACTTTTCATTACACCCATGTACGGCGAGTAGTCTTGAAAAGCAATGACGACTCCCCACATGGGAACATATTTGAATACTAGAAAAAACAATAGGCCGGGAGCAATCAATAAATAAAGAAATTTGTCTCGTTTAAGTCCGTGCATCACATGCTTCCATCTGCTTTGCGGTGCGGTTTTTGCGAGACTGCCCAATTGCAATTCGCTTTGAACTGCCATGGTGCTGCACCTCCCTTTATAAAAGATCCATTGAAATGTGTAAGCTTATTACTTAAATAACGACTTCGCGTAAGCCAGATCCTCAGCAATGTAGCGGTCCTTGTTATCCAGATCCGTGTATTCCGCTGTCAAGCATACTACACCGGAATAGTTTCTTTCTTTCACATAGCCAGCAATCCTTGGCCAATGCGCCATACCATGCCTTCCGGTAGTAAAATGGCGCTTCCACTCGGCTGTTTCAGCCTCAGGTCCATTACTGCGGATAAAAAATCCGTTTTTCAAGTTGACCATAGCAAGATGAGACCATACGATATCCAATCCGTATTCGGGCTGCTGTCCGGCAAAAGCATCATGTGCTGCGTCCCAAACCACACCCACATGCTCGGGGCTTAGATCACTCATCAAGTTCATAATTCCATTGGAATCAATGATATAGTTCCCGTAATGCTGCTGAACGCCAACCTTCACGCCGTATCTCTCACAAAGTGGGATAAGCTGCTCCAGCTTACGCTTGGTCCGCTCTTCCGTAGCTTTATAGCCGTCCTGATCTATATTGACCATGATCCGTATCACCGGTACCCCAGCCTCCGCACATGCGGCGAATACTGATTCATCGGTTGAAGCGGCAACGCTGTATATTTTGACCCCATGTTCATCTAGCTGCTTGGCGAATTCCGGCAAAGATTTTCCGACGGTTTCAGGCTCAACCTGAAATCCCGCACGGACGGGCAGCTCAACGCCATCAAATCCGATACCGCTTACAAAGCGGGCCAAGTCATGAGCTGACTTGTCTTTCCAATGCTTGACAAAGAGCGAATAAGAAACTTGCTTTTCCAGGTTCTTCATACCAGCACTCCCCTATTGAACTTTTATATCTTCCTCGAAAGGCTTCGATCAGAAGCTTTTCTTAAACGTTGACATTAGGCTTCACTGTACTAAGTAAGTGCTGCAAATCATTGTAGCATTGCTGCGCTAACGCCGTGTGTACAGGAAGATCGGAGCCCGGCTTGCTTACACTTTCAATGGTGAGCAGTCCACTATACTCGATTTGTTCTAGCCCCCGGAATACCTCATACCAGTCAATACCTCCCTGATTGATGAGACGGTGACAGTAGTAGCGTTCCTCATTGTTGTTCTTTTTTGCTATAACCCGATGGTATCTTCCGATGTGCGGTACATAATCACTGTACTCGAAAGCCCAAGGATATTGATCCCCTTTTAATTCCACGATATCTTTGATATGAACATTGTAGAGGTATGGCTTTAACCGCTTTATCGTTTGAATTCCATACTCTGTCGGCACTTGATATAAGTTGACTGGATCGAGTATCAATCCCACGTTGCTGCGTCCAACCGCTTCTACAAATGCGATGGATGAATCCTCATTGTCACACAGCGTCCCATGGTGCATTTCAATAACAGCCTTAATATTTCGTTCATTTGCCAGATCAGCACATTTTTGAAACCATTTCACAGCTCTTGCAAAATCCTCTTTAGAAACCTCGTCAGAATGCTGGAAGCCCGGATTCAGTCTCATCATGCCGCATCCAATTGTTGAAGCAAAGTTCAGATAACGCTCCCATTTTTGAAGCTCTGCCTCATTCTCCTCCTCAGTATTACAAGCAAACCCGCCTGCAAACAAAGAAAGATTAGTCGGTGTAAGTTTATAGCCATCAAGCAAGCCTTTAATTTGCTCTACCCGCTCCTGTGGAATGTGACCGTCCTTCAATTCTCCAACACCACGAATCTCAACACCTTCATAACCGATAGCGGCTGCATCCTTCAAAAAATGCTCAATTGTTGAGTCATCATACATATTTCCACCTAATACAATCGTTGCTTTCATTCTATCCCCTCCGTAATAGCGCTTTCATTTCTATGAGGTTATCATAATGTAAATCAGGGACTTATGTCAATATATAAATTAAGTATTTAAAAAAATAAAGTTTTAAGTAAAAAAAGCAGTTTTATTTGTATATTAAACTTGATCTTTGTTTTGTTTTTTATTAAATTAGATATATTACTTATATAGAGTAGTGGCTGCCTGCTATTTGATTGAAGAAATCGAAATATTTACCATTCATCTTGAGTTTCAGGTATAATCGATTTAATTACAGAATGATATGCGACGGTGAAACTTATGATAATTCCTAACAAAAGCGATCAAAAGGGCAGTAAAACCAGCATCATCCAAGCATTGCGCATGCACGGCTCCATGCCCCGGATTCAACTGACCAAAATTACCGAGCTCAGTCGAGCCACTATTTCATCAACGATTTCCGAGCTTATTGAGTGGAATCTCGTGAAAGAAACGGAAAAAGCTCCTTCCACAGGAGGGCGTCCCGCCATTTCACTAGAGTTGGTTCCCGGATCCCATGCTATTATGGGTGCCGATTTGGATAATCAGGCATGGACGCTCGGCGTATTCGATTTACTAGGCAATGTGCTTCACAAGACCAAAATACCCGTCAGCTCCTCACGACCTGAGGAAGCAGTTCAAGAGCTGGTTGACCACACTTCCAAGTTTGTTCAAGAATTCGATAAAGAGGTTATCCAAATGTTTGGTCTGGGTGTGCCCGGACTTGTGGATACGAGGCTTGGCATTATTAAGAGTGCATCAGACTTGGGCTGGTCCAATGTGGATATTGAGGAAATGGTAAGTAAAGGGCTTGGTTGGCCAACTGTGGCAATTAACAGGCACCGTGCACGGGGTCTTGCAGAATGCCGATTCGGTTCAGGGAAAGACTATAATCATATGATTTATGTCGGGGTAGGCTCAGGGATTGCCGCTGGTATTTTTAACGATCGTCAGCTCGTATCCGGTTCGTTCGGCGGTGCTGGAGAGCTCGGCCATATTACGGTAGAACCGGACGGCCCTGTGTGCCCGTGCGGAAATAATGGCTGTCTGCACCTGTATTCAACGGCTTCCGCAATGGAGCAGGAAGCCCGAAGGCTACTTCGTGCAGGTCAGGAAGAAAGCACTTTAAGAAGGCCTGGGCTTGACCTCCAGCTTCTGCGTGCAAAAGATGTTTGTCTGGCTGCGGATCAAGGCGATGCGCTAGCAATTCGTGTCGTTAATCATGCTGCAACCTATCTGGGTATTGCATTGGCGAATCTCGTCAATTTACTTAACCCGGAAGCCATAATATTAGGAGGGGCCATACCCGGTATATGCAGCACCTATGTACAAACCGCGACAAAAGTTATGCAGCAGCGCTCCATGATGGCCCTATCAGCAGGAATTACGGTTAACACGGCAACATTAGCGGAAATTGGTGGGGCGCTCGGCGCTATCAACTTTGCACTGGATAGACATTTTTCTTTTAATATGGTGCAGTAAACAAAATTTGCGTTATTAACAAAATAACCCAAGCTCCATAAAAAGGGATGCTTGGGCTATTTATAGTTGTTACTGAACTAACGCATGTACACCGGCCAATATGATTCCAATCAAAAATCCGCAAATCGCACCGTTCACACGAATCCACTGTAAATCTCCGCCAATTTTATCTTCCATCAGCTCAATAAGCGTCGCATCGTCAAAGCGGTCGATGTTTTCTTTGATCAACGTCCCTATTTTGTGATGATTAGCTTCAATCAATCGGGCAATTTGCTCTCTCAATCCTAGTTCCATTCGATTTAACAGCTCTTCATTCTCTTCAACCCGCTCGATCATACGTGATAAGAACGGAATGACATGGGTCTCAGCAAACTGTTCTTCACGTACCCACTCAAGAGCTTGCGTCTGCAGCCGTTGCAGCAGCTCAAGCAGCTTATCCCCAAGCTTCCATTCGGTTGCAATCTGCTCCTTCCATTTCTCTAGCTCCAACGCAATATTCTCCTGATGCTCAGGCTTATTCAACCAATCTCTTAGTGCTTCCATCACCGCTTTGCGGTTAGCATTATCCTTAGACCTCAAGCCTTCAATCCCTGTAAGCATAAACTGCTGAATTAAGCCGCCAAGCTTTTCTTCATTAAAAAATCCAACGAACGCATTCAAGGCAAACTGCATGAGTCCGTTTGTTTTCAGATGGGCCAATGCTTGCACAGCCATAATACCCATTCGGTCGCGAATTTCATTCTTGCTGACCAGCTTCTCCGCCAAATCCAGCACAAAATCAAACGCTTTCTCATCATAACCTCTTGCGTAGGCTTGTCCGAGCGTTTTATCAATCAAGCTGCGCAGATCCAACGTACCTAACAGCCGAATTATTTCTTTCTCCCCATAAGCAGCCAGCTTCTCCAAAGGAATTTGCTGTATGGCAAACTCACTTATTTTCGCTATCCCTGCTTTAGCGCCGTCTGTAGCCAATTGCTGTTGAGCGCCGCGCAAAAGTCTTATAATAATGGGAACCTGAGCCAGCTTGTCCATAATGCTCTTCTTGCTCAAAAGGTCATCCTGGATCGTAGAAATAAATGCTCGAGAAACTTTATCCCGATTTTTAGGTAAAAGAGCCGTATGGGGTATAGGAATACCAAGCGGATGCCGGAATAACGCGGTAACTGCAAACCAATCCGCCAACCCTCCCACGAGCCCTGCTTCAAATCCACTTTGTAAAAAACGAACCCAAGGTCCGTCCACAAACAACGTCCCTACAAACCCCGCCGCCATGATTCCGAGCGACACCGTTGCCGTATGTTTGGATTTCCCCGTCATTATAATTGTCCCCTCTGCAAAAGATCTCTGTAGCTTAATCCCTACCTATATATCTACTAATGAGAGTTCAAAAAGTCAACTTTTCAGCACCGAGAAGTACAAGTTTTCGTAGAAAACTCGCTTCGTAAGCTTTGAAGAAGGAGTAACGGAGTTTAGGCATAACCGTTTATGAGCACCGGGCTTCAATTCTGAATGCAAGATTCGATGTCGAATTAGCTTCCTGAGAAACTTCGCGATCAAATGCGGACTTTTTGAACAATCTTTACTAGAATGACCAAACAGACTTAATAATAGACAGAAAGACCACAGCGGTCAACAAAAAAGTATTCACGGCATCTAACTAAGCCGATGAATACTTCCTGTGTTTAGGCTGCTTTTGTTGATGTCTGACCGTTCATACCCAAGCTTTTGCCTAATCTATAACCGAACAGTGCCGCAAGAATTTGTTGGAACAGCATCCCCGCAATTACAGGCAGCGCAACCGGTGCCGGAAAGAAGGCGATAGCCAATACCGCACCTGCGCTTAAATTCCGCATACCTGAGTTGAACGTTAAAGCAATCGTAAGCTCACGATTCCAACCCATTACCTTCGCTACGAACCACCCTAGCACATAGCCTAAAGTAGCACACAGAAATGCAACCACTATAATAACTATGAGCTGCTTATTCATTTGCTTAAGATAAGGAGCTATTACAGAGCTATTAAGCGATACTACAATAAATAATCCAATTTTAGAAAATGGCGCTAAATTCGGGCCCCACTGGGTCTTGATTTTCCCTTTAGTAAGTTGGTTCAGTGCCATGCCTATTAATGATGGAATAACAACCATATAAAGCAGCCCTTGCATAATGTCCCATGTATTCATTTGTACCTTGGCGCCGACAAATAAAGTCAAGCTATAGGGTACAATAAATGGAGACAGCATCGTATCAAGTAATATTAATGCCAAGGTAAGTGCAATATTACCCCGGTATATCGTTACCCACACCAAGCTAATAACTCCGGTTGGAATTACAAACAGCAGAATGAAGCCCGTCTGTGTCAGATCATCGCCAGGGAAAAATAATTGACCTGCTCCCCATCCAATCAGCGGCATCACCACATGTAAAATAATAAAAATGATAATGAGCGGAAGTGGATGCATGATTACCTTGCCCAAATCCTTGAAGTTGGAGCCCAGACTCCCCGCAAAGGTCATCGCTGCGAAAATCCAGGGCGCAAGAAAGCTGTAGGAAGACAGCCATGATGCACATAATAAGCCTACAATGACACCGATTGGAGTAAGCAGCGGCATCACTTTTTCCAAAACTTTATTCAGTCGGTTAAGCATAGATGGTGGCCCTCTTTATTCGTATTAGAGTTGAAGTTCTCCACCTATTCTAGCATAAATGTTTTGGCATAAAAGAACTAATATTGCGATTTCCAGCAAAAGCAAACCATATTTGCCATCGATTTTTCTATAAGGTATGCAAAAAAAATTTATTGCTGCATTAAGATTCATTCATTGTAATCACCTTGATCTGAATCTAACCCTTCCCCAGCGTAAGAAACTAGCGGAGATATTTCAATCTCCCGGCTTGCTAGCTTCTCAGAGGGAACACCTGCTGCAAGAAGCCAGCTGCGATGCAATTCGAACAGCATTTGCCTTGCGGTAGCCGGACTATCCACGCCTTCTTTATTTTTCACAGGAGCAAACTCCGCATCACGCTTCATCAAAAGTACGGTCAGGTCATCAGCCAAAGGAAAAAAATCAAAATGATGTCGTTCCAATTTATATGCATTCGGTTGGTCTGGAGCCGTTAGAACTCCCTGGCTGTTCATAAAAGGGATTTTTTTGTGCGCTATGTGATATGGAATTTCGGTTTGTGCATGCTGCTCAATAAAGTCAACACGAAATAATTGAATGGATAGGTTAGCCAGACGGTACTTCAGCCTTCCTAGCTCATCTTGTTCAAACATAAGGGAACCGGGCAGCTCTGTGTACTCCACAACCGCCGGGTGTCCATTCTTCAAGCAGACGACTCCGACCTTCTCCTCAGGTTCAACCTTCTCAATGACTTTAGTAGCTACTGGGTTATTAAAATGGGCTGCAACCCCTATAAATACCGGATCGGCCACCTTGATTAATACATTGTCGACATTATAATAGAACAACCACTCCACGCCGCGCTTCTTTAAATCATCCAAGGCTCCGGAACGCTTCATAGCAGCAAAGCAATCTCCATTGCCGCTTGGTGCCAAGCTTATCTCATCTTCGGCAGCCATTAATATTTTACCGCGTTCGTCTATAGCAGGCATAACACCCTGTTCAAAAAAGAAGCAATCCGCTTGAGAATAGCCAAAATAATGATTTTCAGTAAAGAATCTTAACGTATCCTCATGGTTATCCGGACTTGTCATAACATACCATGGAATCGTAAACCCTGCCCTTTTAGACAGGTTGATCAGACGTTCCGCTTGCAGCTGAAACAAGGATTTATGTGAAGGTAATCCGATATCGAAGGTGCCTTTAGGCCCTTGGTGACCCAATCTGCTCCCTTGTCCGCCCGCTACAACCAAGGCTCCAACCTTTCCCTGTCGAAGCAGCTCCCAGCCCTTTAGCGTAAATTCCTCCTGCTCCTGACGGTCAAAAGCATCCCAATCCCAAGCTTGTATGGCACTTACATCACCCACTGGATCTGGCGCCGAAGGCCGGTTGTTCAACATATGGTTAATTGAGTTAAAATCCAATTTTAGTATACTGTCAACCAGTTTCGCCTGCGATGCTGCGGTTAGTTGCGGATAAAAATGAAGCAGCTGTTCTTGGTCATATTGTACGACTAATGCTCTCGCTTGTTCCCATTTGGATACCATATAATCGCCCACTCACCTAGATATTTATTGTATCTCAGTTTACCATATACGATGAAATTGATCGATATAGGGACGGATGCGACTATTCCGAACCGAATCAAACAAGAAAAAAGCACCTCGAAGGGCGCTTTTTTTATTTGGTCTTATACTTTAAGCTTCAGCTGATGATGTCTGATCTTGCTGTATATCTTTGCTCTCTCATTCTCACATATACAATCATCAAGTATAACCTGATTAAAACTCAACCAAAATGAATGCCAATACTTTCTGATTATACTCCCTCCTCTTATCACATAAATCGACGGAGGCACAATATTTCGGCAGCTGGCTATCCTATTGGTTTGATTATACCAATAAAGCCCCTTTAGCTTTGCGACATCGCTATGCAGCAATTTTGTCTTTTTCGTATAGACTTATGTGATGTAATATACAAATAGTTTAACAGATACTAAAATTCGTGCATCGGTCTGCCGAAGTAATATTTGCGCATAGGAGTATGTCAAAAGCACTATGATAGCCTGACTACTCCTGCTTTTTATATAGGTAAAAACAGCTTATTCTATCGAAATTTCAACCCCAAGCTCATTTTTGAATCTGTCCACCATAAGCTCATACAATTTCCGAGCCGCAGCTCCTTCTCCAGCATCCTTCAAATCTTGCAGCAGCAGCTTGTAATGGGCTTCGATATAAGGCTCTAACGCAATAAGCTTCCGCAAAATTGACTCCCTGTCTAACCTTCCTACTTGGGAAAGCAGCTGTTCCAGAGTCTGCAGATAGGAAGCTCGAACATCATATTGTTTGGCCGCTGCCCAAGCATAATTCTCCGTCTCTAAGTAATCACCTCGGTAAAGCTTTACCAATTCCCCTACCAGGGATACTCCTTCCTCCAAGTGCATTAACGCCTTCAACTGCGCCGCATCGCTGACAATCTTATCAATACGCATCCAATACCTCTCATCTCCAAACATAACCGCATCCTGAAACCCTGCGTTTTTTAGTGTATTCCGAAGATGGTATAATGTCGTGTGAAACAATGCCTGTCCCCGGTCGATCGTATGATCGGGCCATAAATCCTCCAATATACGATGACGCTGCATAGGATTGCCATCATGATGCCATAAATATGCGAACATTTCCTTCGTTTTCTTCGTCCTCCAGGTTACTAGAGCATGGTCGGAATCATACAATTCCATACTTCCAAGAACATTCAAATGCAGGAACGACTCAGCAGCTCCTTCGTTATGCGCTACCGCCGCAGCAGCAGGAGAATACATCGCATCCGTTCCATGATCATTATCCGAATCGCTGTAACGAAGCTGATATCTCTCTAGTGTCTTGGCAAGACGCTCCTTGGAAACAGGCTTTAACAGATACCCAAATGCGTTGACCTCAAAGGCTTCCACTGCATACTCATTATAAGCGGTTACAAATATGATCTGACTGCGGGGGTATCTCAAGGACAATCGCTCCGCTGCGATTAACCCGTTCATACCCGGCATTTCAATATCCAGAAAGATCAGGTCTACCTCCGAATCCTCCAAATAAGCAAACGCTTCGTCCACTTGAAGGAATTTACGCTCAACGGATACATTGCCTACTTCCAGCAGCACAATTTCCAGCACATCCAAAGCGATCTCTTCATCATCTATCAATACGGCTTTAAGCATCACGTTCCTCCGGTATATGAAACTTTATACGTGTTCCTTGATGGAGCTCACTTTGAATCTCCAAGGTTTGGGCGTACAGCATCTTCAAACGGCGGTTTACATTTCCGGTACCGACTCCACTTGCCTGATCCTTACTCAGCTTCAAGAGCATATCTTCATCCATACCAATTCCGTCATCCTCAACAGTAATATCTACCCCTCCTGGTACACGGCAGGCCCGAATCTCCACCGTACCTCCTGAAGGCTTCGGTCCAATCCCGTGGCGCACCGCATTTTCTACGAGGGGCTGAAGTGTCAACGGCGGCAGCATGCAGTGGAAGCCCTCTTCGATTGAATAACGAACCTGAAGCCTGCTGCCAAATCGCAGCTGTTCAATCGCTAAGTAAGCCTTCACCAGCTCCAGCTCTCTTTCAAACGATACAAGCTGGCTTTGAAAGGTGAAGGTAAACTTGGCTCTCAAATAGGTCGTCAGGTGATGAATGGTTTCTCTTAGCTTATCCGTATTTTTGTAGCTAAGCCCAACCAGGGCATTCAAGCTGTTGTACAGGAAATGAGGTGTAATTTGCGCTTGCAAAAAGTCCATCTCCCTGCGCACCGCGTTCTCCGAGGATCGTTTCATGGATAACAGCGATTGTACCCTGGCCTTTAGTTCAGCTAACTCAAACGGCTTCTGCAAAATATCATTAGTTCCTGCTGCGAAGGCTGCAATCATATCCCCCGTTTGACCGGAGGCTGTAAGCATAAGTACAGGAAGCTCAGCCAGGCCGTGCATTTTGCGGATTTCTTTGCAGACATCTACACCTGAAACTCCGGGCATCATCAAATCTAGCAGAACCAAATCAGGCTTAGGAGAACGACGCAGCTGCTCAATAGCTTCCTTGCCGCTGTATACGGCTGTATAGTCATATTGAAGAGATGAGATTGCATCCATCAATATTTTGATATTGGAAGGCTCGTCATCCACTAAGAGAATGGAAAACTCCGCTGGCTCTCCAGTCTGAGATTGCGTAGCAAAGGCATAGCTCTCTACATAATCCGTATCATAGGTCGTCTTGTCCTCCGACACCTCGCCTGGGGCGATCGGCAGCGTAAAGGTGAAGCACGTTCCCCTGCCTACTTCTGATTCCACCTCCAGCTTTCCGTTCTGCAGCTCCACAAGCTGCTTGGTTATGCTGAGTCCAAGTCCTATCCCGCTTGGCGACTGGACCCCTATCTCCGTATGCTGCTCAAACGGCTGAAATATACGGTCGAGCTGTCCTGCTGGTATCCCTCGGCCTGTATCGGTGATTGAAACTGCGAGTTCTTTGCCTCTTATTTCAGCACTTATACGGATAGAGCCTTGCTCAGTAAACTTCATCCCATTTTCTAATAAGTTGTATAAAATTTGCTTCAATCGGTTTTCATCCGCATAAATGAGAGGCAGCCCAGCTGTGAGTTCATTGATGATAATAACCTGCTTATTGATCGGCGTGATGGAAAGCGTCTCGAGCACAAAGCTAACACTCATCCGTAAATCTACAGCAGTTGTATGAATGAGCATATGCCCATGCTTAATTCTTGACATATCCAGAATATCGTGAATAAGCCCCGCCAGACGTCGACCAACCAAGTTCATAAGCCTGATATTTTCCTTGTGCTGCGGACTTAGCTCGGTTTTTCGGTCATCCAGCAGCGACTGCGATAAATTAATGAGGCCATGCAAAGGCGTACGCAGCTCATGTGAGGTTTTTGCCAAAAATTCATCCTTTTGTCGATCGTAAACCAGCAGTTGCTTGGATAGTCTTTCATTCTTATAAAAAGCCTGCTGAATGCGGTTAGACATTAGAAAAGCTTGCGAAAATACGAGCAGCAGCGGTGTAACAATCATATAATACGGATTGTCGAGCGCCAGCTCATAGCGGAGCTGAGCAATAATCCAGCTGGCAATCAGGAAAAATACACCCAAAGCCAGAAAGCTGGTCCCCGGCACACCTTTACTGCGTTTGCGAATCAGCACATAAAAAATATAAATAAAAGTGATCAATTGCAAAAGGATGTTCAGTAAAAAGGTATTCGCCAAATAATCATTGGGAATGAACACAATAATTACGAGATACAAATAGATAAATCGCAGCAGCCAGCGAAGCAAAACATTATTACGTTCACCTAAATAGCTAAATATGTACAACGCAAAAAATAAAAAGGAAAAATAGGTAGAAATAAAAATGATTTTTTGTATCCATATGAAGGAAATGGACGGAATTAACCTTGCTAACAATATTTCGTTGTCAATGCTGAAAAACAGCCCTGTTGCCAGACAAAATAAACTGAAATGCATAAGATGCCGCTCTTTACGCCACTGCCGGAACATACCGCCATAATATAGGAAGAACAGCATCATCGTTGATATTTGAACCATATCTGCCAGCTGGGAGTTATCTATCCGATCAGCAACCGCTCGATAGGACCCGAACTCAGGAGCCTGGACCAATCCTCCTACTAGATAGTTCAAGCTTGCAACCTGGATGATAATTTCAATGAAGCCAGCATCCGCCTTATCGGTTCCTAAGAAAGGCAAATTGCTGGCTACAAAATCATTACCATACAGTGCCGGCTTCCCATTGCCGCCCAGATCATGCCCATTGATAAAGATATGACTGGACATCCGTATTTTTTTGGACCTCAGGCTATAAATATCCGTCTTGTCTACTTGTACGAGCAGACGATAGGTCCCAACGCCATAGCCGTCTCTCCCGTCTGTCTCCAGTAAACCCTTCCACCCTCCAGGTACATTCAATAATTGTCTTTTTGCAATAAGCTGTGGACTTTCTTTAAAATCAGTGGGATTCAGCAGCTTTCCTTCATAAAACTCCCATTCGCCTTTTAGCGGAATGACGGCATCATTCGAAAAATTCCATTCACGTGCATCCAGTATTCCATCATGTGCTACCGGATAATTCACAGACGGATTAAGCCACTGATATATAAAGATCCCTACGATTATAGAAAATACACCTATCATACCTAACATCGTTGCCACAGGTTTGCTCATCGTCTCTGCCTCTAACAAAAATTTTCTATTTGCTTTATTTATCATAGCAGATCTTGGCTAGCCTCTCATTCACTTTTTTATGCAGATATAATGTTCTTTTCCAACAACATCAGCCTTAACCTTACTTCACTGGAGGTGTCTGCAGTACGCTGAGAATATCTCCGGTATCAATAACAAGATGAATATTATTCATGGTCCGCATAGAGCCCGAAATGACCCCCACCAATTGCCCGGATGGATCTATAACCGGTCCCCCCGACATCCCGCTTACAATCTGTGCCGATGTTAGAATCCGGTTTCTTCCGTTGATCTCAGCCTTGGGAGTATTAATAATTCCCTCTGTAATAATTGGAGTGTTTTTCAGAGGATAGCCAATAGCAAAAATCTTCTCTCCATGTTTTACTGCAGCTTCTTTAATTGGTATAAAATGGTATCCCCCTCCATTCACCATTAGTGTTTGTGGATCAGGAAACTTAAGAATTACTATATCTGTTAGTTCGTCATAATTAAGCACCTCAATGGAATCAACTGCTCGTCCGTCATTAAATGTCGCCTCAATCCGCTCTGCCTCTTTTATCACATGATAAGCAGAAGCTGCTGTCCCGCTAGGGGACAGCAGCACGCCTGTGCCGGTGGCTATTAGAGTACCATCGCTTTTTAGTGCCCGGATGTAGAATACCGCGTCATTGGATATCTCGTAGATTTCCTCCGCATTGTGAACAACGGGCGCATCCGCTTTGGCATTGAGACTAACATTGACAAAAAAGAGTATGCCAGACAATAACGAAATCATTGCAATTGCACATAAATGAATTAGTTTTCCCTTCAAGCACCAAACCGCCTTTCCACGCCATTACTTCTTACTTAACAACCGGCATGATTTCATCGAAAGCCCAGTGATCAGGAGTTAAATCGCTGAATTTCGATGGAAGATTTTGTTTTTGTGTACCCGTGATTCTGTTGATGACTACTATCGCCTGTGCTCTTGAAATTTGGCTGTCCGGCTCGAAGGTGCCATCTGGGAAACCCTGTACATAGCCGGCTTTCGTAAAGGCATTGACATACTTCTCTGACCAATGGCCTCTTACATCCGACAGACTTGTTTCACCATTGCTTGTTATATCCAGCTTTAATACTCTGGACATCAGCACAACAAACTCGGCTCTCGTCAAGCCTTTCTCACCACTGAAGGTTCCATCCGGATAACCATCCACAATGCCAGCTGAAGTAAAAAATGCCACCAAATCTTCAATTCCTGACTTTACATCTTTAAATCGATTTTGTACGCTCACTTCCTCCATGTTCAGCAGCGGAGAAAGAATGTGGATGAGATCATATCGGGTCAGAGCTATATCCGGCTTAAACTGTCCGTCTTCATAGCCGGAAATATATTTGATCTGACCTGCTTCGCTTTTCAGATCATATTTGGCATTCTCAGCCTGATAATTCATCGTCACTACCCGATCATCCTTATCGGTAATTATCTTGATTGTCATATTGCCTGTAATGATAATTTCTCCTATATATTGAGCGCTGCTCGTCGTAGGAGTGCTTCCGTCGGTCGTGTAATAAATAATCTGGCCTGCCGGTGCCGTCAGCTTTAATTTACTGTTAATTGCTACGGTTGTTGAGGTCGGGCTGTCACTATTACTATTCACAGTTGATTGGCCGATCTGAGCTGAAATTGTCGGCAGCTGCACGATTGGCTGAGCGAAGCCACCTCCGCCACCTCCGCCGCTTTCGGTCATTCGAGTCCAGACACCTGAAAATACCTCGCTGGTCTCCTTCTCTTCAACGATGGTAACTGCTTTAAGGTTCGTAGTACTCTTCAGCACGATAGGGCCAGAATACAACACAGCGTTCGAATCCGGCAGACTGCCATCCAACGTATAATAAATTTTGCCATTCGGCTCATCTGTGTTTAAAACAACCGAAACCTGATTATAGAAAGTCATCACTATTCCGGATCCAACCTTAGGCTTTATCGCGGTTTCTTTGAACTTCAAGGCTGGAGCATTGACCGTGATTACCCTACTCTCGCCATTGAATGCTGCTGTCAAAGCAGCGCTTCCTGTCGATTTCAGAGTCCCCTTCACTGACCCGGACTCATTGGTGATCAAAGCCTCGTTCGGATTCGCAGTCCAGAGTAAAGCTCCATCCTTGGTTAATTCAAAACTGTTGCGAATGAAGTTAACAAGATCATTTTTGTTTAAAATTACAGCCGCTGCGCTAAGCTTAGAACCAGCTGCTCTATTGAATGCAGTCAATTGAGGATAGAAGCTCTGCTCTGCCTTCCATAGGGATGGATCGAAGCTTGCTGGCAGAGTCCCCTTTGTCAGATCAGTTGCCAGCAAACCTGCTGCTTCCTTATCATCTCCAGAGACTCGTTTACCGGAAGCATCGTAATAAGCAGTATTGCTTTTCAACATCTGCTTGTTAAAAGCTGTATGCGAAACAACTGCTGCATCTTCCTTTTGACCAGCTATTCCTCCGAAGTAAGCTTTACCAGGCATAATTTTTCCTTCAACCCCAGCAATAACTTCTCCATAATTCAAAGAATAATCGATGGCACCACTGGCAGCATAACCAACAATACCTCCTGCTTCGGCCTCAACCGTACCTTCCGCTTTAACAAGGGCGGATGAATAGCTATTGCTGATGGCTCCTTCGTTACTACCTGCAATACCGCCAGCCATTACATGGCTCGAAGCCGCGTCGATATCCGAATAGGAGAAGGACTGAGTAATAGATCCACTGCCCTTGTTCTCACCAGCTATTCCTCCTACTGCAAGGGTAAGACCCGGTGTCGTTGCACGAACGGTTCCTCTGGAGTAAGTCTTGCTCAATTGTCCTTCGTTAGAGCCTGCAATCCCGCCGATGTAGCTGCCTGAACCTGTGATGGTTCCTTTGAAAGCAGCACCTGTAATAGAACCGCTATTGACTCCACTCACGCCGCCGACATAATTAGCGCCTTCCACGCCTGCTGCTTCCACAGTCACGTTGGAAACCGTTCCTTTGTTGTCTCCGACTGCTCCGCCGACATAGTCATTACCTTTGACTTTTCCACGGATAATGATGTCGCTTATAGCAGCTCCCACATGGTTGATCCCAGCTGCAATACCCGTTTTAGAGCCTGCTGTGATATCAGCCTCATCAAATATCAAATTTCTGATTTTTCCATAGTTTTCTGACACAAACCCATTCAAATCTGAGCCTGCTGCCACAAGCTTAAGGCCCTTTATTTTCTTGTCCTTTCCATCGAACTCTCCTCTGAAGCTCATAATCGGAGTCCACAGGCTGCCCGTTAGGTCTAAATCCGCTCCAAGTGTAAACTTCTCCATAGCCGGTTTTTGCGTCGCCGTTCTGTTAAACAAACGGTAATAATCAAGTCCTGTATTATTATAAAGTGTAATGGCGCCTGTCAGTTGCTTGGCATTGTAAATTATAATTTCCGAAGATCCATTGCCGCTTAAGAAGGATGGATCAGTCTCAAAATTCCAATTCCCGAAAGCGTAGGAACTCGAATTATCCGCTTGAACAACTCCTGGGTTGCCGCCCAGATTATATCCGACAGCATTCAAATCTCCCACATAGGAAGATTGAACAATCTTGCCGTCTCTGAAGTTATAACCGACTAACGATCCTTTATAAGCATTAGCACCGCTAACACTCATGGATAGCTCAGCTACATTGGCAAACACACCATCCAAAGTACCGTCGTTATATCCTGCAAAGCCGCCGCCATAAGAACGTGTTGCGTGGTTAACCCCAATGGTTGCAACTTTATCCTGAGCTGCAAAAGCATTTTTGACGATTCCTCGTCTCTCCACAGCTCCCGCGAAGCCGCCGCTGCTTGTATCAAAGCCTGTGTTCGTTATATTGCCTGTAGCGTATGCATCTGTAATGCTGTAGTGGTCTATAGACCCAGCAAAACCGCCTGCATAAGAGCCTGTAATTCCTTTAACATCTATACTCCCTTTGGCATACACTTGTTGAATGATTCCGCTGCCTGAGCTTAAATCACCAAGCAATCCGGCAAAACCGCCTGCATAAATGGTATTTTCCTGATTCGTGCAAACGACGATTACAGGGATATTAGCAAAGGAGTGAGTGATGTTCGTATTATCTCCATTGCCTACAAACCCTCCGACACGTGTAGCCGGCATGACACCCGACTTCGTAATAGCACTGCCCACGGTAATTTTTTGACCGTCCAGGGAGCTCATATTCGAATAATGGATAGCTCCCCCTGCTGTCCAGCCCACAACGCCGCCCACGTCATAAATCGTGCTTGCATCCGCGTTGATATCGCTGCTGGCTGATGAGCTGACGATGATTCCATCGCTGTAGCCCGCTACGCCTCCGACAGAAGCAATTTTGGCCCCATTGACCGAAAGATCGGAGGTTGATCTTGAGTTATAGATGGAGGCTGCTAAATTTTTGCCGACCAATCCACCTACATAAAGATCAGGTACGTTATCCACTCCTTTAGCTTCGATAGCTTTAGAGTGAACGACTGCATCATAAATGCCCCTGTAAAAAGGAATCAGATTACCAAAATCAAGACCGGCATCCACATTGCTTGACTGCATAATACCGGCAATCCCGCCAACGGCGCTTTCTCTTGCTCTCGAGCTAGAAGAAATGTCTGACAGCACATCCGCTTGATAAAGAATTGAATCCATGCTGTAGCCGACAATACCACCAGCTGTGACTCTGTCACCTTTGCCTCTAATTGAGGCCGTGAAAGCTGCCTGGTGGACCGCTGTCTGGGAGAGCTTCCCTGCAATACCTCCAATGACCGCATTGGTACTGCCATCAAGAGAAGACAAAACAACCTTGTCCGTTTTTACATTTTCCATATCAAAAACATTTGTACCCTTACCTGTTTTAACCCCCACAATACCACCGATAATGCCATTCCCCGTCATATGCTGGCCTGCCTGACTGGCTGTTACGTTGACATTGCTGATTGGATTTCCTACATCGGATTGACCGATTACCCCACCCAGAGTTGAACCCAAGCCCAACGCTTGCAATGTTCCATCTGCGAAAGTAACGGTCAAATCATTCGCTTTACCGGACACATGATTTCCAATCAAACCACCTACAATACTGTTGGCCCCAGTAGCTGAAATGGGGTACGCAGCTGTTATCGTTGCACGTGACCCTGTAAAATCTCCCGTTTGCCTTCCAATGACACCACCGATAGTAGCGTTGGCCGCTGAGCTGCCGATGCTGCCGCTTGGTGTTTTCAGATCAAAAATCTGAGGAGTAAGAGCAAACGTATTGTCACCAATGATACCGCCCGCAACAGCGTTATTTCCTACGGCTTCTACACGGCTGTTACCGTCCAATGTCATAGAAAGCTTTTCCACAACACCGGTGTTTTTACCGATAATTCCACCAACGGTATTACCAATAATAGTCCCGGCATTCAGCAGCTTAACATCAATTTGAGAAACCGTCCCTTTATTGAATCCTGCTAAGACCCCAGTGTATTGATTACCCGCTACGGATAAAGGCTCCAACCGCATATGCTGAACCTTTGCCCCTTGTCCAATAACTCCGAACAAGCCTGAATAAGATTGATCCGGCAGCAGCTTGAGTCCATCGATTAAATAATTGTTTCCTTCGAACGTCCCTAGGAAAGAACTCGTTTCATTATTACCGATAGGCACCCACTGATTGGATTGAATATGAATCGGGTTCTGCACACGAATCGTTCTGCCTTCAAAAGCAAACTTATCCACGCCTGTGACTGCTCCATTAACAATCGCAGCAAGTCCTGCAAGTTCTGCTTCTGTTTTAATATCGAAATTAATGGCACCTTTATCTCTCATGTACCAGTTGATGTTGGCATTCACATCACTGCCGCTTCCACCATCTCCACCCGTGTTGGCACTACGGTGTAATTCCGGATATTTATAGTCGGCATTCAGCGAACCGTACTTCCAAGCTTGAGTAAAATCCCATCCCGACAAGCCAGGGAAAATATCTCTTTCTTTAAGTGTGGAAGATAATATCGTACTCAACCGCACGTGCACAAGTAGCCAACGATGGTCTCCTTCTGCGAAATCCGGCAAATCCGTATTAATTTGCTCGTTCTCATCTTTTACATAATAGTTCTTGTAAAGCAGTTCCTTGCTTGGATTGTCATAGCGTCCAGCAAAACCACCGGCATAAGCGCCGTTCTCCGCTGTAACCTGACCTGCCGAATAGCTGGTAGTTACTTTACCGTTAGCAATTCTGCCCAGAAGTCCTCCAGCATAAGATCCCTCTGCACTTGCTGTAATCTCTTTAGCTGCATAAGAATCGGTGATGGATCCGTCTACATGATCGCCAACCAATCCCCCGACATTCGTATAGGCACCACTAGCTGTAACCTTGGAAGCTGAATAAGACTTCTCGATGATACCGCTGTTTCTTCCAATCAAGCCGCCGAGGAATACAGAGTTTCCGTCTGTTCCATAGGCATGGCTTGTAAGATCAATATCCACATAGGATGTAATGATCTGGCCTTTATTGTAACCGGCGAGCCCTCCAGCTAGTGTATTCTCTCCTTCAATCGTTAGGTTCGAATTGCTGTATGTGTAATAAAGCGTCCCTGATTCCGTATTCAGACCGACCAGACCGCCGAGCGTGCTGCCGTTCCCTTTGGATGCAACAGGAATCTTATCCGTGATGCTATTGTTAGCAATCAAGCTTCTGTTCTCACCAGCCATCCCCCCCGTTACCGTTGATGGTGAGAGTACTTGAATCGATCCTACATATCGGCTGTTCTGAATTGTACTGACCGCTATGCCTGGAGCTGTACTTGGATCGCTGCTCTGCTTATCATTAACACCAACGAACCCGCCTACAGTTGAAGCTGCTGCCGTGGCATTCACTTTAAGATTAAGCTGAGCCATATAATTATTCACAAGAATGCCTGTTGCTGTACTTTGATTGTAGGCTGCCATACCTCCTACAATAGCTTTCTCGCCATTAATGATCAGATTTACATTAGTAGCGACGATTTTTTCCAATCTCGATTTGAGATTGTATCCGCTAATTCCGCCGACATAAGCATTAGGAGCATCCGTCGATATGGAAACCAATAAATTCTCGATGTTGGTCATGGCTGCATCGCCAATAATTTTACCTTGCTCGATTTGACCGGCAATACCTCCAGCTATTACATGCTCAGCCTTCACAGCCAGCATGGCATAATCGGGTGCTTCAGCGCGAATTACAGGATTTGTAATCTCTGTACTCTTAGCCAAACCGGCAATACCGCCGATAAAAGAATTCGCTCCAGTCGCAGTAATGAGGGGCTCCTCTTCTGCATATACCGATGAATTAACGATCAAAGCAGGAGCCACTGTGCTGTCTGCTGCTTCGGATCGACCAGCAATTCCCCCAACCTCTGCGCCAGTCCCCTTGGAGGCAATAATAATATTTCTGGCTTCATTGCTTGTAATGGAACCGATATTTCTACCCGCTATGCCTCCGATTTGATTCGAAGGTCCTTCTGTAGTGATGCTCACATTATGGGCGAAGCCTCTTGGCGTGTCTCCCTGATTCACACCAAACAAGCCGCCGATTCGGGCATCGCTTCCTTGTGCCGTTATGATAACTTCCTTTGCAATAAGTGGATGCGCCGCAGTATTATTACCAGCATCACTTGGTATGCTTCCTTTGGCTACTTCCTGAATTCCTGAAATACCGCCGACCTTAGCTTGAGCAGCCGCTATATTGATAGTCAGGTTTTCTGCCTGCACATAAACCTTAGGTGAATGATTGACCCCAATAGCTCCACCAATCTGGCTGTTAGCAGAATTAACATCAATTGCTATCTTGCTCACTTTAATCGGTGTTCCTGTTTCACCTATTATCGCTTCGGCTGTAAGTAATCCCGCTACACCACCCAGCGTGTATCCATTTCTTCCTTGTTCGTTGACCAAACCAAGATTAGCAACCGTGCTTGCCGTGACAAGCAGCGCATTCTCATTATGTCCGACGATGCCTCCAGCTGTAACGCTGTCTGCAGTCGATTCCAGTTTTACACTATAACCGTCCGTATAGCTCACAACCCCAACGGTTGCGTTGGATATTACACCTTGAGCTTTACCTGCTACTCCGCCAGTGAATCCACCTATCAGCTTGTTAGTCAGTGTTATAAACTTAACCTGTGGCCCCGTTATGGATCCCTTTGAATATCCAGCCACCCCGCCAATCGTTCCGTCCGCTGTGATCTTAGTTAATGAGGTTTCCATATTTCCGCTGCATCTTGCGTCAGGCTTATCTCCTATACTTCCAGCACACGGTAGTGAGATCGTGCCTCCGTCCATATACCCAGCAATACCTCCGGTATACGTATCAGCTCCGCCTGTTGCAGAAATCGTCCCCTTGAAGCCTGTTTGGTCTATACTGCCACTACCGCTTCGGTCAACATAATAACCGACAATGCCTCCGGTACTAATAGTGTGACTAGGATCCGAGGCTGCGCCTGCAACAACAATCTCATTGGCAAACACGGCACCTGATATCAGTTTATCGACGCCCTCATCCGGAACCATTCCGATAAAACCGCCCGTATATAGTTTGGCTAGTCCATTGACTCCGATTTTTGCTGAGCTATACACATTATTGCTGACTGCTCCAGATGTTCTAGCATAGGCTCGATTGGATATGATACCACCCGTATATAAGCCGTTGCCACCATTTACGCTGATTTCTCCGCTATTTTCATAGGCTCGATTAGAAGTACTTTCAAATAATACACGTTTGCTTGCAAAACCGATGATTCCGCCTGTGTAAACTTCGTCCGGTTTTTGTGGTCCAGCTCCGCCGGATACTGAAATAGCTCCCGTATTTTTGGCTGAGTTGTTAAAAAATATATCGCCGGAAACCTTTCCTATTAATCCGCCGCTATATAATTGTTGTGTTCCTGTTGCTGTAACATTTACGCTGTTAGTAAAACTCTTATCCCACTTAAAAGTGCTGCCTACAAACCCTGCAATCCCTCCTGTATGTACATTCGTTCCGCCTTTATTAGTGATAGCTGCCGAATTTGTAAACACTATGGAGAATAGTGGTGTGGTCTGCTCAGCTGTAATCGCACCCACCAACCCACCGGCATAAGTGCCGTTAGCTTGCTGAGAATCTATGCTTACTGCGCCAGCATTGGCTGTGCTGTTGGAGAAAGTGATATCCGCACCGGCTCTACCCACTATGCCACCTGCATAACCGCTGCTTCCACCTGTTACCTTAATGGAAGCTGCGTTGCTTATCGGTGTTGCATCTTCATCCATCTTAATGAATCCAAAAGCGAAGCCTGCGATACCCCCGGCATGTAACTTCCCGCTTCCGCTTGCATCTATAGAACCATTATTCAAGACCTTCTTGATTTTAAGTCCATCATCGTCGCCGTAACCAATAATTCCACCCGCATGCACATCCATGCCTGAAGCCGTAACCGGTTTATAGTTATTGGAATTGGCAAGAGTTCCTTCACCCGACCCTACAACACCTCCGGCAAAAACATTAGTAATAGTAGTGCTGACCTTCACATTCAGTTGATTGGTTATATTATATACCGTACTATTATTGACCATTTTACCAACAGCAGAGCCAGCATAAACGCCGTTGTCCCCGTACACATTACTGTACACGCTGTTGCTTACGGTAGCCACATCAATACTTCCGGTATCCGTAAACTCAAAGCCGCCTACCGTACCGCCATCCATGTACCCTACAAGTCCCGCATAGTTCATATTTCCTGAAACCTTCATTCCAGAAATCTTAAAGGATTGTCCACCCTTCGCAATTAAGGTTCCTTTAAAAGGTGTAGCCCTAGTTCCAATAGGCACCCATTGGTAATCTGCCAAATCCAGGTTCCGGTCAATCTCCAACACTTTGCCGCTAAAATCATATTTCTGCGTCCCATCGGCTGAACGGCCTGAATTGACCAGCTTCGCAACCCCCGCCAGCTTAGCAGGAGTATCGATTTTGAATGTATTGTATACCGGGTCATACCATAATGTATCCGCGTGATCCGTCCATTTATCACTGCTGGCACTAGCCATGAAAACTAGTGAAAATGTAAACACTGCAATTATTAATGCAATAAATGCAATTCCGCCGATTGCTTTTTGCTTTGGAGCCATGTTTGCACCGCCTCAATTGATTTAGATCACTTAAACGGGATCTACCCACACAAAACATAAGAATTGTGTGGGTACCTCCTCGATGATTATTTACCGCTTAACCAACGGTCAAGCCTTACTGCAATTGCTGCTGCTTGTGCCCGTGTCAGTGCATCCTGAGGATTAATTCGATCGTCCTCACCCTGAATAATGCCATTCTTGATACTCAACGCGACCGGCTTTTTAGCCCAGTCTGGAATCAAGCTCCGGTCTTTAAACGTACTGAGTATGCTGTTTACTTCCTCATCCTTAATGTCCTCGCCAAGTCCGAGCGCGTTCAGTAATCGTCCCGCCATCGTCATCGCCTCTACTCTAGACAACGTTGCTTGAGGAGCGAAGGTTCCATCCTCCAAACCGTTTACAATTCCGAGCTTCGCGGCAATGGATACGCTTCGGTTATACCAGTCTTCCTTAGCGATATCCGAGAAACTATTGTTCGCATTTTTATTCATCAGCCCAGCTACGCGAAGCAGCAGAGTAGGATACTCGGCTCTGGAAATTCGGCTATCCGGTTCGAACCGGTCCGCATCTTTCCCTAATGCAAACAGCCTGGATGCTGCTTCAGAGATGCTTTGCTTACCCCAGTAGCTATCACTCACGTCATTAAATTCTCTTGTATTACGAATAAAGGCCAGGTTACCATTTCCAGTCAGGCTAACCTCGACATAAGCCGCACCGTTTTCATTAACCAGCCTCCAAGGGACGGTTGTCCAATTCCCATCCGTTCCTTGCAATACAACTGCGCTAATATACTCACCCTGTAACCCTTCAGGTACTGCTACTCGAGTTTTCACATAGGGGCTCCAGTTGGCCTCAGGAATATTCATCTCGATAGCAGCACCTTGTCCTGATCCAAGCAAGTTGCCGCTCACATCTGCAGCAATATTGGATAGTCCACTTATAGAAGCCTCACCGTTTGAACTAACCTTGATCACCAGCTCTTGTTCCATACCGGCCAGCATGTTCGGAGTCAGAACCAGCTTAGCCAACGGCAATTGTATATTGATCGTTTGCTGCTTGCTGATTGCTTGCAACACAGCTCCGCTATCCAGGTGTAACGTAAATCCTTTAACGGTATTGTCCTGGGAAGCAATACTAATTTCTTTAGCCGATTCAACATCCTTGGCTTTAATAAAGACTTCAACTTGATCGTCTTTACGCTCTGCGTTAATCGTAAGATTATTAATGGTCAACGGACTGGTCTGGATACCACCGAATCCTCCGCCTCCACCACCTGATCCGCCTGAGGAAGACCATACATTCGCGGGGAGTTTGCCGGACACGGCCGTAGCCAGATTCTCACCCATAGTTCTTTTTGCTACAACTACAATATCGCCTGAACTTGCGGGAACAACTCCACTTGGTGGCAGAATGCTCCAGTTGCTCAAGTTTTGCTTGTATTTCAGGGTTTCGACGATTGTCATTGTTCTAGGATAAACCCTGTAAACTAGCTGCTGTCCTGCCAAGTCACCCGCAGAGTTGACCGTTACCTTTGTCGCGCTGCTATTTTTTTCAATCGTGCTCGTATAGGCCGTAATAGCTTCCAATCCGTCTGCCGTAGGCAGCGCTACTGATGCAACTACCATAGATTGAAGCGATACACCTTCTGAAATGGTATAGGTACCTTCTATAAGGCTGGCGCCAACGGTTAAACCAGAAACAGTCCCATTTTCTTCAACGTTAACGGCTTCTCCCATCGTTACCGAATAACTTAACCGTTTCTTGTCTTCGCCTTTTACTTCCTCTTCTCTGAATTTAGGCTTGCCCGATGCATCTTTCCCGTCAGGAACTCGCACGAAGGCTGCAATTTCTTGGCTTCCGCCTGGTTTCAAAGTAGGCATTGTTTTCAAAATAAGGGCCACAGGCACTTTATAAGCATCATTCGTAACAAATACAGAAGCTTTGTTCTCATTGCCTGCACCATCTCTGGCTACAATGGCTAGCTCCACGGTAGGCTCACCAGCTTTCACACTCACCTTCCCACTAAACTTTCCGTTAGTTTGCACAACTAGCGGAGTACCATTGACTGTAAGAATCGTGTCCTTGGACGTTGTACCCGATACCATTACTTGTCCATTCTTGGCTCTCGCCCCGTTAACCGGCTCATCCAAATACAAGACAGGCGCACTGGTATCTACGGTCAAGTAAAGCATCGTCACCGAGACGTCTTTCGTTTTCTTGTTCTTGGCAATCAGCTCAATCGCATATGTTCCGTCTGTCTTAAACTGATCGAAGGTAATAGTGCCCCGGCTGCCTTGGCTATTATTTACGGTAGTCGTTTTGCCGATTGATTTATCGGAGTAGAAAGCTTCTACCTCAATATCCTGCTGGTCAGTCACAAAATTGAAGCTTTGCGTTGTCTGATTAGTCACAAGCTCAATGAAATGCTCAGATGCTTTCAGCTGATTGCTTGTCGTTTCTGCTTTCAAAATAGGTTTGACCGGAATCGGTAGAAGCTCATTGGTGCTGTTAGTTGTTCCTGAGAAATGGTAATTCTCGTTTTTGTCTGCAGCCTTGGTTGGCTTGTTGGCTGCCGACACTCCGATTACATACTTTTGCCCAACCTCAAGTCCCGTATAATGAACATCCTTCAAATCCATCACGGTTCCCTCTAATTTCGTAACATCAATTTTGTCGGAAGTAGACAATGCTTTCCAACCGCCTACTGGAATACCCTCATATTTACCTGTTGCCTTATTCAGATATTTGTCCAGTTCATCCTTCGTAAGCAGCATTTCCGCAAAGCTCAGATACTTGTTCAGCTTCCCGTTGCTTTCCTGCAAAGCCTCAATTCTATAGCTTTGCTCATAATCTTGTTGTCCATTTTTTACAGGCGCAGGCTTGAAGGAAAGATCGAAGTATCCATTGCCCGCAGGCTCTATCGCTACCTCGCTTACTTCGGTTGGTGCCAATGGGTCTATAATTTCGAATTTCTCAACCGATGTCTTGGTTCCAAAAGCAACGTTAGACTTCAGCTCGGCACGCAGGTAGTATTCCCCTTGCTGCAGCAAGCCGCGGATATCTTCCTTGTCACCCAATAGCCCTACTTGAGTAACATCTATGATCTCACTTCCATTAGTAGTCGAGCCGGTAATGCCGCCATTTTTATTGACCGGCAAATCCTTGGCGATCAGAAGGCCAGGCTCGCCAGGCTGCAATACCTCTTGTATTTCTCCTTTTTTATTCGTCACTTTAGTCGTCGCGCCATCTACAGCGTCTTTAGTCAGATACAGGTTAATTGTATCTCCCTGTTGCGCGTTTTCTACGCTCCATGCTGCCGTAAACTTGTTAGAATCTGCACTATTTTTATTTAACTTAATGTCTTTAAGTCCAGGAGCGACCGGTACATTAAGCAGTCTGGTATCAACACCTGATTCAGCTGTCAAAGTCCAGGTTCCGCCATTTTTCAATTTATCTTGAGGCAGGATGATATAAGCTTTTCTTACATCTACACCATCCTTAGAGTTACCAGCTGCAATATATTGAGTAAAGGCATTTGCAGCAGGATTGGTGTTTGTGTTATCAAATACAATCGGATACACCTTTCCTTGAGCATCCTTCAAAGTAAAGTTAGGCATTTGCTCTTCCACATATTCCATTTCGATAATGGCGTTACCGCTAACCCCATTCATAGGGATTTCGTGCACACGTCCACTATTCTTTACGGTAATGCCGCCGATTCCCGCATTCATGCTATCCGTATCCAGATGGCTGATGTCTTCTGTTATTTTGCGGTAGTTAATCTCATGCTTTTCTGATTCTGTATCTATCCTGGATGTGGCCAAGGTCTGAACACCTTGCCCGATGACAAGCAGCCTCGGCCCTCGTTCCGGATCTTGAACGAGCAGATGGATAAATCCTTCGGGCAAGTCCTCAGCAGACGTCCCGAATTCGACCCCGCCTCCCCAGTAATATGTGACACCTAGGGAAATAAAGAGAATCCCAACACTGCCCCAAATCTTTTCGTTATTAACTCCGAAGAACACGCTAGCCAGCGGCATTCCGCCTACAACTGGCACATCGCTCGGTATCTGCACCCTGGCACCGATATACCCTTCAAAATCGGTTCTGTGTTTCTCTAAATTTTGTCCTACGAATATTCCGGCTTTCCCGATGATAAGATCCCAGCCACCTATATCTACTTCCGCTTCCAGTCTTACAAACCATGGAGTCACCCATTGGGCTTCGAGAAGCGCCTTGCTTAACATCGGCAGAAGCTGGTCGTCTTCAGGCTCAGGCACTGTAGAGAACCCAAGCTTCCCTTGAAGTGCAAGCCCGGTCCGCTTAACCGTAAGGTCAATGTCACCGAAGTGATAAGCCGGCGCAATTCCGAACCTCATGCTCACACCTGCTTGCACGACAAGCGGGAACGGGTCATTCTTGGTGCCGCCAGCGATAGTATCAGCGAGCTCGCGTACTGCTCCACGTACAGCCGTTAAATAGGTCGCTCCTGTGATAAGCACGCCCGGCTTGCCAAGCGTAGTACCAAATGCAACTACATCCGGTAAAATCCGTCCATCGGGAACCTTTTTAAAAGCCAGCTCTGCTTGTATTTCCAGCATGCTTTTCAGCTGCGCTTGGAACTTAATCCCGTACCGGTTAGCAATGTCATGCTCTGACATATCCTGCACGTAGTGAACGATGTTGATTTCACCGCTTGGCTTCTTCGGTTCCTCCTCTTCCTCGGATTTTTTCGGCTTATCGTCCGGCTCAAATAGTCCTAATTCTTTATTAAGGTCAAACTTAAGATCAGCCTCGACCCCTACAAAGCCTTTATCGTTAAAAATAACGTTGCGAACTTCTGCTTCTATAACTTTCATTGAAAGCTTACCGCCGAAGGAAATGCCTCCATGTCTTAATATGTAGTCATTGAAGGTAAAACTGAAGCCCGAAACGTAAAAGCTCGGCCCAGAGAACAACGTATGCTTGTTGAAATAGATTTGACTAACCATCAGCTGCTTGAGCGGATTCAACCGATCTCCAAGCGCGCCTACAGCCCAGCTTAACGAGCCGTTCAGACTATCATCTTCTTCATTGTCTCCACTATCAGGAAAAGTCTCATTCTCGATAACAAGCTCTTCGCCCAATGATTTATCGAAGCCATTGAAGAAGTCTAAGGTCCATTCCCCCTGATGGAATACAAAGCCGCTGTTCGCTACGCTGAGTTTTCCATCGCCTTTTACAAATAGGGTATCGAAGAAAGGTAGAGAATTATATCCTTTCACTTTATCCTTTGCTCCAAAGATATCCAGCTTACCCCGGACAAATACCATATCTTTACCTCTGTAGGATACAGAGTCATTAATTATGGCAGGCTCGGTTTTCGTATCAACAATGACCTGTTTATCATCGTCTATTCCGACTTCCTTAATCATACCGCGAATAGTAACAAGAGATTCTTTCTCTTCATCCTCAAAGAATTGCTCCATATCTTCGTCGGATTCAAACAACTGGTAGTTATAAGCCGGTACCTCGGCTAACGATTCATTGCTCGTAAATTCAGCAAGGTCAAATTTCGGGTCCAGAGCTTTGCTCGCCGCTCCCAAATACATTTTGAACTGCTTGAAGTTCGTCACCGCAGTGAATAAATCGTCCCCTTTCTTAAACGGCTTACCCGGGAAGACTTCGTTAATTTCATTCAACTGCCGATCGCTTAATGGAAGACTAATATGACTTAAATCAACCATTTGTTTATAAATGGCGAGAATACCCGCCTCTCTAACCCGTGATTGCTGATTATCGGTTACAGAGAAGGTTTGTCCTGTTGTGATATCGAACAGAGCAGCAAGCTCCGCATCACCTCCGGCATCACCTTTGAAATCAATTTGAACCTGATAGTCTCCTAGAGGCAGCTCCGGTCCAAGACCAGCTTGTACTACATTGCCCAGTCGATCTACAAGCTCCCCACCCCTGTACGTGATCTTCATATCTCCTGAGAAACCGTCATCCGACGGCTGGAGCATAACCGATTGCTTAACAGGAACTTTATACCGTTTACCTGTCACCTTCTCCTTCAGAAACAAGTCAAAATTCGGTGGAGCAATATCATTACCCGCATTGTAAGCCTCAATGTTCGTCAGATTGACCGTAATATATTTCACATCGCTGCTGTACAATTCCTTAGGCGACATCCCGAAGGCATAGGTTGCCGCAGCTTGTCCAATCGCGGGCAATAGAAGAAAATTCGCCTTGTTTGACTCATACTGCGCTTTGATTCCCTCATCCTCAACCCCTTCGATCTTGGCTCGGGTCTCCGGGCTGCTTGCTGTAAGCATATATTCTTTGGTTGTAGGCCATGACTTGCCCTTGGCCTGCACTTTGTAAGAAGCGGTGATCGAGTCACCCGGCTTGTACTTTGGCTTAATCCCTAGTGCCGCTTCCTCCGGCGTCGCTGTCTTCTTGAATTCAAGCACCTTGCTGCGGAACGCTTCTGTTAGCGGCTTACCACTGGCATCTCGAACCACATTACCCGCCTCGTCGAGCTTGACGAAACTCAGTCCGCTTTCCAGAGCCAGGTTAACAGAAATACTGGAATGCTCCATACCAAACATAGATAAATTTTCTACTTCTGAGATAATATCGAATATGCCTTCACCGACATAATTGCTGTTATCACTTAATGTGGCCAACTGCTGTGGCGTATCCATGTAACGGATGGAAAAGATTTTATCCGGTTCAATAATTTCCCCTAATCCATACACCGTTTCAAATGACTGCACAGCCTTATCTGCAAGCGCCTTAGGCTGCCAGTAGAAAGCAACTGCTGAGTCAGCCGTTCCATAATCATTGGTATCTCTTGTGAAATCGAGATTAGGATTAGGAGTGTAGTCCCACTTGCTGTTGGCTAACCCGTTCCAATGCCCAACGATCATTTCATCCACAATATTTATATTTTTCTCAGCAAAGTTGTTAAATCCATAAGCCATGACATTCGTTGCCAATGGATTAGTCAAATCCAGCTTGTCCCGCATTACCCAATAAGGTGGCAGCTTGTACAAAGCTCTATCCTCTTCCGAAATTGTCGGATCATTCTCCGGGTTATGGACCAGCTTCCTTTCAACCATCAAAGGAACTTTATAAGCTGTTCCGATCTGGAATTCAGGTCCGTCCTTTCCCGCAACCATTGTATCGAGCAAAACACGGGTCCCCATCTGTACCTCAGCCCCACTTCGGTTGACAACTTCATAACGAATGTTTACATTACCCGCATTTTTCTTATCAGCTACGCTTGAATACAGCATTAAAATTTGTTTAATTTCAACACCTTTGATTTTCCAGATGGTCTCTATCTGTTTGGTGCCATTGCTGTTTTGAACAATCTGGGGCTGTGTGACCTCCGAGAAGAAATCAACTGCAAATTTATAAGGATTACCAAAAATATAATCGGTCCCATCGATTCGAAAGGTCGTAAACGAGGTCTCCGGATCATCCCCTTTAAACAGCATGTTAACGTTCTGATCTTTCTTGCGAATTGGCTGCCCTTCTACCGTTCTGATCCCAAAGCGACCTGTATTATTGTCAACCGTAATTTTTATAAAATCATTTTGCAGCACCGTCAGCTTAGGCGTGTTGATCTCTGCAGCAAGAACATTCGTAACCCCGGCTAAGGAACTAAAAAATAAAAGAAAAGCCAGAACCAACACAAGCGTTCTTTTCATCAGCTTCACTTGAGCGCCTCCTATTCCTTTGATTTAAGCAAATCGAGTGAAGAAGGGACACTCCCATGTCCCGTCCTTCACCTTCTTGCCGCACCATTCGTATTTATTCTGTCTTTCCTATAAAGAAGGTTGCGTATTCACGCTCACGCTCCTGGTTTCTTACTATCAGCGTATACCAGCCGACCTTAGGGAACGTTACTTCATAACGGCCGTCCAGCAATTGCTTGTACGTAATTTTGCTTGCGATGTACTTCATTTGTCCTTCACGATACAAGCCAGGCTGGTACAGCAGATCGAAGGTTCCCCATTCATTGACCCGCTCCTGCCCTTCAACTTCCATCAAATTGTATCTGGAAACGTTAAAGGTTAGCTTATTGCTGTCAAACAGAGCCGTTTCCCCGCTGGATCCCGATACGAGGATGTCATTGGCGAAGATCAGCATGCCGTCTGAGCCGACAACAACTACCTCTTGATAGGCCACCGAAGTATTGCCTACCTGATCCTTCGCTGTATAGGTTACCCGTTGGCGTCCAAGCTTGGATAGATCAAGCCCACTAATTGAAACATTAATCTGATCCGCTTGGGAGATGTTGTCAGACACCGTGAATCCTCCCAAATCAACCCGGAAATCAAAATTGGGTTTGTTTTGTGCCACAGGAACAGTTTTCATTTTCAGCTGAATTTCCGGCGCTTTATTATCCAGCCCCTTGATCACAATAGGCACTTTATTGACATTGCCTAATGCATCCACTAGCCCGATAAGTGTTGAACCTTGAGCCAAATAAGTTTTGGACATGGTGAACTTTCCATCCGAACCGCTTATTTGATTCGTGTGATTTACAAAATCCGGCACAACCCCGGTAAACACCTTGTTCGGCGCGTCCATATGTCCGCTCAGTGTCACTTTCACATTCCCCTGTGCATAAGGCTGACCGTTGATGTTCACCAGCTTGTCTGCAGGCAGTTCGTTACCTGCCTCGTCCACAAATGTATAGGCGATTTGATCCACTTTCGGGGCCGCTGAGACAATATTGTTTACTTCTTCTTTAATGGTCGTCATGTTGCCATAATCATCGTAAACCGTAAAGGCAGCTACTCCGTTTTCTTGCAGCGATATTACTCTTTTTCCATCCGGCACTTTAAAGGCAGGTGCAGAAGGATTTATGTTCTGCACTTCAAGTGTCACACCTGAGGCTAGAAGCACATTTCCGCTTCCATCCTTGATCGTATGAAAGGTTTTGCTTCCATTTTCACCGTACGCGTAAGAGCGCACGATCTTGACTTGAGGACCTTCCTTGTAAATGTTGTCGACTGTGGCCTTTGCTGTGGCTGTATTGCCCGCCTCATCCATAAACTCAAACTCAAACGACCCGTTTTCCGTGAAGGTGCGGACAGCTCTGCCATCATTATTCGTAATCAGGATAGGCTCGGAAGCATCGAGCTTCACTGTAACATTGCCATTAGTCTTGGCTGTGATTAGATTGGTAATGCTGCCAACAGGCTTTGTCCCATCCACATTGCTAACTACGACATAAAGTGTATCTTTTCTGCTCGTGTCAGCCGTATCCGTAAGGTCGAAGGAATAGTAGCCGTTAACCTTTACGTTAAATTTATTGCCAGTGCGAACCGGAACCGAAGGATTCACAGCTGAGGCCACTACTTTAATGCCAAGTGGAGCCGCGATGTCAATATCTACCCCTTTGGTCGGGTTTACCGGTGTTGTTGTGCTTTGTGTTGCCAAGGCATACACAGGTTCTGCTGCTTTTACGGCTTCGGTCATTAAATTGATAGGCTCTCCGATTGCTCCGCCAGGAGTTTTATACTTCACCTTAATACGGAGCTCCTCTACTTTGTTTGAAGATACTTTAATCGCAACAAAGTTCGTATAAGGGCGCCATTTCAACCATCTTTGGCCACCATCCGGAGATACGGAGTATTCATAGCCACTTTTATCTAAGGTGTCGAGGCTCAACTTCACAATGGCGGTATAGCCATCTTCCTCATCACCATAGACGTAGATCAAATCAGACTGTCCTGGAGCGGGCGGCACATCCGCTCCCCCGGTTTTGGAAACCTTGAAGAATCCGGTCGTGCCAGTTACAACGCTGTTTCCAGCTATGTCTGCAGCCCACACGTATAATTGGAAATCTACAATGTCTCCAGCTGCTAAAGTCTTATTTTCAATTTTGGTTACACCATCGATGAGTAAATCATCCCATTTGTCAGAACTCTCTGTTGGAGGCGCTTCTCCCTGCTTGATCCACTGGTATTTCTTTACAACCACTTTTTCACTGTAAGTATCTTCAAGCGATACTTTTACCTCATGGAAAGGAAGTGGATAAGCAACTCCATTCGAGCTGAAGGTAACCTTCGGTGGACTATTATCGAACTTATATAACTTGTAGAAGTAATTCTCCCGGCCATCGGCTTCCCTCACCTTAATATGAATATACTGTTGGCCTTCTTTTTTCACATCTGCCGGGACTAGGTAGGTCCGGATTCCATTTAATTCTGTATATGTTGTAAACAGAGTATAATCCGTATCATTAGCAGGTCGTGAAACTTCCTTACTAAATGCGTAACTCACAGTCGGCACACCAGCTAGGAAGCTGGAGTAGTTGGAATACGTTACTGAACTAACGGATTTTGTATTTGATCCATAAGTCGAATTGGTAACGGAATTCCCATAGCTTGCTCCTGTAACAGTCTGCTGAGAACCAAGGCCGCTGATTATGAATTTAACATCATGGCTTTTCACATAGTTTGGACTAGGTTCAGGATCAAAGCTTACTGGAATACGAACTGATGAGTTGATGGTTACATTCTCAGATTTGACAACTCGTTCATTGCCCGCCAAATCCTCCGATTTGATATTTAATTGATACAATCCATCTTCTATAACCTCATTTAAGGTAGAAAGTACAACCCGTCCTGCTGCAGACGCAAGTGGATTCCATTGCTCAGTCGGCACCTGACCTTGCTTAACCCATTGATAAAAGCTTTTCTTAACTCCGCTGTGATCATCTGAGATGGTTACCGGCACCTTGACATCGATCGTGTTGTCATTAACAGTCGGGTCAAATGTAATAGTTGGAGCTTTATTGTCCAGCTTGATAGTTCCCACATTGTAAGACCAGTTGGAATCATCTTTTTTAAAATCTGCCAGAGGCCAGACGTCGATATCACCATATTGCCCGACAGCTGCAAGTGCTTTATTATCCGCATAAAACACCTTCTCTGCTTCTGAACCTGCAGCCTCAGCTTTCCAAGCCTCATACTGATCTGAGTGGCTCTGTACATAGTTCTTCTTCTTTTCATATTGCATCAGCTCTCTTGCCGAATCCCAAGTCATGTCCGCTGTCCAGCTGTGTAAGTACCACAAACCGCTCTTATCTTCAGTTAGAGCCTCAGCCGGAGGAGCAAGCATGTTGGTTTTGTTGTTCACAACACTGAAATTAAAATCGGGGAATTCTTTCTCCGTATATAAATCTTGTCTTGGCTGCAGCCCTGCTATTGCGTACCTTTTTACCGCTGCAAAATGATCGCTGCTTTTGGAAGCAAAGGGATCTGTTGGGCTCTGACTCCAATAATAATAGACGAGACCTACTGATGGTGAAGCGGATCCGGTCAGATTCGAAGGACGATAGATGCCATTGCTCGGCTTTTCTTTTCCGCGTTCGCTGACATTCGGATCTAAGAATGGTATAAGTAAAGGCGGGTCGTTAGCGTCGATAGTAACCTTACCGTTCTTTAAGTAAATCTGATCGCTAGCCCCACCATTTTCATAATGGAAGAAAATTTCCGGTTTAGTATTGTCTATGGAAAGCTTAGCCCAATCTATCTTGGAGTTGACATTAGATTGGTCGCCATCCACATGGATGCCTGTATAATTGGCTGGTTGAATGAGCATATTGCCCGCATAATCCTGAATGACGTTAGTATCGGAGTCGTCCAGCTTCTGATCATGTGATACGGCAATGACCTTCAGCAGCGGAGTTTCGATCGGCAGTCCTGTAGGAATCTTAGTTCTGAACGTCCAATTGGCCGTACCCTGACCAGATACATAATAGGCTTTCATCCCATTGTTGAGATAAATGAATGTTTTTTCAACATCCCAACCTACCTTCACCACAGCCTCTTCGGTCATTTGAAGCGTGAAATCAATGGTATCGTCCTTGTTCAACGTCACTCCAGTGAGGATTTCCGGTTGAATCCCGTTGCCGACCTTCGTATATTTAGGAGCTACCGCATCTACAATGACACGATATCCCTGATTCTCGTAGTCAAAAGGATTAACTGTCTTGTTTCTTAAATGACCATTACTTGAGTTGCTGGCTTTGTTGAGAGATACTATGATTGCTGCATTACCAGCCTCATCCGTTAGATCGGCTGACCGCAATTTCTCCTCCAAGGTCATATCGATAGGAGCTACACCCGATGTTGCTCCCGTTATTTTGGGCTCAAGCGGAAGGTTGCCGCTGTGATGATACTTCGACCCCGTGTAACGATAAACGATGCTTTTATTTACAGTACCTAAATTGCCAGTCGTATAGGTTAGGTTCTTCAAATATTGCTGCTCACCAGCAGCAGGCAATCCCGTCTCATCGGGATTGACAAACAGCGGATGACGCAGAAAATAATCAGCATTGCCTGCAACCAATGTTGTTGGTTTAACTGGCTCGCTGAAGTCATAAGCTAATGTGATATTCTCATTTTGTTTCACATACAGCTCTTGCTGATTGATTTTCGTATTTAATCTTTCAGCCCCGTTGCCTGTAAAAGTGTAACCTTCCAGTTTAGGGCGGGTTTTATCCTGAAATTTGATGTACATACCTTCTACACCAGCCCCTTGGCCTTCAACTCCAGCGGATAGTTTAATAACAGTCTCCTTGGTTATCCCTACCTTCATGCTTTTAGCGGATGTGGTACCTTGATGCGAGCTGTCTGATAATCTCACACCATCAATCTCTATTGCTGCTGATGTAACTCGCGTCTTACAAAAACCAAAAACACAACCAAATTCATTGTAAAGAAGACTGTCCCAGCCTACTATCGCTTCTGCGTGTCCGCTTTCGGCTAAAGCAAGTAAGGTTGGATTGTCTTTGATATTAATTTCAAGCTTGATCCCAGCACCATTGTCACCAACAGGAAATACACCACCGTCAGCCCAATCGATTGTTCCATCAGAGTTTATTTTTGTAAACCCATCCGTCCCCGTTTTAAAATTAATAAAAGCATTGTCCGCATCATACGACAAATTTCCAAGCCTTGTTCCCGACCCGAAACGTACTTCCTTATCCTCACTTGTTAAACTCGCCGCTTCGGCCTTATCCGCAAACCAATTAGGCTGCAGCGTAATAAGCAGACAGAGCGTTAGAGCTATTGCGATCCACTTGTTGATGAGCTTGCTCTTAAACATCATTACAACCTCCTTCTAAATTTCTACAAGCTAATAGTCCTTAAGAACCATCAATAATCGCTTTCATTACTCTCACTAGTTCTTTACAACCACTATGATTCCTATTTTAAGGTTTGCCTCTCAACAAATACTAAACATTTTCGTCATTTTTCTACTTTATTCTCCTTTTGCGATTTGTAAACGTTTCCATTCACTTGCCAAGATGAGCTCACACCATACAAAATAAACCTAGCCGAGGACCAGGTCTTATTTTAATCCCATACATTCGATTCGAGGGGTTAAGACTTATACTTTAATCAACAAAAAGCCGGATGCTTCAAGCAACCGGCTTCACTCTGTTTTTATTTAGTTGTTTAATTACGTGGCTGTCTCTTCTGTTCAACGAATTGCTTGATATGGTCAGTTAAGCCATCCTTAATTTTAGTAATCAATTGATCCTCACTAATGCCTTTTTCTTGTGCAATTTCTACTAGCGACTTACCAGCCTTCAAGCTAGCTTGAAGTTCTTCTCCAGTGACTCCTAGAGCTTTGGCCAATGCTTCTGGATTTCCAAAGCCGCCCATGCCTTGCTTGCCACCAAAGCCTTGTTTTCCGCCAAAACCTTCTTTACCTTCGCCTTTGGTCTTCGTGCTTGTAATCTCTTTTTTCAAACGTTCTGCCTGACCGGTCTTCACTTTGTCTGCTTGCTCTTGTGTAAGCTTGCCGGCGGTAACCGCTTCAGCAAGTGTTTTATTTTGAGCATCGGTTAGCTTTTGCAGGTAGTCAGCCTCGCTTAGCCCTTTCTCCTGAGCGATTTGAGATAATGTTTTGCCGGCCTTCAAGGCGTCAGTAACAACACTCTGCTCGACTCCAAGCAATGTAGCTGTCTCCTTTACTAAATTGCTGCCCTGATGGAAGCCACCATCTTTACCCGGACCGCCAGGTCCACCTGGGAATCCGCCTCTTGGCCCTTCGCCTGGTTTGCCGAAGCCTGCACGTTCAATGTCCTTCTGTAAACGTTCTGCCAAAGCAATTGTTTCTTTATCTGCTTGTGTTTGTGTAATTTTGCCGGCAGTAACGGCTGCAGCTATTGCTGTTTTCTCAGCATCCGTTAGCTTTTGTAAGTAAACTTCCTTAGTCAAGCCTTTGTCTTGGGCAAGCTGCAGTAATGTTTTGCCTTCCTTAAGTGCATCGAAGACTACGCTTTTTTCCAAGCCTAACAGAGTTGCCGTTTCTTCTAAAATATTGCCTCCACGGAAGCCAGGTCCTTGATGATCGCCACGAGCGCCCTTTTCTGAAACCTTAGTTCCTGTCTTGCCGTCTGTGCCAGTTGTTGCATTTTCTGCATTCGCTTGGCTCAGCAATCCGGCTCCTCCCAATAATAAACTAGCTGCTATCGCACCTGTTAAAATTTTCTTTTCGAATAGTTTCATTGTCATGTCCACCTTTATATGGAATTTACCTACAAATAGAAGTATAGACTCTTTTTCTTAAAAGGACATTAATCCCAGTTGAGTGTTAGCTGAATGTTTGCTGAATGTTATGTTTGAAATATCAATAGAAATAGGGAAGCCTCTTCAGGAGTTCCCATCATGCGTCCACAGGTGTCACAACAAAGCTGGATCTAAATTCGCGGGAGGGTTCATGGCCAAATGCTAGAGTTTTTAACGCTGATTCCTGCCACAACTCACATTAATTATTATAGGAACGGTATGGCTGATCTGAGCTGAGCAAGATAGGGATAATATGAGTTTACTTATTCCAGATAATTAAAACTTTATCTTACTTGCTCTCTCTGCGGAACGTCTCGATTCCCTCAAATTCATGATTTCACGGAACTATGGTACATTATTCCTAGCGTCCAACCTGCCACATTTTGATATAAATAAAGGATCGTACTTCCGTTCCACTTGAATGATCACATGTGCATACCAGAATAGTGTACCTACGTTCCTCCCTACACATGCCCAATTAAAGAATGGAGAAACGCGCTTGACGTAGTTAAAAAAGAATAAGCTTCGCTCACCCTAATCCCCACAAACCTAAATAAATCGCCCCTTACAGACCAAGGGGCGATTCACTGTTGCAGTAGAAAACTTGATATAACCGACATGCCGCTTCATCAACGACATCTTCTTGAAGCCTTGCTCTCCCCTTATCTCAGATGCTCCAAACGATAAAACCGCAGCGCATTACCGCCAAACAATGCTTCCTTATCCTGCTCGCTTATCGCTTCAGGCAGCCCCTGCTCCAGCACTTCTACTACTTGATCGTAGCTTGCAGCTAGCAGACATACCGGCCAGTCACTTCCGAACATGACGCGGTCAGTACCGAATAGGCGTACAATGTGTTGGATGTACGGTGTGATTTGTTCCGGCTTCCAATGCTGATGATCCGCTTCCGTCACCATTCCCGACAGCTTGCAGTATAGGTTAGGATACGAAGCAATCTCTTCCATCTGGGATGCCCAAGGCTCCCATTGCCCTTCCATGATTTGCGGCTTCGCTATATGATCGATGACGCCGTGCAGATTCGGCACCGCTTTTAGCAGCTTTAGCACCGACGGCAGTTGATGGGAAAGCATCAGAAGATCGATAGGGAATCCTTCCTCGGCAAAGTACCTTAGAGCCTCCACAATAGCAGGCTGCAGAACTTCGTCTGCGTCTTCCATTGCTTGTATCATGACGCGAATCCCTACAAACGCCGGATGTTGTTTAAACAACTGATACTGCTCGCGGTAATTCGGGCTTTGGAGATCCAACCAGCCTACAACTCCAGCTATCGATTCGTTATTTCCAACCAAATCAAGCATAAACTCTGTATCCTGCAAGGTAGGCGCAGCTTGAACTACAATCGATTTATCCAGCCCATTCTTATTCAAATGACCGGCTAGATCTGCCGGACCAAAATCCTTGTAAATAGCTTTCATATCAGGAGAAATCCAGCCATAGTCGCCTCTCTCCAATTTCCAAAAATGCTGATGCGCATCCACTCTCATAGCAAATGTCCCCCAAATTCCGAATTGGCAGCCACAGCAGGTACATGCCAAGGCCTACATCCAATTTATACCGTAAAATGGTCAAGATGTATACCTTTCAACGATGGAAATGGAGGGTTTAATATAGCAAACCTTCCCTTGTGCAAAAGGATACGTTTTTTCCAGCATATATATGTACTCTCCATCAAAGCTGCCAATTAACATACCAACTCATCGTTTCCATTCATTTCCTAAACTAACCATTACCATTAAAATAAACATCGATATCCGTTAAGCTTTACAGGGCCTAACAAGCCGGATGGATGGGACATACCGTCATATCGGTTAGCTAAGCTGTTCGTAACTTCAATCCGCAGTACGTGCTCGCCGGATCCAGACAAAAGTGCCTCACGAACCGATAAAACATAAGGCTTCCACATTCTCACACCTATTTCTTGACCATTAAGCGATACTCGTACAAACTCATGCACATCCCCCAGGTTCAATTCAATGGATTTGAAACCATCTGCTACCCCTTCAGAAAGGTTAAATCGTTTCTCATATAACACGGTACCCGATATCTTCTGCTTCCCTTCCCACTCCGTCCATGAACTTAGCTGCTCCAATTCCTTACTGCCACAGTCCCCTTCAGCTTGCCACTCGGTTGATAAATCAAGCAGCTCCACCATTTCTGGTTCGCCACCCATTCTCTGCGTCCCTTGCTCGGAAGTATCGATAACCAGCCACAAGCATTCTCGACGCTGCAGAGTCAGCTCTATCAAGGCTCCCTCTCCCACACTGTTTCTAAGAGCTGCTGCTGCACGGACAACTCCAGACCAAGGACACCAAAGCTCTGCTTTTCCTGATAACGGTGTATGCACAACTCCTGTAAAGACTTCTTCACCTTCGTTCACGAAAACGTAAAAGTCTACTCCATCCTTCACAACATGGCTAATTCGAACTGAACTGCAAGCTGGAGCAATCACCATATCCCTGGAAAGCAGTCCATTCAAAAGAGAAGGCAGCCTCTCCGCTTCATCCAGACGGAAAAACCTTCGACCTTTTCCCTTCTCATTGACTATTGACACATCTTCGTCTGATGCTTCGATAACTAGCCCGCCGCATTCGGCAAACCCGTTCAGCAGCTCACGCTCTCTCGCGCCAATAATGCCAATATCCTCTATCAATACAGCCTTATACTGCTGCTGTCCAATACAAATTCGCCCTTCCTCAGTAAAATTACAAGAAGAAAGCAGCTCCGTTTCGAGGTAATTAAATTCAATCTGCTGCTCGAAAAACGGCTTAACTGATTTCCAAGGCAGTGAGGTCGCCCCCACCAACACAGCCAGCTCTGTTTGATTAACACTATCCGTCATTAGCCAGCTCATTCGCTTAATATAGCGGGCAAACTGCTGGTATTCTGACCACCATATATTGTTCGGTCCGACATCCGGCGGACGCTCATCCCGTCGAGAATCACGGACTGAATAATAAAATGCATGGGGCGAAATCATATTCGTTCCCCTGACAAACAGCCAATCCAAATACCATTTCATCTCGTCGGCCTTGAGGGACCATCCACTCTCTTTGCCGCAAACCCCGAAGCATTCATTAATAACACGTCGGCGTCCCCTATGGCGAGCAGCATCAGAAGCACATTTACCCATTGTACTATGCACTCCATCTACCGCTTTCCCTTCCTCTGGAGCAATGTATCGCCACACTACATCCTGTCCGGGTATATGGAACCATGCTTGAGCACCGATATCATCGCTAGCTGCTGGATGTCCAGTAAGCGCAATTCCATGCTTCTCGCACCACTCATGCAGCGGCTTATAGTAGCTCGCAGCTAATCGGTGATGGACAGATGTTTCATAGGTTCTGCGAATCGCGGCAGTACGAGTTCCTGCTTCGAACCAGATGGCACCAAGCTCCTTTTCCTCATTGCCTCCTGCTTTATAATCAGCCATAAATCCAGTTGTCCAAGGCTTTAATCCCTTCTTATGATTACGACCGAGCAAATCAGGCTCATCCGTAAACATCGCGATGACCGTTTTGCCAAAATGTCTCTTAAGCTTCCCATAATATGCCTCATGAGTGAGGGTAATAAACGTCTGTACCGCATCAGAACTCAACAAGTCCGCAGCAAGCGGCGCGTCATCTTCCCCATCATCCTGTCCCTCGTGAATGCCACGTATCGTCCCCTTCGAGAACGTTTCTATAAAAACAAGCACAGACCATTCTCCATCATCAGGCTGCCGGAAGGTGACTCCTCCACTATCATAGTCTTCAATGACCTGGACGTGATCAAGATCAATCTCATTCACGGAACGTTTGCGGACGGCTTGTACAGAAATAACCTTATCCCCGGGTGGCAGTGTGAAGGAAATGTTCGTCAAGCCGCTGCAGGGATATTCAACCATTTGCAGACCACGGCTCGCATATTCAGGATTGGCTTTAACAACCAAGCCATTGGCAGCACCAGACGGATACATCCCTTCGTCGTACAAAATGACAATCATTCCTTGAGCCTCTGCTTCCAACACAGCTGTCTCAACCAACTCCATGAAAGGTTCCGATAAATAAGGCTGACTTCTTGGAAGCCCCATCCTCGGGTGAAGGACAAAGCCCATAACCTCTTTGGATTTAAAATCATGTATCTGCCTAATTAGCTCATTTTTATTCAATTCATCGTTCCAGAACCAGAATGGAATCGGAGTAAACTCATCTTCGGGTTCCCAAAAAGCACTTTTTAAATGTTCCATTAAATTAAAACCCTCACTTTCAGCCCCCAGCTATTTTCTTATAAATGACCATTTGCTTTTCCGCCTCTCACCAACATAACAACCATTTTAATTTCAAACAATCAGCCTTTTTTAATAATCAGCCTCATTCTGTTAGCACTTTCTTGCTTAATTTGGACTATATTGCATCTAGCCCCTAGGATTGCTGCAATGATAAGCATTTCAAGCACATGGCACTAAGAAATTACATTCACGCAAAATGCCCTTTATAAAAGCCATATTACGCGGCTAAATAAAGGGCATCATTATTTCATTTTATAATGAGTGCTACGAACCTGCTTTTAAACGGATCACATTCCAGGAAAGCTTAGGCAGGCTCGCTTGAATATAGCCATCCTTCGCAGCCGCGCCACCTTTATTATGCGGTACCACGGAATGAGGATGGGCAGCAGTATTGGTAGCTTTGACATCATCATGCTCAAGCACAATATGCTCGACTACCTGATAACCTACGAACCCGCGAATATCCACATCCAGAAGCAGTGATGCTTCAGTATCTTTATTTACTGCAAATACGGTTAGCTCTTCATTTTCTTCATTGTACACTGCTGTCGACTCCAAGTATGGCACATCCGTAAAGTCCTTACTGTCATACTTTGGTGAAGAAATGATCGGATTAAGCGCAACGCCTCTCCCATATACTGAAGCATGCATGTACGGGTAGAAGATCGTTTGGCGCCAAGCATCGCCGCCGTTATCCGTCATAATCGGAGCAATTACGTTAACGAGCTGCGCCATACAAGCAATTTTCACTCGGTCCGAGTTACGCAGTAATGTAATCAGCAAGCAGCCGACAAGCAGCGCGTCCTCAAATGTATATACATCCTCCAATTGGGGCGGAGCAATTGACCAAGGCTCTAATTTGCGGTCGGCAGCATTAGAGTGAAACCATACATTCCACTCATCGAAGGACAGGTACATCGTCTTTTTGCTTCTCTTCTTCGCCTTTATGTAATCGCAGGTCGCAATAATTTCCTTAATGAAATAATCCATATCAAGAGAGCGCCCTAAAAAATTCGGCAGATCATTATCACGGTTTCCATAATAGGTATGCAAGGATAAGTACTCAACATGCTCATAGGTATGATCTAGAACGGTCGCTTCCCACTCTGCATAGGTTTTCATCGCCCGATTGGAGCTTCCGCATGCAACTAGTTCAATGGTTGGATCAACCCATTTCATAGCTTTTGCAGACTCTTGTGCGATTCTACCGTATTCATCAGCGGTCTTATGACCAATCTGCCAAGGACCATCCATTTCGTTTCCCAGGCACCATGTTTTTATTTTATGTGGTTCCTTGTAGCCATGCGAAACACGAAGGTCGCTCCAATACGAGCCTGAGGGATGGTTACAGTATTCTACCAAGTTTCTAGCTGCATCGATGCCACGTGTCCCTAGATTGACAGCCATATTAACCTCGGAGTTGACCAGCTTGGCCCATTCCATAAATTCATTCGTTCCTACGTAATTGGGCTCAACCGTTTTCCAAGCCAACTCCAGCCTTGCCGGACGCTGCTCCACCGGTCCTATACCATCCTCCCAGTTATATCCAGAAACAAAATTCCCGCCCGGATAACGGATAAGAGGCACCCCAATTTCATTAATCAGATTAATAACATCCTTACGAAATCCCTTTTCGTCAGCCTCTGGGTGTCCTGGCTCATAAATCCCCCCATAAACCGCACGTCCGAGATGCTCGATAAACGAACCAAAGATGCGCTTGTCCACCTCAGCGATTTTATAATCCTTCTCCAAAATCATCTTCGCTTTCTTCATCTCTGCCATTATCATGTCCTCATTTCATCTTTTATTTTATATTTATATAAATCAATTCATACTTATGTATATTATTTTATGAGATTCAAGCAGCCCATGTCAATCAAAATGTTGACGGTTACAAGTTATAATTCAAAAAGCTTGCTCTTTCTTTTTAAATTGTTTTATTTTATAATTTTATAAAATAGTCTATGCAAACGAGGACATCCCTATGATCTATATAAAAGAACTGAAATCAGGCTTACCTATTTTCAAGGCGCTCAGCTCAGACATCCGCATCCAAATCATTGAATTACTGGCCACTCATGATTCTTTGAATCTGAATGATATCGCAGGCAAGCTGAGTCTGACCAACGGTGCCGTTACTATGCATATAAAGAAGCTTGAGGAGAGCGGACTGATTAAAATTAACACCGCGGTAGGCAAGCATGGCATTCAAAAAATATGCTATCTCAACGAAGACAAGCTCATGGTGGATTTGCGGAACAAAGAAAACAAAAACTTGTATGAGGTCGAGATTAAGCTCGGACATTACAGCGCATACGAGGCACATCCAACCTGCGGGCTTGCCACAAAGGACAGGATTATTGGTGAATTCGACGATCCGCGTTATTTTGCCGACCCCGAGCATATTAATGCCGAAATCATCTGGCTGACTGAGGGATATTTTGAATACAGAATTCCGAATTACTTGAAGCCTAATCAACAATTTGAGGAGCTTCAGTTTATTATGGAGCTTGGTTCGGAGGCGCCTGGATATTGCAATAATTGGCCGTCCGATATTTATTTTCATTTGAATGATATTGAGCTGGGCTTTTGGACAAGTCCCGGAGATTTTGGCGGTGAGAAAGGCACGTTCAATCCAGACTGGTGGCTGCCTAATTTAAATCAATACGGGGTTCTGAAAATGATTCGGATTAACAAGGACGGCTCCTTCATTGACGGCCAGAAAATATCGGAAACCACTCTTGCAAGCATCGGACTCGACTATAAAAGTGATATTAAGCTGAGGTTCTCCGTTCCTTCCAAAGCCAAAAACTTACATGGCCTAACCATTTATGGAAGCAAGTTCGGCAACTACAATCAGGATATTTTGGCAAGAGTGCTGTATAAGTAGCTTAATTTCAATAAAAATGGAAGAAATATAGCAATTTTCACAAAAATATTTGTGAAATTAATAAAAATGTCAAACAATTTTAAGGTTATTTTAATAATCGTAATATAAACTATTTACATATCCAATTATTAGGCGGGTGACTGGAATGAAATTATTTATTACGATTCAGAATAAAAGCGTACCTGTATACTCCGATGAAAAAAATAAAAAGAAATTTAATCTATTGATTTCTGCACTAGATTCTAAACTGTTAAAAGGCAAACGTGCCATCAAAAAATGCCTTGATTCATTAATAAGCATTGAAATCGTTGGATGCGAAGCCATCCTCCATTCTTATAATGAAACAGATTCGCTTGCCTTGTCTCTCTATTAAGAGAGACTTTTTTTTGTAATATCGGATGGACTGCTTGGAGGACTTCCTAGGACTTGCAAGGACTTGCTAGGACACCATGGTCGCCGTGATCTGCTGAAGGACTGCTGGGAGACTGCTGGAATGTACAAGTTTTCAGCATAGCTGTACCAATCTGAACCATTCTGTAACTGCAAAAATAAGTGCCTTCATCGAAAGGGCTTCAATTGAAGCCTCTTACTCTATTCCAGTGTGGACATAGTATAAACAACAAAATACTGTGCTTGGTGGAACTGAAAGTTCCGCTATTCAAGCTGCTTCGTCAAATTCGAGACAATAGCGGAAGTCCTGCTTCCGTTATTAGGGAGAATGCAGGCTAATTTCCCCAAAAACGAAGAAATAACGGAACGATGGATTCCTGTATTTCTTCGTTTTTGTGCTTATTGCTAGAAATAAAGGAAGGATTGCTTCCGCAAGAAACACGACTACAACTGTTAAAATGAACAAGAATGAACTAAGCGGTAGCAATCCGCGTCTATTCCTACAAAACATACAAGTGTCAATTGTACACGATGGACACAATAAAGTGTTTATTATTATTTCTATTTATAGGCTCATTGATGGTACAATCAGAGAACCGTAAAAAGACCCATGTGAGTTTTGGAACTAAAGCTAAGTGGAGTGATTCGATGATTACCAAATTACCAATTGAGCCGGTACTACCGGAATTAATAGAGGCATTGAGCTCGTCATCCAGTGCCGTACTAGTGGCACCACCAGGCGCAGGTAAAACAACCCGAGTTCCACTTGCGTTGCTGGAGAATCCGATGTTCGCAGGTCAGCGTATTTTGATGCTGGAGCCGCGCCGACTAGCTGCCAGAGCAGCAGCACGTTATATGGCTTCCGCCTTAGGTGAGCAGGTTGGCGAAACCGTCGGATACCGGGTGAGGCTCGACAGTAAGATCGGGCCGAATACAAGAATTGAAGCCATCACCGAAGGAGTGCTGACTCGTCTGCTCCAGAGCGACCCCTCTCTGGAGGGTGTGGGCATCGTCATCTTCGATGAATATCACGAGCGCAGCCTGCATGCAGACCTAGGCTTGGCGCTCTGCTTGCAAGCCCAGGCTGTTTTGCGCGATGATCTGCGCATTCTGGTCATGTCGGCTACGCTGGACGCGGAGCCTGTAGGAGCGCTGTTGAACGATGCGCCTATCATCCGTAGCGAAGGCCGTATGTTTCCGGTCGAGACGGTCTATCTCGACAAGCGTATGGAAGGCCGCATCGAAGCAGCCGCGGTGCGCTGTATCGTTAGCGCGCTGGACACGCAGTCGGGCGATCTGCTCGTGTTTCTACCGGGCGCAGGAGAAATCCGGCGGACTGAAGCCCAGCTGCGAGCACTGCAGCTGGGCTCTCACGTGCGGATCGCTCCGCTGCACGGCAGCCTGCCGCAGGAGGCGCAGGATTTGGCGATTGCGCCAAGCCCAGCCGGCACGCGGAAAGTCGTGCTGGCGACTACAATCGCCGAGTCGAGCCTTACCGTCGAGGGCGTGCGTATCGTCATCGACAGCGGGCTAATGCGCGTGCCCCGCTTCTCGCCGCGGACCGGCATGACACGCTTGGAGACGGTTACGGTCTCCCGCGCATCGGCAGATCAGCGGCGCGGACGCGCCGGGCGGCTTGAGCCCGGTGTATGCTACCGCCTGTGGACGGAGCAGGAGGACAGGCAGCTGGCCGCGCGCAGTACGCCCGAGATGCTCGAGGCAGATCTAGCGCCGCTGGCGCTCGAGCTCGCCGCATGGGGCGCAGCGCCGGACGAGCTGCTGTGGCTCGACCCGCCGCCTGCGGCCGCGTATGCGCAGGCGCGCGAGCTGCTAGGCCGTCTAGGCGCCTTAGCGGCAAACGGCACGCTCAGTGCCCAAGGTCGGCAGATGGCCGACCTTGGACTTCACCCGCGGCTCGCGCATATGATCCTCCAAGCCGTCCCGCTCGGCTTGGGTAGTCTCGCATGCGATCTCGCTGCACTATTGAACGAGCGCGATATATTGCGCGGCGACACTGCTTTTGATTGTGATCTGCGGCTGCGCCTAGAAGCACTCAGGAGCAACCAAGCCGAAGCTCAAGGATCATCGATGACCGCATCTTATCTGGGGTTTTCTGTGGATACAGCGGCCTGCAAGCGTATCCGCACAGAAGCTCAGCAATGGAAACGAGCTCTGGCGATCCATACAACTCAGCCATCAGATGTAAATATGTGTGGGCTGCTGTTAGCTTTCGCCTATCCAGACCGTATTGCACAGCGAAGAACAGCAGGACGCTTCCTTCTAAGTAACGGACGCGGAGCTGTTTTTACACAGCAGCAGGTGCTTAGCAATGCTCCCTACTTGGTGGCAGCTGAGTTAGACGATCTCGGGCCAGAGAGCCGAATTTATTCGGCAGCACCTGTCGACCTCGACGATCTGGAGCGCCACTTCAAAGATCAGATTGAAGTGGAAGCTTTGATCCTCTGGGACAAGTCAGCCCTGGCGGTTCGCGGTCGAAGCCGGCTGCGGCTCGGCTCGCTAGTTCTGAAGGAAGCTCCACTCGCCGCTCCCCATGCAGAAGATACACTTGCCGCGCTGCTAAGCGGCATTGCAGAGGAAGGGCTGGAGCTGCTGCCTTGGACGAAAGCCTCCCGACAATATCGGGAGCGTTTAAGCTTCATGCATCTCCACGACTCCAATTGGCCGGATGTTTCCGACCAAGCACTGCTGTCCTCGCTGAAGGAGTGGCTCGGACCTCATGTTTATGGACTGAAAAGTCGAGGAGAACTCCAACGACTGAATACAATCGAAGTGCTCGAATCCATACTCTCTTGGGATCAGCGCCGCGAGCTCGATTCCAATGCTCCAACACATATCGTTGTGCCCAGCGGCTCACGAATTCCTGTCGACTATAGCGAGCCCGCTTCACCATCACTTAACGTTAGGCTGCAGGAAATGTTCGGTTTGCAGGAAACACCCCGCATTGCCGGTCGTAAAGTTCCACTCACCCTGCATCTGCTATCGCCCGCCCAGCGGCCGGTGCAAGTAACTCAGGATCTAGCCAGCTTTTGGAAGAATGCCTACTTTGAGGTCAAAAAGGACCTCAAAGGCCGCTACCCGAAGCATTACTGGCCGGATGACCCTCTTGTTGCGATGCCAACAAACCGAGCCCGTCCACGTCCATAGTCCCTCATTTGAGGGGCTTTGGCTCTTTGTAAATCACAAATCAGCTTTCCTCAAATTAATTTATCTGCTAGATTTCGAATAATTCTTTAAATTTCATTTAATCACCTCATGCAAAAAAAGGAGCAGCAGCCGCAGCTTACTCCTCCTCCATCGATCCTCATTTAGCTTAAAAATACTAACAAAATTCAGCTCCACGAACCTTTGAAAATATCATCGTATCTCTTAAAGCACCATCAACACCACGTTCTTCACTGCGAAGAATGCCTTCTAAAGTAAAACCTAAACGCTGCGCGACTTGACTGCTTCGACTATTACGAGAGTCACATCTGATTTCGACACGGTTGGCATTCAAATGTTGGATAGCAAAGTTTGTAATCCCATCAGCAGCTTCAGTAATATACCCTTGTCCGCTAAAAGACGTACGTACCCAATAACCAATTTCGAACTTCCTTGCTTTCCAATCTATCCGATGCAAGCCACTGCTGCCTATGAATTGTCCGGTTTCCTTGAGCATTATGTGTAATCTAAGATCAGTGCGTTCTAGAAATTTTAATCGAGCCTGACGTACTCCTGCCTCTGACTCTTCGATGGATGGGAGAGCATGAGCCCACGGCATCCATGGGCGTAATTGTTCTATGCTTTCTTTGATCGCTTCATTTACAGCTGCTCCATCTTCCCATAACGGCGCTCGAATAATTAAACGATCCGTTTCAAAGCTCTCGGGTATTGAAAGTAGAATAGGGTTAAGTTCAGCGACGCCCACGAATACACCTCCATGAAATGAATAAATGTCCATTTAAAGGTTACGAACTACCTCAATCATCAATAAGAAAAATATTTACTCCCAAGGAAACTTCGTGATCAGATAATCTGCGAACTTCTTGCTTTCTTCTCTGCGATGCCTTCTCACTTCAGCTCGGTATAATGCGGTCTCGTGAAGTCTTTGTTCTTCTTCCGTTTCAGGCACGACTTGGGGCACCGGTACGGTTTTCTTGTTTTCATCAAGGGCTACAAAGGTTAAAAAAGCGGTAGCCGCAATTGCTCTTTCACCGTTTTGCAAATCTTCGGTGATAACCTTTACGAATACCTCCATGGAGCTCCTGCCGGTCCAGGTAACGAACGATTCCAAGCATACGGAGTCTGTCATGTGGATAGGCAATAGAAAGTCAACGGAGTCGGTTGAAGCTGTAACAACGCTAGCACGGCAATGCTTTGAAGCTGCAATCGAGGCAATGTCATCAATGTAAGCCATTAATTTTCCGCCAAACAAAGTATTGTGGTTATTGACATCTGTAGGAAAAACCCTTGCTGTCTTGTAGCATCTTGATTCCTTAACGAGTCTGGTTTCCATCCGTAGCGCTCCTCTATATGTATCTTTTATTACTGGAAAGTTGATTTCTAAATTTTAAAGCAATGAAACTCCGGAATCAAGATTTTTTCTCAACCTCTTTGTTATAATGAATGAAAACTAATGAAAGGTGGATTCACGATGATTAAACGCCCTGAAGCTGATGAGTATGCTCCCTATTACGAGAGATATATCAAGCTTGTTCCCTCCGGTGACCTTATATCCCATTTAAGAAGCCAACTGACAGATACATTGGAGCTGCTACAACCCGTACCCGATATGAAATCAAGCTACCGTTATGCCCCCGGCAAGTGGAGCTTGCGCGAAGTGGTAGGACATATGGTTGATACTGAACGCATCATGAGCTATCGTTTGCTTCGTGTCTCTCGTGGAGACGCGACTCCCATGGCTGGATTTGATGAAGATGCTTATGCAAAAGAGGCTAACTATGAGGCTTACCCGCTACAAAGTATTCTGGATGAATTCAGTACGGTCAGGAAATCGACTCTATTCATGCTCGAACGTCTGACGCCTGAAGCATGGGGATATTGGGGCACAGCAAATGACAGCAAGTTTACCACAAGAGCGTTGAGCTACATAATTGCAGGACATGAGCTTCATCATCGCAGCGTCATTCAAGCACGATATTTGTAAAGGACCCTCCAATTCCAAATCAACCCTGCATAAGTTGTGGCAGTAATCCACATGTACGCGTTGTCTAGATTGATTTACAGCATAGCTTTATGTGTTAATTCGTCGCATCAATCACAATAAGGATTAAGCTTTGCTCAACACAAACCCTGTAACATATAAATTCTTGCATGTTAAAGAAACCGCCCTGTCGCTTCCTTGATGTACAATCTGTGTTTGTACTTTAAATGGCGCCCTTAGCGGAACAACTCTTCCTTTATTGCAGCCTGAAAATTTCAAAAACAGAGAGATAAAAGAAGCGCTAATTCCTTTATCCCTCTGTTTTTGCGCATTGTGCTCATATTTGGCCTTACTAGCGGAAGTCCGACTTCCGCTATCTCCTTAAATTGGAGGCAGTAAATTGCATAAAGGAAGTCTCCATTCCGTTCCACTCCTAAAGGGCTCATAGAGGCTTTCCCCTATCTGTTTAAAAAGTCCCCCGCAATCATGGAATGAGTCTTCACATGACCATTTTCACTCTAACTATTTGAGCACGTAATCAGCTAAAACGCTTTGCAGCTCATAAATATTTAAGCTTTTGTTAAATTTCTTTCCAACAGGCACCGGATTGCCGCTTATCCAAATTTTCAGCTCTGCATCCAAATCAAATGTGCCTGCAGTTTCTATACTAAAGTGAGTTATGCTTTTATATGGGTAGGAGTGAAACTCCATCTTTTTGCCGCTTAAGCCTTGTTTGTCTACTAAGATCAGACGTTTATCTGTGAAAATAAACAAATCGCGAATGAGTTTATACGCTTTTTCGATCCGTTCTGACTTTGCCAGAACATGTGCCATCTCTTTTTGAATATCATCTAATTTTATTTCGGATGCATTCCCCATTAAACTATCGAACAATCCCATCAAAATCCCCGCCCTTCGTAAACACTATTTCTCCACCAAAATAGCATACCATATAAAGGAATATCCCAATAGAGCTCATAAGCACAGAAACCAACTATTCCTCTTCAAAGCGAACAACCAGCTCAATGATCTCCGACCTGCTCCCAATCCGGATTGGCGGGCCCCATGTTCCGTATCCTGACGAAACGATAGCATGGAGGTCACCTTTTTTTAAATACCCCCAATCCAATTCAAATATACGACTTGTTATGTAATGGTTAGGAGTCATTTGTCCCCGATGGGTATGACCTGAGAGCATGACGTCCACGCCTGCAGCAGCAGCTTTGTCCAACCCGTAGGGTTGATGGTCCATCAGAATCATCGGTAATGATTTGTCCACATCTGTAAGCAATGTTTCCAAATCCATTCTTCCATCCGACCCAAACCGCTCAACAGCCTTGTCCTTTCGGCCGATTACATAGAAGCTATTCTCAATCAGCACTGAACGATCAAGCAGCACTTCGATACCAATGGCGCTCATCTGACTGACGAATTCGTTAATATGGCCCCCGATATACTCATGATTGCCGAGCACTGCATAAATGCCTAGCCGCGACTTCAGCTGCTTCATGATGCTTCCCATATCTTGACGAATGAACGGCTTGATATCATCATCGATAATATCACCAGGCAGTAAAATCAAGTCTGGCTTCAACTCATTCATCTTTTCTACCAAAACCTGCAGCTGCTTATTGCCAACAATAGTTCCCAGATGGAGGTCGGATGCTACTGCAATTCTTAGCTCCTTCCGACCGCCTGCGCTTTTAGGAATTGTTATCTCATATTGACGAATTACCGGATTACGCGCATTCCAGGAACCACGAATCATTAGCACCAGTAGTATTAAGATCATTACCAGTCCAAGGAAAGGGATATATACAGTTTTTTCAACCGCCAATAGCGCCATCACCCATGCAGTGAGATCAGCAAAAGGCAGCATAACAAAAGTAAATAACATGATCGCCAGCCAATAAGCTCCTATCCATTTAAGAAAGCTGGAAAGACCATACGGTAGAAATCTTGAGCAAAGCCTTCCTATCACGTAGGAAAAAACGATGGACCAAAAGAAAAACCAATAAAGCGGTCCTGGATTGAAGTGAAATACATATTGAATCCATAATTGTCCATGCCAGCCGATATAAAAATTAATAAGCGTAAACACTAATAAAAATATAGCAATAATAAAATAAAAACGCGGCTTCATCCTCTGCAGCTCCTCATGATTGTTGAAAAATTCAAACCTGTTTGTAATCCTTCATTTAATACTCCTTCCTTATATCCGAAACAGCCCATTGTTCAAATGGCTTCTTATAATCATGCGGCTTCAATTGTTTCATAAGAATGGAGCGTTCTTCAACAGGCAATGCGATTTGCTCGTAAATAAATTGGTCGTCAAAACCGATTGCGGCAGCGTCTTCTTTACTGCAAGCATAATAGACTGCATCGGGTCTGGACCAATAGATAGCGCCAATACACATAGGACACGGTTCGCAGCTCGTGTAAATCTCGCATCCTTTTAATTGAAAATCATTCAAGTGCTTGCAAGCCTCTCGAATTGCCTGTACCTCGGCATGGGCAGTAGGATCGTTAAGTGATGTAACCAGGTTGCTTCCTCTCCCGATAATTTGGCCGTCTTTTACAACAATGGCACCAAAAGGCCCTCCTTGACCAGTCAGTACATTATCAACAGCTAATTGAATCGATTCCTGCATCCGTTTTTCATTTTCAATGGTCATTAACAAAACCACCCTTCTCTGCAAATTGGCAATATGCGGTTTTCAACCTGCTTTCATCATAATGGAAACACGCTGCCTTTTCAAAGGTTATCCGGAAGTCATCACGAGCTACATGTTTGGCTTCTGGATAAAATTAGATCATGCCCTACTTTTTCCGATATTCATGCCGTTGCTGACAACAGCTCTATCCGGTTCAGCTTGTTTGTCATTTATAGAAGCTGTTCACAATATATTACCTTGGAGAAACTAATGAACTTGGAATATAATAAGGTATTCTGTGTAATTCCATACAAGCACAAGGAGGAACCATCATGTCAAAAGTACATTTTGTGGCGGGTACGCCTAATGCATACATTCAAGAACCCGGTCTTATGAAGACTGCAGGTGAATGGATCGCCAAGTTCGGTAAGAAGATCTTTATTGTAACAGGTTCCAAATCTTGGGAAAGTGTCCAACCTCAGCTTACCGAGAGTCTAGCTGCAGCAGGTGTTGAGTATGAGGTGGCACCCTACCATGGAGAATGCTCCTATAATGAAGTAGCTCGTCTGCAAGCATTGGTTAAGCCTGAGATCGAATTAATCGTTGGCGTAGGAGCTGGCAAAGTTATCGACACCGCCAAAAAGCTGTCCAACGACTTGAATAAGCCGCTGGTTGCCATCCCTACATTGGCTGCCCAATGTGCTCCGGTTACTAATCTATCCGTCATGTATACGGATGAAGGTGTATATGTGGACTTTCCAGTATTCTATCGTAACACCTTATTAGTGTTAATTGATACCGATGTGATAGCGGCAGCTCCTGTACGTTATCTTGTTGCTGGTATCGGTGACACAATCGCCAAATGGTACGAGTCCACAGCCTGCTCTACTGGACGGACTCAGAACCTTCCCACCATTGGCGGCGTACAAGCCTCCAAGCTATGCTTTGATATTCTGCTGGCTCACAGCGATGAAGCTATCCGCGACGCTAAAGAGGGACGATCCTCGGAAGCCTTGCAGAAAGTAATCGACGCTGTTATTTTATTCAGTGGCTTGGTCGGTGGGCTCGGTGAGGATAACTGCCGTTCCGCCGCTGCGCATGCCGTTCATAATGGGCTGACTACTCTGCCCGAGTCACACCACTCATACCACGGCGAGAAAGTAGCCTACGGCATCATCACACAGCTCGTACTTGAAAATCGCCCTGCTGAGGAAATTAATGAGCTGCTTAGATTTTACAAGCAGATCGGTCTTCCCTCCAAGCTACGTGAGCTTGGCATCACAGAGTCGTTGAATGCTGAGCAATTGAATGAAATCGCGCGCGTATCTTTATCACCGGACGGCACTATGGGCAATATGCCATTTCTTGTTACTGCAGACATGCTCATAGAAGCGATTAATAAAGTCGAGCAATTATAAAACTTCTACAACTCTATTATTGAATCCAAACAAATAATAATAAGCATAACAAAGCATGTAACAAAATAAAGAGTACCCGACACCAATAGGCTGTCAGGTACTCTTATTTAGTATTAACTCCTCTGTACTCCCTCGCTTCCTAACCAAACCTCGATCTGGTGGGGAGGGAACTTGCAAATCAATCAAGCAGCAATCTTGGGGTGTAGCTCTCACTCGCTTACTCTTAAGGATCGACGTTCCTCTTTCTCTTACGGAACGTCAATCCGTTATTAGTCTTGCATCCTATCGAATTCATGATCTCACGGAACTACGATGCGTTATCTCCTCTCTAATAGGATAAAAACCCCCATTTTCAAGCAAATAAGTGATCGTAGTTCCGTTCCACTTGAATGATCACGTCTAAACCTTAAAATAACGCATCCTAGTTCCCTTTACTTCCCAATTGCTTGAACATAGGGGGCGATTCAATTAACCTTGGACCTCTGTCAAGAGTGTCTTAGAGGTAGCTTTCTATAGCATAAAAATCTTGTCAGAAAGTATATGCTCAGCTTGGCAAGATCCGACAAAACCTCCTCTTTTCCATCGTATATTTATTGGGCATATTGATGTAAAATATCCAAATACAACTCCAGAACCATCTATCTGAATGGCAGATATAGCATTATCAACCCACTATACAGGTATAGAATAGGAGAATAAAGATTATGAGAACCATTTATGAAAATTACAGAGGATTCCTAGTGAGCCAGGACGAAAAAAGATATCAAGCGACTAATCAAGAAATTAATATTAGCCATCCGAAATTGAGTGAGGTTCTAAATACTATCGATAAATACGTGGACGATAAATCGAATTAGGCAAAAAATCCCCTTTGCAGGGGAGAAATCGGTGGTTAAATTTACTTAAGCGCGTCCTTATCCATCTCATCGTGTAACAAATCATCGCTTGTACCCGAAAGCTTATAAAAAGGATAGCTTCCATATTCATTTGGATAATATCCATAATCATCACCCGGATGCTCCATAATAAAATAATCCTTGAGTACGGCTTTAAGTTTAGCAAACATGAGATAATCCTCCTTAACATGGTGGTTACTGTTAAGTGTTTTCTAAAAGATCATTTATTATACCCCGGTTTTTCTTCGCTGAACTGAATAAGGATCCATATCCCTTGTCAGCCTGAATGCTACCGACAAAAGGATTGGATCCTATAATTCAAAACAATGTTTATAGTTTTCTATATTTCGCAATCTCTTGCACGTAGAGATCACCGCCATGAGCGTCATAAACTACCAGAACAGGAAAATCCTCAACCGTAAGCTTACGAATCGCTTCTGGCCCCAGATCTTCGTACGCAACAACCTCGGCAGATTTCACCTTGTTTGCCAGCAAAGCCGATAAACCGCCAATAGCTGACAAGCAGACAGCTTCGTATTTCACGCATGCATCTTTAACTTCCTGGCTTCTCGGTCCCTTACCAATCTTTCCTTTGACACCATATTCATACATAGCTGGCGTGTAGGGGTCCATTCGGGATGCCGTAGTTGGCGCAATGGAACCAATAATTTGGCCTGGCTTCGGGGGTGTTGGACCGGCATAAAAGATAATTTGATCCTTTAAATTAACCGGTAATTCTTCGTTATTTTTTAACAATTCGAGCATTCGCTTATGCGCTGCATCTCGGGCAACGTATATAGTACCGTTGAGAAACACCTCGTCTCCGGCTTTCAGATTCAGAGCCTTCTCCCTTGTGAGAGGCGTTTCCAAATAAACTTTTGCCATGGTGAGAAACCTTCCTTTCTTTCCACTGCCTAAACAGGTTATTTAAATGACCTTTGAATTTTTGCGAGCTGCATGACATTGTATGTTGACCGCTACTGGAAGCGCAGTAATATGGCAGCCATAGGTCTCAACAGCAACCCAAATTGCCGTATTGGAGCCTCCCAAGCCCTGCGGCCCGATTCCCGTCTTATTGATATCCTCTAATAATTCCTTCTCAAGCTGGGCTATATGTTCTTCATGATGGAATGAGCCTACATCACGCAGCACAGCTTCCTTCGCAATCTCGGTCACTTTATCAAAGCTTCCGCCAATACCTACGCCAACTACAAGCGGTGGACAAGCTCTTCCTCCGGCAGCGATAATGGTGTCCAAAACAAATTTTTTCACACCTGCCACACCGTCACCTGGAAGTAAAAACTTCATCGCACTCATATTTTCACTGCCCCCGCCTTTTGGCAAGACAGTCAGCTTAATCTGCTCTCCAGGAACAATACGGGTATGAATGACTCCCGGTGTGTTATCATTCGTGTTTTTGCGAAGTAAAGGATCGGATACGATTGAATTACGCAGATACCCTTCCTTATAGCCCTTTCTAATCCCTTCATGGATAGCGCTAGTGAAATCGCCGCCTTGAATATGAACGTCTTGCCCAATATCGGCATATACCACAGTTAACCCTGTATCATGGCAATAAGGACGGTCTTCTGTAGCCGCCAATTGAGCATTCTCAATCAATTGATCAAGGATACTTTTGCCTAATGGCGATTCCTCTGTCTCACTCGCTCTGCGAAACCCATCTAGTATATCTTGGGGCAAATAATAACAGGCCTCCCAGCACATAACTGCAATGGTATCCCGAATTTGATCGGTATGAATTACCCGCATTTATATTCCCTTCCCTTCTCTGGCTGAATTTTTCACTCACTGATTAACTGTGTTTAAAATTCATTATAGTTTTCGTCCCATGCCATGCGTCAGGCTGGATTTCCCCCTAGCTTACTAACTTACTTACGTAAGCGCCTTCATCACTCTCTAAGTCTAGCACAGCCTTGAATTACAAAAACGATATTTTTTGCGCTTCATGTACCGTTGTATGCATTACTTGCTATCGATTTTTCTTTTAGGGCTGCAAAACAATTTGAATAACCCTAGCCTATGATTGCAAGTTTAGCTTCCCTCAAAGAAACAACTTAGAGATACTTATTAGTTCATCTCCAGTCTTGGGATACCGATCTAGCCATTCCTGTATGAGGCATTTCCATAATTATTTTCGTCCCCCGCTCCAGCTCGCTTTCAATTCGCAATCCATACTGATCACCGAATACCATCTGAATCCGACGGTGTACGTTAAGGATACCGATCCCGCCTTTTCTTCCCTTCTCATCTATCTCTCCATCAGCCAATCTGTTTGTATTGAGCTGCTCCTGCAAGCGGATTAGCTTGTCTCCTGCAATACCGATCCCATTGTCCTCCACGCTTATCCAGAAAATCTTTTCATCCATACCTCCATCAATCCGGATCATATGGTAATCCTCCAATCCATCCGGGAACGCATGCTGAAAAGCATTTTCCACTAAGGGCTGCAGCGTAAGACGAACCATCTTTTGCAATAAAAGCTTAGGACTAACCGCAACATCAATTTCGAATTCCCGGTTGATCCTATGTCGCAGCACGACCAGAAAATACATAACATGCTTCAATTCGTTCGCTACTGTAATTTCTTCCAAATTCGTCTGAACGGAATACCTCAGCATGTAAGCGAGTGCCTTTACGATTTCGGAAATTTCCTCCGATTCGCGGATGGATGCGTAGCAAACAATAACTTCCAAGGTGTTATACAAAAAGTGAGGATTGATTTGCAGCTGTAACGACTGAAACTCTGCTCTCTGCCGTTCCAACTGGATTTCCTGATTTTTCAAATCTGCCTGATATGCTTTTTCAACCAGCTCAGACAACCGATTGACCATCAAATTATAACGCATCATCAGCTCAACGATCTCATCACTATACTTGGGCAGCGGAATGATCGCCCAGTTCCCCTTCTCGGTCTCGCGCATTCCTTGCTTCAGGATTTTGATTGGACCGGTAATCGAGCGTCCGAATTGATACGCTAAGCCAAGGGCAAACAGCAACGTAAATAAGCCGACAATTAAGGTCGTTGATCGGATGTTCTCGACAGGCTTACGCTGCTCATCCAAAGGCATGGATACAACTAGACTCCATCCCGAATAATCCGATTTCATTGACATATAGACACGCTGCTCTCCGCCGCTATTATCCGTGAACATCGAAGGGCCTGCCTCAATTATCTTCTGTCTTAAGTCATTATTCATGGTAGTTCCAACTTGATCCGTTTGTGGATGGTAAACAGTACGCCCTTTATCATCCATGATGAAGAAGTAGCCATTCGGACCGAGCTCAACCCCTTTCCATAAAGCTGACAGATCGGCAGAACGGATTTCAATGGCCAGTACACCTTGCGGCGACGGATCGGAAAGTCCGCGGGTTTGCCTCACCAGGGTCAACATTTGGTTGGATTGATTACTCATAATACTATGATTTAAAATACCTAATTGTCCGTTTTCACTTGTGTTCTCCCTGAAATAATCCAGTTGAGCCTGCGTTTCAGCGGCTGTAAAGGTTGGCTGATCAGGGACCTCATTATAATAATATACGGCGTTCCCATTAAAGCTGATCACATAGATAGCAGCGATCTCTGGATTTCGTATAAACAGCGAATCCACACCTATCTCCTTAATTTGTTTGCGGTATTCATAAAACTCGTACTCATGCAGATTGCGTGGACGGTCAATGAATTGCTTCAGCTCGCGAATGGTTAACAGCGAAACAATGGAGCGTGAATAAGCCTTAAGATACAGATCGGTATGATTAACCGCATTGGTAACGATTTGAGTCATTTGGTTTTGTACAAGAATATCTAATTCCTTAGTAGACGTACGGTAGGAAAAGATACCAACGCTAGCTAAGGAAACTACAATGACGATAAAAAAGTAGATATACAGTTTGCGGTATAGGCTTCTCCTTTTCATTTATCTGATACCTATCCCGTACCGATATTCGGATGGCGAAACACCTACAATTTTTTTGAATGTTTTGGTGAAGTGCGGATAATCTTCATAGCCTACTTCCAATGCCACATCAACGATTCGAATATGCGGAATAGCCAACAGTTCCTTTGCTTTTTCCATTCGCTTATGAATCCGGTAGTGTACGAAGGTCACTTGAGTCGTCTTTTTAAAAAGCGCACTGAAATAAGTGGGCGTCAATCCCACCATCAAAGCTACCTGGTCTAGTGAGATTTCCTGGGACAAGCGGCTGTCGATATAAGCTCTGGCTTCCTCCATCGGATCTTTGAAATTTCCGTTACGTATGGCAAGCAGATCATTCGCCAACTGCTTAAGCCGGAACTCAAAAATGTCCATGGCTTCCTTCACACTGTTCGCAGTCACTTCTGTCTTGGCAAGACACGGTGAAAAGCGCCTCGTATGAAAGCGTTTAATTAACAAGGCGAAGCAATCCTGCAGCAGCTCATTGGTTTGCACTAGCGTCATACTAGACGACAAGACGGTTGCCCTCCATTGACCCGTCAACCGTTCCAGCTCATCCAATTGCAATGACCAAATACTCTGCTCCATCCGGTCGACCCACTCCACATACAAGGCAACCGACACATATCCCCGCACCGTTTTTTGCGTTAATTTATCGAGTACCTCATGAATGTCTGATTTTGTAACCGGTTTCAGCAAGTAGTGCTTAACGCCGTAATCCATACATTTTTGTGCATATTCAAAATCATTATAGCCCGATATAACAACGGTTTGAACACGCTCATAGTGCTCATGGATCGATTGGCACAAGCTTAAACCGTCCATTTTCGGCATCCGGATATCCGTTAATACAATATCTGGCGTCAGTTCATCGATGAGCTTTAAGGCTTCTTGCCCGTTCATCGCTGTCCGAATTCCTGTGAAGGCGGGTGTATAGGTTTGCACCATTTTAACAAGCCCTAAACTAATAATCGGTTCATCGTCTACAATGAGTATTTGCATACATATAACCCCCTTCTACCTTCCCTTGTACATCATTGCCCTTGGCTTGATCATACTGCCTAGTGCAATTTTCTACAATGGGAAAAGGTATCCGGGGGTTGTGTTTTTTTGTGATTATTTTACAGAAAGATCGTAAGCTCCATCCTTCTTGTTAAAGCGCTCCGTTGCTTCCTTAATAATTTCATTACCGCCCTTGCTCTTGTACTCCTCAATGACTTTAGGCCAGTCGGAGATCGGTTCCTTGCCGTAAATCATTTTGACCATATGATCAATTATTAATTTGGGTCCAACGTCTTGCTGTGGAGTCGCCAGATCAGGGAATTTAGCAAAGGTGCTTAGCTCCGGATTGAAGCCTATACCTGGAAGACCTTCTTTAGCCAATACATCATCAAATGCCTTCAACGTAGCCCTTCCATTATCATCCATCTCTAATCTCGCCTTGTTGTAAGTGGAATCCTGAGCTCCCCACAATGTACTGCGGAAGCCTTCCTCCTCATTCTCTTCCTTCGTCTTAGGAAATTTGTAGTTCACTTTACCGTTCTCCATCGTATACGTATCTCCTTCGATTCCGAAGGTGAAGAATTTAGCCGCATCATCCGTCGCCATCCAATCGAAATATTTCACAATGCCGATTGCAGTATCAGGCTTAACATTCTTATTGATATAGAAGGAACGTACAACAGGCGTGTAATAGAAGTAGCCCCCTTTACCCTCAGGACCTTTGGGCGATGGGATGACATCTACTTTGGCTGTAGGCAGCACCTGCTGGTTATTTACCCTGAAGCCGACAAGACCTGCTGCATTGGCTGACCATATACCCGCTTTGCCCCCGCTAATGTTCTTCGTATAATCGGTTGAGGAGATGGTGGCAAAATCTTTGGCTATCAGACCTTCATCATACATCGTCTTATATACCTGAAGTGCCTTCTGCATATTCTCCGAGTCGAAAAATTTCGGCACAATCTGCCCGTTTTGCAGCTCAAATTGATCTTTGTACGGAAGCACATCGAAAGCTCCCAGAATGGTATCCGCATACTTGAAATTTTCCCTCATCTGATACGGGTTCTCCACGCCCAGCTTCTTAAATGCCCTTAGAACATTCAAAAATTCATCCACAGTCTTAGGCGCAGCCAAGCCAGTCTTCTCCAACAAATCGGTTCGGACAAAGGTCCCGCGCCGCGAAGGATTGTTCAAATAGTCGGGTATCCCGTAGATTTTTCCTTTATAGGATACGGCTTCCCACGCGACCTTGGGGATTTTTTTCATCAAATTAGGCCCATACTGCTTCAGAAGGTCGTCAAGTGGAATGAACACTCCCGCTTCAACGGATCCGGACATCGCTTTATTAGAGGGCGTACCGATATTACCAACTACATCTGGAATGTCATTTCCGGCGAACATGACGCTCATTTTAGTTTCTTCGATAACCTTCACATCCAGAACCGTATTGGAGAGTTCTCCCAGCTTCTTCACCCATTTATCGTTATTGAGATCCGGAATTCGGGTATGGTAGCCCGTATTTACTGTCGTTGGAAAGGTGATCGAAAATTTCGTTGGCCCTTTATTAGCAGCAGTCGCAGGAGCTTCAGCAGCAGGAGCTTGATTACCGCCAGAGCAGGCAGCCAGACTGCTTACTGCTAATACCGCAACCAGTGATCCGCAGATTGCTTTTTTATTCCTCATTGATACCCCTTCTTTCAGCAAATGTATGCGCTGTCATCAGTTGATTAACTAAGTGACAAACCGCTATTACTGTTAATCTTAACGCAAGCAAACCTAGCATTAAATTGGAAATTTTATGTTGATATGTTATATTTTATGATTTTACAGAACCTACGAGCAGACCTTGTATGAAGTGTTTTTGTAGAAATGGGTAGACGAGCATAATCGGCAAAGTAGCTACAACAATGACGGCCATTTTAATGCCTTCGGGAGACAGCTGAGCTATGAGCTCAGAACTAATATCAGATTGGCCATAATTATCCGTAAACACAATCTCCCTCAGCCTTACCTGCAAAGGAAGAAGCGTCCGGTTGCTAATGTAATAAATCGCTGCCGAGTAAGCGTTCCAGTTGGACACCGCATAAATAATTCCCATCGTTGCCATCGCCGGTTTGGATAACGGCAGAATGATGTGCCATATGAGCCGCAGCTCGCCGCATCCGTCTATTTTCCCAGAATCGATCAGCTCACTTGGCAAATTCATAAAGAAGGAACGCATCACAAACAAATTAAACGCACTGATCGCCGTGGGCAGCATCAACGCCCATAATGAATTTAGCAGCCCAAGCTGTTTGATTAACAAATAATTAGGAATAAGGGGCGCATGAAAAATAAGTGTGACCAAAATAAAAATGAGGATGATTTTTCGCCCATTGTAATCCGGTCTGGATAAAGGGTAAGCTAGCGACGCCGTTGCCGTCAAATTGATAAGCGTACCGAAGCCCGCAATAATGACACTGTTACGAAATGCATACCACATCGATTTATCCGCCAAAATAACCTTATAGTTACCCAATGTAGGGTCAACCGGCCAGAAGGACACCCTTCCACTGTTAATCGCGGCATTGCTGCTAAGAGATTGCGCTATAACATGCACTATCGGAAGGATCATACTCAGGCCGATCACGATCATAAATATAACATTAAATTTTTGAAAGCTTCGCTCCGCTTTGCTAATAATCAATAGGTTCACCTCCTAAGCATCCTTAATATAGCCCGTCACCGTTCACTTTCTTACTCAGCGTATTGCCAATGGCGATAAGCATGAACCCGACTAGCGACTTGAACAGCCCGATAGCTGTCGTATAGCTGTACTGTCGATCTACTAAACCCGCTCGAAACACGTAAGTATCAATGATTTCTCCATTCTCACTGTTCAAAGGATTTAAAAATATGAAAACCCTTTCAAAACCGAAATCCAAAAAATTTCCGATATGCAGCAAAAACAGGATTGTAATCGTTGACATAATGCTCGGTATTGTAATGGAAAAAGTCTGCCTCAGCCGCCCAGCTCCGTCGATAACAGCAGCCTCATACAAGTCCGGATTGATCCCGGCTATGGCTGCCAAATAAATAATCGTTCCCCAGCCGCTATCCTTCCAGACTCCTGCTCCTACTAGAATACTTCGGATATATTCGTTATCTCCCAAGAAATAGATCGGTTCGATTCCGAACGTCCCCAGTACATGATTGACAAATCCAGTTGTCGGTGAAAGTAAACCTACTAGAATCCCGCCTACAATTACCCAGGACAGGAAATGTGGCATATACACAACTGTCTGCACAACGCGTTTGAATATAACGATCCGAAGCTCATTTAGTAGCAAAGCCAATATAATAGGTACCGGAAATGCGAACACTAAATCATACAAGCCAATCAAAATTGTATTTCTCAAAATGGTCAGAAACTCATCATAAGCGAACATCCGCCGAAAATGCTCAAGACCCGCCCATGGACTGCCGGAAATCCCCTTAAAGATGTTATAATTCTGAAATGCAATGACCGAGCCCATCAACGGTATATATTTGAAAATAATGAAGTAAAATAGGCCTGGAACCGAAATCAAGTAAAGCACCCAGTTTTTCGGCAGCACTAGCGGCTTCTTGGACATACGGGCTGAAAGCCCGTATGCTTGCTTGGTTGCCTCTGTTTTATTGCCCATAAATTTCCTCACCTTCCAGTTTCATCTTCCTTGTATAATCATACGATGCAGAGGCTCATGATTCCATGGAAATAGTTGCAGCCGGATTGTGTTTTTTTATGTTGTAAAAGCATACCTTTGCGCCGCGCTTTTATACAGCCACGCTTCCGCAAGCTGCAGCGCAGTATCCCGGTCTAACCAGCCGGCTTCTACCTGCTCATACAGATATTCGCCCATAAGCCGCTTTACTAGCAATATTTTCCCATAGCTCCATTCGATGCACCGTGCGTCCGAGGCGATTAGTGAGCATTTGATGCCCGGGAGCGCTTCGGATCGGTACTGCATGCAGTCACGGTATGTACTCGCGCGGAAATTAAACCACCACAAGCCTCCCAGATGAACATTGGGAAAGTTCCATGCCGCCTGAACTACATCGAGATTGTTAATTTCTGAAGCCACAACTAACTCGAACTTACAGCTGTACCTCTCAAAAAGTCCAGTTAGCTTAAGAATGCGCGCCGGATCGTTGACCGGAACCGCAGTACCGCACCAAGAGCGCTCTACGCCAAGAAATAATTGCAGGAACATCCCCTTACTTTCAAGCTCTTCGCAAATCTTATGAAGCAACCTCATCATGATCTGATCCTTAGTAATGCCGCGTGTTAATGGATAGGATTCATTGGCTCTAGCCTCGTATGCAGGAAGGGTAGTCATTATTCCGGTGCAGCCTAACTGCTGATAGTCATCCAACAGCTTGCTAATAACTGCGCACATTTCCTCAAACACAGCAGAAGGATCCTCGGCTTGATGAATGCTCTTGACCCATTCGCCCAGTCTTCCGTCGATACGCGGAATGAGCAGCGCATTTCGATTCATCCCTTGAAATTCAGCATGCTCCGGTATATTAACGACAAATCCGCGAATTTGCAGCTTATCCGCTACTTGTTGAGCCCAGCCATCACGCTGACTTGATTCACGTACAGCAGCATCGGCTCGGCGAACTGCAGCTTCATCCGACAGTTCTATGTCATAAAGTGTTTGGAACAGATTCGTAACGACCCAGTTCATCAAAGTATTTCTTGTAGCCCGATAGGCGGCAAGAAACTGAATGATTCTTTCTTCCTCCGGCAAATCCATCGCATCCGCAGGGTAGCCTGCTGCTTGAAGCTCACGGAAAAACCAAAAGTAATGGGCTATCTCCCAAAAATCTTTTGCGCAAAGTCGATCTCCTACCAGATGTGTGTGGGTATCTAATACAGGCAATCCGGCAACTTCCTTCATAAATGGTTCCCTATGCTGAGACATAAGCTCTCTTCCTCTCCGTTGGTTCTCTTTGGTTTCATTCATCCGCTTATTCATCTTAACTAAAAATTGAGCAGAGCTGAATTGAATAATTTACGGTGACTTGTCATCATTTACGCTGTTATATTAAAAGGAACAAGGCTATCCAGTAAGTCATAGACTTAATGGACAGCCTCGTTAGTAGGATACGCTGGAAGTTAAATCAAGATTATTCGGACTTCCCGTCTTGGCGGATATCTTCCTTCCTTTCCCATGCGGGATACACACCGGCGTTCCGAATAGCATATCCGTTCCAATCTCACATTCCATACCGTATACCTCGCGAATCATCTCCTTGGTTACGATATACTCCGGCAAGCCTTGAGAATGAATCCCCTTGTTGTGGACTGCGATAATATGGTGAGCGTACCGACAAGCTAAATTCAAATCATACAGCACCATCACAATGGTACGCTGTTCATTCTGGTTCAAATCATAAAGCAAGTCCAATATTTCTACTTGATGTGCCATATCCAGAGTAGCTACTGCCTCTCGTACCTGCTTTCAAGACAACCTTGCTTCTATCAGTATGGTTGTGGCAGCTGGGGTCGATTGTTACAGATATCCATAGATGGATGACGCTGAGTACAATCGACGGTTAACCTCGCAGCTGGAACAATTGCGGCTTGTAAAGCCCGATCTAATAATCGGCGATTATTTTCATCAGCCTCTCTACGAATCCTTAAAGCAGATTGCCCCTACGGTCATTTTGGATCATCATTTGGATTGGCGTATTATTCATATGAATATCGCCGAACTCGTAGGACGAGAAAAAGAGGCCATCCAAACGTTCCATCAATTAGATGAAAGAACCTTGGAGGCCCGTGATATATTGAGTGAAGTTCTAGGAAATGAAAGTGTAACTCTGATGCAGATATTACCGCAAGGTATAAGGATTCAAGGCGTAGTCAATCACCCATTAAACGAACTGCTATATTCAGAGCGCAGGCTTCATCCAGGTAATGCTGTCCCATTTAATAAAATGAGGGATGAATTACTTCCGGAACAATTTCCAACAATGGAATCCGATCATCTGTTTATTATCAAGTATTTAGGACATCCGGACGTTGAAGCTGTACTAGCCAAGCTAGAGCGAACTCAATCGTGGAAGTCCATTTCTGCAGTGGTTAACTATAAAGCACATTTCATCCCTAATTGGCTACAATCAAGCTGGACTCCGCTTGGGAGAAACCAGATCATTACTAAGCTTATCAACCTAATGGTGCGTTGATTTAAGTTCAAACAATTGCTTCCTAACTCGAACGAGCAATTAGGATTTAATAGATCCGACCATCATACCTTTAATGAAGTGCTTTTGAAGGAACGGATATACTAGCATAATCGGAATGGTTGCAACAACGATTACCGCCATTTTCAGTCCTTCTGGTGAAACGGACAGCAGCAATTCGGAGGATACGTCAGCTGAACCCAAGTTGTCCGTGATTACTATTTCACGCAACCGTACCTGTAGGGGGATCAAAGATCTGCTGCTGATGTAGTAAATAGCTTGGGAATACATATTCCAATTCCCGACTGCGTACATGATCCCCATCGTCGCCATAACCGGCTTGGATAACGGAAGAACAACACTCCAAATCATACGGAACTCGCCACATCCGTCCATTTTGGCAGAGTCAAACATCTCCGTCGGCAAATTCATGAAGAAAGACCGCATAACGAATAAGTTATAGGCACTAATTGCGCCTGGAATTATCAATACCCACAAAGTATCGAGCATATGCAGATTTTTTAGCAGCAGGTAATTCGGAATAAGAGGTGCATGGAAAATCATCGTAAACAACACTAGTAACAGCGCCGGTTTTCTGTAAATATATTCGGCACGGGACAACGGATAGGCTAAGCTTGCCGTTGCCGTCAAATTAATTAATGTACCAAACACGGTGATTATGACACTATTTCGGAAAGAGACCCAGATGGAAGGATCCTTCAAAATCATATGATAGTTTTCAAGAGTAAAACCTACTGGCCATAGCCCAACCGTTCCACTGTTAATCGAACCTGCGTTACTGAAGGATTGTGCAATCACGTTCAGGATTGGAAGAACCATGGTGAGTCCGATAACGAGCAGAAAAATCATATTAAATAGTTGGAATGCACGCTGTCCTTTAGTTAAAATCACGTTTTTTACCTCCTTTTGCCTGAAATTAAGTTAGTATAGACCGTTTCCAGTCGTTTTTTTACTCAGCGTGTTACCCAGCATAATGAGCAATAAACCAATAACCGATTTGAAAAGTCCAATTGCTGTTGTATAGCTATACTGACGATCAAGAAGACCGGCACGATAAACGTAAGTATCCAGAATTTGACCATTCTCACTGTTAAGCGAGTTTAAAAATACATAAACGCGTTCAAAGCCAAAATCTAAAAAGCTTCCAATGTGCAGCAAGAACAAAATAGTTATCGTAGGAAGGATCGAAGGCAGGGTAATCGACATGACTTGGCGAAACTTGCCTGCTCCATCGATTTCAGCTGCCTCATATAGATCTGGATTAATACCCGCAATAGCAGCCAAATAAATAATTGTGCCCCATCCGCTATCCTTCCAAATGCCTGAGCTAATCAGAATCGAACGAATATAGCTGTTTTCCCCAAGGAAATAGATAGGTTCAATGTTAAAGAGGCCTAGAATATGGTTAACTATCCCTGTAGTGGGTGAAAGTAACCCGATGATAATCCCGCCTACAATGACCCAGGAAAGAAAATGCGGCATGTAGATGATCGTTTGTAAAGCTCTCTTGTAGCCAGTGAAACGAATTTCGTTTAACAGAAGTGCCAGTATAATCGGTATCGGAAATGCAAACACCAGATCATACATCCCGATAAGCAATGTATTTTTTAATATAACGAGAAATTCCTCATAAGCGAACATCCGTTTAAAGTGTTCAAAACCAACCCATGGGCTGCCCGTTATCCCTTTAAAAATGTTATAGTTTTGAAAAGCAATGGATGATCCCAACAAAGGAATATATTTAAAAATGACAAAATAAAAAAGCCCTGGAATAGAAATCAAATACAAAGGCCAATGTTTAATAACAAACGCTCTTTTCGCCTTTTTCGATGTAAACGTGTATAAAGTTTGTCCAGAAGAATCCGTTTTTGACGCCATGATTGTCTTTCCTTTCTTTATGCCTGAAGTTTTATGGTTTCATCATACTATGAGCCCCTTTACGAAACCATGGAGAAACTTCAATTCTACATGTGTTTTTTAACAATGCAGCGATAGAACTACAGCTTGCAGCAGTGGTAACATGAGCAGTTATGGCGGATGCTGAAGCTTCTCCACCCACACCTATAACCTCTCTTGTTCTACTCTGTGCTAACTGACCATTCTTCCCTGACCGGTCTTCGATCCGTTTTTCACAACTACGTTCCCTTTTTCAGAATTCCGTTTACATTCAGCTTCAAAGCTGAGCCGTGACATGCCTATATCACTCAGACATACTTCGCTAATCTGGTATATACGTATTCGATCTCAGAAGCTGAGTTTGAGAGGACATCCGTTATCCTATTAAATAACCTAGCTGCATCCATGGAAGCGAAGGACAATAGCGGAAGTACTTGTTCCTTTATCAGCTGGAATGCACAAAAACAGAGAGATAAAGGAACAGCTAGTTCCTTTATCTCTCTGTTTTTGTGCATTACGCTCCTATTTTGCCCCTGATAGCGGAATTCCGACTTCCGCTATCTCCTCTAATTGGAGGCGATTGCGGAAATAACGGAAATCTCTGTTCCATTCAACCCCTTCAGGGCTCATAGCAACTTCAAAGCCATCCGTTTAACACTCCCCCTGATCACGGGGGACGTTACTAAGCTAAGCACTCATGTAAGTAAGGGAGCGTGCTCGCTTATTCTTCATTCCTTAGGATATCTCTTCGTTTTTGTATACGCCATGTAAGCAGTCTTCATTCCTGACTTTAATTTGCTTCCAATACAATTCTTTTCAAACACATCAACGAATCGCCTTCAATAGCCGTAGCCTTGAGCTTCAACAGATATTCTCCCGCATGAGGAATAGTAAAGCTACCAATATCAACAGTATCAAAGGCATACCAGTCGCCCGTAGAGCAAACTTGTCCTAGAATACGCGCTACACTCTCACCTGTGCTTTTAGAATAAACAGATAGCTCGTAGCAGCCTCCTGCTGCGTTCTTATCATCCGCCCCATATTCTAGAGCTACCTTCCAAATACCCCTACCATTGCTGCGGAATTTCCATGAAGCCTCATCGTCTAAGCTTCTCCAATTAATAAGGTTGTCACGGTCCTTTTTCCCTGTATCATAACGTAAGGTTGGACCTGCAATATCAGCGTCGAACGCACCGAATTTATTCGGATAGTCCTGCGTGTACAACAGAGAAACCGAGCTGGCATCGCAAGCGCCTTCAAACTCTACAGCAACCACAGGAATAGTCAAAGACATAAGCTCTTGCGGAACATCGATAACCATATCATCTTCGCTTAGACGATGTACCGGCAGGGCTCTGTGTTCTGTATCTGCAAGCGCGTAAGCTTTCAAAACAGCGTTGCGCAGACCGGGCACAACCAGTTTCCCGGACTTCGGCCATTCGAAGATGTGAAGGTACAAGGTATTGTCTTTTATCGTGCATCTTCCCCAAGGAGGCTTACCTATTGGACTTTTACGAGTACCGTATACAGCATCACTGTTGATCTGCATCCATGCTCCTATTTGCTCCAGCAATTCAATGGATTTGGGATCAAAGGCTCCATCCCCCGTCGGTCCAACATTAATGACAAAATTACCGTTAAGGCTGAGCACGTCAATCATTTGCCGCAGCACCACTTCAGCCGTCTTCCAATTATGGTCTGTAGCCTTGTAGCCCCAGGAATCATTGAAGGTGGCGATTGACTCCCAGTCCTCACGTGGAACCCGTACATGCGGCTGATTATCAGAAGAGTTGCCATAATCCCCATAGGGTTCAAGCCAAACACGTCGGTTAATCAAACAATTCGGTTGCACCTCGCGAACTTGTTCCACAAAAGCTGTACCCTGTTCAGCCGTTATCTTATGGCCGCAGTCAAACCAAACCAGACCTATATCCCCATATTTTTCCAATAACTCCTTCACCTGAGGAAGTGCAAGGGTGCTCAAATAATTTTCGTAACGGGTTCGTTTATCTTCATTGTTGATCCATGATTCCACATCGTCATAAGCACCTATGTTATCCGGGAAATCCCATGTGTTTCCTTGTGAGTCGGGATGATGCCAATCCATCGAATGGGAATAATAAATACACAGCTTCACACCTTCCTCACGACATGCTTCAGCCAGCTCTCGAAGCGGATCGCGACCAAATGGCGAACGCTGCACAATATTATAGTCCGACACATCCGAATCGTACATGGCGAAGCCATCATGATGCTTGGCTGTATAAATCAAATATTGGAGCCCCGCCTGCTTCGCCAACCGAGCCCATTGGCGAGCTTCAAAGCGTTCCGCCCGAAATTCGGAAGCAATTTCTTCATATTGCTGTACAGGAATTTTTGCCCGAAGCATCAAATGCTCCGCATAGGAGGCTTGTACCTCTTCCCCTTTCCAGAAACCGCCCTGAAGCGAATATAAGCCCCAATGAATAAACAATCCAACTCTGGCTTCTCTCCACCAAGCCATTCGGGCATCATGATCTGCTCTTATTGAGTGTGCAGGCACACCTTCCTGCTCGCTATGCCCTGCATTGTCCATTAGATCTTCTTGTTCCGGCATTTATTTTCCTCCCCCAGAGTTTTCGTAGATCAACCGCTTACCTCATCAACCTTCTTTACCTCGATGTGAAGCAGGCATGATCATAGTCAGTTTCGTTCCTTTGTCCACCTGGCTCTCGATCTGCAAGCCATATTGCTCACCGAACACCATCTGAATCCTCCTGTGAACGTTGACAATACCAATGCCGCCAATCCCTCGGGAAGAGCCGTTCTCCTTCTCCTTATCTGCGAGCTGATTGGTGCCGAGCTTCTCGCGCAGCTCCTCCAGCCTCGTCTCTTGGATGCCAAGACCATTGTCCTCGACGCTAATCCAGAATGTATCCTTGTCCTCGCCAGCATCGATTCGAATAAAATGATAATCCTCTACCCCGTCTGCAAAGGCATGCTGAAAAGCATTTTCAATCAACGGCTGCAGCGTCAGCCGGACCATATCATGAAGCAAATAATCGGGATGAATAGCAACGTCTACCTCAAATTCCCGCCCGATGCGATGCTTAAGCACCACCAGATAGAACATGACGTGCTTTAATTCATTAGCCACCGTTATTTGTTCCAAGTTGGTTTGTACGGAGTAACGCAGCATATACGCAAGAGCTTTGACGATTTCATAAATTTCCTTGGAATCCCTAATTACTGCATAACACACGATGGTTTCCAGTGTATTGTACAAAAAATGAGGATTGATCTGCAGCTGCAATGATTGCAGCTCTGCCTTTTGCCGCTCCATCTGGCTCTTCTGATCACTTAACTCGGCTTGGTAGACCTTATCTACCAGCTCCGAAAGCCGGGTCACCATGAGATTGTAGCGACTCATCAGTTCTGAGATCTCGTCTCGATATTCCGGTAGCGGAATGGTGATCCACTTCCCTTGCTCCGTCTGACGCATAGCTCCTTTCAAGATGCGTATAGGGCCAGTGATCGATCTTCCGAACCTGAAGGCTAACCATAGAGCAATACCAAGTGTTAAGCATCCGATGATGATCGTCGTTGTCCGGATGGTATCGCTCGGTTTGCGCAGCTCTTCTACCGACATGGATACTACTAGCCTCCAATTGCCATAATTAGAGCGGCGGCTCATAAACATCTGCTGCTTATTGTCAATAACACCTATAAACGCATTAGTGCCCGCCTCCAGCACCTGGCTTTGAATCTGGTCGGGTAAACTTGTGGCTATCCTGTTTTTATCTGGGTGGTACACATATTTTCCATTCTCATCGGCTATGAAGAAGTATCCATTTTCACCCAAATCAATGCCCTTCCACAGCTCCGAAAGCTCCGCCGCTCGCAATTCGACTGCAAGAATCCCTTTGGGCTCTGTAGAGGAAAGTCCACGTATCTGTCGAACAAGGGTTACCATCATATTCTGTTGTCCTGCCAGGATGCTGTGATTAAGTACACTCAAGCTTCCCTCAATATCCGTATTGGCTTTGTAGAAATCCAATTGTTGTTGAATTTGCAGCTTATTGAAAGATTCGCCGTTCGAATCATTATAAAAATACATGGCATTATTAGCAGCGCTAATCATAAAAATATCGGCAATCTCCGGATTACGGCCAAACGCAGGCTCAATTAGAAGCTCCTTAATGAGCTTACGCAGTTCGTAATAGGGATACCCTGTTTCTTCCTGGGGAAGATCAATGAAACGCTTAACATAGCTACTGTTCAATAACGACACCATGGATCGCTCGTAATTACGAATATATAGGTCTGTATGGTGAACTGCATTGCCTACCACCTGTGACAGCTGGTTCTCCACAATCTGGTCAAGCTCGCGGGATGAAGTCCAATATGAAAAAACACCAACGCTAGTCAAAGAAATCATAATGACAATCAAGTAGGAAAGAAACAGCTTCGGGTATAAATTAAGCTTTCTCATTTGATCCCCAACGAAGCCCGGTATTCTGAAGGTGAAATACCAAAGATTTTCTTAAATGTTTTCGTGAAATGCGGGTAATCATCATACCCTACCTCTGCCGCTATATCCACCGTACGCTTATGGGGAATGGACAGCAGTTCACGAGCCTTGTCCATTCTCTTATTAATCCGGTAACTTACGAACGTTTCGTTGCTCATTCTTTTGAACAATGTACTGAAATAATTCGGGGTAATACCTATCATATCCGCTACTTCCTTTAAGGAAATATCGACGGACAAATTATTGTCAATATAGGCCTTGGCTTCCTCCATCGGATCCTTAAAGTTGCCCCGCCGCACAGCCAAAATATCCGTCATAACCGTTTGCAGCCTTTCCTCGAATTCCTTTAAAAGATCGGCTTTGCTAGAAGAGCTGAAGGCTTCTGTTAAATCGGTGTTGAGCGGACGGTTCTTCTCCTGAAAGTGTTTTTGCAGCAGTACGGCTGCATCCTTCAGCTGATCCTTTAGCTGCGATGCGGATAAATGGGAGCAATGCTCTCTCCATTCAACCATAATCTTAGACATTTCATCCTCTTGAAGTGACCAAATACTATGTTCTATCCGTTCAACCCAATCCACATAACGGGATACCGGAATATAGCCCTCTGACTGGGATCTCATAATGATATCGAATACATCATGCAAATCCGGCGGTGTAACTGGTTTTAGCAAGTAGTGCTTGACTCCATACGACAGGCACTTTTGCGCATAATCAAAATCACTATACCCCGAAACAACAACCTTCAGAATGTGGGGATAGCTTTCATGTACTTTCCTGCAAAGCTCCAAGCCGTCCATTTTGGGCATGCGGATATCAGTCAGCAGCAGGTCTGGTTCAAACTGAATAATTCGCTCCAGCGCATCAACACCGTTTACTGCGGTTTCGATTTGTTGGAATTTATGGGTATAGCTTTGTGCCATCATCATCAAGCCGCTGCGAATTACCGGTTCATCATCTACTATTAACAATCTCATGTTGTTCCAGCCTCCACCCTTCACGTTTGTCATCGCTAGAATTATAGCCTATCCTTTCTAATTATACGCTCAAAAAAAGGATTTGTCCGCGCTTGCAGGAACAAATCCTTTTTCTATTTCTTTGAATTAATTTATGTTTTTAGTAACGATAGCTCCATTGCCTTTCTTATAACGCTCAGTAGCTTCTTTCAGGATATCGTTACCGCCTTTATTTTTGTATTCCTCAATGACTTTCGGCCAGTCTGAAATCGGTTCCTTGCCGTAGATCATTTTGACCATATGGTCGATGATCAATTTAGGTCCAACGTCATCACCTTGAGGTGCTACGTCAGGGTATTTCGAGTATGATTCAAGTGCCGGCACAAAACGGATGGAACCCAAACCTTCTTTGGAAACAACCGTATCAAAATACTTGATCATGTCGCGTCCGTCCGCTGTCATCTCTTCTTTGGCTTTGTTATAGACTGTATCGTGTACAAACCAGAACATACCACGGAATTGATCCTCTTCAATTGCCTCAGTTGCAGTTGGAGGCGTGAATTTAACTTTGCCATTATCCATGGTATAAGTCTCGCCTTCAATTCCGAAAGAGAAGTATTTCTCTGCTTCCGGTGTTAGCATCCATTCAAAAAATTGAATAATACGGATTGCTTTTTCCTTCGATACTTTATTATTAATGTAATAAGAAGTATTAATACTGGAGTAGAGCAAATGTCCGCCGAAATTTTCCGGTCCGCGAGGAGATGGAATAATCTCTATTTTCCCGTCTGGTACTAGGTTCTTCAATTTGCTTCTGTAACCGGACAAGCCCTGAGCATTGGCAGACCACATGCCTACCTTGCCTGCTTCAATATTTTTGTTGTAATCGGATGAGCTGATGGATGCAAAGTCTTTCGGGATCAAGCCTTCATCGAACATAGTCTTAAAGGTTTGAAGCGCTTTGGTCATATTCTCCACATCGAAGAATTTAGGGACTACTTGATCTCCTTTTACTTCAAACTGAGCAGGAAGTACATCATAGGCACCTAGGATAGTATCTGCATATTTGAAGTTTTCACGCATTTGGAAAGGGTTCTCAACCCCATTCGCTTTAAGTGCTCTCATCACGGTCATGAATTCATCCACTGTTTTCGGAGCAGGAAACCCTGTTTTCGCTAACAGATCCGTTCTAATGAAAGTCGCACGGCGTGAAGGATTGGAAAGCCATGATGGAATACCATAAATTTTCCCGTTAAAGCTTGTTTCCTGCCACGCTTCCTTTGGGACCGCTTTCATTATGTTTGGAGCATATTGCTTGAGCAAATCATCCAAAGGCATGAAAACGCCAGCTTCAACCGACCCGGACATCCCCTTGGTAGTAGCGCCGCCAACATTCTGAACTACATCAGGAATATCGTTGGATGCAAACATAAGAGACATTTTTTGGTCGAAATCTTTCAAAGGGATCATACGAAGATCAAGATCTACTTTAGAAAGCTCCTCAAGCTTATTCACCCATTTTTCCTTGTTAACATCTGCTGTTTTCTCAGCATATTTGAATCCGCTTGTACTCATTGACATGGAGAACTTTTGTACTTCGTCTTTTTTAGCTGCATCGCCAGACTTTTGACTCGATTCTCCACCGCAACCCGCTAAGGTGCCAGCTGTCAAAGTGAAGGCCAATGTGACAACCATCCCTTTTTTCATTAGTTTCTGCCCCATTCTTTATCGAAATTATCCGTTGTGTTGGATATATACACATCTTACTCTTCCTTTGTTAGATCAGGAATGTGTTTTTTAACAATGTTGTTGTGTTTGTATTAACACATTACCTCTATTACAATTCCATCATGTCCCCCCTTGTATGAAAACTTTCATAAAAAAATAAAAATAGCTCTTGTCATAACATCTTGACAAAAGCTATCTTCATTTGCAAGTTAATGATATAAATTGGAATTTCGCGATACGGCTTAACGCATGAAATTTCCACCGTTAATTTCAAATGTTTCCCCTGTAATAAACGAGCTGTAAGAAGATGCAAAATAAGCTACAATCCCGCTGATATCCTGAGGTACGCCACTGCGTCCGAGCGGAATGCCCGCAATGGATGCACGTTTGCCTTCTTCAGATGTAAAGGTAGCATGAAACTTCGTTTCTTCAATAAAGCCTGGTGCTACACAATTCACTCGAATGCCATTTGGCGCCAATTCTTTCGCCAGACTTTTGGTCAGCGTAAGAACAGCCCCTTTGGAAGCAGCATAAATGCCTGATCCCGGTCCGCCGCCATTGTGTGCTGCGAGTGAGCTCATATTGATAATAGAACCTGCTCCTCTTGCTTTCATACCAGGAATTGCGGCCTTCGTAACAAAAACAGTGGACAATACATTAACATCCATAATTTCTTTGTAAAGCTCATAGGTCATGTTTTCAATGCTACGTCTTTCCACCATGTTACCCGCATTATTTACGAGAATATCAAGACCGCTGCCAAATGCTTTCTCAGCTTCTGCTACTAATCTTTCAATTTGCTCTAAATCAGTCAAATCCGCTTGCACAACAGCTGCTTCCCCGCCTGCTTTGCGTATTTCATTAGCCGTTTCTTCAGCACCCTCACGATTTCCAAGATAATGAACCACAACCTTGGCACCGCAGCCGCCCAATTCTATAGCGATAGCTCGGCCAATCCCTCCTCCGGATCCAGTTACCAATGCTACTTTATTACTCAAATCAATTTTCATTTTAATTTCCCCTTCCGAATTATTCCGTTTTCATTCCAAATGGTACTCTTTACATCCCATATCGCTTTTGCAAGTAAGTTTTGTTATACTTAACTCCTACACTACCACATAAATCGAACATATTCAAACATAAATATACCTTTTCGAACCATTGAACTGAATTAGAAATCATACTATGGAGTTGATTGACCCTGTTATCTGACGTCCGACATACTAAAATTGTAGAATTTTTAAACAGCACCGGCTCTGTAAAAGTTTCTGAAATTAGCAAGTCTTTACAGGTTAGCGAAAAAACTATTCGTGAAGATTTGGAAAAGCTAGAGGAAAAAGGATTCTTGAAAAGGGTTCATGGAGGAGCCGTAGTCATCGAGCATTCTGAATCCATGCTGCCTATTCACAAAAGAAGAACTAGACAATATGGGGAAAAGGAACAGATTGCTGCTGCTGCCTACGAGCTGATAGAGGATGGACAAGTCGTATTGCTGGATGCAGGCTCCACTACTCTGGAGCTAGCCAAATTAATGCAGCACCGTTCGCTTACGGTGATTACGAATGATACCAACATCGCAACGGCTCTCGCAGACAGCAATGACATCGAGCTGTGTATCCTCGGAGGCTACCGCAGAAAAAGCACCTATACGATCATCGGCCCCAGCGCTCTGAGCATGATGAGTGAGCTTAATGTGGATATCGCGTTTTTGGGATGCTCGGGTGTTGATCTGGAGAGAGGCTTATCGATTTTTCATCGGGAGGAAGCGGAGCTGAAGAAGCGGATGATTAAGTCATCACATAAAAAGGTTTTACTTGCCGACCATACCAAATTCGGCCGAACAGCTCTTATCTCGTTTGCCGAGTTAACTGAAATGGATACATTGATAACCAATCATCAAACAGATCAAACCATCATTCAGCATATTGAACAACTCGGAGTCGAGGTTATCACAGGACAAGAGGGTTCAGGACTGTCATAGGTCACTGACCTATGACATTTGAAAAGCAAATAGGCGAGAAGAATTTCTTCTCGCTGCTCTTCTCGCCGTCTATCGGTAATTAACTCTTTACCTACACTATTAAATCAAATCTTTTTTATATACAGCCGGAACCCCGGCATATAAAACTCCCCCAGGGACATCGTCTTTTACAAATGCACCTCCGCCTATCATCGACCAAGGACCTATTGTAATTTTTTCACCCAGAGCTGATCCAGTCCCGATAAAAACACCTTCCTCCACGGTGACATTTCCACTTATATTAACTCCGGGAGATAGGGTGACGTAGTCGGAGATTCTGACATCATGGGCTAAGGTCACACTGCTGTTAACGATAACAAAATGACCAATGTGAACATTGATCGTTATGATGGTACCTGCACATATTATGGACCCGATTCCCAAATTTATTTTTCTGGAGAGTTGTACCGCGGGATGCACAAGGGTTTCTGCTAACGAAAATCCGTAATCTCTAGTTTTCTGAACAAGCCTTTTCTTTAATTGGGGACTCCCGACACCCGCACAAACTACCTTTAATTGATCTTGTAGATGCATAATATCCGGCAAGTCACCAAGCACTGGCGTCTCATCCACCATCTGTCCGCGCATTTCCGGTCGCTCATCGAGAAAACCTACCACTTCATACCCCAATTGCTCACACAGATGATTAACCTCCCTGCCCATCCCACCGCAGCCCCATATGACAAGTTTGCTATCCTTCATGTGAAAGTCCCTGTAAAATAGTTTCCACATTGCCTTGGTTCATATCTTCCCACAAAGGTAAATTGATGATTCGCCTTCCAATTTGTTCCGTAATATGAAGAAGTGTTCGAGGATAGGACTGAAAAAGAGCTTGCTGATGGCAGGACGGGGAAAAATAAGTACGGGTTTGAATTCCACTTGAGGCTAGCCTTTCTACGAAGTGGGTATTCCTGTATGTTTCAGGACATAGTAAAGAAAGGAACGAATAGGCAACGCTTCCCTTTACTTCTTGGTGCTGCCAGCCTTGCTCCATCAGCCCTAACTGCTCAAGCCCCTCCATATACCAGCCAAAAACCTGTTCACGCTTGAGCTTCTTCTGTTCAAATACTTCGAGTGTAGCGAGCCCGATGGCCGCAGCGTATTCAGATAATTTACCGTTGATCCCCATTTGTTTAGATTCTCGATCTTCATTAAATCCAAAGTTTGAAGCTTGTCGCACCTTGTTGATCATCTCTTTGTCACTGCTGTATATAAGTCCGCCTTCCCCAATCCCAAAGCCCTTCGTTGCATGAAAGCTATAGACAACAGCACCTGTAAAGCCTTGGCCAAAATGGGTAGTCAGCTTCGAACCCATGCTTGCCGCCGCGTCGATAACTACGGGGATGCCACGATCTTGCAGCGCTTCATAGGAAGTGGTATCCAGGTTGGTTCCAAATGTGGCGTATGGAATGACGACTGCAACTTCATCTCCCAATCGGTTGATTTCTTTCTCAAGCAGCTCCTCGTTCATGCACCAATCCTTTTCACATACATCTATAAAATAGGGCTCCAAGCCACACCACATTGCTGCCAAAGGAGTTGCTGCGAAAGTGAAGCTGGGCATTAAAGCATATTTACCTCGGCGTTTTAATTGAGAAATTGACAATATAAGTCCTGTAGTTGCGTTATTGACAGTTACAGCGCTGCCTTGACCATTAAACAATTCACGAATTAGACGCTGTTCAAATAAAGTATTCAATGCACCGTAATTGCTATAGGATCTCGAATCATCAATCTGTTTCAAATAGTCCATATAATCTTCTTTTACAACTAGCTTTGGCTTAAGAAAGGGGATGTCAAACATTACTGTTCCCACCTTCTTTATAATGTTTGGTCAAAGATTCCGGATGTCTCGCTGATAAAACACCTAACGCTACCATCCTTCGAATTCGATTCCAATCTCCAGGCTCACTCCACAAATAACAGGTAGGATCCCAATGAACATGCTTAAAGCATTTATGATAAAAAATGGCAGAGGTCGTTACTCTGTTGCACTCCAGCGCTTCCGCATAGTTAGTGTTCCAATGACCTGGATAAACCTCGCACAAAAACGGATGAAAAATAAAATCAGCTCTCGTTTTTTTAGCAAAGTCCACCAGCTTCTCAATACGGTCTAACACAAACTCATCATCATCGTCCAGATGTGTAATGAAGTCGCCAGAAGCCATATCTAATGCCCGATTAGATGGAATACTTCCGGCAACCAACCACCTCTGATGAGGTTCGGACGGATACTGTCCTCGCTGCGGCAAATTCTCAAAACGAATTCTAGGGTCAGCTAATCCTGTAACGAGCTGTTCCGTATTATCTGTACAATGATCTCCCACTACTATAATTTCAAGATTTTTATAGGTTTGATTGATAATGGATTGTAACGAGCGGTTCACAAGTAAGGAAGACCGATTATAGGTTGGAACACAAACGGTGACCAACGGGTTTTCCTTTTCATAAACCTCTGTATACCAATCCGACGATTTCAATGCTGCCATATTGTGTTGATCATCCACAACTGTCACTCTCCCATGGGCTAGCTGAATAATTGCCTATAGTCTAAACTGTAATAATTTTACATGGAATCAGTATATGAATAAAAAAACTAGTGGACTCAGCAGGTGACTATGGATTTAAAAAAACGTCCGTATCGATGCCTCGCAACCGTTTCAAACGTTACTACGAACGATGACAAGTTTATAGTAAACTAATGAGGATAGACGACCTGCGCACGCAAAAAAAAACGAGTCCTGCCTGCCCACACTTGAGCATTAACAGCAACTCGGATTTTTTGTTTTCAATATATATATATATGAATCCAATTAAGATGCGCTCGCCATTCCCCCACTTTCAACTCGTCCAGTTTGCGTTCGTGCCTGTAATAACATTAAGCAGCCAAAAGCAGAAAAAATCAGGTGAGTAAAGGCAGCAACTATCTAAAGCCTGCGATGTTACAGTTTTTACGAGTCTGTTTTTATCCGTGTATAAGTTTCCTGCGATAATGCATCCTTTCAACTCCCACCCTTCACTTCAGGCATGCATTCGTCAAAATTCCTGCACAATTGTATCCTTTTTCTCAAGATGGTCAATTTTGATTGAAAAAGCTGCACTTTCGCAGTTTTGAAACCCGCCCACAACTTCCAGAGTCATCTCATCGTCTAAATCTTCACAAATTGGACAATTCCCCTATACAAGAACATCTATCCCGGTTTTACAAAAACGAAATTTATTGTGACCGGATGTTCCGGTGCTTATAAATGTAATCCAATTGGCGGGCGTGGTTATTACGATGCTACCTTAACTATCGGCAATAATCAATTCACTGTCAGGGCAAATGCTATCCATCAATGACATTTAGTAAAATCAAAGCAGTGGTATCCTCTTTGTAAACGCCTTAAACCAAGCGCCTTAGGGACAACTCCCTAGCGCTTCTATTGAATAATGCAGTAGATTTACATGAGCTACTTATCTTTAGTAACAGCTGTTATTCAGCTTTTACAAGAATTTTCACCTGATTTTTTTCTTTCAAGAGAGCTTCAAAGCCTTCTTCAACAGCTTCATCAAGCTTAATCCGTTTCGTTACAAGCTTCTCAGCCGAGAAGTAGCCTTGAGCCATCAAGCTAATAACAGCAGGGAATACGTTGCGATAACCGATTATCCCTTTAACACTTCGTTCCATCATAACGATGTTATTAGGTTTAATAGGCGCTTCTTTCTCGAAAATGCTTACTATCATCAATTCGCCGCCAACTTTCGTCGAGTTAAGGGCCTGTGTAAGAACAGGAGGAACACCAGTAACCTCATAAGCGACATCTGCACCGCCATTCGTGCGTTTATGGATTTCTTCTACAACATCATATTGTTTCGGATCAATTACGATAGCACCAAGTTCAGTCGCTTTTTGCTTCCGTTCAGCAGACAGCTCAACCGCATAGATCTCTGAAGCGCCCGAGGCTTTCAATGCTTCAATAACGAGCAAGCCGATTGGACCTGCACCGAATACTACAGCTTTATCGCCAACTTTGAGTTTACTTTGACGAACCGCGTGAAGCGCAACTGCGGAAGGTTCCACAAGTGCACCTTGCTCATAGGAGACGGTATCCGGGATTTTGTGAACCATGTATTCTTCTGCCGCCACATATTCGGAGAAACCGCCGCCGCCGCCCGCAAGACCAAGGAAGCCCATTGTGGAGCATAGGTTATAATAACCCGATTTACATGCATCACATTTACCGCATGAATAGATCGGCTCTACAACGACACGATCACCAACATTTACTTTGACACCCTCACCAACCTCTACGACTTTACCGGAAAATTCATGCCCCATCACGATAGGCGCTTTTTCTCCAGTGATTGGATGTGGTAACGCCTCTGGAATAAAGATTGGGCCTGCTGTATATTCATGCAAGTCGCTGCCGCAAATTCCGCACCATTCGACTTTGATTTTCACTTTACCTGGTTGAGCGGTTGGTTCTTCAATGTTATCTAAACGCAAATCTTTAAGGCCATGCCATCTTAAAGCTTTCATATGTTTCATCCCCTATAAATGTAGAATTACGAATATGACTTTATTAATTACGGAAATATTTAATTATTTTCGGAAACGTTTCCGATACCTACTATGTCACATCACTGATATATTGTCAATGTTTACAACCTATTTTCAAGACTGTATTCGTCATTTAAGTCAGTTATGTTATAATTAAAAGGTATAATATATAAACAATTATGGAAACAATTTCATATCGAATAGGAAGTGCTGGGATTTGGGTACTCATAAAGTTACAATAGAGGATGTAGCAGCACGGGCGGGTGTTGGGATAGCAACCGTTTCTAGAGCCATTAATAATATGGACGGTATTAGTCCGAAAACAAAGGAAAAAGTGCTGAACGCAGTCGAGGAACTTGGATTTATTCCAAATTCATTTGCACAAAACTTGAAGTTTCGTCAAACCAAACAGATTGCTTTGGCTGTACCTGATATTCGCAATGCTTTTATACCGGAAATAGCCTATTCCGTCGAACAAGCGGCGAAGCATTATGGCTATCGTGTTGTTCAGATTAATACATTAGGGAATATAAGATCAGAGTTAGAACTGCTGCGTGATATGAAGAAACTTCATGTGGATGGGTTAATTATTTTACCGCTTGCTTACCCCAAAACATTCAAAGATCTCATCAATAAAGCCAGTCTTCCAATCTCCATCATCAACTACGGAAAAACATTGGATACAGATGTGAAGGCGGATATTGTAAGTCTCTCCACTCCTGAGGGTAAGCTAGTCATGGAGCATTTAATTAGTATAGGAAGAACCAGAATTGGTTACGCAGGTGCTCCAAAAGAAATCATTGAGGAAAGATTTTTTGCTTATGAAGATGCTCTAGATCAGATGGATCGATCATTAGTCTATTTCGGTGATGATTTCTCACTGCAGACAGGAGCTAAAGCAGCCGATTATTTTGTCAATCTGACTCATATGCCTGATGCGATTTATGCAGGAAATGATATGGTCGCAATCGGGCTGCTGAATCGCTTCAAAGAATTGGGTGTTCGTGTACCAGAGGATATTGCTATCGTTGGAGTCGATAATAATTTATTGTGTAAGATCACTACACCTAAGATCAGCTCAGTCTCAATTATGGGGGCGGAAGTAGCCAAGGTTGCGACGGAGCTTCTGCTGCAGCGTATACATGAGCAGAAGAAAGGTCTTTATGAGCGGGTGCAGTTCGATCCAAGGCTGATCGTTAGAGAATCTAGCTTAGCGCGGACTCGCAGCACTCAGCAAATTGAATAGAACGAAATGAAGGTCATTGAAGGAGCAGAGCTTGGATAATCGCGGCCTGACATACATAAGATCGGAGAACGTTTGGGGCTGCAGGAGGACGTGAAGGACGTGACTACAAAACGTTTGTATCTGGTCATCACAAAGACCATATAGAAATAGGCTTCTCAATAAGTTCGATTATCCGAACTCATGAGAAGCCTATTTTTCGATGGGATCGAATGGGAGTTCCTTCGAAGGACACCCACCCTTGATATATAAAGACTGAAACCCTTATTACATCATGTCGCTCATTTTTTATCGTGCTCGTATGTTGATCATTGCTTATTGTTTAGTTTAATCTTAATCCTTTAATGTTGCTAATAAACGTCTCGCATCACCGTACGGCGTGCTAACGACTTCGTAAACCTTTGTCGAAACTGGCGATTCTAAGGTATCTCCCGCATTGTCGAACATGACGGACTGGTTGCCGCTCATTAGACGGTTTTCCCCACCTAGTGAATACGTTTTGGAACCTAAAAGTTTACCGTCTGGACCTTCTAGTTGGAATAGTAATTTGGGATTGGACGGATCAGCTAATACAGCATCCGTTGTTTTAATGTCTAGCCCCATCTCCAGCTTGTAGCTATACCCATAGGAGTTGGTTACCCCATTTTTTGCAGCATAATTGGTAATATTAAAGTTATCCATTGTCAGCTCGTACGGATAGAACGAGTATACTTTACCTATCTGATTCAACGTTTTCATGGTTACATTGACTTGGGCAATCGGCATTTTGTAGGTTGGCTGTGTTTGTGCTTGTTCAGCTTGCTGACCCGCTGCTTGCCCTTGTTGAACCTGTTGGCCTTGCTGTTCCATTAAACGGAGTGTATATTGATTAGCTTCCTCCGATTTAGGAACGATGAACGTGTACGTACCCACTGCACCTATTCCAGGAAGAACGTCTTTTACAGTACTGGCGATGCCCGTTCCATCATAGGAAGTCCCGTTAGGGGAGACGATTTCTGCACCTACCTGCGGCACAGGAATTGTGTTGTCGCTTTTGTTGGTAAATTTGATCTTGGCAACAGCTGTTTTATAGCTTTGTCCATCATTTTCAAACCAATCTAGATCCTGAAGCGCTACCTCCATTTGTGGATTTACTGTTTTACTTAATGCATCTATTGCGATAGGCTTGCCCATTTCATATTGCGGTAAGCCAGCTCCGGACTGTACCGGACTAGGAAGATTAACTCCAAGTCTGCCTGTGTAGAACTGGATTGGAGCATTCATCCCTTGCTTTAAAAAAGAATGGGTTGAAAGGACATAAAAGGCGGACAATTGAGCATCCGGTTCTGCCGCAATGGCATAATTGATATATTTTTGCTCACCAGGATTCAGAGTAGGAGCGGACTGCTCGATTCTTTTCCCGATAAATGAACGCCCTTCAGCTTTCCCGCTCAAAGTAAAATCAGGAACGGTAGTTGCGTAGTTCTCTGTATTTTTCACTCTAAGCTGTATATTATAGGTCGGAGCTTGCCCGGTAAATTGTTTGGTTACATTGGATGCTGTATATTGCAACGCGGAAGTCTCTCCTGGAATCGTGAAGGCAGCTCCCCAAGCCCCCATTAAAGACGGGTCTTGGATGGAAGCACTGGCTCCATGCCACACGATCGAATCAATTGGAGCATCCGCTAGTATCGTCTCCTGCTTAGGATACACTTCATCATCGACATCAACCCATAGCAGATTGGTCAATTGGAAGTCCGTATTTTTATCAACCTCCGTCATATAGCTTAATTCCACTTTACTTTGGGGAGCTATGGAAACGGGCTTGTCCGAGCTTGCCTTCAGCGTGTAAACTGTTCCGTCCGATGCTTTTAGCCGAAGCTCATAATCAGGTATACGCACTGTTGAACTTGAAGTATTGGTTAATTTAATAGATGCCCCCAATTGCCAACCGCTGGATGTTTTCTCCTGCAAGATGCCCTTTACTTGTGCCTGAGTGTTAGCTGTCAAAGCATAGCTGGGCATATCGACTGCCAATAGTTGTCCTTCGCCAGGTAAGCTGCCGACTGCTTCTTCCTCATTTTTATTATCCCCGGATACCGGAACGTATTGCTGCTTTGCTTCATAAGAAGATGTAACCAGCAGTTCTCGGGTTGCTGCCGAGGTGCCTCCAAACGTACCGTCAACAGCATCTTCCATTAGCTTTAATTGAATAGCCAGAGCGGCATATCCTTTCGCCCAATCAGAAACAGAATTGTCACTTACGCCCTGAATGGCCTTAGCTTCAGCTTCCTTATTCAAACCACGGATTAAGAAAGCAGCAAGCTGCTCTTTAGTTACTTCACCTGCAGGATAGTATAAATTAGCTGCGAACCCATCCGTTAGATTGGCTTTTTTGAGTGCTTCAATGTAGGGAAGTGCATACCCGTTTGCAGGATCGTCCGCAAGCACGTCGCTGAAGCTGGACATTTGCAACGATGGATCCACAGGTAAACCGAAGATCAGCGCTGCAGCCTTGGCGAATTGAGCCCGGTTCATTTTATCCTTCAAACCAAAAGTGCTGTCACCAACTCCATCGAATATGCCGGCTGAAATCAACGCATCAAATTTGATTTTCGAAGCGGCGTCCAAATTTTGCAAATCTGTGAAATCAGCGGAAGACTTAGCTATATTAGCGCCAAAAGCGATAGATGAAAACATGGAGAACGCTATAGACGCAGATAGTATAATAGATAGACTCTTTTTCATTATAGAATTCCTCCCAAATATTTAGTCATACTAGGGTTATTTCGCCACTTGCACTTTTTGTCCATCCTTCAGCTGATGCTGACCAGAGACTACGACCTGCTCGTCCGCTTTAACACCCTCCAAGATTTCCTGATTCGCTTCTTTAACCCGTCCCAGCTTAACTTTACGCTTCTCTACGGTATCGGCTTTTAGAATATACACGAAGGCATCACTGCCTTCCCTTACGATGCTCAGGCTTGGAACTGCAAGTGCCATCTCTTCTGCCTCGCTAGTCAGTTGAAGCTGCACACGGGAACCTGGCTTGATAGAAGCATCTGTATTGGTTACCTCTAGTTCAATTGGGTACATCTTCGTCTGAGCATTCATCATATCCGCGAAATAGGTTACCTGAGCCTTCTGCTTCTGAGAAGGATTACTTGCAGAGTAGAAAACCAGTTCCGGCTTGTTTCTTGCCAGCTTAGCGGCTGACTCTGTCAGCTCCGCTTTTATTTTAAGCTTATCGGTCTGTTGAACCTGGCCCACCTTACTGCTGCGTGAAATAGTCATTCCGACTTCTGCTGTCAATTCAGAGAGTACGCCGTCAATTGTCGATTTTACCGCATAATTATCAAGCGTATTTCCTGCATCCTGCAGAGCTAGTCGAGCTGATTCTACTTGTGATTGCGGTCCGGATAGCGAGTTGGTACTTTCCAGTGAATTCAATTTATCCTGCAACAGCACTAAATCTCTGCTCGCGTTATTGAACTGAGTTTCTGCCTGCTCCAGCTGTTTTTTCGTTGCAAGACCTGCATCATAATCATTATGCATTTTGTTATAATCCTTCTGTGCATTTTCGAGCTGGGTTTGTGATTTCGCAACTGAATTTTGCAGCTCTGTCTTGCTGTTGCTCAAATCCTCGGCTGATTTCGCAAGCGCCTGCTGTGCGCTGTTTAACGAGGATTGGCTCTTTTCCATTTGCAGTGCAATATCCTTGGTATCAATACGAAGAATGACGTCTCCCTTTTGTACCAGGTCGCCTTTCTTTTTCACAACCTCTACCACTTGACCGTCAGCCTTAGGCATAACATCTACCTGATTCACGGCCAACACATCAGCCACTTGCTCTCTTGGGTTTCCCATACTCTGCGAGCTAATCTTAGCTACCTTGATTGGTTTATTCTGCAGCTGTTCAGCGGCCGACTGCCCCGCTCCAGGCGCTGCTGAACATCCTACGGCCACAGCCGCAATGACAATAAGAAGGCCCGCTGTCCGTGCACCACGCAGAAATTTATCGTTTTTACTTTTACTGTTCTTCATCACATGTCCACTCCTTTACATTTCTATTGATTTCTCAGCCTTTGACTTGCGGTTAAATCTTTTACTTATACGGTCCTTCATGACCTCAATAAGCTCATAGACAACAGGTACAACAATCAATGTCAATATCGTTGATGTTGTAAGACCACCGATTACCACCACTGCGAGACCTTTAGAAATCAGTGTTCCTTTGGAAAATCCTAGCGCTAACGGAAGCATAGCAACAATAGTTGCTCCAGCTGTCATAATAATCGGTCTCAATCGTACTAAGCCTGCTTCTACTAATGCATGCCGCACGGTATAGCCTTCCTCACGAAGCTGTTGAGCACGGTCAATCAACACAATAGCGTTAGTGACCACTATCCCGATAAGCATCATAAATCCGATCATTGAAGTGACATCGAGAGATTGACCGCTTATGAATAAGCCCAGCAATCCGCCAATCGCCGCAAGAGGCAGCGAGAACAATATAGCGAATGGCGCCCCTGCATTACCAAACGCAAGAACCATAACCAGATACACTACAAATATAGCAGCAGCCATAGCTACAAAAAGCTGTGTAAAGCTTTCATTAATATCTGCGCTAACGCCCTTGACCTCACGCGATACGCCATCTGGCAGCTCCAGCTTGCCTAATTCGGCAGAAACCTTGTTGCTGATTGCTGATTTATTGGCCGAATCAATTTTTGCTGTAATTTTCACCACTTGCTCTTTATTTTCCCGTTGTAATGCTACAGGTGCTTCCACCTCTTCTATTTTGGCAACCTCATTCAAATAAACAGTGGAATTGGAAGAGGTCCGCAATGGAATTTGACCTATTTTATCCATTGAATTTTTATCTGCTTTGGCCAGTTGAATCGTTGTTGTATAAGTCTGATTGTCAAATTGGATGTCACCCAGCTGTTCCTTCATAATCCAACCGCGGGCTGTATCCTTAACTTGTGAAACCGTTAGCCCCATTGTTCTTGCTTTACTTTGATCAACATTAATCTGCACTTGAGTCTTCGAATCACTAAGGGAGTCATCGACATCACTTAGCTCTGGAAAATCTTGAAGCTTTTGCTTAACAGCAACCGATGCTTGCTCCAGCAGCAATTGATTGTCACCTTTCAATGAATAGGCGAAGTCTGTTGATGAAATGCCGCCCCCGCCGCCTGCCAAGGTTTTAGGTGTTACTTCCGAGCCTTTAGGCAGCTCATATAAGATGAATTCTTTATAATCCTTCTTCACCTGATCCGGATCTGCTTTCTCATTAACCTCAGTATAAATTTCGGAAACATAAGCAACCTGCTCATCCTTACCGTTATAGCCAACCAATGCTTCTACGAAAGTAAACAACGGCTGACCATCTTTATCTTTGGCTTCCTGCATCATAGCTTCCAATTGCTTGGAAATCTGATCCGTCGATTCTATTGAAGTTTCATAAGGAAGCTTAACCTCGAAATACATTTGTCGCTCGGTTGCGCTTCCTGGAATAAAGCTTACTGCCAAATTCGGAATAATCAATGCCAGTGATACAACAAACAATAAGCCTGAAATTAGCAATGTTTTGATACGATGGGACAAGCTCCATTTCAGCACTTTTTCGTAAAAAACGGTAACCTTGCCTTTCTTCGTTTCATCATGATGAGGAATTTTCCCGCTCTTTAGAACTAACAGCTTAGCCATCATTGGAATAACCGTTAGTGCTACGATCAAGGAAGCCATCAGCGCGCAGGCAACAGTAATCGCAAACGGACGGAACAGCTCCCCTACAATACCGCTGACCATTCCAATTGGAGCAAAAACCCCTACAGTAGCAAGCGTGGAAGAGGTAATCGCCATAGATACCTGCTTCGTTGCCAGCTTGATGACTGATTCATTGCGCTCCTGCGCTTTTTGCAAGGAGGCATATATATTCTCAATAACGACAATACTATCGTCAACTACACGTCCAACGGCTATGAAAATACCGCCCAGCGTCATTGTGTTCAACGTTATGCCCAGCTGTGAAATAACAAGCAGCGTAATTAAGATCGAAAGCGGAATGGAGACAAGAACAATTAACGTCATTCTCACATTGCGCAGGAACACTAATATCATTAAGGAAGCAAGCAGTGCCCCCATAATTCCTTCCTTCAGCAAGCCATTAACGGATTCTTTGACCTGATCCGCACTGTTATATACCGATTTAAAAGTAATATCCGGCATTGTTGTTTCCCATTTTTTGATCAAAGCATCGGTTTCGTCAGAAAAATCAACTGCGTTGGCATCGCTTGTTTTAAATAAATGAATACCAAGCGCTGGTTTGTTATCCAGACGAGCAATAAACTCGGAGTCTGTTATGGCTTGTACTTTAGCTACTTGGTTAAGTGTTATCGTACTTCCATTACTAATGGGAATTTGCATATTCTCTAAATTAAACAGACTGTCAATGTCACTGGTTACTCGTGCTACCTTGGTGTTTCCGTTAAAATCGACCGTACCAATGGCACCGTTAGCCAAGGTACTCTTTAGTGCTGTACTTACCTGTGCTGGCGTCAATCCGAAGCTTGCCAGTGCGTCAGCATTCATTTCAATGTCAAGCGAGGTTTCCCTTGCTCCAATAGAATCGATGTGGTCGATTCCATTAATTCCTTCCAGTCCGGGTTTGATTTGATCCTCATAAAGCTTATCCAGCTCCGTCTGACTCATACCGTTATCCGCATAAACCGCTAAGTAATAAGCCGGAATCGATGCAAAGCCGAATGTGGATGCCTTAGGTCTGGCCGATGAGGCCGGAAGCTTAACATCCTGAATCAAACCTTCGATATCCTGTTTCTTTTTGTCAACATCCACGTTCTGTTTGAACTGGACTATGACTGTGGACATATTGTCACTCGAAGTGGAGGTTAAATTATCGATCCCTTCCATATTCGCTAATTTATCCTCTATGGGTTTGGTCACTTCAGTCATGACATCTTTAGGTGAGGCCTGATAAGTGGTAGTTACCAGTACGACCGGGAATGAAATGTCCGGCATATTTTCCATTTTCAGCGTTGAAGCTGAATATATGCCTCCTCCCACAAGCATCGCAATGATAATTAACACTGCAGCTATATTCTTCATGGAGAAGTTGGTTAGCTTGTTCATTGGGTTGATTCCCTCCTTAGAGTTTTGCCTTGGCAAAACTTACTTCGTAAGTATTGGCTTAGCTTTTATAAAATCAAATATAATTCATGAATATGGACTCAATATGAATTAAACGAAATAAAAAAAACGGTAAATAGAACCATGATTCTTGTCATGATCCTTTCGGGTTATATATGTTTGGATAAACAAATGTGTTTAAAACTCAAGCTTCAGACTGTAAGCGTGTCCGGGGGCGAGCTTGCAAAGCAAAGCCCCCCCCGGACGAACGCGCTCTTAAGCGCACCCAAGTTTCTCCCGGCACTAGCCCGTTACCGCAAGCATACCAAGCGTGGAGGGGCAACCTTCGCGAAGCCAAAGTAGCCCCGACCGACGCGGTCCCACCACCACAGTCCCATCGAAGCACCAATCCGATCTCCATACACCGAGCTTGTGGGGTCCAGGGGCGCAAGCGCCCTGGGGCCCCCCTTGAAGAACAAGGGGGGGGATGGGGGGATTGACCCAAAGATTGACCATCAGTTGATGCCAGGAAGCCTGACTATGAACTCAGCGCCCTCCCCTGGCTTACTACTCACACTAATTGTCCCTCCATGAAGTCGTACAATTTTGATAACAATAGCCAATCCTAACCCGCTCCCCCCCACAGTTCGGTTTCGTGATCGGTCTGCCTTATAGAACCTTTCAAAAATCCTCTCTTGATCCTCCAACGAAATACCGATGCCTTCATCCGAAATTATCACTTCGATTTCATTTATAGTTAGACGAATAGTTATACTAATCGTCCCCTGCTCGGGAGAAAACTTGATGCTGTTGCTCACCAAATTCATCCACACCTGATACAGCTGATCCTGATCAGCGTAAATTTTGATGCTTGGCAAATTCAGTTCATAATGGATACCTTTGGCTGACCATTGCGGCTCACATGCAACAATGACCTGCCGGATTTGCTCGTCTAAAGCATAAGTTTTGGGATAGAAGGGATGATGCTCCGATTCCAACGAAGCCAGCTTTAACAAATTTTCACTGAGTCTGGACATCCGCTCGCTTTCTTTTTGGATAATATCGAGATAATGAGTTCGCTGCTCCTCTGAAATATTATTTTTCCTCAAAATTTTGGAAAACCCTGAAATTGAAGTTAACGGAGATTGTATCTCATGAGACACATTGGAAACAAAATCCTGCCGCATCTGTTCCATTTGTTTCAATTCAGCAGCCATCTCTCCGAAGCTATGCGCCAGCTCACCTAGCTCGTCCTTCCGTTTTGGCCATGACCATTTGATATTGAAATCTCCCTTAGACATCCGTCGCGTGGCTTCAGTCATAGCTCTCAGGGGTTTGACCAAATAACGTGCAGCTACGAATATAAACACACTCCCAGCTAATAGAACTAAAGCAAGCGATATCAGCAGCATCCGCTTCATTAATCCTTCCCACTTACTCCCGGATAAATGAACGAACATCGCATAGCGCTCTTTTCCTAATTGAACAGGTAAACCTACAACCAGCTTGTCCAAGGACCCTCCGACAAACCTGTAGGGCTCACCGTTCCTCACTGCACGTACCATTTCATCTGAAATAACAATCGGGTCATTCTTTCTAGAACTCCCATAATGCTTAGGCTGCCCTTGCTCATCGTACAAACTAATTTCATACGAAATCATCATGCTGATGCTGTTCAAATACTTCTCTGCATCCTGCCCCTTGAGAACGCTGTATATATTCAAGATTTCCTTACTATTTGCAATCATTTCTTCTTCTGCCACATCTCTTAATTCGTCACGAAACACATACGTTGTTATGAAAAATGTAGAGATAAGCCCGACAATTACAGCTGCCAAAAAGGTTGCTACAACACGGAAATACAACGTTTTAATCAAGGCCTCACCTCAAGCTTATAGCCCAACCCGCGAATGGTTGTAATGCTGAAACGGGATTCTTCCTCAGGAAACCTTTCCCTTAAGCGTTTTATGTGAACATCGACAGTTCGCTCATCCCCCTCATAATCAATCCCCCAGATTTGCTCAATAAATTGATTTCGTGTAAAAATTTGACCAGGATAGCTAGCAAGCATATATAACAGCTCAAATTCCTTTAAAGGAATAGTCAGATGCACCCCTCTTGAAATAACCTCAAAATGTTGTCGGTTCAACTCCACAGCACCACATTGAACAGATTGTGGCGATTCAATCTTATAACGCTTTAAGAGAGCCTTCACTCGAATTACAAGCTCTATAAGGTCAAACGGCTTTACCAAATAATCGTCAGCTCCGAGCTCGAAGCCTTTCACCTTCTGTCCCGTCTCTCCTTTGGCTGTAACCATAAGAAGCGGAAGATCCGGATAATATTTGCGCAGCTGGATACATAATTCCCATCCATCCATCTCTGGCATCATAATATCGAGGATAACCAAATCTACTTTAGCGGTATTCATAAAGACGAGCGCTTCTCGACCATGAGCTGCCTGCAGAACATCAAACCCTTCCTGCCGCAATACGGTTACCATGAGCTCCCGGATATGATTGTCGTCATCAACAACCAATAGGTTCGCCATCTCTAATTCCTCCTGGGAGTTTCGTATTTGCGAAACGTATACGCTTAGGCTTCCCGACTTCACGTATCTTATCTACTCGAGATTAGAGTTTGTCTCCATTTTCTACAAAAGAAAAAAGCTCTAGCCACGAAGGGCTAGAGCTGATTGATTATGAAGTTAGAATTACTTTACATTTACGTCGAAGGAAGCTGTCACTCCGCTTGGAGCTACTACATTCACTCTAAAGCTAGTAACATCACCAGCTTCGCCGTTGTATTTTACTAATCCTGTAGCAGGATCTACATGGATAGCACTTGGGTTCGTTCCTACGATGTTGGATACATAGAAGCTAACTTTCAGCACTTCATTGTTGTTATATCCAGTACCATTAGCTTTGACAAGCATACTGTCGTTGCTTTTTGCTTCTTCATTCAAGGTACCTGGAGCATGTTCAGCAACAAATTCACCTGCAAATTGATCTTTTACTGTTATTTTTTCAGCCATTTTAGCATCCCACAGATACATACCGTTACCTTGCATATCGGACATGCTTACTGTTTTACTGGATTTCTTAAGAGCAATTTCGCTTACTACTGGACCTTCATTTTTAGACTCAACATCAATACTTGAGCTTGCGATATCTTTCTTGCCATCATAGTACAGAACCGTTAGCTTAGCTTTACCTGCTTTACCGCCAGCTATCCAATTTGTTTTAGTAGCTGTATCAACAACTTGGGAGTCACTGCTTGATATGGACACCACACTAGTTGGTACTTTTACAGCTTCCGAACCGTCTTTTTTAGCACGGATTTTCACTTCTTTGGCAATTCCTTTGTAGTTATCATAGACGTTTGTTGCTCCAGCCGCACCTGTACCAGCATTCAAGTAATCGTCAGTTGCAAGTACTGTGTTATTGGATTTGTCTAAATAAGCTTCATAAGTCAATTTGTTGTTTACATTGGAAGGATCGAGCACTTCCATAGTTGTTGTAAGATTATTTACTTCCACATATTTTTTATCGCCGATCGAAACTAAACCTTGGCTGTCTTGTTTATACAAAGTTGCTTTAAAGGAATAGCTAGCTGCTTTTGCATTAGCTCCTGCATAGAACTTGAACGACTTATCAAAAGCGGAATCTACACTTGTATCAGCAGCATCATGAGCAAGCTTCAAATCTTGAGTTACCGGTGTGCCAACTGTTGTCGGGTTTAGAGTATATTTACGAGCCGACTCATTGTTTGTTTCATCTGTTCTTTGCACACTGGACAAGCTAGTAGCTGCCAGACTCGCTGCATCTCCTGAATTAGCTGTTAACGAATATCTAATTACATATTGATTAGTGTTGTCATATTTCATCTCGCCGCCATATTGATCATAGAGCTTCAATTTCAATTCATTGTCAGCACCAGCGATCATATATTTTGCAGGCGTTGTGGAGAACTTAAGAGTATCAGCTTTACGCTCGTCATTAACATTCAAAGTTTTTTCTGTTCTGACCCCAGCGTCATCTTTAAGCTGAACCGTAATAGTTGCTGAACCTTTTTTGTCAATGCTATCGATAGCGATCATTCCTTTGTGTAAACCGGAATTCGATATAGGATCGCTAGCCAATCTAATACCACCACTAGCAAACACGGTAAGCTTATCTCGGTTATCATAAATTTCTTGACCTGTTAAAGTGTTTCCTTGAGCATCCTTAACAAGGATAGGCATGAACATTTTGTTATCCGTTGCTTCATCACCTGTTAAAGCATCACCTTTAGTCAAGCTGTAGTTATAGCTGCCGAATTCTATTTTGGCAGGTGATTTGAAGGCTGCCACTTTAATTGTTTTCATTACGGATTGAGAAGAACCGTTAGGGAATAAGGAGATGTTAAATTCTTTCTCAGTATCAGAAACCGAGCGCAGCTTCAAATCTGCCGCTTCATCGCCAACTGCGTTATCAACAAATGCTGATGAAGAATCACCCTCATTACCTTTTTCTAAGTCGTTATCTGTAATAGACACTATCACACCGCTGTTAAGAGCATCTTTATCTTCAATGCGGAAGCCATACTGGTCATAAGCTTTAATATCCAAGTAAGCATAGCCGTTAGCATCAATAGCTTCAATCTTGTTACCCGAACCATTCAACAGATCTCCTGCTTCAACTTTAGTAGCAATTGACTTGTCACCAATTGAGTATACTTTATTTACTTGCTTGTTGCTGTCCTTGTGTAAGACAGTAAGCGAAATATGGTCATTGCGCTCCAAATCATTCGGCAATGTCACATAGAATGCTTGCTCGCCACCGATAGGTGTTTGCGTGCCTTTGCTTGTGTAGATGTCAAAATCACTTGCTGACATAGAGAATTGTTTGCCATATTGATTGGTCGCTTTGAAATCAACACGGATTTTTTGACCTGGATTATTCGGGAATGTATCGCTAGTTGTCAATAAATCGATTTTTTCCATCGTTTCTCTCTTAGTTTCAACTTCAGCTGTGTAGTTCTCTTCATCCAGGTTTTTCAAACCGCTAAGTGTAACATTCCATTTTTCGTCGTCAAATTTAGAATCCATAGTCAATACAACTGTTGTTTTATCTTCGCTCCAAGCTGTTTTATATCCAGTTACTGCTGTACCATTTCTTTTCAAATCCAATTTCAGCTCAGTCGGATCTGCAATGGCACCGTTCAGTTGAAGTGTAAATTCGTTAGCATTAGTCGCTTTAAAAGATTCAATAGCATATACCCCATTAGCTGGAGCTTTAACATACTGTTGCTTGGCTGCATAGGAAGAAGTTACAAGCAGTTGACGCGAAGCTGAAGTCATCCCGCCGAACATACCGTCAGCACCAATTGCCATTAATTTTTTCTCAATCGCTAGAGCCACATAACCTTTAGCCCAAGTGGACACTGTTTTATCTTCTTTTGCTGTAGTTGTTTTGGCTTGAGCATCCATTCCAAGACCACGGATCAAGAAAGCAGCCAATTGTTCCTTAGTTACTTCTCCAGCAGGATTATATTGACCAGGAGCAAATCCGTCCGTGATGCCAGCATTTACAATAGCCTCAATGTAAGGCAATGCATAACCGTTAGCAGGATCTGCTGTCGAAACGTCGGTGAAGCTTGAAGTTTTCAAAGTTGTATCTACTTTTAATCCGAAAACCAACGCTGCTACTTTAGCGAATTGAGCTCGGTTCATTTTATCATTTAAACCAAAAGTGCCTTCAGCAACACCATCAAAGATACCAGCCGAGATCATGGCGTCGAATTGTGCTCTGGTCGCAGTATCCAAATCCTTAAGATCTGTAAAATCTTTAGATGATTTGTCAGCTGCGCTTGCACCAAGTGCAACAGATGAGAACATCGAGAATGCCATAGCAAGGGATAATATCATAGATAGGCTCTTTTTCATATAGTTGTATTCCTCCATGTAGTTAGTTTTTTTTGTTGTTAAAGCATGTTTCTGAACAAAATGTGCAAATCAAAATGCCTCATTCAAATAATTGTTCGTCAAACGGACAATCAACAAATGCGGCTGCGGCTTTTTCTTATTTTGCTTAACTCGTGCGGCTTGCTTGCTACCTAAGTGAGTATACTATGAATCTATCAACCAGTCATCGATAACAATTTCCCAACGCTGCCTTACAGTGGAATTTCATATTCACTCATGGCAAATCACCTCATTAGGCTAATTGTTCATCTAGCAACAATCATCAAATGCGGCTTGCTTAGTTGTCGGTTATTGTTTCTACTAACTCGTTCTCGCTCAACTCATGTTGCTCGCTTGCTACAAGAATGAGTATACTATGAATCTATCACCCAAGTCATCACTAACAAATTTCCAATGCTGAATCTCCTTGAATAAAAGCAAAATAGCCTTTTTCATATACAGGCCTCTGATACATGTATCGCTTCATTATAAAGAAGAAACGCAAAGTCCAATTATAGAATAGTTGAAAAACAGATCATAATATCGAGCATTCGGAAGATAAATACCTATTATATGATGATACTGAGGATTTCAAACGATATCACAGGAAATACAACTGCTACGCCTGCTTAACGCGGGTGAAATATACAGGCAAGCGAAGTATAATTAGTTTTTGGAAACGTTTAAATTTACAGGATGTGGATGTGAATGCCATTGAAAGCTCAAAGACTACTTAAGGATTACATGAAATCTCATTGGTTAATGTACATTTCCGCAATATCATTTATGGCGGTAGCCAACATTATTCAATCCTACTACCCTCGAGTGCTTGGTAATTTCACCGATCATCTTCAGGCAACAGGAATTACTCAGGCCATTATTAAGGACTACAGTCTCATCTTGTTGGCCATTGGACTTGGGTACGGAATTTTGTTCGGAGTAGGACAGTATATGGTGATGCGGCTAGGTCGAAGGTTTGAATTCCACACTCGGAAAAGATTATTCAACCATTTCACAACATTGAGCGAGAGCTACTATTCCAAGAATGGCGTCGGCAGGCTGCTCAGCTTCGTAATGAATGATGTTACTGCGGTGCGCGAGGCCATGTCTATGGGCTTAAATCAAACAGTTAACTCCATCATACTGCTTATCTCAGTAATCATGATGATGGTTATAAGCGCTATTCCGATTTATTTAATTGCAGTCTGTGTTCTCCCTCTTCTGATCATCCCATTCGCCGTTATCTACTTCGGACCCTCGATTCGAAAAAGATCAACAAAGGTTCAAGAATCATTGGCAAAAATGACGGAATCGGCTGAGGAGCAATTTGGCGGCGTCAGGGTAACGAAGAAATTCGCTGTTGAACCGATTATGAGAGGCCGTTTTGGAAAAACAGTCGATCAAATTCTCGAAAACCAACTGCGTTTAGTTAGAATAACATCTATTTTTCAAGCATTACTTCCCTTCTTAGGTGCATTGTCACTCATTATCTCTATTGTATATGGTGGATACTTAACTATTCATAATGTAATCACACTCGGTAATTTTGTTTCATTAACCCTCTACTTAAGGATGATGGTAAACCCATTGCAGCAAATTGGGAACGTGATCAATGCTATGCAGCGGGCCCGTGCCTCTCTCGACCGTTTGAACAATCTGTTATCTGTACAGCCGGATATTGTTGAATCCCCAACAGCCAAACCGCTGGATTTGCAATCTGCAGATATACATATGAAAGGTTTAACGTTTGCATACCCTAATTCAACTCAAGATGCGCTGCAAAACATTAATTTGACCATCCAGCACGGTAAAACTTTGGGCATTATCGGAAAAACCGGCAGCGGAAAAACGACGCTCGTCAAGCTCCTGCTGCGTATCTACGATCCTCCGAAAGGAACCCTTCGGATTGGAGGCGAAGATATTCATGACGCTACATTAGAAAGTCTACGCAATCAAATTGCTTATGTACCGCAGGACGGCTTTCTATTCAGTACGACGATTCGCGACAATATTGCCTTTTTCAAACGTGACTCTTCCCTTAACTCTGTGGAGTTAGCCGCTAAGCAATCCCAAATTTACGATAATATATTGGAGTTTCCCGATCAGTTCGAAACCAAGCTCGGAGAAAGAGGCTTCACCCTATCGGGAGGACAAAGGCAAAGAAGCAGTCTGGCTCGGGGATTTATAAAAAATGCCCCTATATTAATAATGGATGATAGTGTAAGCGCAGTGGATGCGGTAACAGAAACCAAAATTATTGAAAACCTGCGATTAAGCCGTAAAAACAAAACAACCATCATCATCGCGCATCGAATCAGCGCCATCAAGCATGCGGATATTATTGTCGTGTTGGATGAGGGTAAGATTGTGCAGCAAGGGACACACCAACAGCTGCTGGCAGAGGATGGCATTTATGCTTCCCTATATGCTATTCAGGAGGAGGGGACACGTTATGCCGAAGGACAATAAGGCGATTAAGCAAGATGAAGAAATCAGCAGCGGATATCATGTTAGTAAGGAGAATCGTCGCGCAGCCCTTCGCTTTACTCTAGGATATGCAAAGCCGCACCGCTCCAAGTTTATTGCGATCTTCTTCTGTACTTTGCTCGCCATTGCAGCTGATTTACTGCAGCCCTATTTGGTGAAAATAGCCATTGATAATAATCTATTAACCGGTAACAATGATTTCAGCTTCCTACTGATCTTGGGCGGCATCTATCTGCTATTGGCGCTAACCAGCTTTGGCTTCACGTATCTGCAAAATAATCTGCTTCAGTTCACCGGCCAAAGCATTGTCGCTCGCATCCGTAAGGATTTATTCGGGCATATTACTAAACTGAATATGTCTTTTTTTGACCGGTTCCACAGCGGCAGCTTAGTCACCCACGTATCCAGCGATACCGAAACCTTGAATCAATTTTTCAATCAAGTGTTCCTGAGCCTGATCCGCGACGGTATGACATTAATTTTTATCATTATTCTAATGTTTCACTTAGATCCAGTGTTGGCAGGCTACAGCATGATTATACTGCCGATTATAGCCTGTATAGCGATCGGGTTTCGATCTTATATGCGTAGGACGTACCAAATCACGAGGACAAGGCTATCGCGGTTGGTCGCTTTTGTTGCTGAAAATTTAGCCGGTATGAACTTAACCCAAGCATTCCATCAGGAAAAAGAACAAGAAAACCAATTCATGGAACGCAATCAAAGCTATTTTAAAGCTAATTTGCGTGAAGTTCGTACCAACGTATTTTTTAACCGCTCCTTCGATGTTTTAAGCAACCTATCTGTAGCGTTCTTGGCCTATATCGGCGGTATGGCTGTGTTTAATCATTCGATTGAATTTGGTGTGCTGTATGCCTTCATCACGTACATCCGCCAGTTTTTTCAGCCGATTAACAATATCTCGCAGCAATGGAGCACCTTGCAATCCACTACGGTATCTATGGATCGACTGTATAAGCTTTTTACTATCGAACCGGAAATTAAAGATGATAAGTCTCCCGCGCAAATTGATCTTTCTGCTGTAAAAGGCCGTATAGACTATAATCATATTCAGTTTGGTTATTCCGACGATAACACTGTCATCTCGGATCTGGACCTTCATATTGAACCCGGCGAAATGATTGGGATTGTGGGTACAACCGGTGCAGGCAAGAGCTCGCTGATGAGCTTGCTCTGCCGGTTTTATGATGTGAGAGAGGGCAGCATCCAGATTGATGGCTCCGATATCCGCAGCATCCCGCAAAGAACACTGCATCGTATGATCGGACTTGTCCAGCAGGAGCCGTATCTGTACTCCGGCACTATAATCGATAATGTCCGTCTATTCGACGAAAGCATTACTCCCGAGCAGGTTGTAGACGCCTGCACCTTTGTCGGTGCAGATGCGCTGATCGCTAGGCTGAAGGACGGCTATAACACCATGCTGTCGGAGCGCGGCAGCGGCTTGTCCGCTGGAGAGCGGCAGCTAATATCCTTCGCAAGAATTGTCGTGTTCCAACCCAAAATTCTTGTTTTGGATGAAGCAACCGCTAACTTGGATTCACAAACTGAGCAGCTCGTGCAATCTGCGCTGCAGGTCGTATCTGAGGGCAGAACCACTCTCGTTATCGCTCACCGTCTATCGACCATTATGCAATCCGACCGTATCATTGTCATGAAGCAAGGACAAATTGTAGAAGCCGGCAGCCATCAGCATTTGTTGGATTTACATGGCTATTATGAGCAGCTATACCGATACTCTCAAGGAAAGCATATTCAGGGCGCTGTGTAGCGTCACTCCCACAGAAGTCCTGCTTCAGACTGGCCATATGCCTATATTGCGAGCGCTGCTTGCCGAGAAAGAACTCATATCCTTTGGCCTCCACATCCTTCAGCCAATTCAGCCGAAGAATGTGGAGGCCTATTTGAGATCGATCACGAGTCTGCTGTTCTGTTGACGCAAAAGTTGTGCACAAAAGTCACTTAAACTTAAACCTTTTTATATAACTTCCGCATGCATTTCCAGCATATTTTCTCGGGTCGGGTGTTAGCTTCGATAACCCAAGGCTTTAAATTTTGATCCATCCCTAGATCAATCCCAAAAAGCCGAATACCTGGATAATTCTTTTCCAACTGCCCGCATATGCGCCTACCCAGTTGGTTTAATTTTCTTATAATCTTTTTTTTACTGGTTTGGTTGGTATATGGAGCTAACAAGTCGTCTATGGATACTGCGGTTCCGCCGCTGCGGATATTCGTTACGATTTTTTTCGGATGGGCTGCGCGCCCAACAAACCCTAAATTACGCCAAGTGTTATCATCTTTTTTGCTGATCATCAAACGAAGGTCAAACGGACGTTTATTCCATCGGAGCAGCTCTATGCCTTGCTGGACCAGATAATCTTTACCCACCCTGCGCGCCAAAACAAATGCGTATACCTCATTCTTCGAACGAAACGTTCTTTGCAGAATTCCCACATGAACACGAAAACGGGGTTGTTTCTCTTGATCGAGCTTTCGAACCTGCATAACTCCCACACCAAAAGCTCCTCGATTAGGTTTTAAATAAATGGTTGTATATCGCGATAGCATGGAAAATAGTGATTGTTTGCTAAGTTTCATTGTGTCGGGAAGGTGCTTGACAATATGGCTATCATTTTTTAGTTCACGATAATGATCCCACTTGATACCTTTTGCAGGCCTATTCGTTTTGGAAGGAACGGCAGCATGACTTTCTTTCATGGATCAGTCTCCTCACTCATGCGTTTCAATATCCTATTCGGCTGCCTGTGATCAGGTCGCAGTACTACTGCCTATCTTGCAAGCAATAGACCCTTACATTGAATAAAGTGAGCTCATGGAAGGAGTGAAATGCGTTGGTTAAAATAACGATTGCCGCCGTCGGAGATCTGTTGATGAAAAGCGAAATCATTGCCTCAGCAAAACAATCAGGTGCATACACGTTTGATCCTATTTTTGAGAAGGTTGCACCTTATCTAAGGAAGCACGATATAACGATTGGGAATTTGGAAACGACTTTCTCCGGGAAAAAGTGGTACCAGGAAGTTATCCGAAAGCGCCCCAAATGTAATTGCCCGAACGAGCGAAGGAATCCGAGAACAGGTTATCCTGTATTGAGCTGTCCTGACACTCTGGCATCTGCCCTTAAAAAATCCGGATTTCATGTATTGACCACTGCAAATAATCATTGCATGGATGGCGGAGTAACCGGTTTAAAGCGAACATTAAGCGTCCTCGATAAACATGGTCTAAAGCATACCGGAACCTTCCGTTCCCTTAAGGAATCCAATCGGCATCTGGTTTTACGAGCGAAGGGGCTGAATATTGGATTTTTAGCCTATACGAAAGGAACGAATTCCATACGTGTACCGAAACCGTGGTTCGTCAACCGAATCGACCAAAAGAAACTCGTAGCTGATATACGCAAATTGAAGAATAAAACAGATTTCATCATCGTATACCTTCATTTCGGGCAGGAATACATGCCTTACCCCAGCAAAAGTCAAAAACAATTGATTCAATTATTATTTAAACAAGGCGTGAATGTGGTTTTAGGCGCACACCCCCATGTACTGCACCAAGCTACTATTGCAAAAGTGAAGGACATCGATGGTCATGTTAGAAATCGAGTCGCCGCTTCATCCTTAGGCAATTTCGTGTCGACGCGGCTGAAAAAAAATTCGAATACAACAAGAGGAATGATTCTGGCATTAACCATAATAAAAAATAACCGTGGGATTACCGATATCTCAAAAATCGATCGTGTTCCCACTCTCGTTCAACGAAGAAAAGTAAAAGAGAGGACCGTTTTTAGTGTTGTGCCGGCGCATGGAACCCGGTAATGTAGGAGAGTCGGCGACGATATCCGAAGAAAGAGGCTAAATAATTAACATTGTTCGTGTTATATGTTCATTCGTTGGCTAATTCCGCAATGCGTTGGTTTGCGTTTCCCTTGTAAAGGCCACCGTGATAGCAGATTATCGATTCGATGTCGTAATGTGTGAGTTTCTTGATGGACATTGCTGCTAAGTTCAAATCATAAGTATACTGGGGCTGTGATCCCAGCAATTCCCCATCGACAATGACCAAAGCATCCGCTGCGATTAGAGTTTTGCTGCTTTTATGATATAAGGATAGGTGTCCGGGAGTGTGACCAGGCGTGTTGATGACCGTTATTCCGCCACAGTACGGTAATTCCTCTCCATCGGATATTGTTCTGTCAACGCCGGCCTTTGGCGGATTTTCCAGTACGGATTGAAAGGCTTTACGCCATTCCTCCGGCACTTCAGGAGGCAATGATTGTAACGCCTTGGCAATAGCCTCAGGAGTTATTTTAACCAACCGCTTCTCGCCCTGGATATAGGGTTGCTCCACTTCATTCGCCAGCACCTCAATTTTGTTAGGAGACTCTTGGATAATAGCCGGCAGGCTTCCAATATGATCCAAATCTTGGTGTGTCATAATGATTTTGTTCAGCTTACCAAACGGTACACCCGCCTTCTCCATAGCCTCAATAATCGGGAGCATTTGGCCTGGATATCCTGTGTCCACTAAAACAGCAGTATCCTCGTCCCAGATCAGTGTTGGATGAATAACATCCGGCTTGCCCATCACGGTTGCCGATATTTCTAACATCTCTATGCCGCTAGCGATATGCATACTATCCCTCCAGAATGATTGGTTGAGTAATGTTTATAAAACTAATCATACTAGCAGGATAACGCTTTGTCAAAAAAATATTAATTATATCATACTTTATATAAAATGTCAAGTTAAATATTTATTTCAATACTATCAAAGTCACTTTCATCTATTTCATATGTTTGAAATTTGATAAATTGTCCAGTTTGTCATCCATTTTTTGAAGCTGCACAAAAAAAGCTCACCCTTATCTGCAAAAGAGTGAACGGATATTTGGTTGGTATTTGGATCTTAGGCTTGCTCATGTGTATGTGCTTTCGATTTCCTGTTCCGCATGCTATATTCAGTTATACATTCCTAAGTTATTAGGCAGATGGGATTAGGATCAGGATCAGGATCAGCCCCATCAAACCGCCTTAGTATTGATTGTTCCTATAATCCGTGCAACAGGAAACACTTTACGAACAGGGATAACAATCAGTGCTGCAACAACAGCTTTGACCGCATCACCTGGTAAATAGGGATAACATCCCTGAACAAGCGCCTTTTGCATCGAAAAGCCTGCAACATGGGCGAGCCATGGCACTCCGGTAACGTAAAGCAGCAAGGAGCCAAACAGCTCTAATACAATAAAGAGCGATAGAAAGGCTATCGGTCCTTGACCTTTAATACGTTTAACCGCCCACCCGATCAGCAGAGCTGCAAAGGGATAAGCCCAAATAAATCCACCTGTTGGTCCCAGAATTAAAGCTAGACCGCCGCTTCCATGCAGCAACGGAATGCCTATTGCGGTTAATACAATCACTAACGCCATACTGAAAAATCCATACAAGGGTCCCAAAATAGCGCCAGCCAGCATCACGACTAAATTTTGCATACTGATAGGAACGGGTGTAAATCCCAAATGGATGTTCAAAAAGCTCGAAACGACAAGTAAAGCTGCAAACAACGCGCTAAATACCATACCACGCAAACTCAGATTCATTTTCATTGCATAGTCTCCTTTTATTTGTTAACCTTAAATATGTATAACAAGTTGACAATTGATATTCTAGCATAAACCAATCATATAGAAAAGAGAAAATTTCAATGAACTTTGGAGACGATTTAATTAAGCTTGAACATGTTTCTTTTACTCATCCTTCGTCCGAAGATGCGCCAGCTATAATAAAAGATGTTGATCTGACCATCCACCGAGGAGAATGGGTTGCTGTTGTCGGAACGAACGGAAGCGGTAAAAGCACTTTGGCTAAGCTGATTGCCAAGCTGACCCCCGTATCATCTGGAGAAGTTAGGTTTAACATTCCCGAACAGCCTCCGATTCAGCTTATATTTCAGAACCCGGATATGCAGGTCATTGGTGAGACTGTTTTTGAGGATGTATGCTTTGGGATGGAAAATTACGGTATAGCTGAAGCTGAGATGCGCCAACGAGCCCTCACAGCACTTCGAAAAGTAGGACTCGAGGCAATGACCGATAGTCCTGTCTCACAGCTGTCCGGTGGACAAAAGCAGCTGCTATCCATCGCCTCCTGTCTCTGTATGAATCCTGCCGTCCTACTGTTCGACGAAGCCACCTCTATGCTGGATCCACGGTCCCGACATAACATAGTACAGGTCGCACAGGAGCTGCACGGTGAAGGGAAAACCATTGTCTGGATTACCCAATGGATGGATGAGCTGGCTTGGGCTGACCGAATGGTGGTTTTGGATCAAGGACGAGTCGCGTACAATGGGTCCACGCGGGATTTCTTCTACCTAACGGATGAACAGAGCCAAAGCTGCTGTGACCGGCTAGGCTTCATCCCTCCCTACACGGTTCAGGTGGCTCTATCTTTGATAAATAAAGGTCTCAAGCTTGCTTCTATGCCGGTAACCCCAGCCGAGCTTGGGAAGATAGTGAGTCTACACTTATGATAATCATCGAGCAAATGACAATAGGAAGGCCCAATAACAGCAACAATAGTAATCGATCTGAAGTTAAGAATATACTTACAAATATCAACTGCCGCTTGCAAAAAGGTACGGTTACACTCGTAATCGGTCAGACAGGCTCGGGAAAGTCTACATTTCTTAATGCTGTGGCTGGTTTGATCCCGATTCAAGCAGGCTCCGTTTCTTACGACGGTCAATCCTTATGGAACGGCAAACGGATGAATAACGCTGTTAAATTCAAGATGAGCATCTTGTTCCAATACCCAGAGAGGCAGCTGTTTGCCGAGAGTATCCGCAAAGAATTTTATTATTCCTTGCGTCCTCTGGGTTTGTCTAGGCAGGAGATCACCGCTAGAATAAACGAAGCTATGAATCAATTGAAGCTGCCAGAGGAATTTCTAGCTCAATCCTTCTTCACCTTATCCGATGGACAGAAACGTAAGATTGCACTGGCTACAAGCCTTGCAACCAAGCCGGAGTGGCTGTTATTGGATGAACCTACCGCAGGTATTGATCCATCAAGTATTCCTCATCTTCTGGAAGCTATTGATTATCATAAAAGGATTCATAATGGCGGTATTGTATTGGTCAGTCATGACCTTGACACCTTCCTTCCCGTGGTGGATCGTGTACTCGTGATGTACAAGGGCGCTATCGCAGCTGATGTGACTCCGAAGGAGCTGTGCGACAATCCGAGCATACTCGTTCAAGCCCAGATAGGTCTGCCAACATCGGTTGAGCTAACTACCATCATGCATGAGCAAGGAATAACATTATCCGGAACGCCACTAACCCCGGATGAGTCAGCCGATGCCATAATTCGGCAAATCCAGCAGCTCACTGCAGGTACAGCTCATGAAGAATCAAGTAACTCACTGCAGCTCAACTCAGCTACAATCATGCCGACAGTGGTCTCATACTTTAGCAGTGTAAGTCATGCAAGTATGAAAGATAACAGTGACGAGAATACTTCAACTTCAGCTGCAGAGGAAGCTGCACTACATGATGAAGCAGCAGAGCCATCCGCAGAACAGGTATCTGCCACAGGAGCTCTTATAGCAGCTGTGCAGCAGCTGCATCCCATCACCAAATGGCTGTTTTATTTACTGATTTCTAGTGGAATCTTGATTCAAGATCAATGGTATGGTATTGGTGCCGCTGCAATTATCACCTGTATTTGTATGTATTTATCAGGTGCACCTACCCGTACTATTCTAAAACCTGTAAAGCCATTCCTGATCTTTATTCTCATATCGACCTTTATATCCGGACTTACTCTTACTTTTTATCCAAACTCGATAAAAGTAGCTGCTGTTGGTTTCTCAATAATCTCAGCAGCTCAAACCACCAAGCAATTATCGGTATTTCTTCTGATCATGCTGCTCGGAATTTTGTTCGCTGTAACAACTAGCGGATCGAAAATGCAGCGCGGGCTAGAACAGGCCTTCTCATTTCTGGAGTATTTTCGCATTCCCGTTGCTGCCTTTACGTTCTCCGCATCCCTGCTCTTGAAATTCGTTCCCACGCTTTTTGCTGAAATTGAACGAATCTCGCTAATAACGCGAGCCAGAGGCAAGTCCCATGTAAAGCAAGGCTCCATAAGAGTACGCGATGCTCATGTATTCATGATCCCGTTAATCCTATCGATGATGAAGCATGCCGAGGATTTGGCTTTTGCCTTGGAGGCGAGAGGTTACCGAGTAAAGCGCATCTCGCGCTTATCCTACAACAGGCTTCCTTTTCACCTCCGAGATCTGTTCACAACAGTTACAGGTGTCCTATTATTAGCTATTTTGATCATTTGTGACTTGAAATAACCCACATTAATAAATGAAATTTATATAGTATATAAAAACATATAAATTTACTTTATCGAAATGATGAGATATAATTTGATCATTATGATTAAGAGGTGACTGCAATGGCAAAAGTAACTGGTTTGGACGGAATTGTAGCGGCAGAAACGGATATAAGCCTTGTTGACGGGGAAAAAGGACATTTGGTCTACCGCGGATACTGGGCCAAAGAGCTGGCAATCAGTAAGGAGTATGAAGAGGTTGCTTATTTATTGTGGTTCGGTTCGCTACCGAATCAGGAACAGTTGGAAGCATTCACATTGAAGCTTCAGAATAACCGCGTGCTCCCGGACTCTATCAGAAATATATTAGATGCGCTTCCTGCCTCAATGCCGGTTATGAATGTATTGCAAACAACATTCGCAGCCATGTCAGACGATGCTCCGAGCTGGCCACCAACCGTTGAGCAAGCTGTCGCATTGACAGCATTGCTCCCTACGCTCATAGCTTACTGGCACAGGAGACAGTCTGGATTACCCTGTATGGAGCCATATACCGGCTTAGGGCATACGGCTAACTTTCTATATATGCTGTCGGGCGCACAGCCAAACCCAGCTCATGTTAAAGCATTGAATGCCTACCTCATCTTGGGCATGGAGCATGGCATGAATGCATCCACATTCGCCTCGCGCGTCGTTCTGTCGACGCAATCGGATATGGCTTCCGCTGTCAGCGCAGCAATTGGGGCGATGAAGGGTCCGCTTCACGGCGGCGCTCCGTCCGGAGTCATCGCCATGCTCGATGCGATCGGAACGAAGGACAACGCGGAAGCGTGGATACGGCAAGTGCTCGAGCGGGGCGAGAAGCTGATGGGCTTCGGTCATCGCGTTTACAAAACGAGAGACCCGAGAGCTGAAGCGCTTCGCCAAGTGACGGAGGCTTTGTCCGGCAATGACCCATGGTTCGATCTTGCGGTTCATACAGAGAAAACCGCTATAGGCCTACTCGAGGAATATAAACCAGGCCGCCGGCTTTATACTAATGTGGAATTTTTTGCGGCATCTATCATGCGAGCCATAGCTTTGCCAACCAGCTTGTTTACGCCTGCCTTTACCGCCGCGCGTGTGGTTGGCTGGACCGCACATATACTGGAGCAAGCAGAAATCAACCGCATTTTTCGTCCCCAATCCGTTTACACCGGACCGATGCCGGAGCAGCTTTAGCACTTGCAGCAGCCTATAAAGAAAAGCTTATCTTTCCAACGCGCTCGGATCCTGAGCGCACGTTGTGGCGATGCATGATGGTCGGTTGAACACACGCGTTTTTGTGGCGTTCTTAGTGTACACTTACGTTTATGCTTTTTGGAAGGAAGGATGTGTGATTCTGCTCCTCTTGAAATCATGTCCCTTAAAAGATCGACTTGCAGCGGTTGGAACATGATTTTCAAAGGAAGGCTATATCTGCGAGAAGTCACCAGAGGTGACGACTTGGGGCGGACGGTCGAGCTCCTCCAGCTCCTCCAAGCCAGCTCTTGTTCTACTCAGTGCTTTGCGTTGCTTCCTTACTTCTTTATCGAGAACTTTGATACTTCTTAGCTGGACTATGGTACGTCCTAGCGGAACTACGGTACGTTCTAGCGAAACTTTAGTACTTCTACCGAGACTTCGGCACTTCTTTGCGAGACTTCAGTACTTCTTTGCGAGACTTCGATCCAACCAGCCATCGCTGCTTCGCATTGATATAGTGTATCATGTACAATTAGGCACAACGTGTCTTTACCACCCTTTTAGCGGTAGATCACTTGCTTAAGAGAAGTGAGATGCGCTATTTTAGTAATTGAACGCCATTTCCCGAGTCAAACGGAACGACGATCACTTATTTGCTTGAATAATGGCATTTCCGTTAATTAAAGATCGAATAATGCATCGTAGTTCCGTAACTCCATAATTTTGACGGGATATATGAAAATAGAGTACTGACGTTCCGTGAGCCGTAGAATTGATCCATAAGATAGAGCTTGGTTATCAACTTTCGTGACAAGAGCCATGGTGCTCCACGCAAGAGGGACCAAAACGGAAGTACTGCTTCCTCTATTTCCTGGAAATCCCAAAATACAAAGAGATAACGGAACCCTAATTCCGTTATCTCTTTGTATTTGTACAAAGTGTTCATTTTCGCCAAAATAACGGAATTCCAACTTCCGTTATCGCCTTCATTTGGATGCGACAGTTTGAATAAAGGAACTCTCAGTTCCGTTCAAATCCTTTAGGGTTCACAGGACTGCATCTGCGTCTGCGTCTGCATCTGCATTTCCATTTCCATCTCTATCTCATCTCTATCTCATCTCCGCTCCATCTCTATCTCATCTCTATCTCCATCTCCATCTCCATCTCCATCTCCATCTCCATCTCCATCTCCATCTCCATCTCCATCTCCATCTCCATCTCCATCTCCATCTCCATCTCCATCTCCATCATCTCATCTCTATCTCATCTCTATCTCATCTCTATCTCATCTCCATCTCATCTCCGCTCCATCTCATCTCCGCTCCATCTCCATATCCATATCCATCCCCATATCCATCCCCATATCCACCTTCCAAAGTCCGATAATCCAAGATCATATTACAGATTCGTTCTGTACTCGCTCCGTTAATGCTCTATACTCACTCCGTTCAGGCTCTGTACTCGCTCTCCGTCTCGTCCTGCTCTCTCTCTTCACTCGTTTCACACTTGCTCTACTCTCGTTCTACACTCCTTCCATTCTCGCTATCGCAATAATTTTCTTGCGGTGTCGGGAACTTTATCGTTAGTGAATGGTCTTATTAATAGAGGTGATACAAATTGGAGCCGCATTACTTAAATTATTTGGCATCCGGCTACGACAGAAACGAGGTGTTGCGCGACCTGATGGTTACTTTCGGGGAGGATGTGTGGAATTTCGCCTATTTCCTGACCAAACGTAGTGATGCCGCAGATGATATCTCACAGGAGGTTTTTCTATCAGCCTATAACCGGCTTTATTCGTTCCGCGGCGAATGCAGCGTAAAAAGCTGGCTTCTAACCATCACAAGAAACAAATCGCTTAATTATATGAAAAGCGCCTTCATTAGAAAAGTAACTCTAATAGACACCCTTTTCTTCCATAAGGACACCTCACCATCAGCCGAAAAAGTAATGTTTGACCGAATAGAGTCCCAAGAGCTCTGGATGGCTGTTATGAAATTACCACGCAAATTTCGTGAAGTTATAATTCTAGACTATCATTATGGATTAACCATCAAAGAAATCGCTGAGCTGCTTCAAATAACCGAAGGTACTGTCAAATCTCGATCATTCCGGGCAAAGAAAAAAGTAGTCGTTTTGCTTGAAAATAATAGTAGCTTGGAGGTGTGAAACGATGGATCCAAATAAACCCGATTGGGCAAAACGTATGACCCCCTCTCCTTTTTCCCAGCTTCATTTTACTAAGGAACTAACTAATCAAATCTTGAGGAATGTGAAGGATTCAAAACGTTCTCGACATGTCCCCATAGCAACAGTCATTATCTCATTAAGTCTGGTAGCGGCTGTACTCTTCATTTTTGGAATTTCCGATTTAAACAACTGGGCTCAAACCCATGCAGCTTCATTTTTCAATAAAACCACTAAAGATCCCATAGATCGAACTGAGTATTATGAGCATGGAAAGTTGCTTTTTGCCGTTTTCCCTCAACCAGAATTAACCGCGGGCAATCCGGCTGGGTATATCTTTCATTTTACGGCTCCTTTCAATGAGCTGCAGGGAAAGATGCTTACCATCTATGCCATTCATAAGAAATCAGGGCTGAAGGTCACTGCGGTAGCCCCTATTGAAATCACAAAGCCTAGCAGCGGATATAAAGGATTAGAACGGTTTGGGACCCATTTCGCTCTCCCCATAGGTGGCGTGTGGCGTTATGTGGTTGAGCTTGATGGTAAGCTGTATGGCGATGTCGAATTAACCTTAAAAGAACCTTCATGGGAACCCACCTCTATATTCAAATCGGCAAATTATAGGATGAGAGGTGTGGAAAAAAAGCTAGGATTCATCGATGCCGGCTTCCTTGCGAATTCCCCCCAGAAATACATGTGGCACTTTTGGGATAAAGAAAAGGAGCTTAATGGCAAATTCTTCGTAAGAGCGGTGAAGCAAGGCGAAGATCAAATCATTGATGTTTTTTCAACCGAATCATTGGCAGGAGCACTTAATGGCGCTGACCGAACTGCCGTATCCATGATGTCATTGCCGGAAAAAGGACGCTGGAGATTGCTGCCCTATATCGATAATCGATTGCTTGAAACCATTGTTGTGGAAGTAAACTGACATACAAAAAACCAAGAATCGGCTTCTACTCGAAGCGAGATTCTTGGTTTTCTCATAAAGCTTGTTTAATGCTTGTCCCACAATAGTCAATTGTTAACCATTACCCCAAAGTCTTCTCTCCTGGTTTCCAGTTAACCGGGCATAATCCACCCGCTTGAAGAGCTTGAAGGATACGAAGCGTCTCTTCCACGCTGCGGCCAACGTTCATATCTGTCACGACTTGATAGCGAACAATTCCTTCAGGATCAATGATGAACAATCCTCGATGAGCGGCTCCTGAAGCTTCATCCAGTACACCGTAGGCTCTGGCCGTCTCTTTTTTGAAATCGGATGCCAATGGATAATCGATAGAACCAATTCCCTGCTGATCACGCGGCGTTTGGGTCCATGCGCGGTGGGTGTAGACACTGTCTACCGAAACCCCTACAATTTCACAATCCAGGTCCCGGAAGCTAGCAGCATGATCACTGAAAGCAATAATTTCTGTTGGGCATACATAAGTAAAATCATATGGCCAGAAAAAGAGCATCAACCATTTGCCGCGGTAGCTTTCCAGAGTAACATTTTCCTCCAAAGTCTCCATGTTAAGTGTCGATGGAAGATTAAAGGAGGGTGCTTGTAAACCTATTTTTACGATTTCTGCTGTTTGAGTTTGTAGTTGAGTCATGTGTGTATTCTCCTTCTTCTCTTATTGAGCCAGTGCTTTTTGGATGCGAGTAGTGTTCATGCCTATAATTCTGTTTTCACCAATTACCGTTACCGGCAGCGAGCTCACTCCCATAGCTTGAAGCTCATCAATAAATGCATCGTTAGTATCAATATTTCTTTCTTCAAAAGCAATTCCCTGCTCGTTCAAATACTGCTTAAGCTGTTTGCAATAGGTGCAGGTGTTGCTGGAATATACAATGACTTGTTGGGTTGCTGTTGACATAGTTTATATCCTCCTAGGCATTAATTTATATTTAAACTAAATCTAATTTTCTCTAAAGACAGCTTAACATCTTAGGTTGTATTCATCATGAAGATTTGATGAAGGTATGATGAAGTTTTCATGAAGTCCTTTTTAATCTGCAATTCGGTAGCCTACACCTCGTATGGTTGCGATGTATTTAGGGGCTTTGGGATCGTCCTTCAGCTTATGCCTCAAGCTTTTCACATGAACATCAACCGTATTGCTGCCGCCAAAATATTGCTCCCCCCATACCCGATCCATCAATTCTTGCCGGCTAAGCACCTTACCTCCCGCGTCAAGCAGCGCCTTTAACAAATCAAATTCAGTCTTGGTAACGTCAATCCTTGCAGTACCTACATAGACTGCAACCCGGTTGTAATCGACAGTCAGGTCTTTAAGCTGAGCTTGATCAGTCCGTTGTCCAGATTGCCGACTTCCTTGAGCTAGCATCGAATGAACCCGATTAAGCACCTGCTCGATTGTGCTGCTCTCCAAGCTTAAGTTCACAAGGCCCTCTGAAGATGATTTATTCACCTCCTCTGATGAGAGGATCTCCGTATTAACAAGCCGTAACATTGGAACCCCTTGGTTTCGCAATGGCTGTGGAGCCGCTGCTCCAAGTTTGGTTTCTTTGGATAAATCAACAATCATCAGATCGATAGGCAGGACAGACAGCGCCTCTTCATCCCAATGGCGAAATACCAGCACATCATAGCATTGGATCGTCAATTCACGCACCAGCTCATGCAAGGAATAAGGTAACGGACTTATGATTACAATACGATGTGTAGTATCACAATAAGCTCCTATCGCCGGTTCAGGGAGCTTGGATTGAAATAATATAGAATCATTCAAAGGTGAGCTCAGTTCCCTTTCTCTTTGCATTCTGGGCACACTCCTTTCACCAGAACATGCTGCTGCTCAATGGTATAACCTGTTTCGACAGCTACCGTGTGCAACCATTCCTGTGGGACTACAGTAAACACTTCGTCCACTCTCCCACAGACCTTGCATACGATATGCTGATGATCTTCCGTACAGGCATCGTATCGACTCGCATCCCCATCTAGCTTCAGCTCGCGAATCAATCCCTCTTCCGTCAAGTAACGCAAAGAATTGTATACGGTAGCGTAGGCTAAATGCTGCTCCTTCTGTTTCAACCGATCAATAATCTCAGCAGCCGTCGGATGATCTTTACTTTCTGTCAAAATATCGTAAATTGCTTTTCGCTGTATGGTAAGCTGCCCTTTTCTGCTCATATGAAAACCTCCGTGAATCCAATATATTTAGATTAAGTTTAAACTTATACTCAGTCTAAGTCAAGCGTTATACAATGGAATAAGCATCCTATGGCTCGTCCTGTCTAAACCCAAACGTTGTGCTTAAGAAGGTAATCGGGTGTGGGAATACGGCAGCTGTTGAAGTTGTGTTCCTTGATTTTATCGCTTGGCAGCTATTGGGACACGATTTTCAAAAACAGACGCTATCTCACCTCCATTCCACACCCATTAACCGTTATGAATGAATGAGATTCATTATCTTGTAATAGTTAACGTACCACCTTCTTCTGAAGTCAACCATTTGATCTTAGAAGCTGATTTCGAGAGGAAATAGCTATCCCTATACTGCAGTCACGGACAGTGCAGGTATAGCGGAAGCACTTGTTCCGCTATACTCGAGAAAGCACACTAAACAGAGGACTAACGGAACTCCTAGTTCCGTTAGTCCTCTGTTCTTGTGCATAATAGCTCAATTCACCGCAAATAGCGGAACTCCTACTTCCGCTATCGCCTTAAATCGGAGGCGACAGATTGAATAACGGAACTCTTAGTTCCGTTCAACTCCTTCATGGCTATAGCAGAGCCTCAGCTTCGCCGCTACCCTTATAGAAAGTCCCCCTGCCAAGGAGTTCGCTTAAATCAACCTAGGCTCTCGTGTAAATAAGACAGGTTGCATCTTCTTCAATCTTTAGTTCTGCATAGCCTTTATACTTGACCTAACCAAAGAAACCCCCGCCGAGGCGAGGGTTTTAAGTAAGCTGCCCAATGAGTCGCCTGCTTAGTATTAACTTATGTAACTCCTACTTCTTCAGATGAGTGTCCAGAAATTTTAGCAGAGTCGTGTAGAAATCCATCTGATTATCATAGTTGCGGAAGCCGTGGCCCTCATTTTCCTTAATCATATAAGGAGCATCAATTCCGCGTTGGCGAATAGCCATAACCATTTGATCCGATTCTTTCCTATTTACTCTTGGATCGTTAACGCCTTGTGCAAACATAATTGGAGCTTTGATTCGATCTACATGCAGCAGCGGTGAATAGGCCTCCATCATTTGTTTATCCAGCTCAGGATCTCCGACTTGCCTATACATTTTCTTTTTGTCCCAATAAGGAGGCATTGTATTCAGGAATGTAAGCAGGCTGGATGGACCCATATAATCGATGCCAGCGGCATACAGTTCTGGCGTAAAAGTCATCCCTGCAAGAGCAGCATATCCACCATAGGAAGCTCCGTAAATAGCAATACGCTTAGGATCCGCAGTCCCTTCCTTAATGAGCCAATTGACGCCATCCGTAATATCATTCTGCATCGCTTGACCCCATTGCTTGTTACCTGCATTAAAGAGAGTTTTCCCATAGCCTGTTGAACCGCGGAAGTTCATTTGTAGAACGCCATATCCCCGGTTAGCTAAGATTTGTACCTCTCTATCATAACCCCAAGAATCGCGAACCCACGGCCCCCCATGAGGAAGAATGACGAAAGGAAGGTTTTTGTCCCCTGCATTTCTGGGCAATGTAAGGTACCCATTGATGGTCAAGCCATCACGTGCCCCATAAGAAATAGGCTTCATTTCAGCTAATTGATCTTCTTTTATCCACGATAGAGTATCTTTTACTTTTTTTATCGAATCTGTTTTACGGTTGTATTGATAATAGACACCAGAAGACCGGTCACTGTAAGCAAACAAATTCACATTGGTCTCTGGAAGTGGATTGCCTGTTATAACAAATTGCTGCCCAGGCAGCTTCTTAGCTATAGCTTGATGCAATTGTTCGAATTCTTTATCCAAGAAATGATAATGAACTTTATCCGTTTCATATTTCACTGCCAGAATAGCCTGTTTTTTGTAAGAGATTACGATGTTGGTTACATCGGCATCCGGATTTTCATAGACCGTTTCGCCCATTGTTTTAGTATTTAAATTATATTTGACCAACGCCATGGTGTTTCTCCCTATATCGGATAGCGCAAAAACCTGGCTTTCATCGAAGGAGAACATAATAGGCTTGAAGGTATCTCCAAAATTCACATCCAATATAGGCTCGAATTTACTTTGACCCGCGCTGCGGTACAATACTTTGGAATTAACGCCATCCTTTGCAACCGCCAATCTGGCCTCTCCATAAACATCGGTTAACCAGCTTGTGATATTGCCAGGATTTTCGGCAACCAAATCCATCTTACCCGTTTTCACATTCAAACGCTGTACATCAAAAACCGTACGATCCCGATTATTTATGCTGAGTAAAACATCATTTTCGTGTCCCGGCAGATAGGATAAGGATTCCATAATGTCTGCACGAATATTGTCATAAGGCGTTAGATCCTTATCCTCTTTACCTTGCGGATCAACCGAATGCACGTGATAATCTTCCAAACCATGCACACTTGAAATATAAAGGATCCTATCATTATTGAACCAATAGAAGTCCTCGATATCCCGATCCTTCATATTAGTAAGCCGCGCATCCAGCTCTACGCCGTCTTGTTCCACATAAATTTGCAAATGACCTTCGAATTCCTCTAAATAAGCGGTGAACTTCCCATCAGGTGAAGTTTGAATTCCCTTAGTCTTGGATTTACGCAGGAAATCGCTTAATGGGATTTCATCCTTACCCGTCTCGCCTTGCGAGATTGCCCTACTCAAGAAAAGCACAAGCTGAGCTCGGGTTACTTGGTTCTTCGGTAAATATTCCAGCTGATCGGTAATTAAATGCTGCTTCAGCCGGACAACATCCTTATAGTGGCTCTCCCCAATTAATGATTCATCCTTGAACCACACGTTGACTCCGTTTTCTTTTAGCTTAAAGGCTCTTACCAGCAAGCTGGCCATTTGTTCACGTGTTAAGAGTGCTTCTGGATTAAAGCGTCCTTCGTCACCTTGAACAATCCCATTTTCCTTTAGCGCATTAACGGCAAGCGAATAGGTACTGCTCTCGGGAATATCTATGAATCCCTTTAAGGACACAGGCTCTTTTAGCTTCAATGCTTTACTTAACCATAATGCCGTCATTCCACGAGTTATTTCACTATCCGGATGAAAGAGCCCGTCGGATCCACCTTCGATAATTCCTAGCTGAGCCAGCTTTGATATCTCTTTACTTGCGTAATGATTTTCTTTCACATCCGAAAAGCTCTTTGGAGCTGTTTCTGCATAAGCATGAATAGATAATGTCAAAATAGTACATACAAAAAACATGGAAATGAACATTGATAATTTCTGCTTCACTTATAACACCCCTCATAATAATATCCATTTCCATGTCTAGAGTAAGTCAAAGTGGGTTTACATTTCGGACTCCCCTCTTTTACTCGCCGTGCTTATCTTTTTATATTGGATCGCCAGCATGGCAAAATGAAGAAAAAATACGCCTGTAATGATATAAAACACAATAGAAATACCAAAGCTGCTCGCAACCAAGCCTCCAAACATCGCACCTGATACGTTCCCCAAAGAATTGGCGCTTGCATTATAAGCAAATACGCTTCCCTGGATACCCTTAGGAGTCAAGTTTCGCAGCAAAGAAGCGATAGACGGCACTAACCCACCCACACACAACCCCGTTATAAAGCGAATAGACATCAAGCTCCATGGATTCGTAACACTCGCTTGTGGAATGTGCAGAATGGCAATCAGAAATACGGAACAGAGCAGAATAGGAAGATGGCCAATCCGGTCTCCCAATCTCCCTAAATAAGGTGCCGCGATTATTGTTCCTAAAGCGCTGGATGCAAAAATCAGACCGGCCATAATTTCGATGTGTTCCTCGATATGCATGCTTTTGACATACAATGTAATCATCGGACTGATGCTCTGAAAGCTCGCAGCTATCAAATAGGTAGACACGAATAAAGTCAAAATCACAGGAGACTGCTTGATAACCTCGCCAAGCTGCTTTTTCTTAGGAGCATCGCGTTTTTCAATCGGTTCCGATCCAGCCTCTTTTTTCTTAAACCAAGTAAACTCAAACTTTCGATAGGTCTTCGTTTCCTTAACGCCGACAATCGCCAATATCGTTGCAATCAGAATGAATAAACCTGTGAAAAAGAATGAATTACGCATTCCGAGCCACTCCGCAAGTATTCCGCCAAGCAAAGGTCCGAGCAGCTGTCCTGCCACTTGTCCCGTTTGCAGCATACCCAACGCTTTGCCGACCTCTTGTTTGGGAGTCTCAATAGCAACCAAAGCAACAGCACATGTGCTGAAGCCGCCCATTGTCCCGAACAAAGCTCTAAGCAGCAGCAGTTGAATCGGAGTATGAACCAGTCCCATGGCAGCGATGATAATCGCAAGGCCGAAGCCCGATCGGACCATCGTCAATTTCTGCCCATATCGGTCCGAAAATTTCCCCCAGAAGGGAGACACCAGCGCTATCATCAGATGATTGACTCCGAAGATCATGGCTGACCACAATGCAGCTTCCTTAACGTCATGAATACCTAATTCCTGAACATACAGTGGCAAAAAGGGAATAATCATTCCAATGCCTGCCGAGCAAAAAAAGCATCCGAACCATAAGATGTAAAGATTGCGCTTCCAAGTTTCCATTCGAACTTTCCTTCTTTACTGGTAAAATTGTGTACTTGTCCACTGTATGCACAAATTATGGAAGCGTCAAGAGAAAAAGTTTATTTCGGCACTTTTTTTAGAAGAAGCTTTGCTGCTTCAACTTTCGTTAAGCCAGATGCATCGTAGGTTTGACCAGCAGCAAGCTTCATATTCCGTATGGCCTCAAGCTGTGTTGCTGTTGCTGGTTGATATTTGATCAACGCATCCAAGTTGTCATAGGCAATCTTTCTTGCCAATGCCTTATCTCCCAATTCGTCTATCAAGCGGTACATCCCCTCAATGGCTAACTCCTCGCTCTTCAAACCATAGCCCGAGTCCGTACTAAGCATAAACCTGTCCGGGAATTCTTTCATCACAGGTACAAAGTGCTCCAGCTTGTTTGCGCTTTCAGGATTGGAAGCCGTGAAGCCCGCAAAAAAATCCGCGTATAAATTGGGATGCTTCGCTAGCAGCTGCCGAATGTTATCAGGAGAATTATAAGCATTCGCGTGTGCAAATATAAATTGCGTATCGGGGTAAGCTTCTAATGCTTCCTCCAGTTGATATACGGGCCCACCAGATGGAGGGTCAATATGTAGGAGCAACGGAACCTTGTATTGGGCGGCCAACTCGTATATCTGCGGCAAGAAACCATCCATCGCATGGTCTGTTTTCCAAGGAACATTCCTTAGAGCGGGAGAATTGACAGAAGCGGCTGCAATTTCTCCAATACCAAAATAGCCCTTCTCCAGATTTAGCTTGACCACCTCCAGACTTGAAGCATCCTTCAAATTTATACCAGAGAAAAATGGGATTACTAGTGCAGGATACTCTTCATAGGCTTTCCAGGCTATTGCATCGGTTTCTACAGCGCTAGGATCAGAAACGTTGCCGAACAAGATAATCCGATCGACACTCGTTCGTTTCCACGTCTCAATCATTCGCATATAGGCGTAACCGCCGGCGTCATGATTATGGGCGTCAGCCAACGGAAGGTCGCCATATTCTTTTACCAAGTCTGCCAAGCCTTTAATTGGTATAGTTGACGGGGGCTTTGCTGACGCCGATACTGGAGCTGCCTCTTTGGAGATATTATCACTCGAAATCTGCTGGTCTTTACCCGAATTGAGAATAAACAGCTCTCTACCTGTTACTATTCCTCCAGCCAACACAATAACAGCTGCTAGAACTAACACAGCCTTCTTATATAACATAGCCCATCACCCGTTTTATTTTACATATTATTACATAATAATCCAATTGGAGCTAAGCTGTAAACAAGATTTATTCAAGCCCGAACAGAACCACGAGCAGATAGCCTAATCCGGATAAAAGTACCGACCCAGCAAGCCCCGCGGCAAATGGTTTCATACCTAGTCTTCGGAAGGAAACAAGATCCACGTTCAGTCCTAAACCAGCCATTGCCATAGCTATCAACAGATAAGCGGCCGTGATAACTTGGTTCGTTACCCCTACGGAGAAGATACCCAATGTGTTGACACCACTCATAACGAGAAAACCGAGAATAAACCATGGAACCGGGATTGCTCTCCAGCTTGTTTTATGCGTTACACCCGACTCTTTACTTTCCAATCGGTTGGCCCAAATGCCAATCAGAATGGCTGCGGGAACCAGACAAGCTACTCGAGTCAGCTTCACAATCACTGCCATATCAACGGCTTCTTTGCCACCGGGGGCAGCAGCTGCAATTACATGCGCAATTTCATGTAAAGTGGCACCTGAGAAAACCCCATATCCGGATGACGAAAGACCGAGAAATGGATAAAGCACCGTGTAAAGCAAAGTGAAAATGGTACCCAGAACTGCTACGGTTGCCGCACTTATCGCTGTTTCCTCATCATTTGCCTTAATTTGCGGCGCAATAGCTACGACCGCTGCCGCTCCGCATATGGCTGTTCCGCATGCAGTCAGCATACCTAACCTTTTCTCCACTTTAATCAACCGAGCTAAACCGTAAACTACGAAGATCGTAAATACGATGTTAATCACACCAACAGCCAGCACTTTAGGCCCCGCATGAACTATATCAGCTAGATTGAGCCGCATACCCAGCAGGATTATACCGTACCTCAGCAGCCTTTTACTTGAATAAGAAATGCCCGGCATGACTTGTGTCGGTACTCCTATTAACGCTCTCCATGCAATACCAAGCAGAATTGCAATAACCAGCTGACCCATGATAGTTAAATAAGGAAAACCTGATAAATACTTGGCCGTAGCTGCGAGGAGCAGTGTGAGACCTAATCCTAGGGCGAAGCCAACTCCTTTTTTCATATTATTAAATGGAAGTGTGTGTGCTTGTGTCTGTCCCATCGTGACCACTCCTTAATTTTGGCGAAAGAGCTTGCCTTGTAATAATGATCACTTTCGTTCATCAGAACCACGCAACCTCTATATGGCTCCACTATAAAACAGCTGAACAAGGAAGTGAAATACATATCTGCTATTAGTATCATCAGAAATACTAATGATTGTGCATTGTTCTAGAAAAGGAATAAAGCTACAATGTGGATACTATATTAGCGGTGCATAGCGCGGTTAAAACCGGAAGTAAAACGGAGGATTACATCTATGATTGTCGAAACACTTAAGGTATTTGTAACGGTCACCGAGCAAAGCAACTTCTCACGAGCCGCTGAGCTTCTCAATCTTTCTCAACCAGGAGTTAGCTTGCATATTCGAAATCTGGAACAGGAGATGGGAGCTAAGCTGATGCATCGTTCCCCCAAGCAAGTCAAGCTGACCGAAGCTGGAGCCATCCTGTATAACAAAGCAAAGCAAATTTTATCCCTGTATGATAACGCAAAGCAAGAAATTCAGCTGCTGCAAAACGCGGTAACAGGCTCCCTCAAAATCGGGGCGAGCTTTACCATAGGCGAATATGTCATGCCACGGCTGCTTGCCGAGTTTACCAGCTTATATCCTCAGGTCGATATTCAAGTAAACATTGGCAACACGGAAGAAATCATCCAAGCGGTGCGCACTAATGAACTTGATCTTGGTCTGGTAGAAGGCAGTGTGAACCAAATAGATATCGAGGTCTTACCCTATATGAAGGATGAAATGATTTTAGTCGCTCCGCCTGACCACCCGCTATCTTCGCTCCGCTTAGTGGAACCAGAGATGCTGCAAGATCAGGTGTGGGTTCTTAGAGAAGGCGGATCAGGGACACGTGCCTTCAGCGATGCATTCATTCATGATGCCTCTCTCTCAGTCAAACGAGCCTATATATTCAACAGCAGCCAAGGTGTAAAGGAATCCGTAGCTGCGGGGCTCGGAATCGCTATTTTATCCCGACTAGTCGTGCGCAAAGAGCTGGACTCCGGCGAGATTCGCGACATACCGATCAAAGAAACACGATTTACTCGGGATTTCCTGATGATTCACGGCAAAAAAACGGCAATGACCATGGCAATGAACATGTTTGTGCAAAAGCTGCTCTCCCAACCTCAACCCCCTGCATAACCTTTGCTATGGGTGGTTGGTTGGTTGGGACTTCATTTACTAATCGCTTCAGCTCATCTTATTTTTTCTAAGCAAGCGGAATATCTCTAGTAAAACAACATTTAAACTGAGCCAAAAACCGCCAAATACATATCCCGCAACCACATCGCTTGGATACTGAATATCAAAATAAATACGGCTGATTCCAACCAGAAAAGAAACGGCAAGGACAAACAGAAATGCAGCGGTTCGAGCCCCTGCAATCCTCACATGTCGAACAATGATGTACACGGCCATACCTAAGAGAATGATAGTATTTAATGTCTGTTCACTTGGGAATGTATTCAATAAGTTGTTAGGTCCAGAACGGTGAAAAAGCTGCCTCATTCCCTCGTCCCAAATCTCACCACCAATTAATGCAAACAATAAGAATCCAGCTTCTAGCATACGGTCTTTTCCTTTTACTACAATCCATACAAGTGATAGGGCTACAACCGTCAGGAGTATCTGAAACGATGCTAAATACGCAAATCCATTCATCCATACTGCCCAGCTTTCATCAAAAATAGCATGGATGATATAGGATGTGAGCGCATCAAATTCTACGAATTCATTCTCCAGAAAGTCTTGCACCAAGCCCGCCATTACGATGAGGAGAGTAAGAAAGACTCCGACGGATACTAAGATTAGAAATTTAACTCGACCTAGGGTATGAAAGGTTTTAACACCTTTGTTCAAGCCCAACACAGTTGCATCATACAGCTGGTTTTTGTATCTTCGAAACGCGTAAACAACCAGTAGTATCACTGCCAAGACGATCCCCGCAATGATCAAATACCTTGTGATTGAATGATGAAACTGCTCCCATTGGGGACCAAGAATTTTCCCTAATGAAATAAACGTTCCTGTCCAAATAAACGCTCCCGTATAAGCATAAACCATATAGGTTCGAAGAGGCATGCGCGTAACTCCCGAAAAATACCCTGTGAAATGCCGAAATCCAGGAATATAAAAAGCAATAATTAAGAGTTTGTTCCCGTAGCGTTCAAACCATATCGATATTTTCTTTAGCTTTTCCGGTCCCAAATGGATCTTTGAACCATGCTTTTCAAAAAACGGGACGCCCAATTTGTATCCGAGCCAATATGAAATTGTCATTCCGATTGAAGCCCCTATGCCCGCTGTCATGATGCTTAGAATCCAATTTATTTTCCCTTCAAAAACCAGAAGTCCTGCATAGGTCATGAGGACCTCTCCCGGTATAGGTAGAGCTAGAAGCTCAAGCATAAGGGCAATTCCCAAAACATAATACGCGTATTGATTCATTAGATTCTGTATGAAACTCAGCACTAATATCCTCCACTAGTTAAATCATTATCCATTTGCAATAAAGTATGATTCCCTAATAAACCAGAAATTTTTCATAACCGAATAAAATCACATGATTCCATTCCACTAAAAAAAATGTTTACAAATACGGCTATCTCGTTTAGATTGAAAGTAACAGTTGTTACATTATAACAGTTGTTACTATTTACAAGTGTGGAAAGGAGCTATTCGAGTGAATCTTTATGTAATCACAGCAAGCTTTCTAGGTACAGCAGTCGAATTTGTGGAAGCCCTTACAATTGTATTGGCTGTAGGTGTAACGAAAGGCTGGAAGAGCTCACTTTCGGGTATGGCCCTTGCTATCTTGCTACTTACGGCATTGGTCGCATTATTCGGAGTTCCTTTGATGAGCTACGTGCACGTTAGCGCATTTCAACTTGTCATCGGTATCTTGATGATGATGTTCGGGATGCGGTGGCTTCGTAAAGCCATATTGCGTTATTCCGGTTTAAAGGCTTTGCACCTAGAGAATGAAGCGTATGAGGAAGAATTAAGTCGCCAGAAAAATGAGCGTTCTGTTAGTAAGCAAATGGATTGGTTCGGCTTTACAACTACTTTTAATATTGTGTTGTTAGAAGGAATTGAAGCGATTTTTATTGTTCTTACATTAGGATTAGCGGCAAATGAACTCAGCTCAGCCATTTTTGGGAGTATTATCGGGATAGTCATTGTTATTATTGCCGGAATATTGCTTAGAAAACCTCTGGCTATGATTCCGGAAAATACAATGAAATTTGTAGTTGGGTTAATGCTTAGCAGCTTCGGGATATTCTGGGTTGGTGAAGGTGTAGGAGTTGAGTGGTGGCACGAGGATGTCTCCATATTAGTTCTGACTGCTGCTTTATTGCTCGTATCCATTCTATGTGTAGGTGTTCTGCGGAATCAGCAAAATCGGAGGGTGAGAAACCGTGAAAACAGTGCTTCAAACCATTTTGGGACTTATAATTGACGATTGGTGGTTGGCTATTGGTATACTTCTATCCATCACTGTCACGAGCTTGTTCATTTATAATAATTTTAGCTCCGATGCCGGGGCATGGCTATTAGCTATACTTACCCTATTAACACTTCCTCTTAGTCTTGTCATGGAATATCGAAAAAAAATGCGTTGATATGGATTCGAAAAGAGCAACACTCCTGCCGCGTAGGCTGGGGTGCTGCTTTTTTTGATATATGGTATTATTAGGGTTAAAACAGAACGGAGTATCTTCTATGAAGTGGATTATTTTTATTTATAAAGTGCCTCCGCAACCCACTAAATATCGTGCCTACTTGTGGAGAGAGCTCAAAAAATTCGGATCCATTTATCTCCAAGATGGAGTATGCCTGCTTCCTGATTCAGATGATGTCCACTTATTTGTTGGTGCATTAGGTGAAAAGGTTCGTGAATTCGGAGGTCAAGAATCCACGTTTTTGTCCAATACTTTCTCGACTGACAAAGATCAGGAGATGATCGATCAGTTTAACTCGGCTCGCACCGAAGAATATAACGAATTGATTCCAGGAATCAAGCGGCTGCAAGGATATTTCGAGGAAGAAGAAGCTTGGGAATTCGATGATGAACAAATCCAAAGAGTCAGAGAAGAATTCCAGAAAACCATACGTCAATTTCAAATAATTGAAGCTCGGGATTATTTTGAAGCAGAGGCTGGACGTAAAGTCAGACTGCTGCTTGATCAATGCAGAAAACAATTGCTCCGATTCTAGTTCATTTAAAGCTTGCCTGTCCCTGTTTTTCTCTCACACCATGCATACAATGCATCATACATCGGTATTTGAAGCCTTATCTTCTCATGATCATCGATCCCCAAATAATGAAAACCAAAGGCAATAGCACGCAAGCCTGCTGACTCAGGGGTAATATCAATGTCAATGGGAATATCTGCTCCATGGATGATCGATCCCATCAGTACCAATGCCAGATTGTTCGTCAACTCATACTTGATGAGCATAGTTTCAAAGCTGCAGCTTCCTGAATGATGCCCCAGCTCCACCCCTTTCATATCAAAAGGAATTCCGTCAGTAATGGCTGCAGGATTTGTATCATTGGGAACGAATTCAAAAATCGCTTCCGGATCAATAAATTTCATTATTAGCCATGGACAAGCTACACGTTCAACATTCGCGTTCTCTCTTGTCACCCATTTCACTTAGATCACTCCTACCCTAATCGGATTCTATAGACTGCTGTCTTTGATTATAACTTGTTAATCGTATTATCACATTAGTTTTAATAACATGAAGATGAAAAGAAGGAGTACCCGAATATGAACTCAAATGCTCTGAAGCCTAGTATGGGTATATTGAATTTGGTAGAAGGCGAAAAGAAATTCACCCTCTCACGTTACGCTCCCTCCGAGGATATTGGTTTTTTCGTCAAGCACTTCTGGGTCGTAAGCTGGGATTTAACCGGCCATGCTCCCTATAATCAAGAGCTTGTTCCTAATCCATGTGTAAATCTAATTATAGAGCCTAATAAGACAGCTATTTATGGCATCCCGAAAAACAAATCCTCCTATCTCATTCGGGAAAAGGGACATGTTCTAGGCGTGAAATTTAAGCCAGGAGGCTTCTACCCCTTCATTAGACAATCAGTCTCTGTGTTAAATGGCAATCCAATGGGGGTCGAGAACGTTTTTGATGTGGATGCCCGAGCAATTGAGGATACAATCCTCAACCAACAAGAAGACTCCAAGATGGTTGAGCTTGCGGAGCACATGATACGGCAAAAGCTTCCTGCGAGGGACGAAAACATTACTTTAATAAATAGAGTCATAGACCAGATTATCGAAGACCGAGAGATTACTAAAGTCGACCACATTAGCCAGCAGCTCAACATTAACATAAGAAAGCTACAGCGATTGTTTGAACAATACGTCGGAGTCAGCCCCAAATGGGTCATCAAGCTGTATCGATTGCAAAATGCTGCCGAATCCATGGATCTCAATCAAAATCACAATTTGCTGAAGCTGTCGATGGACCTCGGATATTATGATCAATCCCATTTCATCAAAGATTTCAAAAGCATCATAGGCATAACCCCTGATGAATATATCAGGAAATTTCTATAATTCACATGACCCAGCCAAAGAAACCCGCGTTCGAGCAAACTTGCTCAAGCGGGTTTTTGTTTGCTGTTTTTTCTATTAAAAAAGCTGAGCTGCCCATCACAAATATTCCCCATCTTTATTTTGTATGAAAAGGAAGCATTTGGTTTACTATAATTAACGACTTTATCAAGGGTTGTTAGCCCAATGGGGGTTCATCACTTGTTCAAAAACCTAAATAAATGGCTGAAAATGAACCAGACTCAGAGCCAGAGTAAGGAACAGCAGAAGCCCGCCAACAATCCGCTGCAGCAGAAGCTTTATTCAAGCTTGCAGCAAAATGAACAGCTGCTCCGCTCTATTTATAACAATAGTACGGACGTTGTCTTTCGTTCCTTTTTAATCGGTGAACAGATAAATGCCATCCTGATATATATTGATGGCTTATCTGACTGTGAAGGCATTGAAGAATATGTCATTGCTCCTTTAATGAAGGAAGAAGCCGGGGAAACCACCAATCTTAAGCAGCTAATCGAGCGTAAAATATCAGTTTCTCAAGCTAATGAATTCAACACATTCTCATCCTGTATTGAGTATCTTTCTAACGGTAATCCGATTCTGCTGCGTGATAACGAGCCCTCAGGTCTTGCATTAGGATTAACCAAATGGGAGAAGCGGGCGATTGAGGAACCAGCAGCCGAGATGGTAATCAGGGGCCCTCGTGAAGGTTTTACAGAAACGCTGCGAATCAATACTTCGCAATTACGCCGTATCATCAAAAGTCCAAGCCTTAAGCTGGAATCGATGAAAATCGGCGATTACACGCAAACGAATATTGTCATTGCTTATATCGAGGGTCTGGTGGATCAGACGCTGGTCGAGGAAGTCAGGACTCGGCTGCAACGCATTCGAATCGACGGCATTCTGGAGAGCGGATATATTGAGGAAATGATTGAGGATACCCCCTACTCTCCATTTCCTCAGCTGCTTAGTACGGAACGCCCCGATGTGACATGCGGCAGCTTGCTGGAAGGAAGGGTAGCTATTCTGGTTGAAGGCACACCGTTTGTATTAATTGCCCCTGCAACCTTCTTTTCCCTCGTACAGGCAGCAGAGGATTACTACCAGCGTTTCGTGGTCTCTACAGCCACTCGCTGGCTTCGTTATTTTTTTCTCTTAATGTCGATCTTGCTTCCATCCGTCTATGTAGCCATTCTTACTTTTCATCAAGAAATGGTGCCTGGCTCCTTGTTAATCAGCATGGCGAGTTCACGGGAATCAGTGCCCTTTCCTGCATTAATCGAGGCTCTGATCATGGAAATAACCTTTGAAGCACTTCGTGAAGCAGGCGTCAGACTCCCCAAACAGGTAGGCGCTGCAGTCAGCATTGTCGGAGCACTCGTTATCGGTCAAGCGTCCGTACAGGCCGGCCTTGTGTCTGCCCCCATGGTCATGGTTGTTGCGATTACCGGTATTGCTTCCTTTATGGTTCCTCGTTACATCGCTGGAGTAGCGTTGCGTCTGCTGCGCTTCCCATTGATTATTCTCGCAGGGACACTCGGACTTCTTGGGATTATGATGGGAATTATCGCCATTGTCCTTCATATGTGCAGCTTGCGGTCCTTCGGTGTTCCTTACCTGTCATCCATATCGACTCCTAAAATGGATGAAATGAAAGACGTCCTATTTAGAGCTCCTTGGTGGATGATGAATAAGCGTCCGCACTTAACAGGGGAGTACAACAAGTACCGGCAGGCATCCGATCAAAAACCTGGACCTGAACGGAACTGAAAGCCTTAATTCAGAAAAAGGGGGGATTGTTCATGCTCGAGAAAGGTCAAATTTCAGCCTTCCAGCTAGGGTTGATCATGTATTCAGTAATATTGGCCACCGGGTTTCTTTCTCTCCCTGCCCTTTCAGCTCAATATGCCCATAATGACAATTGGTTGTCACCCATCATCGCATCTATAACTGGCTTTGTTAGCATTTACGCAGCAACTCGTTTGCACGAGCTGTATCCGAAGCAAACTATCATCCAGTACAGTGAACAACTAATTGGGAAAATAGCAGGAAAAATCTTGTCCATGATCTATTTTCTTTTTTTGACATACACGACCGGAACCATCACCAGACAATATGCGGATTTTGTTACGGGTAACTTTTTTTTCAAGACTCCCTTATTACTGGTCATTTTCTCAATCCTTCTGCTCGCAGCTTTCGCTGTACGCGGTGGGGTAGAGCTATTGGCTAGAAGTGCTGTGATTCTCACACCCATCTTTATTGTACCGATTTTTATCCTGCTGCTTCTTTTCCCTGAACTGGATCCAAACAACATTTTTCCTATTCTTAGCCAAGGTATGGTCCCCGTAATTAAAGGAGCTGCAACGCCTCAAGCATGGTTTAGCGAGTATTTCCTTTTGACTTTTTTCCTGCCCTATTTGACAGATCCAGAGAAAGGAAGAAAATGGGGACTAATTTCACTGAGTACCGTCGTTTTGAGTTTGACTTATGTCAACCTAATCGTGTTATTGTTACTGGGCCCAGATTCCGAATATAAAATCTACCCTGTTCTGGTAGCTTTCCGTTCTATCAGGGTTGGCAGCTTTATAGAAAATTTAGAATCTCTATTATTGGCAATGTGGGTGGTCGGAAACTTTATTAAAATAGGCGGGTTTTACTATATGGCTTCTCTTTCGTTCGGGCAATGCTTTCAATTGTCGGATTACCGCCCCACCGTCTTTCCGCTTGGACTTCTAATTGCAATCATAAGCTTGTGGGACCTGCCTAGTTTTCCTGCATTAGCAGAATTGCACCGTTACGTAACCCCGTTCGAACTACCTACGATCCTGACGCTTATTCCGCTGCTATTACTTATGTTGGCCGTATTACGCAAAAGAAGAGCGACTGCAGGAGGCGATCCTACCCCATGAACATATGGATAAAATTAGCTCTGGTTCTCCCGCCTTTCCTATTGCTTGGAGGCTGCTGGGATCGTACGGAGCTCAACGATTTATCGGTTATTACAGCGTTAGCTTTCGATAAGGCGGAGAACAACATGATTCAGGCGACAGCTCAAATTATCATTCCTCAGAATCAAAGCGGGAGCGGAATGATGGGAGGAGGAGGATCCGGAGGAGGCACAGCTAAGAAGACATCCATAAACACTGAGAAAGGCATCAATATCGCTGACGCCCTGTCCAAACTTCAGCAAAAAACTCCCCGAAAGCTGTTCTGGGGCCAATGCAAAATATTTATTTTCAGTGAATCACTAGCCAAGGAAGGAATCCGTAAGCAATTTGATTTCCTAGTTCGGCACCCTCAACCTAGAGAGAGAGCTTATATGTTTGTCAGCAAAGGAAAAGCAGCAGATTCTCTAGAAGTGTTCCCGTCAATCGAACGTTCCTCATCGGATGCACTTCGGAAGTTGTCCGACTTGAAGGTTGGATTCAGGGTGACTTTGGAACAATTGAGCATGATGCTAAGAGGGGACTCTCAGTCGGCGGCACTCCCCATCGTTAAGATTTTGCCACTGAAAAAATCGTCAGGTCCACTACAGACCATCCCCTATATGATGGGGATCGCTATTTTCAATAAGGACACTATGGTAGGTGAACTTTCAGGCAAGGTAACGAGAGGCGTTATGTGGGTAAGAAATGAAATCGAAGAATACACGGTTACCTATAAAACGGATGATATGGAAGGACTCGTGTCTTTAAATCCGGTGAAAGCAAAGGTCAAGCTAATTCCCCAAATTATAGGAGACCAATGGACAATGACCATAAAAGTGAAGACGCACGGTGATATCGTTCAGAACAGTACTGTATTAAACCCCATGAACCCAGAACTGTTAGTCCTTCTCGACAAGGCATTTGCAAAAGATGTCAAAGAACGTATTCAGCTAGCCGTTAACGAGGTTCAGCACAAATGGGAAGTGGACGTTTTTGAATTTGCCAAGGAATTTCATCGAAAATACCCTAAACAATGGGAGAAGGATAAAAAAAATTGGAAAGAGATATTTCCAAAGGTTGCCGTAAAGATTGAAGTAGAAGCTCACATACTCCGACCCGGACTTATCAACTCGCCAGCAGGTGTACCTAAAGAAGAGGTGAAGGAATAATGAGATGGAGTGTATTCTGGGGGGTTACGATTGCCGTTTTGCTGATCACCTGGTATGAATGGAAAAGACTTAAAACTATGCCAAAGAAGGATAAGCTCGTATTAATATCGCTGCTCCTCCTCGTTTGGTTCATGTCTATGCTGGATTTGCCTAAAACACCAGGCCCAACTACATTTCTGCATTTCATCTTCAAGCCCTTTCGGCCTTTGCTCGAATCGTAAGCCCTATATTGCCAAGAATAGCTATAGACAACCAACTTCGAATGAGCTGATAAATAAATCCAATAGGGGGTGATTATGTATGTTGGAGAAGGGGAAAATTTCCGCCTTTCAGTTAGGAGTCTTGTTGTATCCGACAGTATTAGCTACCGGATTTCTTACGCTCCCAACCCTTACATCCCAGTATGCTCGAAATGATCTTTGGCTCACAGGGTTTCTTGCTACCTTATTTGGTTTTGTAACCATTTATATCGCAACGCGGCTGCATCAGCTGTATCCTAATCAAACAATAATTCAATACGGTGAACAAATCATCGGTAAAATACCTGGAAAAATTCTGGCCTTCATCTATTTCCTTTACTTTAATCATGGCACTGGAATTATTATCCGGCAATATGCCGACTTCGTAACGGGCAATTTCCTTTTCAAAACCCCGATTCTTCTTATCATTTCGTCCATTACTCTGCTTTGTGCTTTTACCGTTCGTGGCGGTATAGAGCTGCTTGCAAGATCCGCTGTGATTTTCACGCCTTTTTTCATATTGCCTTTACTATTTCTGCTGTTTCTTATTCCCGATCTGGATGTATACAATTTATTCCCAATCTTAAGCCGCGGCTTAATCCCTGTGATCCAAGCAACAGCCACTCCACAGGCGTGGGTATGTGAGTTTTTTATGATGACCTTTTTCCTGCCCTCCTTAACAGATCCTGAGAATGCGAAAAAATGGGGCATCCTTTCATTGTGTGCTGTCAGCTTGAGTATGACCTTTGTAAATACAATCACACTATTTTTGCTAGGTACGGACGTAGGTAACAAAACCTATCCCATCTTAGTAGCATTCCGGTATATAGGATTCAGCTACTTCCTGGAAAATTTAGAATCATTTCTTCTGGCCATGTGGGTATTAGGAAACTTTATTAAGATAGCCGTTTTTTATTATGTGACCGTTCTATCATTCGCCCAATGTTTGAATTTGTCGGACTACCGGCCGATCGTGTTTCCAATTGGAATTCTTGCCGTTTTATTCAGCTTGTGGGGTATACCGGATTACTCTATATTTGGTGATCATTTAAGGTATGTAGTTCCTTTTCAAATACCGCTGATGCTGATGTTGATTCCATTGCTTTTGCTTATTACAGCCGTTTTACGCAAAAAAATAAATGCAGGTCGATGAGGTACTGCCTAATAATGGATCAAGTATGAAACACTCGTCCTGCCCAATCACCAGTAGAATGCCTGATATGTAATTGTCCGGAACTATCTTTATACACGTCCGATTCCTGAGGCACGTCTTGACGTTAAATCGTCGCGCCAAACTCCATCTAATGTTACCGCAAACTCCGGTATGCTGACTACAAAATGAATAAACCAGCTGTTAATAAGAGTTTCCACATAATGGATCCCCCACTAGGAATATATTGTAAAATATATGACGTGCAATCCTGTAGTAAAGTTGCTCTTTTTACTTCAATCAACCCAAAAAAAACTGCGATAAGTTTTAGCGGATATTTGGTGTTACAACGCAATCGATAATTTGTTATTAATGACAGAAAAAGATCCACAACAAAGGGTTGTGGATCTTTTTCCTATTCATGATTAAATGGATAGAAATATTTTTATACTTCCATCTTTAGAATAGAATTCAAAATCAGTTTTATAGGCTCTTCTAATATCACTTTTCCAAATATCCACCCAAGCATGAAAGACACCCTGTGGGTCGGTATTATCCACTTCTACAACATGGTAGTTTCCTGCTGGAATGAGGACACTACTTTCATCAATATATTTCTCTTCAGAACCAATATGCAAATCATAATCACCTGTAAAATCACTTGAATAATTATTATAAACAGCATAGATATCACCTTTTACATTTAAACGAAGAAATTCTTCCCACAGACTAAGTATTTTGTCTGTATTTTGATTATTGGTTCTTATTTTTTTACCATAAATAAGCTTTTCAGTTACTGCTGCTTGCATGTATATTTCCTCCTACTAATTTTGATATAGAAAATATAACATTCATATGATGACAACAGTCTGTCAGCTTTCATAAATAAATTTAATTTCATTCCTATATTCATGTTTAAGCCAAAGCGGAGATAATATCTTTACATGTCTGCCAAACATGAGTAGAAATGGCAATACATTTTTAGCACTGTCATAATGAAAGGCTACTTTTATACTCCCATCTTCAAGGATTGATATTTCATCTTCCGTAAAAAAATCGTATAACTTACCAAGTTCACTTTTGGAAAACAGCAATATAATCTCCTCAACTTTAACGGACTTAGGAGTCAAGTACTCATTTTCCACCGTATAAACATTTCGAGTATTGTCAAGTATGACCTCCATACTTCTTATCCTAGTCAATTTAAATAATCTTAAAGCTTTTTTGGATTCACAAAAGGCTTCCAAATACCAACTTCCATTCATAAAATTTAATTTTAAAGGTTGAATGATTCTACTCGAAATATTGGCTGTTTGTGACACATACTGAATACAAATTTTATGCCCATCATCAATGATAGAGAGTACTTTTTTTATCTTCAATTTGGTTTCTTCTTCTATCGATTCTCGGTGTAATGTAGATGATGTTATTGTAATATTAGAATGAAATTCTTCCTTATTTTCTTTCAAAAGCTCTATTTTTCTTTGTAACACGGATAATTGATTGTTATCAAATAACTCACTTTTTAATGTTAAACCTTCTAATAAAAATTTCTTTTCCTCTTCGTTAAATGTAAATTTATCTAGTTGATAGTTATCTATTAATGTGAAACCACCATTTTTTCCTAGATAAGAAATAATAGGGATTCCGATTGCTGATAGAGCATCCATATCTCTATAGATCGTTCTTTTGCTCACTTCAAATTCATTGGCTAGTTCATCGGCAGAAACTAATTTTTTCTTCAATAAATAGATAAGTATGGAGAACATTCTCGCTGTTTTCATGGCATCCTCCTCGTCTGATCAAATTACCATATTGCCTAATTAATTTTTCGTTCGATGTCACAAATCCGCGCATACTCTTCTTGAGTAAGTGTCTTCAGTTCTTCAGCTGTTCCGCTCTTCATATTTTGTGCGGTGAGCACCGTGCCACTGAATACTTCTCGTAAAACATAAAGCGTTTCATTCCCTTTTTCAGGCTGGCATGGATGATTCCATCTTGTGACAATCTTTTTCTCCCACGCTGTATGGGTTCTCCGCAATTTTGTTTCACAGTGAGGACAACTTTTAAACTCAGGTCTGAAGTAAACTCTGGGCGCAACACCCAATCTATCTTTCTCAAGCATGAAGGTCATCTCCTAGGGTAAATTTTGACCTATATACTTCGACAAGAGATTGGAAATGCCTGTTAGTTAATTATGCTGTCGTAGAAAAAAAAGCTTCCCAGAAGGAAGCTCCTATCACTATTTATTTACAACTTCTTTATCCAATCCATCTTAACTCGTTACGGTTTCTAATGCCCTACGATGCATCCGTGAAGTTACCCAAACGAACAGAAGCATAAGAAAAGCAAAGCCGACCAGCACCCACAGCGACCACGATACCGATAGGGTATCCATGCTCCATCCGGTCAATAGAGGAAGCGTGGCGCCGCCAATACCACCGGATGCAATAAGTACGCTCGTTGTCCGCTCCTCCGCCCCTGGGAAGAAGCTGTTGGCGTACACCAACGCTATTGCAAACATGCCTGACATGGCGAGGCCTAGCAGAATGATGATTCCAAAGGCCAATGTTATGCCTGTGGTAACTGCCAATCCGGCAACAAGGATACAGAAGCCGGCACTGCCGAGCATCAGGTAGCGTGAGTAACCGATCTTTCGGGAAAAAGCTGCGGCAAACAAGCGTCCAACTGCCATCGCTCCCCAGAAGCAAGTTACCGATATAGCACCGATTTCCGAGCTAGCACCGAAGTTCTCCACCAGAATCGATGGCAAAAAGTTTGCCAAGCTCATCTCGCCGCCTACATACAGCAAAAAGATAAGAATAAAAAGAAGGAAAACGCCCATTGAGCCTTTACGAACCATATCTGTAGCTACCGTTGGCTCATAACCGCGCTGCATGCGTTCGCGCAAGACTCCAAGAGGCAGAAACCACCAGAGAAGGAGCATACATACGGTGAACAAGCCAAGCGTCAAAAACGCCCCTCTCCACCAGCCTTCGGCTATGAACATAGAGGCCAATAGTGGCATCACTAATGCCCCTACTCCGAAAAACACTTCCACACGAGCCATCATCGCTGCTTTATGCTCTTCCTCTGCGGCTTGCATAATAAGCGCTCCGATCACAGTCTCAATCATGCCAAATCCGAAGCCGGCGAAGGGTGCTATCACCAATACCAATCCCCAGGCAGGCAGCATAGCGAATACCAACTCAGCAGAGCTCAAGAAACATAACGCCAGAAGCAACGCTCCTCGTTTGCCGAGCTTAGCTGACCACCAAGGGCCTGACAGTACCCCAACTAAGAACCCTACAAACTGCAAAGAAATCAACTGCCCGCCGGCCGTGTAATCTTTTCCGTAATAAGCCAAGAAATCTGGCAGCAGCGAGCCAATCACCACATGTGCCAAACCGATTAAAAAGTACGATAAACAGCCCATCCATAAAAAAACCTTCACTTGTCAATCCCTCATTTTCACATTAAATACGGATGCTTCCGACTGTTACTACTTTAAATGAAATGGGTTGACACTACAAGCGGGCAAGCAAAAAAATAAAAGTTACCACTTAAATCGGCCACTTGGCTGAATCGTTAATAAACATAATCACATGAAAAAACGAGTTCCAACCTTATTTGTATGACTTACAGCCAGTGCAATCCCGGCCAAACCTCTGCTTCCGAGTTCGACTGTTTGGCACCTGGTGTGCTTCGGCCCTTCTCTATATATCGCGTAAGCAAGGATTTCAACTCTGCTACTATTTCGGGTCGATCATTGACAACATTGTCAGTTTCGCCCACATCCACATTTAGATCATACAATTGGAAAGCTGGAGCCCCTTCCGGTTCTTGACCAGGCCGCGGACTGCTCCACCCCCCGGACCCTGGACATAGTTCAAGCTTCCACCTTCCTTTTCGAATAGAAAAGGAACCATCTATAGAATGATGAACCATCGCTTCTCTAACAGGCTTGTCGTGTTCTTCCATAAACCAGATAGAAAGATTGCTGACACTGTCTTCTCCCGCATGCTCGGGGAGAGAAAAACTCAGCAATTCTGCCACAGTAGCCATTAGATCAACCAGACATACCGTTTCATCCGATAGTCGATTAGGCTGAATCCGATCAGGCCATCTAATAAGGAGAGGAACACGGTGCCCACCTTCATAAATGTCCGCTTTGTGTCCACGGAAATGGTAGCTCGGGTTATGGCCGACAGCGGCTAACTCCTCGTAATCAGCACGCGGAGAACAACCATTGTCGCTTGTATAGATCACTATGGTATTGTTGGCGATGTTTAACTCATCTAGTTTATTCAGAATTTGACCGATAACATCGTCGCACATCAATACAAAATCGCCGTAATCATTGGTTCCAGATTTACCTAAGAACTCCTCAGTCGGGAGAATAGGGGTATGTGGTGCTGGCAAAGGGAAGTAAATAAAAAAGGGCTCATCTTGATGGGCCTCGATCGTATCCAATGTTAGCTGAGTGAGCAGAGGCATTACTTCTTCGTGTTTAAAGTTCGCTGCTGTGGGCCCTTCCCTCCAGAACGTTTTCGAACCATCATTCTTCGTAATCCGATCAGGTATTTGAGTGACGCGGTCATTTTCTATGTAAACATAAGGGGGCATATCTAGAGATGCACTAATTCCGAAAAAGGTATCAAATCCATAATCATTGGGTCCTCGTTTGATGGGTTGACTGAAATCGATATCGCCTGGACCATCACCGTTCTTTGACCAATCCATACCTAAATGCCATTTGCCTATACAAGAAGTCTTGTAGCCGGACTCTTGCAAAATAGAAGCTACTGTCAGCCTACCTTCTTCAATTAAATGAGTGGAATACCCGTCCAATACTCCCCTTTTTAAAGAAGATCGCCAATTGTATCGACCTGTCAGAATGCTGTAACGCGATGGGGTGCAAACCGCTGACGAGGAATGTGCGTCGGTAAATGAGATACCTTCATTGGCCATTCGGTCCAAATGAACGGTTTGGATTTTGGAATTTAGATTCAAGCATGATAAATCTCCATAGCCCATGTCGTCGGCAAGAATGTAAATAATATTCGGTTTTTTCTGCAAATTCTCGGATGCTCCCTGTTTGTGGTTCGTCCCCATATTTCAAACCCCCAATTTCATTATTTGATGAGATTTATTTTGAAGGCAGGACTTAATGTTCTGTATGCGATCTTCTGGAAATGTCGTGCCGATCATTCCGACAGCGATGGCGGCTACCATTTTGCCTTCCCGTAGTATAGGGACTGCTATCCTTCTGACATGAGGAAAAATGGTGCCCAGGTCATCTGAGATACCTTCATTCTCTGCTTCAGAGATGTAATGGAGCAGTACTTCAGATGGGGGTCTGTAATCATGGAATAAGGGGGATACACTTGCATTTTCTATTAAAAAGCGACGGTAATCCTCCTTTTGACTCGCCAGGAAAAGAAATCCCCACGGGTGAATCATATAGTCCGTTCGTTCAGAGCCCACATCCTGCATGGCTAATCCCTCCGGCACTGTTCTCTTGTGCTGACAAATCATGTTCCCGTTAATAATACGGATCCACAAGGACGTAATCCCTAATGTAGAGCTTACATCTTCAAGTGCCGTGGCAATAATCGGTTCGAAGTGAGTCTCTGTCAAAGATGATTGCAGCCTCCTCCATGTTCTCCCGAGTACATAATGCTGTCTTTCATTCTTTTCTACACATTCGTTATTTGATAACGTTTTCAAATAACGGCTTAGACTAGCAGGACTTAAATCCAGCTGCTGCTTTAACTGAAGAAAACTAGCCTCTTCTAATTCTCTCAAAATCTCTAATATACGTAATCCGCTTTCCAAACCTGGGGCTGAAGACATCAACGCCACCGCCTAGTATTATATATAGTATCAGTTAGTATTATATACATTATTTTATTTTTTTGTTTTTGATGATGTCAAGAAAAAAAGAAAGAGGCATGCCGTCTAAACTGCATGCCTCTAGTCTCTTATTTCAGGAATATATTCACCAACAAGATTATATTCATAGCTATTGTCTATCGGAATAAAGCCCAATGTATTACTCCATCTGTCTCTACGAATCAAACCAATTGAGTTAGTTGTTTTATAATAGCATCGTATTGCTCCATTGTAATTTCATTCATACATACCTGCCGAATTAATTCCTTCTCTTGTGGACTAAATACCAAATCATCTAATTCCCATGATGAATTTATTTCTTGAAAACTTTTCTCAAATTCATCTCTTGTCATATTACTCTCTCCCTTTTGGGGATGATCCCTGGATGTACAATCTATGATGAGTATGCCGGTCTAAAGGTCCTATATATAGGAATTCGAAATGGAAATATAAATTAAGTAGGTATATGCTCACAAAATATTGTTTTTTTCATCAAAAAAGGAGCTGCCCGCTTCAGCACGCCCCTCTTTTGTATTATTTTGTCTAATTAATTTGCGTGTTCAACACCATGCTGGTGCGGAAATACCAAAAGCTTACCATCCGATTCCATCCAAAGCACGAAGTCCATCGTATTGATCCGTTCCATTGCAGCTATGAATTTTGTCGGGTTCTGAACCTTCAAGCTGAAACGCAGCTGCAAAGTCGGCTTCTCCCTGCTTTCTTGGGACGAGTCGCTTTCAGAAACCATTTTGACGTTAACGATTTGAATTCCCTGCTCCCCAAATGCTGATGCCAGCTTGCCAAGAACGCCGGGATTATCGAGTGCTTTAATTGTAAGCTCATGATTTCTACGATGGCGCATCAAGTACTTTTCCCATTTATTAAGAACGAATAAACTGATCAACACCAGCATGGTTGTATAAAACGCTGCAAATAGAAATCCAGCCCCGACGCATAAACCAATCGCCGCTACCACCCATACAGATGCAGCTGTCGTCAAGCCGCTTATAACCGAACCATTACGCAGGATAGCTCCCGCCCCCAGAAAGCCGATACCACTGATTACTTGTGCAGCAAGACGGGCCGGGTCGATCCGTACATTAGGCTCGTTGACATATTCAGAGAATCCATAAATGGACAGCAGCATTATAGTCGCCGAGCCCAAACAGACCAGAATATGAGTACGAAAGCCTGCAGCATGATTATTCCACTCGCGTTCCATTCCAACAGCACCACCGAACAGAACCGCCAGCACCATCCTGAGCAAGAGCTCACCATGCGAAATCGTCCAAAGAGTTGTAGTTCCCATCTTGATAGTTCACTTCCTCTAATTAAAATAAATCGCATTCGTAAAACCAATCATAGTTCGCGCATTGCAAAATGCACCGTATAGCTCAGCACGCAGCCAATGAACGCCGTTCACATCCAACATCAGATCAGCTTTCGGCTGCCCTTGCGTCAATTCTACAGCAGCGAGCTCCCCAAGGTTGCTGACAAGCTTCAGCTGCAGCACCTGATCCGGCTGCTCCCAGTGGCCTTCTCTCGCAGTAAAGTCAATGCTAGCGGTTACCTTAAGCTGCATTCCTTTGACCTGCGACAGCTCAATAGTATCGCCGATGCCTGCCCACTTACCATCGGACCCAAGCACACTCAGCTGTGGAAGTGGCCCCATCGACACAGCCACATTACCTCGCCGTAGAGCATCCAGTGCTCCACTGACTAGGCTGTGAGCGTGTACTCGACTCTCTGCTCCTGCTCCTTCGCTCTTGCCGTAACTGCTGCCCTCGCTCAAATCCTCAGCTTTGTGTTCGCCATTACTTTCGTCAACACCATCTCGAATCCCTAGAAATGTCGCTGAAATCGGCTCCGTCACCGGATCCGAAACATGCCAATCCCGTCCACTTGTCGCTGCAATCCGGTGTCCCCGATTCAACAGCTCCGTCCACATTGCGAAAGCCCGGGCATTATTGCGTTGAATGGAAGGAAACAATCCCGACCATACTTCAATATAATCAACCTCATTCCAATCTGACACTTCAAATTCCCAGTAGCAGCCCGTACACATCGGACTTCCGACACGGAACGGATGAGCTACTCCTACAAGTCCCCCCTGACGGTGAACCCCTTCAATTCCTCGGTGAATATGAAAGGGACTCAGGTTGCGCCAATCCACATACTCCTTAATTCCAAGTGTAAGCATATGTCCGAAGAATGTGGTCCATTCAAGTCCTGGGATCACTTCCACTCCTGTTTCTGCAACAATCTGCTCACGGTTTGCCAGCCCTGTCATTGTATTATGGTCCGTTAAGGCAACGCCTCGCAGCCCTAAAGCTCGTGCAGCCAAGGCAAGCTCGGCCAACGACTGTTTGCCATCGCTGTGAAACGTATGGCAGTGAAGTTCAAATGGCAGCCATTTAGTCATTGTATGTCCCGTCCTTCCCAGACATGCATCCGGTACCGACACTGCTCGGTAACAACGCAATGAATGTTGATCATTATGCTTAGCTGCCCCCGGGGAAATACTCCAGGTACCAGTCCTGGAGAGGCCTCCTCGGGTGAAATAATCAGATGCTGTACAGGATCATGCCGATGTCCCGCACCACGAAACCCAAATTCATCATCGAACGACAGTGTAAGCAAATTTTGCAATGGCAAATAATTTCGCCAGTTATCCGCATATGCTTTGCGATGCTCATCTTGTATGTATTGATCTAGTCCTTCCATTATCAATTCTTGTGACTTCAATTCATCATCCAGCGTTTTGGGCTCGTAAGCAAATTCCACGTGAAGCTCTCGGCATTCCCGATGCAAGTGCAGCGTGTAGGTGATATGACTCTTGGAGCAGCTAGGAGTAACCACGCCCTCCACTTTCAGCAGCGTATTCATTGTCCGTCCCCCCGCCATAAAGTTTGTCTTGGTTGCTCTTTCGTCACTGTGGCCACATCAGAACTGCGAATCGGCTGTTGGGGCGCGTAATCTTCATCCAGAAAAAAACCTTTAAATTCAGGAACCGTAACCGACTCTTCCCCGCCTGGCAGCCATACGGCGCAAATTTCTTCTATATCGTTATAGCAAGTCCCATCTGGAAGCTTGACCGTTGTCGAAAATTGAAAGTAGGGACCATCGTAGGCGCAGCGAAAATTATCCAGTCTCAGGTCACCAAAGCTGCCTGAAAACCATCCGCCCACTCCCTTGAGCTTAACTTGAATATCAACGGACGTTTCCTTCTGGGGGTCTTCCGTCACCTTGGCCGATTGTACATACAAGTAGCTACGCAAATCTGCTAGGTGGAACGAATTGTTCAAAACCGGTAATTCCGCAGGATACTGGCGCAGCATTTCCCATGCAGTCACCTGATAAGTAAACGGAAATGCATCCATTACCCGTTCTCTCGGCTCAACCTGCTGATTCCACTCATAAACAGGGGGCAGCAGAAACCGATACTTGGATGTGATCGTATCATCCACCATTCCGTTCGTTGTTGCGTTCTGAAGCACCGGATGTCCTCCCATTGCGGTACTGCCCTTAAAGTCACCTGTAACATGCTCGGGCCCTTGAAAGGTAGCCTTCTGCACTTCACCTTGCTCGTCAAGCTCCACACGGTACACCCATTCAATATCTGTTGTGCGCCCCCACTTACTCATCAACAGAGGAGTAGGAGTCCCTTCATCCTCATGTGAAAACATCATTTGGTACTCAATTGCTTTTCCCCGCTCCAAAGGCTCTGTGAAATAAAACATCAGCAGCGGAGTATCCGTATATCGTCCCTCATAAGGATGGTACACATTGCGCCCGTATATGACGGGGGTATGCTTGTAAATTTCGAACAGCTCTGAATTATTTTCAGTAACCAGCTTCACATCAATCGATTCAATGTAAGCCCTTTTCACCTGCGGGGACGAGATATCCGGATTAAAAGCGAACCTAAGCATATAGGTGCCCGGCTGCATGTAACCCAATAATCTTGTATAAGTTAAAGGTCGATTCCCATAAAAGAGAACGCAATCCTGGTTATATTCCCTCTCAATCCAAACACGCAGCACAGCTGATTCATAATCCGCCACTCGCCAATCGCTTTCCGATTTAGCTAACAAGTCGATTTCTACAATTCCTGCTTCAGCAAGCTCTATTTCCATTCTAAAATCTGCATTCGCATTGACTTCTTTCCACCCTAAAGCTCCAGTTGATACGATATGCTGCTTCATCTGCTATTCCCTCCTAAGAGTTTCGCTTTAGCGAAACTAACTTTGTAAGCATTATGTTCTCTCAAGCATTTAGAAAAAAACACCTTCCCTTTAAAAGCTTTACCTTTTCAGTAAAGTCCGTCGAAGGGAAAGGTGCGTGTTCAGCTTTAATGCGCTGTCTTATCATCTTTTATCATCGTACGAATATAGAAGTACCCCATCAAAGAACAAAGGATGAACATAAAAACGGCGTTTGCGCTCGCGAGCTGTGTGTCCTGATAGACTGAAAATATTTGGCGCATCGCGACACCGAGCACTTGCGGTGAGTTCGGTCCAATCAAGAACGGCGCCGTAAACCCTCCAATAATACCCATGAAAATAAACGTAACCGCAACCCACATCGTCCGATAGGACAAAGGAATGATAAATTTGAAGAAAATTTGTAAGCGGCTTGCCCCGATATCCTTTGCGCTTTCGATGATTGCGTTAGGTATTCCGGCAAGCGCAGATGTGAGCAGCATCGTCGTGAACGGGATATTGAACCACAGGTTAGCGAGAATGATACCCTTGTAATCAAATATAATTTTGGGCAATGCCTCGTTGCCAAATAGCAATAAGATACGCGACAGCCAGCCGTGATTCCCATACATATTAATAATTCCGTAAGAAGCAATTACTGAAGGGATAAACATGGGTATCATATACATTCTTTTAATTCCATTCACCAGTCGACCGCCGCTAAATCTCATATATACCGCTAATGCGTAGCTGATCAGCAGCACCATGATGACCGATATGATAGTCAGCTTCAAGGTGAACGTAATATTGTTAACACTCACCTTGTCGGTGAACAAGTAGAAGTAATGCGCCAAAGTGTAACTACCTTTATCGTCCTTAAAGCTCTCATTAATAGCGAGTATGATTGGCACAATAACTACGAAGCATAGAATAAGGAAGGATGGGATTACTAGCAGCAGCCCGAAAATCCCTTGTTTTATGTTTTTACTCATTGGCCAGCAACATCCCTCTGCCAGCGTTTCTGGATCTCTTTACCCAAATCACCAATGCTGAATGTACGATATCCGCCAGCTACATCCTTAAATTTGTCTTTCAATTCCTGTGGCATTTCAGACCATTTGATACCTGGATAGCCGTACATTTTGTTTACGATGACACTCTGCGCTTCAGGAGTTAACACATAATCCAGGAATGTAGCAACCGAATCCGGATGCTCAGACAGCTTCGGAACCATCAAGTAAGTCGGCCCCCCCGTGAAGGAAGGATCAATTTGCACCAGCTTGGTTGTATCCGGCAGCAATTTCTTTGATGTCTGCTCCAAAGCTTGATCGGACCATGCTGGAATGATATCGACTTCTCCGTTGGCCAGCAAGTCGAGCGTTCCTTGATTTTTCTTCGGATAGACGCCTTTTTGGTACATGAACGGGTGCAGCTCTTTCAGTAGCGCAAAGCCTTGGTCCCATTTTTGTGCGTAAGCCATATCGGAGCTGACGTTAGCCTCTGGTGGAAGGAAGTTATAAATGGCTGTTTGTACAAAGGAATCCCCTGAACCGCCGGTTGCAGGATCATTATAGGCGAAACGCCCCGGATTTTTACGGATCCAGTCATACAGCTCGTTAGCTGTTTTTGGTGGTGATTTTACTTTTGCACTGTTATAAGCCAATATAACGGCCGATGCCCGGTATGGAATCCCCATATTTTTTACATTGCTCAATTGTTTTTCTTCAATTTTACTAAGATTAGGAATCTTCTTTGTATCCAAAGGAGCCCATAGCTCTTCCTTAGTCCCCTTGATAACATCGCTTAAGCTGCTCTCATATAGATCGATGTTACCGGATTTCTGGTTGGCTTGCTTTGCTGCAATAATACGGTCCACTGTGGATTGCCCGCCTGCGCCGGAATCAATATGAACCATTTTCACTTTGATATTCGGGTATTTCTTTTCAAACATTGGAACAACAACTTCCCATAGCTCCTTGACGTTTAATGAACCTGTAAAGTAAAACGAGAATTCGTCTTGCTTCCCCTTGTCTCCACCGCTTGAAGATGCCGGTTTATCGCCTCCGCTGCCACATCCCACTAGGGCTCCCAGTACCATTACCGAAGCAAGAGCTATACTTAAACGCTTTTTCATAGGGTTCATCGATTATTCCTCCTTTAGAGTTTTGCGCCAGCAAATATTGGCATACTGACCTTGAAAGATGAACATGTTGTTTAGGCTGACTTATATGTAAGCACCTTGGAAAAAGATATCCCTGTAACTTGTCCTGGAGATAAATCCTTTACAGCATCACGCGGTAAAAACGCTTTCAGAACACCCAACTCCGTTTCAAGCGACACTTCAGCATAATGTCCCAGTATCATTACCTGATGAATCTTGGCCGATAACCCCTCATCGGGCTGCACAAATACAATATCCTCCGGTCTAATAGCTACCGTAACTTCTCCGCTCAACTGCCGTGTATTAGCATATTGAAGTCGGTTCATATGTACTTGCTTCCCGTCCGCATTGCCTTTAACAAAATTCATTTTGCCGATAAACTGGGCAACGAATAATGAACTCGGATTATCGTATATTTCCTGAGGATTAGCTTCCTGCTCGATGTTTCCAGCATTCATTACGATGATACGATCGGATATCGAGAGTGCCTCCTCCTGATCATGCGTAACGAAGACCATCGTTAATCCAGTGCTTGCTTGGATATCACGCAGCTCCTCGCGCATTTCGTGACGCAGCTTCGCATCAAGCGCAGAGAACGGTTCGTCAAGCAGTAGTACTGCAGGCTCCAGTAAAAAGGCTCTTGCCACCGCGATCCGTTGCTGTTGTCCACCTGATAATTCGCTCGGAAACTTCTTCTGTGATCCGGGGAGTCGCACCAGCTCCAGCACACGTTTGATGGCTTCTTCGATCTCAGAACTGCTTTTCTTCCTTATTTTCAAGCCAAAGGCTAAGTTGTTGAACACATTCATATGCGGCCATAAATTATAGCCTTGAAAAACCATCGCAGTAGGACGCTTTTCCGGCGGAAGCTTTAATACACTTTTGCCTTCGATTACGATATCTCCCGAGTCTGGTTCAAGAAACCCGCCAATACTCCGAAGCACTGTTGTTTTACCGCAGCCAGACGGGCCTAGTAAAGTAACCAGTTCTCCTTTGTTAACATTCAGAGAAATATTCGACACGCCTTCTCCAGTTTTATAGCGTTTCGTGAGGCTCTGTACAGATAGCTGGATCATAGTTCCTCCTTAGAGTTTCGCCTTTGCGAAACTTACTTCGTAAGCATTACTGAGTTTCGGTTTAGCGAAACTTACTTCCATTATTTCATTTGGAAACCGCTTGACATAACATCAGCCGTTACGAATCTTTGTGCAGCTAGCAGAAGAACGATAGTCGGCAGTGTCAGAATGATAGAGAATACGGCACCTGCTGTGCTGGGATAGTCTGAAATAATCGAGTACATAACAACTGGCATCGTACGAAAGTCAGGAATACCAACAAGAAACGTACCCTGTGCCTCATCCAAGGAATGCAGAAATGTAAAAATCGACGCTACCATAATTCCAGGCAATGCCATGGGCATCGTAATACTCCAAAATACTCGGAATGGGCTTGCGCCAACATCTCTGGCAGACTCCTCTTGCGCTTTATGTACATTGCGAAAAGCCGATGACGGTATCCAGGTCATAAACATTAAGGTATTTACAATATGAATTAAAACAACACCTGCAAAAGTATTCATCAACCCAACCTTGTAAAATAATACGGCAATTGAAACATAAAGCCCCATTTTCGGAAATGCGTGGGTTAGCAGAAACGAGAACAAAAACCAACGGCTAAGCGGAAAGCGAATTCTTGCAAATGCATAAGCTGCCGGTATACAAATAATGATCGATAAAGCGGTTACAACTGTGGCAATTAAAAATGATAGCCCAATTGATTTGACCACCTCATCCTTGGAAAGTACGAACTTCCACCAATCCATTGACCATGACTGCGGTAAGACTGCCGGGTACTGCCATTTCCCTGTAAACGCTAACAATAACAGATTCAGTAAAGGACCCATAAAAAAAACAGCAAAGATGACGAGAATAATAAATTCGATCAGCTTCCGTTTACCTTGGGCTTTGAAATACCACATCATGCGAGCTCAATCTCCCCTTTCAAAACTTTCATAACCTCCATAAGCTAAACCGGTTTAATAGATTGTATGTTGGGGTAAGCGGTTAACCTAATGTATTTAGATTATTAACAATTTATGCATATTTGTCAACTATATATTGTTAGTAATGGATACTTTTGTTCAATAAAAGCACTAAGCAATAAATAGTTGACAACTAAAGACATCATTAATGTTTCAGCCATACGTGCTAGGTGTCTTGAAGGTCACAAGCTGCTGCTTTTAAACAAAATTCAGGTTTTCAGTGTAAGGAAATGGCAGAGGAAACAGCTGTGCAAGAACTGCCTTCAGCTCACTCTGTTCGGTCAAAGAAGAGCCATTAAACAAAAGTGCTGTTGCACCTCGATGCCCGATTGTTAAGGATTCATCCTTATAGCTGATTTTATAGCCGTTACTGGTTTCCACTAAACTCAGTTCCGACAGCCGGTCCGCACCAAGCTGCCGCATCATATAAGGCTGCAATGAGCTCCACAGTCCAGGGAAATTAATCATACGAATTGTGCCAGGAATCATGCTCTCGGAAAAGGCGCAGCCTGTCGAAGCCAGCTTCTCCGATAATGCAGCTCTATCTCCCATAACAGGAATATGAAGCTGCTGCGGACTTAAGCGATCGATAATTTCATGGAGCAAGCCGATGACAGCTTCATCATTGCCCGCATATTCCAGAATCTCTGCTGTAAGGAATCCTTCTTTTATCAATAAAACGTATACTATATACCCTATTGCTTCACCATTATTTGTGAAACTCAACCCAACATGCTGCTCCGCACTTTCGTTACTTGCAACAGCAGCACTGCGAATAAGCTGATCAAGTTCAGCCTCTGTCCTTTTGTAGTAAGCCTTCTCTGCTTCCATCAGCTTAATGATTGCAGGCCGATCCTGATCCTGCACCTCATCATAAGGGCGTATCACTGCTTCGGCTCTTTCCAGCCCCTCCAAATCCTCATTTGACCGGATTGTGAAGCGCCTAACTCCCCCTACCTCTAAGCAATCATTCCTTTGATACAGACCGCGGGTTCCTGATATTAGCAGCAATTGAGCGCCATCCTCCGCGCATTTATCTATGCTTCGTTTTACGAGCCTATCTGCGAAGTTTCTCCCTCTGTAGGCTGTATCTGTGCAGACAGCCCCCATACTTACAACAGGAATGGTGCAGCCGGCAATCGAAAGCTCAGATTTTAATAATCCTACCAATGTCGCTGGTATCCCATCCTCCTCTATGATTAACAGATTATGTGCATTGTCCTTGGAAAAAAGCATGGAGTAAGCCGCTCCCATCGAGGTTTGTCCAGGCTTGCGAAACGTACGGTCGGCCAGAGCTACTAGCCTTTCAATTTCATCTGGTTTGGCTGATCTGGATACTGTCATGGTATTCCTCCCATTCACTATGTTCTCACATTCCCCTTAGAATGTAACCGTTTGCAATTCCTGATTTTTACTAATTATCTATTCCCAATAGAGGCCTCCTTGCAGTCAGCATATATGCTTGCTCGTTATTATAATGGAAGATCATTGGAAAAGGAAGCCGTCTCCGTAAAATTTAGCAAGCTTCCATTGGTCTATATTTCATACTATTTCAACGGCTCCAAAAATATCCTTCTCCTTATTGCCTACTACTTTTTGTCTGCGTTATACTTAGCATAGATTCAAGGGCAAGCGCTTACCCCAATTCGTTCATGAAAGGAAGCATTTGATAAATGAAAACGATTTTGATAAATGGGCTTTATCAACCATGCGGACAGCTCATTATGGGCTGCGATCATTTCAATCAATCAAAATTTGGCCTTGCCAGCAGCTTGCTTGATAAGTTTACAGCAATGGGTGGCAATACCATCGATACCGCCTTTCAATATGGTGATGGTGAAAGCGAGAAGACAATCGGCAAATGGATGCATGAAAGAGATAACAGGGAGCAGGTTATTATCCTGACCAAAGGCGCTCACCACGACGAGACTGGTCATCGCGTCAACCCACAATCAATTACCCATGATTTGAGCATCAGCCTGGAGCGGCTCCAAACAGATTACATTGACCTGTATGCTCTGCATCGTGACGATCCGAATGTGCCGGTGGGCCCAATCATCGACATTCTCAACGAGCATCTGCAGGCCGGTAAAATCCGCGCACTCGGCGCTTCCAACTGGTCATACCAACGTATTCAGGAGGCTAATGATTACGCGCAGCAAAACGGTTTAACAGGCTTTACATTCAGCAGTACTAACTTGAGCTTGGCTAAAATGATTGTGCCTCGTTGGGCCGGCTGCGTCCCAGCCGATGAAAAAACCTGCCAATGGCATCAATCGACCGGCATGCCTTTGCTATCGTGGTCCTCCTTGGGTGGCGGCTTTATGGCCGGCCGTTTCTCACCTGAGCATCGAGAGGATGAAGAGATGGTTCGCACTTATTACAGTGAAGGCAATTGGCAGCGCCTTGAGCGAACTAGACAACTCGCAAAGAAAAAGGGAGTGCCCTCCGTGCAGCTCGCGCTCGCCTACGTGCTTAATCAACCATTCCCTACTTGCGCACTGGTCGCTGCCTATGCACCTGAGGAGCTTGATTCCAATCTGGCCGCAGCCAGCCTGACATTAACCCCGGAGGAAGTGAGCTGGCTGGAATTCGGAGCGGAATAAAGCATACTAGCTTCACCTTAAAGCACTTGGCCATATAACAAGGGAATTACGGTCAGCCTCTGCTCCCAGCTTTCGCAGTATTTCTGCAGCCTCGGACTGCAGAATGGGTATATCATTCCACTTATCGACGACGAGCTTTCGCGTATTTGGAACTTTCAAGTACGCGGCAGCTACTAGCCGCAGCAGCTCATATAGCTCGTCCTTATTTGGAGCCAATTGGTTAGGAGTTATTTCGCTTCTCTCTTCACCTTCTACCTGATCATACATCGTGTAAATTCGCTTCCCGCCGTTTTCTATCCATAGTAGCCAGCGTCCTCTTTGGATGACTAGATCATTTCCTTTTTTCCTCGCAAAAGACATGCCTTCCGTATCAGGCCATTTAACAATCAGGCCAAAAGGATTGGCAGGGTCTGTGGAAGGCAGCACAATCGGGCGCAGATCTCCGTCCCATTGGCGGGTACGTAGATTCTCTACTTGATCCTTAATGGAAAACTGCAGTGTCTTCACGTCCTTGACCCAGAGTCCCCTGGTCAGCATTCCCCAATTTTCCAGCTGTTTCAAAGCAGCATAAACCTCATCCCATGACCACGGAAGATGCTGTGCTGCAAGCTCCTTGGTCAGCAGCCCATATCCGCCGAGCAAATGCTTGATCCATGCGGATAACGCGGCTTGGGGATTGTGTTCCTCCTTCAGTGAGCTTAGGGCGTACCATCGTCCAAGACCTGATTGAAAGCCTTTGCCCTTAGAGGGCTTAGCGGATTTAGCAGCCCCATTCAAACGAAGCGGCGCAAATTGATCATTCGATACTAAACCTCTCCAAGAAAGGGCCAGTAAGTCTGCGGTCAGCTCCGATGGAATATCCCCTGTTTCACGGCTAAGAGCCGAGAGGAAGCTCGCTCCTTTACGTGTTAGCAGCTCGAGTAGTGGCTCACCTTCTTCTCCATCAGCCGTTTGCGGTGGATTTAGCTCATATCCCTGTTCAAGAAACGGTGCGTAAAGCTCCTTACTCTCTGACAGAAAAAAAGCAATGCGCCCCTCTTTCTCCTCCTCCTGCTTTTGACCAATCCATAACACTTCCCCACCTGCACACAGCTGGTCTAACATTTCTTTGCGGTAATCCGTCATACGAAGTGGAAAAATAGACGTCTCCCATTGAGACAACGGGCAAAAGAAGCCCTGCAGCTTCGCAATAACCTCCCGCAGTCCCTCTTCACCGCTAAGACGCATGTGAGGCAAAACATGCTGAAGCGCCATCATCCTTGTGCAATAGCTAACCGGATTGACCGACTCTGCAGCCTGCCTAAGCGCATGCGCTTTCGTTCGAGTTTGTCGGGCATTCGCCTGACGGTTCAGCCATACACGAACAACCTTTCCATCGGAATGGGACATAGCTTCGCTGTCCGCAGGCAGGACTGTGTTGTTCATTGTAAGAGGGGCAGCTTCAATACGGCCTTCCGCTTCCCACTCATGCAGAAGCTCCTCGATCCTTTGTCCGTCCAAACCGTATCTTTGATTTAATTGCTCCGCGGTAAAGCTTACCTGACGATCGATATAGCGAGTCAGTATGAATCGGTCAGCCAGCGGCGCCTTCCCTATAAGTGCATACGTATCAGCTTCATCAGCGCAAATCCAATAGGATGATAAGCCTCCACCCATATAAATTGGGCACAATCTCTTTTCTCGCTTCAATGAATCCAAAAACTCTTCCATCCTACCGTCCGCAATCATTTCTGACAGCTCGGCTTCTGTGCGTTCTCCGCGTCGTTTTAACAGACTTATTAATTGTTCTGCATGATGTACAGCCGGCTCAGCCGCAAGTCCTTCAGCCTCCAGCTGTTCATCTGCATTAGAAACAGCGCCGTCTGCGGCCTCCTGAGCAGGTACATCACCGAACCATTGTCCTGCCAGCGATCGGTCTATTCCCATCAAACGCGTCTGTACATCCCGCCCCACCGCATCCGACTCATACATTTGAGCATTGATAAAATCAGCAAGAAACAACACCGCAAACGGAGATGGAAAAGCAGCGTGCTTGACAATCACCTCCAGCTTTCCGGTTTCGATCTGAATCAATGCAGCTCTCACACCCTCCACATCCAGCTCTTCATGCAAGCACAGCCTTATAGCTTCGCCTATAAAAGGGAACTGCTCTGCATAAGGCAGCGATTCTCTTAGAAGCTCCTCGCTTCGCAGCCTTTTTTGCCAAGTCGGCATACGATTGAAGCTGCGTGACAGCAGTAATGAGGTTTCGGCCAGACGACGAAAGGCTATGCCGAATTGCGGCGAAGAAGGTACCGCTTGACGAAGCAGCTCCTCCAGACGCTCTGAGGTCACCTCACGAATCAACGGCAGCAGTTTCAGAGCCTCTCCATTGCCCCCATCCGGGATAATAAATTCGATTCCGTTATCCTTGGCATTAGCATAGATACGATAAGGCAAAGAACGCTCAGCATGAAGCTGGATCGCGAGCTGCCACGTCCGGTTAAATGCCCGCCCAAACCAGCTGTGAATAATGAGATGATGCTGCTTGAAGTCATCTTGAAATTGTTCAATGACAATGCGGCGGTGTGTTGGCAGCTCAGAGACAGCTTTCTGTGAGTGGATAAGCATCAGCAGTTCATCCGCAGCATGCGCCTCCATAAAATGCGAATCCATCAACCATTGTATAGTTTGAGACTTCTGTTCCTTTTCAAGCCGCTCCTCAGCATACTCCAAAAAACAGCCAATCTCAGTAGAAAATGCAACCGCTCTCCCTTGTCCTTCTCCCCGCCAAAATGGGATTTCGCTAAACGTATTGCCTGACTCCTCCACCACATAAACTCGATCGTTTCGAATGGACTGGATTCTCCATGAGCCCGTGCCTAGCTGAAATACATCGCCAACCCTACTCTCATGGATGTACTCCTCATCCAATTCACCCAAATGAATACGGCTTTCCGCATGATGGACAGGATAAGCGCTCCCTTGCGGGATAGTCCCTGCGCCCATAATTGCCGTCATCGCCGTTGAGCTTCGACGAGTCACAAGATGGGTTGTCCGATCCCAATCTACCAGCGGCCGGACAAATGGATAATAACCCGAGAGCACCTGAAGCACAGCCTCCAGACGCTCCAGAGGAAAGCCGTGATAGCCGTAGCTTCTATTCAGAGCTTGCTGCAGCTGCTCAACCGTCCGGTCATCGGCGGCGACCATCGCGACGATCTGCTGGCATAGCACATCCAGCGCATATCGCGGTATGTGGATGGCTTCGATCTCCCGTGCCTCAATATTTCGTGCGAGCACGGCACATTCCGGCAGCTGCCCGCGGGTGCGTGCCACGATCACTCCGCGGCTTTCATCGCCCACGGAGTGGCCCGCCCTGCCGATGCGCTGAATACCCGCTGCTGCGCTCTTCGGCGAATCGATCTGCAGCACCAGATCGATGTGCCCTACATCGATGCCGAGCTCCAGCGAGGAGGTGGCGACAAGACAGCGAAGCTTCCCTGCTTTGAGAGCTCCTTCGACCTCAAGCCGCTGCTCCCGAGAAATACTCCCGTGATGCGAACGAGCCATTTCATAGCCGACGTGGTCGTTGAGCCTTAATGTCAGACGCTCGCATAACCGTCGGTTGTTCACAAATATTAGCGCTGATCGGCTGTCTTCTATCAGCTTCATAATATGATCGGTTAGCGGCTTCCAAATAGCTTCCTGTTTATCTTTCGTAATTATCGCTTGCTCAGGCAGGGTAACTCGCAGGCTGAATTTCTTCTCCATCCGGCTTTCGATGATCTCGACGGCCCGCGCCGTATCACCATCCCAGCCTCCCAGATACGTAGCGATTCGCTCAATCGGCTTCTGTGTAGCCGAAACCCCAATGCGCTGGGGTGTAACGCCAATCCAATCGGTCAGCCTTTCGAGTGTCACCGATAAATGCAAGCCTCTGCTATCCGCAGCTAAATCATGAATTTCATCCACCACGCAGAATAGAACCGTCTTCAGCATCATTCTTCCCTTGGGAGAGGTTAGCAGCAAATAGAGCGATTCCGGAGTCGTTACCAGCACGTCAGGCGGATTACGCAGCATGGAAGCACGGGTGCTTTGAGAAGTATCGCCCGTCCTAACACCTATAGAAAGCCCCCGCCAGCTGCTGCCCTGCTCCTCAGCCAATTGCTTAAGCTCAGCGATATATTCGATCACATGATGGTGAATATCATTGTTAAGCGCCTTCAGCGGCGTTATATATAGAAGCTTTACCCCAGGGGTCGAAGCTGTCTCATCTTCCAATTCTTTATCCTGCAAAATCCAGCTTAAACAAGGCAGCAGCGAGGCCAATGTTTTACCTGATCCGGTAGGCGCCGCAATTAAAGTATGCACTCCACTTTGAATCGCCTTCCATGATCGGACCTGGACATCCGTAGGATTGCCAAACCGATCCCCAAACCATTTCGCAATCAACGGATGAAAGGTTCCTGCTCCCGTATCGCTCATGTTAAGAAATCTCCTTTGCAAGCTCATTTAATAAAACCTTAAAAATGTTTTGGATATTGAACACAGTATACCATATTATGGAATGTAAACTTTAGCCGTTCGGAAGCTCCCTGTGTATAGATTGCTTATGCAGCTATTTAGCGCGTACGTACCGTATTTGTAATTTGTTTACGAAACCTTTACTGTTAGCTATGCTTACGAAACTAGCGAACAACTAAGGAGAGATTATCATTTTACAAAAAACACATAGCGTAGCAGGACTAGTCGCTGCTGAATGCGTACTAATTCACCAAAATGTGCCCTTTTTATCCTGGGAGGCTTTCGGGGCTGTTCTGCTGGGTTGTTTGGCTGGCCCCTTAGCCGATGTGGACAAACAGGGATCTACAATGGCCAAAATATTGTTTCCTTTGTCAGCATTGCTGCGGATTCTTAAAGTACGTCACAGAACCGTTACACATTCATTGCTCTTTATTATGATTTTATGGTTAATCACCACGCCATTGCCCATTTTGTATTATTGGGTATTCATTACCGCATACGCGTCACACCCTCTAATTGATTTGCTCAATGAGAAGGGAGTGCAGCTGCTCTGGCCTCTGAAATTTAAAGTTCGTTTGCTTCCCAAATTTCTAGCGGTGGATACCGGGTCAGCAGGTGAGACGGCTTTTCAATGGATGCTTCTTGGCGTAAGTCTATGGATTCCTTTATCAACCATCCAATTTTGAGTTCAAATAGTTACATTTCATTACCATAGGTCGATGCTTACAGCAATCTTGGTTCATCATTCTACTTCTTTCGACTCAATTTTTGAAATGCATACTGGAAAAATGCAACATTTTTCATTCTATAGAGTCTAAACATGCATGCTGTACAAAAGTACGAGCTCATTTGTTCCAGCAATCCTCTATACTTTTGAAGCTATTCCGCTACAGCATACTTCTAAGGAGGTGAGGCCATCTAGAAAAGCAATACAGTAAGTGCGCTGTCGAACCTACCGAAATTTACTATGTAACTTTTTATAGTATTGCAGCATCTACGAATAATTTTCCAGAGGTGAACAATGAAGTTAAGGTTTGTTTTTACACTATTATTGCTGTTGCTAACAGCCCTTATGCTGCCCGTATTGGCGTCTGCTGCGCCTCAGAGTTCTGCCGCTGGCGTACCTTTATTTTTTAACGGAAAAGAATTGAAGCCTGAGGTTGCTCCGCGAATTATCAAGGATGTGACCATGGTTCCCATACGGATTATCGCTGAAGAGCTTGGTGCCAAGGTAGAGTGGAATCAAGCTGCCCGTAAAGTGATGATTACGAAGGCTTCTATGAAAATCGAAATGGTTATCGATCAGCTCTCAGCAACCGTGAACGGAGTCAATAACAATCTGGATTCCGCCCCACTCCTTATTGAAGGAAACACATTGCTGCCTGTCCGTTTTGTTGCTGAAAACCTGGGTGTAGAAGTGAATTGGAATGATGTGCAGCGAGCCGTTTATTTACAGGAGAAGCGCGATAACGCGGGGGACAAGCCTGCTACAAGCAACCCTGAGACAGCTCCCCCAAGTAAGCCTTTGCCCATTATTAAAAATATTGATATGACTTCTTCCCAATTAGTAATTAAAGCAGACTCTGGTGAACTGAAACCGAGCCAATTCACTTTACAAAATCCTAAACGGATTGTGATTGATATTCCCAATGCCGTGTTGGATCCTTCCCTGTATAAAGATGCAGCAAATAAAAGCGGGGAATCCGTTTCCAAAAATGTGTACGTTGCTAATGTCCGCTACTCATTGTACAATGTGAATCCCGGTGCAGTTCGCATCGTGCTTGATATGAAGGAGTCCATGGACCTGAAATGGGAATCAGGACTAAATACAGCCGCACTTACCGGTATATTGCAAAAAGGCGCAAAGTATAAAGTCGTCATCGATCCTGGTCATGGAGACCAAGATCCAGGAGCCAAATCCGTCACGGGAAGCGTGGAGAAGGAATTTAATCTTACTATGGGGCTCAAGGTGTATAACCTGCTCCAAAAAGAAACGCTAATAGAGCCTTTGCTAACTCGAAATGACGATACTTTCATTCCTTTGGATGATCGTGCTAGCTTTGCTAATAACCGTAACGCCGATCTATTTGTATCCATTCATGGCAATAGTTATACTGCAGCAACTACGGGTACAGAAACCTATTATTACAAATCCGATAGCGATTCTTTTGCCCAGATCATGCATCAGCATTTAATAGCGGCGACTGGCCTCCCTGACCGCGGAGTGCGTCAACAGCCTTTCCGTGTGGTTAAAGTTACTAATATGCCTGCTGTGCTGCTGGAAGTGGGGTATCTGTCGAATGAACGTGATTCCGCCCTTATGTTCGACGAATCCTTTCAGGATAAGGTAGCTCTTGCAATCGTAGCGGGAATTAAAGAACAGCTCAAGATTCAGTAAGCGGAAAAAAGGTGGTGGATTCGATGCAAAAGTATACAATTCGCAGTTTATTAATCATTGGAGCGGTAGCGCTTGTCTTCTCAGGATGCGGGCAAAAGCCAACAAGCAGCGGAAATAATTCCCAAGCTTCCGAGCCTCCGGCAACTAACAGCCAGACGACTCCGCCTTCCAAAGGTGACCCTGCAACTGTGGAGAAGGACCCGATTCGTCTCCAGATTAAAGCCTACTATGGCGATGAACAAGCGACGAAGCTGGTAGAGAAAGAAGTATCCATCAGCTACAAGGATGAGAAGGATAAGTACACGACTGCGCTTTGGACTTTGAAAAAAGCTCCACAGGATAGCAATCTAATTCCTTTAGCTGACTCGCTAGGCTTTAAATCCGCTGTTTTGAAAGATAAGCAGCTTACGTTGGACCTTACCGTTTCTGGTGAAGGTCGTCTTGGATCCGGAGGCGAAGCCATGCTGCTGGAAGCTCTTCAGAAAACCATATTTCAATTCTCTGAAGTGGACACCCTTGATATTTTAGTGGACGGTAAGCCTGCCGAATCGCTAATGGGCCATATGGATCTGCCTCATCCGATGAAAAGAGGAAAGTAACCCCATATTAGCAAGGATAAGCTCCTCATTGACGAGATCGTTTGGTCAGGAGTGAGCAGCAATGAAGTAAACCGCATACTTTTTTAAGTTAAAAAAACGGCTTCCACCTTTTGGGTTGGAAGCCATTTTTTTATTAAGAACGGATGGAATAAATTTAGCTATCCTTGCCCGTAGGTGTCAGGGTACTAGATAAATATAGTACTATTCAATCGTCCAAAACTATTTAGAATAAGGTGTAGCAAGGATGGTGATTGATTGTGGACATACATGAGCGAATATCTATCTTAAGGATGCAGGAAAATGATTGCTACAGCATTTGTTACTATCTCCTACAATGTGAAAAGCTAGCTTGTGCTGCAGCTGAAGAAGCTTTGTATGCACTTATTCAATGCGACTCATTTTTTGCTGCAGATTTGCAAACCAGGGATGCTATGCTGCGCAAAATCTCCATAAAGTCTGCCCTTCAGATCAAAATGTAAGGTACTAATTATCTTTTTATACCTGCAGCAGCAATAAAATAATCGAGGATAAGCTAAAGCACACACCGATCAAACAAAGGAATACAACAACCTGCTTCTGATTTAAGCCTAGCCGCAGCAGACGGTAATGAGCCTGGCTTGCATCAGCCTGATATATGGGTTTGCCTTGCAGGAGACGTTTGAACACGACAAATATATTATCGAATATCGGTACCCCTAACGCTAAGATGGGAATAAACAGCGAAAGCACTGTAGCTTGCTTGAAAGCACCGTCCAGAGCGATTACAGCCAGTATGAATCCCAAGAAGGTCGCACCCGCGTCACCCATAAATACTTTGGCAGGGGGTTTATTGTAACGTAAATAAGCAACGGCGACACCGATCAAAATGATGGCCATTACAGCCGAATCGGTCTGCCCCTTTACCAAGGCAACAACAAAGAGGGTTACCGCAGATATCGCGGAAAGCCCGCCAGCGAGTCCATCCATGCCATCTGAAAAGTTAATAACCGTTGTGACGCCGAAAATCCATAGGATAGTTAAAATAAATTGCAGCCAATCCGGTAATCCGATAAACTCCCCGCTGAATGGGTTATAGAATCCGTCAAAGGTAATACCCGATGCATATACAAGAACAGCAGCAGATACCTGAACGATCATCTTAGGTAACGCCGGAAAATCCTTGCCCCGCGTCTTGTACCAGTCATCTACGGTTCCGATAGTCAATAACAACAGTGATCCGGCTAGAATGGCAGCCGTTTGCATCGTAAATCCTTTTGAAAAGCACAAATAAGTGACAGCAAATCCAGCAAAAATAGCATAGCTAGCAGTAAGTGGGATAGGCTCCCTATGTATCTTTCTTTCGACATCTTGTCTAGGCTTATCCACAAAATCAAGACGGAAGGCCAATTTCCCAAGCGGAGGAATGAGTAAGTATACGATCAAAAAAGAGATTAGAAAAGCTGCTGCGTAGATTATGATTACCATCCCCAATACAAATTTTAGAAAAAGCTGTCACAAGTTTAATTATACACAAGATAAGCTGCTTCTGTCGATTCATGTCTCGCAGCATAAAAAAAATCCAAGGACGCTAAAGTCCCTGGACATTTGAATGGTCTTATCGCACAACTTTGAAGTTGAACCTCGAGTGACCCACATTCATGTGTATTCTGGATAAAAGAGCTAGTAGCATCTCCGTGCCGCGTGCGGAAGAGATGTCCCCCAGATCAATAATATGCTCCCAACCAAACCAATCCTTCAAATATCCAATGACTTCATTTCTGGCATAAGCATCATTTCCGCTTATAAACAGATCATGCTGACCTTCCGCAAGGCTTCGTGGGTTTACCATAAGCGCGGAGCTAACGGTATTCAGGGTTTTCACTACTTTTACATCTGGAAAGCCGCGTTGGATCTGTTCCCCGAGAGAATCCGTATTCGCTACGAATAATGTCAGTGTCCCGTTCGAAAAATCCAAAGGAAGAGAAATATCGATCAATATTTTGCCACGCAAATTATGACTGCCTGCCGCTTGTAATGCATCCAATGCCCCCGCTCCAGAAACGGCATTAAAAACAACATTACCGTGTGCAGCAGCCTCCTCGAACGAACCAACAGTAGCTCTGTCATCATTAACTTGCCGCAGCCATTCGTCCAGCTTCCGGGGGCTTCTTGTTCCCAATTTGACTTCATGCCCTTGTTTAACAAGTGCGCTCCCCAAAGTTTGACCTGCATTTCCGGAACCGATAATTCCAATTTTCATCGTTTATTCCTCCTTTTTTTGTATACATACAGGTCTGTATACTTATATTGACAGTATATATACCGATCTGTATAATGTCAACTAATAAGAAATGAGGGTTGTCATGAGTAAATCAGAGGGAAAGAAATCAGTTGCACGCGAGCAGCTGCTGGTCACTGCAAGCAGCTTGTTTTTTCACAAGGGGTTCCATGCTGTGGGCGTCGATACGATTGCAGCTGAATCCGGGATTACGAAAATGACGATGTACAAGCATTTCCCTTCGAAGGATCACCTGATTGTTGCTATATTGGAACGATCAGACGAGTTGTACTGGGAATGGTTTGAGAACACGATCCATCAAATACCTGAACCGGAAAATCAACTCATCGCTATTTTCGAGGCAGTTGCCAAGCAGCATTCATCCTCCCCCATGTCGACTTTCTGCTTATATCAGGCCGTTGCTGTCGAGTTCCCGTTTCCCGAACATATTGTGAATAAAGCAGCTGTTGATCATAAACAATCCGTCATTAAGCGTTTGGAATCCATATGTAAACAAGCGGAATTACATTCACCTGAACTCCTTGCTCGGCAGCTGTTTCTACTCTTGGAAGGGTTTTGTATGTCTTCCCGATTTCTTGGTGCGGATAGCCCAGCGGCAGGCGTTGTTAATGCGGCAATCACAATGATCCAGTCCTATCGCTAACCAAACAAAAGAAGACTGGAATGTTAATTTCAACATTCCAGTCTTCTTTTTAGCGCACTAGACAAGGACGCTTGTTATCGAACTTCCAGCCTGAAATCAAGTACTGCATCGCGTCTGCATCATTACGCGCTCCCAATCCCTTTTCCTTGTACAGCTGGTGTGCCTTCTCAAGCTGTTCCATATCTACTTCGATGCCAAGTCCCGGCTTATCAGGCACGGTAACCATTCCGCCGACAATTTGCAGCGGCTCTTTAGTCAAGCGTTGGCCATCCTGCCAAATCCAGTGGGTGTCGATAGCTGTAATTTTACCTGGGGCAGCAGCGGCAACATGGGTAAACATCGCTAGCGAAATGTCAAAATGATTGTTGGAATGCGAGCCCCAGGTCAGTCCCCAATCATTGCACATCTGAGCTACTCGAACCGAGCCCTGCATCGTCCAGAAATGCGGATCGGCGAGTGGTATATCCACCGCATTCAACTGGATGGTATGCCCCATCTCGCGCCAATCGGTGGCGATCATATTGGTCGCCGTTAGAAGCCCGGTCGCACGCCGGAATTCTGCCATTACCTCACGGCCGGAGTACCCTTTCTCAGCCCCGCAAGGATCCTCTGCATAAGCGAGAACATGATGCTGATTGCGGCATAGGCTAATTGCTTCTTCCAGAGACCATGCTCCGTTGGGATCCAATGTAATCCGCGCTTGTGGGAAGCGTTCAGCGAGTGCAGTCACAGCCTCGATCTCCTCAGCGCCTCGCAGCACGCCGCCCTTGAGCTTAAAATCATTAAAGCCATAACGTTCATGCGCCGCTTCAGCCAGACGCACGATCGACTCTGTTGTAAGCGCTTCCTCGTGGCGCAAACGGGACCAGTCATCCGACGCATCCTGAGCGCTGAGATACGGGAGATCCGTCTTGTTCCCGTCACCAATGTAGAACAGATAACCTAGCATCTCCACCGCACTGCGCTGCTGCCCTGTGCCCAGCAGCGCTGCTACTGGCACATTAAGAAACTGCCCAAGCAAATCCAATAATGAGGCTTCAAGGGCTGTGACCGCATGAATCGTAATCCTCAAGTCGAATGTTTGCAATCCGCGTCCGCCTGTATCCCTGTCATTAAAACGCTGACGCACTGTATTAAGGATATTATTGTAGTTACCTATGGATTGCCCTATAACTAAGCTTCTAGCATCCTCCAGCGTCTGACGTATGCCTTCTCCTCCAGGAACCTCGCCTACCCCCGTGTGACCTGCATTATCTTTAAGAATGACGACGTTTCGAGTGAAAAAAGGGCCATGCGCCCCGCTAAGGTTGAGCAGCATACTATCATGGCCGGCAACTGGAATGACCAGCATTTCGGTTATTAGAGGTGAAGCTGTTGCATTTTCTTTGTCCATTGAATGATTCATTGTTATCCCCCTCTCCGACAATTCTTATTTCTTGTCCTTCGGAAACTTATCAAATGCGACCTTTATAATTTGCTCCATTTGCTGATAGTGATCCTTCTCCACCTGAACAATCGGTGCTCGAACTTGCGTTCCAACAGGCAATCCGACGATTTCCATCCCTGCTTTAATTAAAGCTACAGCGTAACCCTTCTTTTGTCTCCGAATACGGTTAATTGGTAAGATAACATTCAGATAAAGTTCATTCAATAATGACTTGTTTTGACTAAGCAATGCTTGGTAGAACGTTGCCGAAATATGAGGTATGTAGTTCGATATCGCGGATGAATAGGAAGTAAAGCCCATATTGACATAAGCTGGCATCGTTACCTCAGCCATTGGCATTCCGTTTAACCAGCCCAAGCGATCACCAATGGTTTGCGTCAGCTCAATATTCGTATCCATATTGCCGAGGCCGTCTTTAAAGCCTACAAGCTGAGGATTCTCCACCAATTTTTGAAGCGTTGGCAGTGTTAACACACAGTTATCGCGCTGGTAAACAATTGCGTTCAAATCGGTGCTTTCGATAATGGTGCTCAAGTAGTTGCATAGGCCTTCCTGCTCCGGCTCGATCAAATATGGAGGAAGAATTAAGTAGCCGTTCGCTCCTAGCTCTTTCGACAGCTTCGTCAATTCCAGCGCATGGCTGATGTTCCCACCTACTCCGGTATACACAGGCACTTTACCTTTGGCCACAGAGATTGCAGTTTCAACCATAGTTTGGTATTCAATGTTAGAAAGCGCGTGAAACTCTCCCGACCCACAAGCTATAAAAATGGAGGATAGCCCTTCATCGATAAGAAACTGAATATTTTTCTCCAAAGCGCTGACAACCAGCCTTCCATTCTGGTCCATAGGAGCTACTGGGAACCCCAATATACCTACAGGTGCTTTTCTCGCGATACTGTTCATTAATTGTGCCGCCTTTCAACTTTTTATTTTTTAAATTCGGTTCTCATTGAGCTTTTTCATAACCTTCTCACGCACATGGTTTAGGTGAATGTACATGCTAGTGTACGCTGCAATCGGCTCTCTCTTTTTAAGCGCTTCGAAAATATTTTGGTGCTCCTGAAGAGTAACCGCGTGATCCCTGTCCGTTAAAGCAATCTGATTTAAAGTTTCATCAAACATGCTCAGTAAAGGATCAATACTTCCTTCAAGAATCGGATTATTGGCGCTGTATGCAATCGTTCTATGGAACTCCCTATCAATGTCCAGATAATCCTCTTTGCTCGAGGACATCGTTTGTAAAAGCGCTTCCAACGCAGCCAACTGGTTGTCCGTTATTTTCTCAGCAGCCATAGTTACTAATCCCAGCTCCAAAGCCATCCGGGCTTCCATAACAGAAGGAATGTCCCCAGCTGATAATGCCAGCATTATGGAGAAAGGCTTACTGCCGATCTTATTGGCAAAATAAGTGCCCTCCCGCGTTTTCCGTTGAATGATTCCCATCGTCTCCAAAGAGCTGAGCGCTTCCCTGAGCACAGGCCTGCTTACGAACAACAGGTCAGTAAGCTCGCTTTCTGTCGGCAACTTGTCTCCTGGGTTCAGCTGACGACTTGTCAGCAGCTCAATAATTTGATCAACCACCTGCTTCGACATCGTTTGGCGTTTAACCGTTTTCATTTTTAATTGCTTATTATTGACTTCCACATTCATAACCTCATTTAGTGTCACTTCATTTAAATTCCATAGATCATATTGTAAGACAAATAAAATTGTTCGTCAATTTGAAAATAGTTTAACCTGGTTTGCGTCAGTTTGCCTGTTGTTATTGGAATTCAAAGCTTATTATGTCAAGATTAACCGGCCACGCAGTCATTGGAGGACGAGCGCTTTGCCAAGGTAAACTAAGTCCGCACCAAAATTATCTACTATATACTTGCTGTAAGCTTCGTTCACCCCAAATATTTAACAAAGAACCGTCCGATTATTTTTCGGATGGTTCTTTGTTGGCCATAGTCGGCTTTAATTATTGCTATTCGCCCTTGCAGCACCTGCATCATTAGCCATAAGGATACGGTCCATCAAATCATTCCAGCTCTGATCAATCGTGCATTTCTCGGGATGTGCCTCAAACCATTTAACGGTCTGTTTGATACCCTGATGAAAAGGTACAGTTGCTGCAAAACCGGGAACGAACCGTTTGATCTTACTGTTATCGAACACGCTGCTTACTGCTTTATCGCCTAGTAAACCGCCACTGCTCTCAGGAGAGATCGCAGTAATAAAATCTGTAGCAATGTGTACGATATTGGGCTCTACACCTGCTGCTGCTCCAATCGCTCGATAGATTTGATTCCAATCTAACACTTCATCCGACGTAATATGAAATGCGTGTCCGATTGATTGATGATGTCCAATAAGCCCGACTATCCCTTTGGCAAAATCCGAATTATGAGTCATCGTCCATAAAGCTGTTCCATCTCCATGAATGATAATTTTCTTCCCATTACGCATTCGGTCTACCAAAGACCAAGGATGATTCCAGCTATTTAATCCAGCTGGGATCATTGTATCTCCATACGTGAGGGAGGGACGCACAATTGTTCGGGGAAACCATCCTTCCGATATTCATCCATCAGTAGATTCTCACATGCAATTTTATCTCGTGAGTACTGCCAATATGGATTAGCTAATGGTGTAGACTCGGTAATCAAATAATGAGTGGGCGGCTTCTTTTTCCTTTCAGAAGCTCGATATTCGCTTTAACCTGCTCTGGAGTAAAAGAGATCCAGTCCACTACAGAATCAAATTCATAATTAGCAAGCGCTTCGGCAACAGCAGAGGTATCTCTGATGTCCCCTGTAATGATATTCGCTCCCTCGGGTACATAATCATTTCTCTGCCCCCGATTCAATAGATATAATTCGATTCCTTGCTCCACTGCCAGCTTTGAAACAGCTTGACTAATTAACCCGGTTCCTCCAATGAATAAAACCTTCATCACGACCCACCACTCTCTCATTTAGATTACAGCTAACGCAGCTGTTGCTTTACTTCATTATCCGAAATCGCCTCCGGTAATCCCGCGGGGTAAGACTTTCATATTTGACGAAGCTCGAGCTGAAATAAGATGGCTGATGAAAGCCGACGTTCTCAGCGATTCGTGCTACAGGCAAATCAGTTTGCAGGAGGAGCAGCTTAGCTTGCTCCAAACGGTACCTCATTAAATACTCGAAGGGAGAGCAGCCGAATTCCTTTTGCATGCAGCGAGCAATGTAAACGGGATGGAAATTCAATACTTCCCCCAGCATCTGCGCCTTAATTTCTTCCTTGTAGCGGGTGCGCAAATATGCGGCTGCCTGGTCTGCAACATTGGCCCCGGGAAGAACGGTAGGAAGATCAAGCGATGCATTGAGCAGTTCAAGTATTTGTTGAAAAATCAATTGATGCTTCCAACGTGCCCAGTTGTTATGCGACTCAAGTTCCAATTCTGTTAATTGCTTTAAGTTCTCGTAAACCGAAGCCGGCTGTTGAAGGCGTACATATTGAGGAATTTGCATCGTAAAAGTCTGCACCGTTAATTCATTATGAGCCGTGTAGTCAACTTGCGGTACATCTACAGCATGCTCCGAGCTTCCCCATTTCCCGCCCGCGTTAAAGTGGAGCCAGAAGCTTTCTGTAACAGTCCGGCATCCTTCAGTGGGGTAATGGTGCCTGTCAGGCCTAAGAATTAGGGCATGACCTGCTGAAACCTCATATTGTCTGTCTTCCTCTCCGATGTACAAGCAGCCTTGCGTAACGACCAGTAAATCGAATACACCAATGTTTCTGCGATTTAAATGCTTCTTGCCGACATGAAAGGTTGATAATCCCCCAGCTATATAATGCGGTAATGGCGGTGCGGTAAATTGAAGTATAGACAAGCCGCCCACCTCCGATCTCACGAAGTTGGAATAATGAAAGTTTTGGTTCAGAAACTTATACTTCGAAATCAGTATAACGTTTATAATGTGAAATGACCAGTTTGGTCTTTAAGATAAAGTGAGAATATATACAGCATGAGAGTGGAGGAATTTATATGTTGGGAAAAGAGCGGGGAATGTCCCTATGGATGCTTGCGTGGCCGGTCTTTCTCGAAATGTTTTTACAGTTCCTACTAGGAACTGCGGATACCTTGATGGTAAGCCATATCTCTGATGACGCTGTAGGGGTAATTGGCATATCCAGTCAATTGTTTGCAGCAGTTAACATTCTGTTTATGGCCGTTGCCAGCGGTGCAGGCATCCTTGTAGCCCAAAGACTCGGGGCTAAGAAAGAAGCGGAAGGAAGGCTCATTGGTATTATTGGAGCTAAGCTTTGCTTAGGACTCGGAGCTCTGTTAAGTGTGCTGCTCTACTTTGGAGCAGGGCCAATTGCCAGTATGCTGCAGCTTCCGGCAGAACTGCAGCCCATGGGAGAAACGTATATTTCCATCGTTGGTGGAGGTATGATATTTATGGCTGCTATGGCGGGACTAGGGACGGTTATCCGTAACACGGGCAATACAAGAAGTCCTATGTATATCGCAATTGGAATGAATATTATCCATATCGGGATGAACTATGTAGTTATTTATGGCGCTTTTGGCATTCCTCCATTGGGGCTCGAAGGGGTTGCCTGGTCTACTACAATAAGCCGTTTATTGGGTGCCGTTATGATGATCGCTGTATTCTGCGGTTGCTTCAATCAACGTATTGAGTGGAAGGATTTCCGTTTGTTTAACCGGCCTTTATTTAAAGAAACATTGAAAATTAGCTGGCCGCTGGGTGTCAGTATGTCGTCTTGGTGCTTCACCCAGCTCGTCATCTTTGCCCTTATAGCTATGATAGGCTCGAAGGAATTAAGTGCCCGGACGTACATGAATACTATGGAATCCTTTTGTTTCCTAATCGGTTTCTCCATAGCGCTGGCAGGACAAATACGAATCGCTCATCTCTATGGGTCCGGTGATCATCAAGCTGCGTACCGATGTGCTTACCAAGTAATCTGGATCGGGCTTGTGCTTGTTCAAGCTAATGCATTACTGCTTTACTGGTTTGGAGAAGAAGCCATTCGCCTATTCACTGACGATCCTGAAATTATCATGCTTGGTGTATCGCTTCTAGCCATCAATCTGCTGCTGCAGCCTGCCAAAATGGTAAATATGGCCATTGTCAATGCTCTGACGGCCGTTGGCGATACCCGTTACGTAATGATTGTCGGTTTCATTATTATGTGGTTAGTTGCAGTTGGCGGTTCATATTATTTGGGAATTCAATTAGGCTGGGGCTTACATGGTATTTATGCAGCGATGATTGCCGATGAGTTATTGCGTGGGTTGCTTGTGCTTGTTCGTTGGAGAGCCAAAAGGTTTATGGTCAAATCAGCTGTCAGATTGCAATCGGAACAAGCTGCTCTTATGTCATAAAGTAAATAATCAACAAATGCTGCCCCTCAAAACCGGAGCAGCATTTGTATTTTTATTATAGACATCCCATTAATTAGTAGTCCTGATCTCATGAATTTCGCCATAGTATTCAATGCGCTTCTCATCTGTAATTCGCGGGCAAGTATAACAATACTTGCTGCTAGATGGTAAGCAGTAATATAAACAGCACTTGGAACGAACGGAAATCGGTTTGTGAGTATCCAATGGATTGTCTACACTTCGAAAACCACCTGTAACGGGGTTAGTTAGCATATTTGGAAACCTTTCCTGACGAAAGGTGCCTAAGATCTCCGAATAATCATCCTCGATTCGCTTACGTTCTGCTTCGGATAAGGAACTGCTCTTCAGCCATTCCTGAATCCAATAAGCTAGAGAATAAGATAAGGTTCCCCACAGCGTGTCTATGTCTATCCCAGTTAGCTGAGCCACACGCCGCAGCATAGTTTCTGCTTGATCAGCAAAGACATGATCGAAATAGCGTTCTTTCTGTTCTTCTTCAGTCAATCCGCTTAGGAAAGACGGCGACTCCAAGGAGTCGATAACAAATTGTAACGTTTTATCCTTCCAAACCAAAGTCACGCCATTTGGCGTCAAATCTATAGCTTCTCGGTTTCGGATATATCCATACATAGCCCCTACTATAAGAGAACAGTAACGCTTGATAAACAGCGAGCCTGTTACCTGCAACGCCGGCGATTGTAGGTCATTCGCAAATTCATTTAGAAAAAGAAGCAGTGCCGAATCTTGATCCAGATCCTTCTGTGAAAATGTAATCCCTTCCGTTTTTTCTGAAAAGAAGATTCGATAAGCGGACGCCCATGAGCGGTGTTCCGTTATGTTCATGAAATGGCCTTCTCCTTCACATAAAAAAATGAATAAAATTCGTAAACTTTACTTGATAATGATAATCACTCACATCAAGATTGTCAAATAAGAAATGCTAATAACATGTATTCACCAAAATTTTTTAAGCTGTAAATGATAATAATTATCAATTATTTTCCAAGAAATTCAAAGGGTTTTTTACAATTTTTGAGGAAATTCCGCTTGAAAAATGTATAAATTTGGGATTGACAAAATTTAGAATCCAAATTTAAGATAGGTGTGTCGGTAGTTGGTGCACACATTATCGACATTCTGAAGTCGGGGTGGCTTTCTTGAAGAAGCAGCCTCTGGCCGCAGAATTTTTTTACACCACTACTGATAATGATTATCATTATCTACATATCTTGTATTTCTGTGGCTTTGCTTTACCAGAAGGGAGGAATGAACGTCCATTCATGGTTTTACCGCTTTTAGAGCAAATTGCAATCGAATTGACTTGTACTCATGCAACATATCGCTTTCATTGTAGCTATGCTTAAGCAAGGAATTATTAGCGGACGGGACAACAACTTGTTTGCCCCTAACGAAAACGCGACTCGCGCAGAAGCGGTCTCACTTATTATGGCCCTTCAGAGCGCTGTACAGAAGTAACCAATTTACTGCCTGACAGCCATCGCTTCAAGTGATGGTAGTCAGGTTTTCTATCGTATGTTCAGCGAAATAAAAAAGAGAACATATGTTCCGTTCGGCTGGAAATGGATAATTCCGGTGAAAAATCATTCATAAGAAATCAAGGAAAAGCCCGCCTCCCAAGAAATCCATAGGGAGGCGGGCTTTTCGAACAAATAATACTATCATGTGCCTTGCCATTGCTCCTGCTAACGCAATGCTGCAGGATCTATCGGCGGTACCAGTCCTTCTTGGGCAGCACGGCTAAGCAAAGCAGCTATAGCAGCATATCCCGCTTCTCCCAAATCGGCAGTAAACTCATTTACATAAAGGTCGATATGCGCTTGCGCAACTTCCGGAGCAAGCTCCTGCGAATGGCTCAGCACGTACTCCCTCGACTCCTCCGGATGTGCCCAGGCATATTCAACAGATGATCGTATCCATCCGGTAATCGCTGTCAGATCCAATGATCTGCGAGCGATGATCGCACCAAGCGGAATCGGCAGGTTCGTATCTGCCTCCCACCAGCTGCCCAAATCGGTCAGCATCGTTAGTCCGTAAGTAGGATAGGTAAAGCGCGCCTCGTGAATGACTAACCCGGCATCCACTAAACCATCGCGCACTGCCGGCATAATCTCATGAAACGGCATAATAATAATCTCTCCCACACCGCCCGGAACGTTCTGGGCAGCCCACAGACGAAACAGCAAGTAAGCAGTTGAGCGCTCACTAGGTACAGCAACCCTGCGGCCTGTTAACACTGCTGGCCCCTTAGTCGCAGCCTCTTCACTTGCTGTCAGAACCAACGGTCCACAGCCTCTGCCCAAGGCTCCGCCGCATGGCAGCAGTGCGTATTCAGACAGCACCCACGGCAAAGCTGCGTAGGAAATCTTCATCACATCAAGCCCCTCGGAGCCCGTGGCCAAATTGTTCGTAATATCGATGTCCGCATATCGAACATTGAGCTTAGGTGCACCAGGTATCTTCCCATGTACCCAAGCATCAAAAACAAATGTGTCATTAGGGCAAGGAGAAAAAGCAATATTCATACTAACACCTCCACTATTACTGAGCTTGCTGCTTCTAACGCCTTCAAAGCATCTCCGATACGCCATGCATCTCTGTCCCGAGGACCAACTGCGTTCGAGATAGCGCGAATTTCCAAGACCGGTATTCCTCGACTATGTGCTGCTGAAGCAACACCATAGCCTTCCATCGCTTCCGCAGCTGCTCCAGGCACTCGTGCGGCAAGCTCCGAAGCGGTAGCCGCCGTCCCCGTAGCGGTCGATACTGTAATTACCGGGCCAATATGAACCTGAAGACCTGCAGTGTGCATCGCATCCGTTAGACGAGCTGCTAGATTGGAGCTTACTTGGACTCGGGTAGAACCAAAGCCCATCTCGTCCAAGCTTGAGAAGCCCTCCAGCGTCTGGACTCCCAGGTCAGCGGCGATAATCTCATTAGCTACAACGAGGGAACCTACCTCTGCTTGTCCAACAAAGCCGCCTCCAATCCCAGCACTTACCACCAAATCGTAGTCTGCGGCCGCCAACACCGTTGCAGTATGGACTGCCGCCGCTATGGGACCGACACCCGCCAGCTTTACATCAAACCTGCTATCGCCATTAAGCCCCCGCCTTACAGCCTCTCGCTCGACTTCAACAGCGGTCATTACAAGTACACGCATTCCCAATGCCCCCTCTAGCCTTCAGACCCATTCTTCCTATTATAAATTAATCATCTACAATATCCAAGTTATACAGCGGCCTATCCATTCAAGTCTAGTTCATCAAGTTTGATCAATCTTTAATTATTTGGTACAATTTTCCTATCTAATCACAATGAAGGGAGCTCCTAATGACCACCCCAAACCTGATGAATCGTCGTTCCTTTCTAAGAAAAGGAATGAAACTAGGATTAAGCATGATGGGTATAGGAATGGTTGGAGCCTATCCCTTCATTGGAGAACGATTCTGGTATCAAACGAAAGAAGTTCATCTTAAAGTTCGAAACCTACCTGAAAATTTCAAAAATTGGAAAATTGTTCAATTCAGCGATGTCCACTTCGGCTTTCATTATGGAGTTGAAGAGTTTCGCCGTGTTGTAACCATAATTAACCGTTTAAAGCCCGATATCTTATTTTTTACTGGGGACCTCGTGAATACCAACGAATCGCCTGAGCTCGCCCTTCCTCTACTGCAGGAGCTAAGTGCCCCCCGTGGGGGGAAATGGGCTGTTCTAGGCAATCATGATTATATGACTAGAGCTAAAGTAATCAAGACCCTAGACAAATCACAATTTAATTTATTAATTAATCAGTACAGCTTTATAGAGTCTGATGGACAGCGATTATATATAGCCGGAATAGATGATGTCATGTATGGCGAATACAGTATTGACAAGGCGGTTCAAGAATTATCCAGTCAGGATTGCGTTCTCTTTCTCGCACACGAGCCTGATATAGCAGAAGTGAGCTGCACCTACAATATTAGCGCTCAATTTTCCGGGCATTCTCATGGCGGTCAAATTCGTTTGCCTTTCTACGGGCCGCTTATCAGCAATAAAATGGCGGAACAATATGAGGATGGCTTGTATGTTGTCGGGGAGAATAAGATGCCTCTATATGTGAATCGGGGGATTGGCACCACCAATCTGCCTATACGCTTTTTCTGCAGACCAGAGATTACAGTGTTTTATTTATCCTAATAGTACGAATCAAGTTCAAGACTCTCTTCTTATAAAGCCTCAAATAATCAAGAAGCAGCAAATTCCCCTTATCATGTCTCCCTAATTCGTAGCCAATGGCCGCTTTTGAAGGTAACATCCATTCGATTACTCCAACAAGACCATGTTTCCAAGCATCAAAATCCATTAAATGGAACACCAAGCAATTTAGGTAGTGCTTAAAGGAACGGCTATTTGAATCCCGTATGGCGTTGTAATCCCACCACAAATTGGATTTTTGTTCAATCGGAAGACTTACAATTTTTTCGAGCTGTGGAAATTCACGATAAACGATACTTAATGTCCTGCTTATTCGTTTGTAGGTTTTATGGGCAGCTGCTATCTCGAACAATCGCATATAAGCTACTCTATCTTTTAAATAATAGATTAACTGAATAATATCTATAAAATACTTTAAGGAACTCATATTATGTCTCCACCCATGAAGACAAATCATATAAAACGTATGGAACTCAGACAATTGCTGAATAAACCTATAGGGCTCTAAGCGGGCTGCCTGATCCCACAGCTCATTAACATTGAACTGTGAAGTGTTCGCTTTCAGTAAGTCCCAATGCAGCTCAACCGTCAGAGGTATTAAAGACCCGGGGATTCTTTTACTGAAGCTCCAATGAAAGTGAGAGGCCACACACTCTTCCTCAATGGTATACCCTAATGATTTCACAGCAAGTATCGCTCGCTCCAGATCCGATGGCTTTATTAACAGATCAATATCCGAAGTCCATCTTGCTCCGATATGACCAAAGTAGGTTTCAGCAAATAAGACTCCTTTAAGGGGAATCATCTGAATTTCGGACTCATCAAACTTCTCCATAATTTGAACGGTCTGATTTTTTATGAACATATTTTGATATAACACTTCCGTAAATTTTTGCTCAAGAGACCTTTGAAAGAAAAGAGGGGTTTGTTCCAATTGTCCCCTTTGCTTGAGTAAATAATATACTTGAGACGCTATTTCAAAAGAATGGATCTCCACTAAAGCCTGTTCATAGAATGCCCTGTCATTGGGTTGAGGTAAAGGACGCAATGGATCATATAAAGCTTGTATCAAATTAACGACCAACACCTGTCATTCCCTTCCTCAATAAGCTGTCGTATAAATTCCGATATACCCCTTGCTTTGCGATTAATTCATCATGATGCCCTGTCTGTACAATCCTGCCCTTATCCAAAACAATGATCCAATCCGCATTCTGCACCGTCGAAAGTCGATGTGCAATGACAAGCGTTGTACGATTTATCATAAGATGATCTAACGCCTCTTTAACCTGGTATTCTGTTTCATTGTCCAATGCTGAAGTGGCCTCATCTAACAAAAGGATGGGGGCATTTTTCAAAATGGCTCGCGCAATGGCTATTCGCTGCTTTTGCCCTCCAGATAATCGAATTCCTCTTTCTCCAATTTCCGTTTCATAGCCATCCGGAAGCGATTGGATAAAGGAATGGATATTGGCTATCGCTGCCGCTTGCACCATTTCCGACCTTGTAATACCACGCCTGGCTACTAATAAGTTGTCCATAACAGTACCGTCGAATAGAAATGTTTCCTGAGGTACATGAGCAAAGTAACTCCTTAATTGAGAGTCAGAAAGCTCCTCCGTGGATTTATCATCAACTAGAATGACTCCAGACTGTGGTTTATAAAACCCCTGAAGCAGATTAAACAAGGTCGATTTCCCCGCACCGCTCGCTCCAACTACGGCAGTCACTTTTCCAGCCGGAATATTCAGATTCAAATGCTCAAACAAGTTGTGTAACTGTCCATCATAGCTGAATGTGATGTTATGAAATTGAATGGATTTAATGAACGGTTGGGGTATGAGGTTTTTGGGTAGATCCGTTGATTGGACCGGCTGCTCCAAAACTCTGGAAATTCTTTCAACAGCTGATACGGATCTTTGAAACCCTGCCCACAATGCCGCAAGCCCTGTTAACGGATATACCAAATGGTTGGTAAGATTCACGAATGATAATAATGCGCCTACCGATATTACATCGTTAGAAACGAGGTAAGCCCCCATGCAAAGGCAAGTCAGAAATACCATGGTGCCGATACCGTCTCCACCTGCATGAAACCATCCTCGAATCTTTGCATCCTTTAGCTCTAATGAGTACAGCTCTCGGTTTTGGCTGCTGAATTTTTTATGAAACAATTGCTCTAGAGTAAAAGCACGAATAACAAAGAGTCCCTGAAAGGTTTCATTAAGCAAACTATTCATGCTTCCTGCCAAATTAAAAATAGAAGAGCTATTGCGACGCAGCATGAGACCGAATACAGCACCGCAAAGAATCGCTATTGGAGCAATAAGCAGACTGATCAAAGATAGCTCCCAACTGATTTGTACCAAATAAATAAAAACAGCGATTGATATTAAAGGTAATTTTATTAGATCCACCAGGCTTCTTCCTATTACTCCATCGATGCTATGAATATCATTCGTAAAGCTAGAAAGCAATTGTCCAGAATGAAAGCTGGAAACATTCTTTGCAGGGAGAAGCAATATATGTTTATATAGATTGGTTTTCAATTCCCGCTTCACTGCATTTACCGCAACAGATTCCAAATAAATATCGGTATAAGTTGAAATAATGCTCAAAATAATGAGGGCTGCTCCAAGTGGAATCAACCCTTTCAAACGATATAATTGACCTTGAACCACTGAATCTGTGACGTCGCCTAAAAACCAAGCAAACGACAATGTAAGGCAAATATCGATAAGTACACATACAAAAAGACCCAAATAAGCCTTCCATTGCCCGGCAATATACGGCAGCAATACGGAGAAGGCTTTTTGGATATCATGCATAGAAAAATACTGTCTAATAACGAGCAGATGGCTTCGAATTCTTGCACTCATAGGGTCGCTCCAGAGACTTAGGTTAGTCTGCTTTCTTTAAAACTCAAATATTTCCTTAATAGGCCTGATACAACCGGGAATGTAAGGATCAGCTTGCCCCATACGTAGGCTTGTGGATCGGTAACGAAGATTTGTGCTTTGTTCTTTCGAATATGAATCAGTTTACCTAGGATCTGCTCCTTATTAACAGGTTCATCAAATCCTAGATTAGTATCGCCCTTAAATATGTAATAAAGCTGATTATTGATAGGCTTAAGCTGATAGTACCGATGCGCTATCAATTGTCCTGTCGGGGTGTGGAATAAAAAGATATCCCCCTTCTTTAATTGTAAGTCATCGAATGGGATAAATTTGCAAAGATCTCCTTTATGAATAAATGGAAACATACTGTTACCTTCAGCTGGAAGCTCGATCGATCCGTACTTGGTGATTGTATAGGTCAGAAGCTGGATAACTTCCTTGCTAAACAGCATCTTGAATCAATCCGTATTTCATCATATCGGCCATGAAGTCTTCCATTTCTTGTTCAGCATTATCTCCATCAAGCTCATATTTATCGTGAATGGCTTCCATCATAGAGCAGATGCTTTGGCCTTGACTCAGTAACAACCAACAGAATCCGCCCATTTCATTTAATTTGGTAACGGTAAAATCTTCCGTATTAAGGATAATCCATTCCCCATCCAGCTCAACAGCTTCACAATTATTTTTCTGTATATATTGTGGCATCATGATATCAGCTCCCAGAAGGTATCATTTTTTTGAAAATGAAGTTCATATATGGGTACACGATTAGCTAAGAGCTTCATTAAGCCTATAATTTTACCCGTTTCTTTAGCATCATGAGCCCAGTAAAACACTTTGTCCATCAGAAGAATAAATCCATTCGATTTCCTTAATGCGACTCTTTCGTTATAAGGTGCTTGGTACAAAATGTTTATACTCGCAAGTGAGCCTAATTGGCTGACCTCATCCATTTCCATTTCACTTCGAAAGGGTGAATTATACACAGTAATCTCATCCGCAGTTATTTTCACAAGTGTGGCTTCATCCGACAATAGCTCTCGTGGATAGGATAGCTCGGCTGCAGTTGATTTCCCTGCTCCTGATTCACCTGCAAAAATATGTGCTTTCCCGCCATCCATAACACAAGATGAATGGATTAACAGCCCCCAGTTGTTAGAGACTATGAATGAACTGTATAAGTTGATTAATGCATGCTTTAAAGCTAGGTCATCGTATGCATAGATATAGGCATTTTTATAATCCGAATCGGCTTCGATTAAGTAATCTGCCCTTCGGAACGAAATTCTGTTTACTTCCTTAACCATATCCACGCTGTAGTCAACGAAAGGAACCCCGTATCCATCTTTAATATGGATAAAGAGATCAGGCTGTTCGTTAATAACGGATGTGGGTAGAAGGTTCTTTTTAAACATTTTCATAAGGTTCTGTAAATCACCTGATGCTTGAATCAAATGCTCTCCGATTCTTAATTGTAATGTATGCATACCAATCTCCTTAGGATAAATGAACAATCAATCCCGCACTAACAGAGATCAAAGGTAACCACCCTTGACCTCATATTGGAGCATCCCTTTACTTTTTAGAGGGTCTAGGGTCATTCAGATAATTAATTCCACCGTTACCGTTTCCTTTATGGTTTTTATTCCCTTTTCCTTTATTCCAGCTTTGGGCGGTTTCGAAGCTAACAGGCTGGTGGCTCAATACCATTGGACGAATATATATTTTCTTCATAGGCGCTTCTGTTTCCTTATCCATTAGTTCACCTCGTTTATCCAAATTATACATTTCATTCTTTATAGAGAACATTCGGACAGATGTAAAACCTGCTTTACATGTGCCAAATTTTCAGCCATATAGGTAGGGCGTTTAAAAAATGCTCGAATTTCATCAACACTAAGCTCAAGATTACGTGCAGCTAAAATGAGTTCGATCCACTCCTCATCCAATTCCTTATTATCCGACAGATTTGCCACATTCATCCTAAGACTCCTCCTAAATAAACAATGAAATTGCTTAATCAGGCAGTCCAGCTGTCATAGTCATTGACCTTAGACCTGTGACTTTGTGTCCCTGCTTTTCAGACAGGTTTACCCTTTTACTGAATGAGTTATGTAAAATATATTATCTATATGTTGTAATAATACTAGTATTACAACTCATTTTGGTACTATATATATAATACTAGTATTGAATTAAAAAGTGTGTCACTTTAAGGAGGTCGAACTTAGGGAGTTTTGTCAGTTTAAGAAGTTGGATCGTGATGGATTATGGCGAGAAGTGAGGTAAAGGGGAATTCTTATGTTCCCCGGCATCTATATCGGAGGCGAATACAACGGTTGAAACAGAGGAGTTATACGCGTGATAATGGAGTATTATTGCTTGGGTCGATTTAAGCGCCATTTGTTGAGTTCCAGAAACTCACGAAACTGCTCCTTGTCCACGCCTGATGTCATTGCTTCTTTGATGAGCTCATACCATTCCTGATCAAGCTCATTTTCTTCTGATCGTGAATCTTGTTGGTCTATAAGCTTGTCTACAGGTACAGAAAGAACGGCCCCGATCTTTTCGAGAAACAGAATGGAAGGATTTTTTTGAATATCCCGCTCTAAATTGCTGATATATGACTTAGCAACACCGGCACGTTCCGCCAGTTCAGAAAGAGACATTCCTTTTTCTTTGCGCAATTGCCTTACACGTTTACCAATCATGAGGATCTTCCTTTTTAACGTAGTGATAGTGCCTTGATCGCTACGTTATTATACCAAATATTATACAAACGAACAATTCGATTGTATGAAATATCCCCTTTAAACACGGGCAAAAACGCACTATTATTCGCGGAAAATTTTTATTATCACCCCCCAAAAAGTGACATACTTTTCGAAGGCTGACTAGTATTATATTCCTAAAACACTTTACTGCTAAGTTACTGGATACCTTATATATCTGGAGGCATACAATGAATCTAATTTACCAGAAAGCAATAGAAGAAAAGCTGGATATGGAGTGGGCCTCACTGATCATCCTTTCACGTAAGATGGGGATTTCGATTGAAGAAATACGGGAATTTCTGAAGCTATGCCCGATTAAGGAAAACGGAGGCAATAAGGCTTAGCATACTCCGCTTTCCGATCGTTAATCTTGTATTTTACCGTTGTACCATTGCATAAATTCGATCAGGATCTTATATTCATGAATCCGTTCTTTATCGATTCCGGTTTTCTTCATTTCATAAATAAAATCGATCCATTCTTTTTCAAGCTGCTGCTTGCTTTCTAAATCTGTACCAAGCTTTAGCAAGGTTTTGAGCTCCACTTTTAACACCAGAGCAATTTTTTCCACAACTTGAATTGATGGATTCTGCTTTAGATTTCTTTCAATATTACTTAAATAGGACTTGGAAATGCCAGTTCGCTCCGCAAGCTCAGAAAGTGTATATCCTCTTTGTTTTCGAATTTTATATATATTTTTACCTATCATAGGGTCACTCCACTGTAACGCTTTTGGCGAGATTTCTTGGCTTATCAACATCGCAGCCTCTATACAACGCAGCATAATATGCAATTAATTGTAACGGTATAATGGAAACAAGCGGTGTTAAATATTCGTGAATGTACGGAATGACGAGCTGATCGTTCTTGTCCTCAATTCCTTCCATACTAATCAAGCAAACATTAGCCCCGCGAGCCATGACCTCCTGCACGTTGCTTCTAATATTCCCCTTAACCTGCGGCTGTGTTAGAAGCGCTATAACCGGAGTTCCATCCTCTATTAATGCAATGGTTCCGTGCTTCAATTCTCCGCCTGCGAATCCTTCTGCTTGAATGTAAGAAATCTCCTTTAATTTTAGAGCTCCCTCCAAACCTACATAATAGTCAACACTTCGTCCGATAAAGAAGCAGTTACGCGATACGCTTAAATATTTCCACACAATTTCCTCGATTTTTTCCTTCTTATTAATCAAAATCTCCATGGCGTTGGCTGCTAAGCCTAGTTCTAGGAACAGATCGAAATTCAGCTGAATTCCTCTATTCCTTGCACAATCAGAAGCAAGTATAGCTAGCACCGCAATTTGCGCTGTGTAGGCTTTAGTTGAAGCGACAGCAATCTCCGGTCCCGCATAAGTGTTTAAGGTGTAATCTGACTCGCGTGATAAGGTTGAACCTGGCACATTAGTTAATGCTAAAGCTCGGAAACCTGATTTTTTGATTTCAACTAATACACCTCTGCTGTCTGCAGTCTCCCCACTTTGGGATATGAAGATAAATATCGGATTGCTGGATAAAAGCGGTCTATTATATAAAAACTCACTGGCGATATGTACTTCGACCGGAACATTTGTTATTCTCTCAAAAAGCTGTTTGCCGACTAAACCCGCATGATAGCTTGTACCACACGCAATAATGTAAATACGGTCCGTTTCTTTCATCGCCTCGCGAATATCTTCATCTATTGCAATCTCACCAATATCATTTTGATATTTAGTTATCAGCTTTCGAATGGCAAAGGGCTGTTCGTCAATTTCTTTAAGCATATAATGCGGATAAGGACCCTTTTCAATATCTCTTGCATCAAGCTTTACAGTAAAAGGGCTCCGATGAATAATTTGTCCTGACAAATTTTTAATAGTTTTGGATTTGCGTTGGACGATAACGATTTCCTCATCCATAAGCTCCACAAACTGGTTAGTAAGCTGCAGCGCTGCCATGGCATCGCTTGCAATAACATGAAAGTCTTGCCCGATACCTATAAGCAGCGGACTTTTATTTTTACCTACGAGGATGGTTTCAGAATCTTGGCTGTCTATTAAAGCTATTGCATAAGAGCCTTTCAGAAGGCTCAGCGTTTCACGGAAAGCTTCTTCAACCTGCAAGCCTTTATCCTCTACAAGCTTCTCCATTAGCTGAACAATAACCTCTGTATCCGTATCGCTATTGAACTGGATTCCATACAAAAATTCCTGCTTAATTTCTTTATAATTTTCAATAACTCCGTTATGTACGATCGTAAAACGCGTTCCGCTGCTTTGATGAGGATGTGCATTTCTGCGATTGGGTTCGCCATGTGTTGCCCATCTTGTATGACCAATCCCTAGATGGCCGAAAGCGCTCGGGTCTACAGCATTTCGAAGTGCTGCAATTCGACCTTTTTCTTTAAATACATGAACCCCCTCACTATTTAATAAGGCAATTCCAGCAGAATCGTAACCTCTGTATTCCAGTTTTTCTAATCCTTTTAATAGTATTTCTCGAGCATCTTGATCACCTACGTACCCTACGATACCGCACATGCTATACTCCTCCTTAGAATTTTCGTAGAAAACTCATTCCGTAAGCATCTACTTAACTTAATAAAATGTGCTTATTAAGCGCTTTTTTCATACAATCCACAATCCTCATCTGCTCTTCTTCCGTCATATTCGATCCAGAAGGCAAGCATAACCCTGATTTAAACAATTGCTCCGACACGATGCCTTCTTCATTATGAGCATAAAATCGAGTACCTTCAAAAAGCGGCTGCATATGAAGCGGCTTCCATACAGGGCGGGCTTCAATATTATCTTCAATCAAGGATTTTAACAGCAGCTCCCTGGATATGCCTGCTTCTTGCTCATCTATGGTTAATGCAGTAAGCCAGCGATTAGACCAAGAGCCTTCTAATTCAGGCATAAATTGAATGCCCGGTATTGCGGAAAGCTCCTCGTAATATCGATCGAATATAGCCCGTCTTGCAACTACTCTTTCAGCAAGAACCTCTAATTGAGCCCGGCCAATACCCGCCAAGACGTTACTTAACCGATAATTATAGCCCATTTGGCTATGCTCATAATGCTCTGCCTGATCCCGTGCTTGCGTTGCTAAAAAACGTGCTTTTTTCAATGACTCTAGATCATTAGAAACGAGCATACCTCCTCCGGAGGTCGTTATTATTTTGTTTCCATTAAAAGAGTACACGCCAAACTTGCCGAATGTTCCGCTCGCCTGACCTTTATAGGTAGAACCTAGTGATTCAGCCGCATCCTCAATAATAGGAACGTTGTAGCTATCGCATAGCGAAACAATTTCATCCATTTGAGCACTTTGCCCATATAAATTAACTACAATAACCGCTTTTGGCAAATGGCCTTCTCGTGCTGCGTCTTCCAAAGCATGCCCTAAAGCTTGCGGCGACATATTCCATGTCTTCGGTTCAGAATCAATGAATATTGGCTCGGCTCCGAGATAGATGATGGGATTGGCGCTTGCCACAAAAGTAAGACTTGAACAAAATACTTTATCTCCCTGATGTACATCTAACAATTTTAACGCCAAATGAATAGCAGCCGTCCCAGAGCTAACTGCTGCAGCGTCACCAATCCCTACATAGTCTGCAAGCTCTTCCTCAAATGCATCCACATTAGGTCCCAAGGGAGCGATCCAATTCGTTTCAAAGGCTTCTTTGATATACTTCTGCTCATTACCGCTCATATGAGGTGCAGAAAGATAAATTCTTTTTTTATCACTAGTCACTTGCATTTCACACAACCTTCCCCTGGTTTATATTAAAGAAAGAAAAGTTTATTCGGCGCTTGTTGTACCGGTGAACTTCTCCATAGTGACATGGTTTTTATGACTTACTCCTTCTGTTTTCAGTACTTTGAAAAAGGTTAAGCCTAATATTTTTAAATCGAGAAAAAAGCTGCAATGTTCTACATACCATACATCGAGCTTAAATTTATCTTCCCATGAAATTGTATTCCTTCCGTTCACCTGCGCCCATCCCGTTATTCCAGGCTTTACATTATGCCGTTTCGTTTGCTCTTCGGTATATAAGGGTAAATAATCCGTTAATAACGGCCTCGGACCTACCAAACTTATATCTCCTTTTAGGACATTTATTAATTGAGGGAGTTCATCCAGGCTGTATTTTCTTAGAAATTTACCAAAGGTAGTTAATCTAATATAATCCGACGATAAATTCCCATCATTGTCTCTTATATCTGTCATGGTACGAAACTTATACAGATAGAACAGCTTGCTGTAAAGTCCAGGTCGTTGCTGTTTAAATATGATTGGAGATCCTAACTTTACTCTCACTAAAATAGCCACAATGATCATAATCGGGAATAGCAGCAGCAACAGCGATATGGAAACACTCAGGTCAAATACTCTCTTCATTGGTTATCTAGCTCCTGTACGAATAATACGATTAAGCATATTTTTTAAGTTTTGATAAAATACGATCAAGCTTCCAAGCCATATAGTTCGATCTCTCCGATTTATGACCATCCACCGCTATAAGCCATTGATTCTCATTAATTTGAAGCTGGTCAATATGGTGCATCCCATCTTTTCTCCAATCGCTTTCTTTGTTAGTGCCGCTTAATATCCTATCTACCAATTCTTCCTCATATTCGGTCTCTGAAAGCTTATTAATTTTAAAAACCCGCATAGCGCTGCCGTAATAAGGATTACCATCTTGAGTATATCTGTAGATGCTTGATTCAGTAACTATGATTCGACCCCCAGGTCTCGTAATGCTAATATTGTTTGAAATAAGGGGGCTCTGAGGATGCTCCGTCCATGTGCCTTCTATATGATCTGAATAAAATAAATGCAGATTCTTTCCTTGATTAGCCCCGGCAAATAACCACCATTTGTTCTCATATCTAAATATAGACGGATCCACATAGCTCCCGCTAAATAATTCACAAGCCAATTCCCATTCAAATGGAAAGCTCTTTGCCTTGTACAGCAGCACCCGATTCGTTTCAATTGTTTCCGGCAGCATAAATATTTCATCATTGACCTTAAACACCTGAGGATACGATAAATGAAACTTTTCCCTGAGCACTATTTTTTCATAATCCCAATCATGACCATCCACACTGCTGGCAACTCCAATTTCTCCACGCCCAGACGCTTTGTTTAATACTTCAAAATACATATAAAAGCGATCTTCATGCTTCATAATAAACGGATCTGCAACAAACTCTGCAGGAACATCGTGGATATCTGATGCTTGCAAGGTTGGAGTGTCCAAGTCATGATCATGCGGAGCTTCAGAAATAACCGAATTTGAGCTAAATACTTTGATGGACCATTTATTGGAGATCACCCCTTCTCGAAGAAGAGGTAATAGATTCAATATCTTTTTTAGAGGTGAACCTTTTCCTAAAGACATGTTTGCCCTCCCAAAATATAACGAAATGAAATTATACACCTGGATCCCTGTTCATTTTATTGAGGATAAGGCAGAAATAATCTGACGTTTAATTTCATTTATAAGATCTACAGCGTTCAAGTCTTCTGACTCCTCGCCCTTCTTCTTAACATCCATCAGTATTTCCTTTAGTTGTGTTTGGGTTAATTGGCCAATATCCATTTATCTATCCCCGCTTCTTGTAATCATTCCGCAGCGCTGACTCCAGCAAGCCTGTTCTCGACCTCAGTGTAACCATTGGGATTATTCGACTGCCACCTCCATGAATCTTCGCACATCTCTTCGATTCCCTTAACGGCAGTCCAGCCTAATTCCATACTGGCTTTAGAAGGATCAGCGTAGCATTCACCTACATCACCAGGCCGTCTTTCTGAAACCGTATATGAAATCTTCCTGCCGGATACCTGTTCAAACGCAGCAATCAATTCAAGAACACTACAGCCTCGCCCTGTACCCAGATTGTAAGCATCCACACCTGTAGTAGCCATTACCTTCTCAAGTGCTCTCAAATGTCCAATCGCCAGATCTACAACATGAATATAATCTCTAACCCCTGTACCATCTACAGTATAGTAGTCATTGCCGTATATATTCAGCTGCTCTAGCTTCCCAATGGCAACCTGTGTTATATAAGGCATAAGGTTATTCGGTATCCCACCCGGGTCCTCTCCTATTAGTCCACTTTTATGTGCTCCAATTGGGTTAAAATACCTTAGAAGCGCAATTCCCCAATTCGTATCGGATTTATAAAGGTCTATTAATATTTCTTCAACCATTAACTTCGTCCGTCCGTATGGATTCGTTGCCGTCAGCTGAAAATTTTCAGAGATAGGCACACTTTCCGGCATTCCATATACAGTAGCTGATGAACTAAACACTAATTTGTCCACATCGTATTTCTTCATTAGCTCACAAAGTACAAGAGTACCGGTAATATTATTATGATAATAGCTTAGTGGCAGATTAACGGATTCACCAACTGCTTTAAGCCCTGCGAAATGGATAACCGCGTCAATAGGATTTTGAGAAAAAACCATATCAAGTCCGTCCCTATCTATTAAATCCAGCTTATAAAATTGAAAATTCTTACCTGTTATTTGCTTCACTCTATTCAGTGACTCCAAGCTGCTGTTAGAAAGGTTATCAACCACAACAATCTCATACCCTGCATTCAATAATTCAACACAAGTATGACTTCCAATATAGCCGGCCCCTCCGGTAACAAGAATCGCCATTGCTTCCGCCTCCCAATTACTTAATAATGCCAAAAAGCCCCCTTAACTGGAGGCCTTCATATAAATCCCGTACTTACAATTTAATGTAGCTGCTCGTATAGATGATTCCCAAGCTAATTGCTTGTTCATAAAAACAATACAGCAAGTAAAAAACCAAGATCGAATAATAAACTAATTTTTGCTCTTTACGCACAAAGGCGTTTACGATCCATGAAATGATAATCAAATTATACAAACTAAAATAGATAGAGAACCTTGCAAAAATCCAATTCTGCGTTGAAATCACCATAAAAACTAAACCAAGCACCGTCATATTCACTATGTAGTCGCTATTAGGAAATAGCTCTCTAAGTTTATCTCTGCCGATGTAAGCCAGTACAATAGGGATAGCATAGATAACGACCCTGATTATGTTGGCTCCACCCTCGGCGAAGTTTTTGTATTCTGAATAATGTGTATCTTCTATTACGGCAAAAAATAACCCAGACAGCTGGCTGTAGCCCATAGCTAGTAACACGGCAAAGAATAAAATAATAAAGGTCGTTAACGTCCAAGCTTTCCTTCTAACGATAAAATACATCGGAATTAAGATTAACGAGCTGCTATGGAATAAGGACGCCAATAAAACAACCATTGTGTATTTCTTCCAATTGCCATCAATGATGTATCGGGTAGCAGCAAAAATAATCGCAGCAGCCAGATATTGTCTAATTCCATTCATAGAAACGAGATACATACCCGATGTTATATAGACATATATACTTAGCTCGAATAGCTTGGAGTATTTATAAAGGACAAGCACTATCAGTAAATTCGTGATCAAGGCACAAATAAATACAAGCAGCTGTGGATCGCTCGAATACATTTTTAACAACATTTGTAAAATCCCGAAGCCCATATCCTTCTCGGATAAAATATACTCCCAATTAAATGTATTCACTTGATAGGCGTGCATATAAAAGAAAGTATCCCCAATGCTATTGCGAAGACCGGAGACTAACACCAGAAATGCAATAACTATAACAACCATTACCTTATTGGGCTTTACCACTTGAGGGCTAATAGCTGCTGGTTTAACCATCAACCGAGAGAATAAAGAAAACATATACACTATTGCGAGATTTGCCCAAAGAATAGCCATAGATGATGTCCCTTCGAAAATAAACGTTTTATACCACTATTAGCTTTTTAAACCTCTCGTTTTCGTTCTTACTAAACAATAAAGCATGAACCCTAACGGAACCGCCAAAAGAGTAATTATTTTACAAGGCGTTTCTGCCAGAAACTTGAGATTTTTTGAAAACAAGCTGCTCGATACATAATGAATGGACTGTCTAAATTTAAAGAGTAGTCCAACAAAAGACAGCTTCATTAGCTCCTTACGATAAAAAGCAAAACCCTGCGGATTTCTTCGATATTGACTCAGCATATTCATCGATGATCCATCGGGTAGATATTCAACACAGCATATGACTTCGTTCATAAGCAGCAGCTCATACTCTTGGTCAAGCTTATAATATTTATAAGCCAAGCCTACGTATTTTTCATTAGTGAAAATAGGATAAGGAAATCGTTTGGTCAACTCTGTACGGTAAATAAGCTTCTTGTCACCCGTAACGCCATATCTGTTATAAAGCCCAAAAAGTGTTGAACGATCCAGCGTCTCTGGCAGCATGGAACCAATCACTTGCCCATCCGTGTACGAATCCAGTGCAATGATACCGCTGACCTCATCACTCCCAAATTGCTCCCAAAATGAGATGATTTTTTCAACTGCGCCTTCCTCCATATAATCATCCGAATCAATACATACATTCAATTCCGTGTCGATAAGTTCATAGGCTGTGTTATGAGCACCATGCATACCTTGATTTTCTTGCCAATGATAACGAATTGTTAAGATATCCTCAGCTATCCAGCCTGTGACTAGATCTTTCGTATTATCCAAAGAGCCATCGTCTATTATTAGCCAAACAAAATCATTGGAGGCTTGTCGTTTCAGACTCTCATAACAATTAGTAAGGCAATAGGCTCTATTAAAGGTTGGGGTAAAAACAGTCAGCCGCTTCAATCTTTTCACCTCGATATGGCTAAATAAAAATCCTTCGTCAACTCTGCTGTGTTTTTAATATCATACCCGTTGCGGGATAATGCTTGAGCTGATATGCTTCGCGGTAATTTTCTATGGGCTATGCTTTTTATTTTCTCAACCCAGATCACGGTATCTATTAAAGGATAGTATTCAACCAAGCCTATCCCCATATCAACTTCCTGAGATATGACATCCGATATTACACAAGGCAAGCCAGCTCCTTGAGCCTCAATAAGTGTAACAGGCAAGCCCTCATGCACAGAGGGAAATACAAACACATCGAATGCTTGCAGCAGCCTGCTTATGTCACTGCGGATTCCAAGAAATTTGACTTTGTCTGATAAATTTAACTCGGCTACTTTTTTCTCCATACTTATACGAAGTGGACCATCCCCAACTAATACAAGAACCGAATCGGGTTTATCTTTATTCAGCTTGGCAAAAACATCAATTAGAAAAGTATGATTTTTTTGAGGTGCAAATCTCCCGACATGTCCTAAAACAAGACTATTGCGGGGAAGATGCAATTCCTTGCGTATCTGTTTTCTTATGTTAGAGGAAAATGTAAATCTATCACATTCAATTCCATTTTTCAGCACTCTCACAGCATCTGCTTTATCGGCAAACAACCATTTGGCAGCGCTATTCGAACAGGCCAATAGATGGGTTGCGCTTGGTAATATTAATTTCCCCGCAAACCACTTATAGGCTTTGGCTGCTGCATTACCCTCGCTGCTAGTATTATGACTATGAGCTATCCGTATGGGTATGCCTGCTTTCTTAGCTGAACGGAGCACCCATCCACTCATTTTATCCATATGGGAGTGCACAACCTTGTACTTGGGATTCATTATAAAGAATTGATCTAGAGCATTTATGTAACCAAAATGACCAATATCCATAATATAGGGAATTCGGTGGACTACCCCACCCATCTCCAATATTTCTGCATCAAAAACGCCTTCCTTACAGGTTAGAAAATCGAATTGAACCTTTGAGCGATCCATATTTCGATATAAATTCATTAAGAGGGTTTCTGCACCGCCACGGTTCATATTCACTACTACATGCAAGATCCTTATTGGACCGCCCACTTCACCACCTCCAATTCGTCCGTAAAGCTGGCATATATGCTAATCTTCTCCATTAAAACTTGGTTAATAGCATATCTGCTTTCAATACTATGGCGTCCCGTGCTTCCAAGCTTAATCCTCAAATCCTCATTACTTGCAAGAGTCTTAATCCTATCCGACATTCCTGCAAAATCATTTGGACTAATAATCCAGCCATTCTCATCGTTATGAATCAGTTCTCTGTGTCCTCTATTGTCAGTGGCAATAACCGGCAACCCACAGGACATGGCTTCCATAATATTAACCGGCAAGCCTTCGCGGAGACTTGATGCAACAGCTATATCACACATCGGTAATATCTCATCAATGTCCGTCCTATATCCTAGGAAATCAACCTTATCTGCAACACCCAGCTTATTGGCAAGCTCATAACATTCATCAAAAAGAGGTCCCTTTCCAGCCAGCAATAGGCGGGCATAAGGAACCTCTTCCTTTATATGGGCAAGAGCCCTTATAAGAAACTGTTGGTTTTTATTTTTATTAAATTCCGCTGCATAGAACATGAGAAAATCTTCAGTTCTATAGTTTTTCTTCTGCTTTAATTCCATTTTGTATTCGGCAGTTACTGGACCAAATCGCTTATTATCAATTCCCACGCCATGGACTTGCTCAACACGCTTAGCTTTAAACCCATGACGTAACGCCAAATTGTAATCTTCTTCATTTATCGTTATCAGACAATCGGTATAATGTGCCAATAATTTCTCGACCGGATAATATAAAGCCCAGTTTATAAAAGGAACTCCTTTGCAAAAATGAAACCCATGAGCTGTATAGATCACCTTGGTACCCTGTTTTCTAGCTTGTCGCGCAGCTAACCGGGCAAGAACTCCACCCATTGGCGTATGACAATGAATGATCTCATACTCGTTCTTATTTATTATTGCTTTTAGCTCACTATAGGCTCTAATATTTTCCATTTTCAAAGGAGACCTTTGGATCGGCAGGTTATACTTCTTATCGGTGTAGGGGAGCTCTAAATCCCCGCTAGACGCAACATGAACCTCCCAGCCCTGCTCTTTAAACCACTTAAGATAGGGCAGATGGAATGCTTTGAAATGAATATCAACAGTTGCACAAAACAGAACTTTTTTTGGCACATCTATCACCCATTCCAATTAATTAACCCGTTAGACATAAGCTCACTTAATTAACTCTTTATCCAAAATCTTAGTTAGATAATCCAGTAAACCGTACCTTATATCTTCACGCTGCAGGGCGAATTCGATGGTAGTCTGTATAAAGCCCATCTTTTCACCCACATCATAGCGGATACCTTCAAACTCATAAGCATAAACCGCCTCATAGAGATTCAGTTCCGCGATAGCATCGGTTAGTTGTATTTCCCCGCCTGCTCCTGGCGCTTGGTTCCCCAGAATGTCGAAAATCCTTGGGCTGAGGATATAACGGCCCATAATCGCAAGATTGGATGGAGCGTCTTCCTTCCTAGGCTTTTCAACCAGGTTGTTGACTCCATAAAAGCGATCCTCTATCTTGCTTCCGTCTACAATTCCGTACCGCGATACCTCATCATCGGGTACATGCTTAACACCAATCACTGATGAATGATATCGCTCATATTGCTCAATCATCTGCTTGAGACAAGGCTTTTCCGCCTTGACAATATCATCGCCTAATAAAACAGCAAAGGGTTCATTGCCAATAAATTTACGTGCGCACCAAATGGCATGCCCCAAGCCTTTGGCTTCCTTCTGGCGAATATAATGAATGTCAACCATGTTAGATGATTTTTGTACCTCATTAAGTAAATCAAACTTACCCTTCTCGAATAAATTCTGCTCTAGCTCAAACGAGTTATCGAAGTGATCCTCAATAGCTCTCTTTCCTTTCCCTGTTACGATAAGGATATCTTCAATCCCTGATGCCACTGCTTCCTCTACAATGTATTGAATCGTGGGCTTATCTACAATCGGCAGCATCTCTTTGGGCATTGCCTTTGTTGCTGGAAGAAATCTGGTGCCAAGTCCTGCTGCTGGTATGATCGCTTTTCTTACCTTCATGGCTAAGTACACTCCTTTGTATATAAAAACTTAACTGATTGACACTAGTTTTGGTGACACACTGCCCTTATTGTTGGCTAAATTCAGTAATTTCTCCCTTAGCTTATGTTTTTCCAAGGTTGAGTAGGTTGAGATTATTTCGGTAATTTCCTCAATATACAGATCCGCGGTTTTGCCTATATAAATCTTGGGATGAACCTGCTGTTCATGAACTTCACCTTTTTGCAGCAATTCTTCAAAGAGCTTTTCCCCTGGCCTCATTCCTGTAAATTCGATCCCGATTTCCTCAATCGAGTTGCCTGAGAGTTTGATCAGGTTCTTCGCAAGATCCACAATTTTTACAGGCTCACCCATGTCTAGCACGAAAATTTCTCCACCTTTTGCCAATGAGCCCGCTTGTATGACAAGCCTCGATGCTTCCGGTATCGTCATAAAGTAGCGAATCATATCAGGATGGGTAACCGTAACCGGTCCTCCCTTTTCAATTTGCCTTTTAAATAACGGAATTACACTCCCACGACTGCCTAAAACATTACCAAATCGAACAGCAACAAACTTCGTAAAACTGGTTTTATCCAGGTGTTGGATAATCATTTCAGCAAGCCTTTTGGTGGATCCCATTACACTAGTCGGATTAACAGCCTTGTCCGTCGAGATCATCACAAATGTTTCTACACCATGCCGATTGGCTGCTTTGGCAAGATTCATCGTTCCAATCATATTATTTTTCACAGCTTCCTCAGGATTGCGCTCCATCAATGGCACATGCTTATGAGCAGCAGCGTGGTATACAACTTGCGGTCGGTAGGTATTCATAATGGACATCATTTTATTAGCATCCTGTATGTCCGCTACTTCTGTAATAAATTTAATTTGAGTTTCTTGGAAAGTATCCTTTAGCTCCATTTCAATGGAATAAATACTATTCTCTCCATGGCCCAGTAAAATCAACTGCTCTGGGTTAAACTTACAAACTTGTCTGCATATTTCCGATCCAATAGATCCTCCGGCACCCGTTACCAAAATAACCTTATTAGAGATATAACCTGAAATACTATCGATATGTAACTCAATGGGTTCTCTACCCAGTAAATCCTCAACCTGAACATCCCGGAATTGATTGACCGAAACTTTACCAGTTACCAGATCCTCAAGCATGGGAAGAATTTGCGCTTTAGCATTTGTTTTTGCACATTCCTGAAAAATTCTATTTAATTCTTTTTTATTAAGTGAAGGAATAGCTATCACAATGTTATCTATGTTCAGCTCTTGTACTGCACTCTCGATTCGATTAATTCCCCCCACTACCGGAATTCCTAATATATCCAAGTTATGTTTTTTAAAGTTATCATCAATAAAAGCAGTAGGTAATAATTCGGTATCATTGTTCGTAATTAATTGCCTTGCCACCATTGTTCCTGCAGCGCCAGCTCCGACTATCAATGTTCGTTTCTTGTTATTTACCTTTTTCATGTAAATATCCCGAAACACTCGCCAACAAAAACGTGAGCCTCCAATGAGTAAAATATGCAGCAGCCACGTTACGACAAGAAGACGTAAGTATATAGCTTGAACCATAAGCTCCTGGACAACAGCTACGGTCAGAATCGAGAAAGTGACCGCTTTAAAAATCATTATTAATTCAGATATACTCGCATACTCCCAAGCCTTTTTATATAACTTATAAATGATAGAAAAAACATGATGACTAAGCAAAAGCGTCAATGAACTAACTACTAAAGGAATCGTAATAACATGAAAAGTAGCATTTACCAGAAATTGACTGAAGTAGATAGCGGTTAATACAATAAACGAATCCATTAAGATTAAAAAAGGTAACCTCTGCCGGTACGCCATACAATCACCCTTTCGATAATATTAGATTTGGAAGATATACATTCAAAATGAACTGGAATAATTAAAGTTCTTAACTAAAAGGTCTTTTCTTGAAAAACCAAATAGTTAAGAACTTTAAAAAAGGGCATCTAACCCCACCTCACACCACACCTTTGACGACTCGCGTCTAAGGTATATTCCAACCCACAGCATGGTCGAGTACCTCCATTGATAACGGCAAGGAGACATCACCGAATCCTGAATAATATAAGCCTAAAATATAATTCGTTATAGAGAACGTTGGGGCAAAAAAAATTTGCCTTCTTTTATTGAATTACACATCATGTCTTAAGATATTAAGCCGAACCTTGCTGTTATTTATTTAAATAAATAGTTAATTAGTGTAATGCTGTTGTATCCTCATTGTAGTTCTTTATAAAGAACGTGTCAATACAAACTTTACTCACTTCTTTAACATCCTGATTCCCAACTTCCGGTGTTTCCTAAGAAGAGCCTATACAATTAAGAATACGGAAACCGCCTTGCTGCAGCCTTTGTGTAAAAATCATCCAGCTAGTTATGTAACCGGCAATAGCCGGTTTTTTAAGTAATAGAGGTCAAATTTAATTCTTAATTTTGAGTCCCCTTTTAACTCGTGATTCCGGTAGCCAAATCCAACGTTGATACGAAGGTTGTCCCTGTACTTACGTCCTTTGTGACCTTGTTGACTATACACTGGGCGAACTTGACCTTCTCCGGTGCGGCAATCCAATGCAAGTTGATTATCACGTTATCCAGAAAGCATTTCAGGAACAAAGAGTAGGCATCCTGCGCGTTGGTCTTCGAAATGTTGCAGTTTGCCATATTGCAATCCAACATGGTAACAGCTCCGATATCCACGTTTATGTTTTGGAAGATGCAGTTGTCCATAATCAACCTTTGGGTTTGACTATGGTAGTTGCCTAGCTCCATTCCCACATTTCCGACACCGGATATAAATTTACCGTTGCTAACACGTACACCGTTGATTTTTCCACCCGTGTCAATCACGGTAAGTCCTTCAATTACCGCAGGACGGCCTTGCCAGTTATCAGGACTAGAAATCTCAAATTGAACTTTGCGGACTGTCATGTTTTTGATAACCATTCCAGCAGCACCTAATATATTCACATTATTCGGAGTCGTGCTGGTATCGAAGTCATCTCGTTCAAAAAGCACATTTTCAATGTAACACTTCCCATAATTCCAACGTGCCACAATAAACCCAGCAGCACCTGAATCAGTAATCGGTAACGCTGTTCCAGCTGACGTGTTGGACACTTGAAACGTATCTGCGGTGATATTCGTCGTGTAGTAAGTTTTACCTGGCGTAATTCCCGTTGGGACTTTCCCCTGCCACTGTTCGAAAATAACTTTGGCGCCCGCTCCCATACCATGCCCGGGGACAGTGAACGTTCCCGTTGACACATCAACCGCTGAAGGAGGGCCAAAATACCCTTCTGTCCCACTTGCTTGCATCGACGAATTAATCGCATACACATCGCTGATTCGGACCCCGTGGGCTGAGCCGATATTCAGGCTTGCATAATTAACTAATATTGCTCCCTCACAAACATTATCGTAATTGACTGCAAATATACAGCCATCAAAAATGTTATTGACGTACTTCGTAAACGGGTTATCCCAACCGAAAATGCCGCCTATATTGTTCCCTTGGAAAATGTTCCCTTCAACGGTTACATAGGTGCCATCTGGATTGACGAGATGGCCGCGTATATTATCGTGGATGTAATTATTTTCAATCCGAATCCGATAGTTTACTTCAAGTCCATCCTTTCCGGAACGCAGGTCTTTATAGGGCACATTGCTCTCACCAACCATAGATTCGATGTCAATTCCATAACCTGGAGCCACAAACCATTTGTAGTCCCCCGTTGGTATCGTTTCGTTTGCTTGGTAGCCAATATGGTGTATTTCGTTGTTATAAATCTCCACGTCATTCGGCCCTGCAAGTGAGATACCCTGTCTGCGGTTATGGTGGATATTATTGTGATGTATTCTTACCCCAGTGCCTATGTTTCCGAGAAGCGTATACTGGGACGGGTCATCAGAATGAATAATCCCAGTGTAAATGGATTCACCTGTGCATTCTGATATATCCATGTAAGCCACTTCTATGTTTTCCCCAGCCTCGATAGACACGCCATATCCCCATTCATGGGTATACCCTGCACCGTCGATTTTTGCTGTGAGTGCAGCAATATCAGCGTCACTCATCGGAGTTGCGGATATATCGATGGTCATAATCATCACGTTGCATTTATCTATAGTATCGAACCAGCCGCGTCCAGTAGGAGCTGTCGGCGCAAAAAGCCCGTTATTTCTGAAGTTGACGAAGGTTCCTCGCGAAACCACATCCTTATATTGATAAAAATTGTATCCGTTTGCCGTAATCCCCACCGAACCTCCAGTTGGTTTCCACAGACGAAAGGACTCGAGACAAGCATTAACGCTTGTTCGACGATCAAGCATAGGAGTGCGAATAAAGTTGCGGTTACCGTTTAGCGAACCATCAGGATTTACACCACCACGAACCCATCCTGTATTGATAGAGAACAGGTGAGTTTGCCTGTCACCGAGGATTTTCCCTCCTGTGATCTTGGAATTTTGCACGGCATTGAATGAAACAACGCTATATCCTGGCGCCGAGTTCGTTTCCATTTCCAAACTTGCATCTGACGCCAATTCCAAGTACATATTGCTTACCATCTGAATACCTGGTTTCAGGTTGATTAAATACCTGCCTCCAGGTAAAAAGACGTGGTTAAATCCACTTGCCTGTGCCCATACTAGCGCATTGTTAATTCCGTCCGTTGTTGCTTGCGATTCCGTCAGATTGTTTTTGATGCCCCAGCGCGAAAGATCGATGATGTAATCCAAGCTGTCATATACGCCACCTCCGGTTTGCTTTTTGATGTATCCCATCTGTTGTACCTCCTTTATCCGAATGTTCCACCGTTTAACGTTGCATGGTTATCGTTACCCGATTGATCCTTTACTGTGCCTGTTGACATATCGTAATGCGCTACTACATTCGCTCCATTGTACAGCTTGATGTCGTAAATTTTGCCTTTCATGAAGGTCCTAGCATCAACTGTACTCCGGCAGAAAATATGCATGTTACCAGGTGACGTTAAACCTGTCCAGAAGTGAACCTTAAGCGTTCTTTCCACACCGTTGTTGACTGCGTGGATAGAATTTGCTTTCATCACCCCATCAACATATACATCCTCGTTCGGGCCGCGCTGGTCTTTCCCACTTGCCGCATCACGAAACATATACGAACTGGTTGCATTTTCTCGTGTGTCGTAATAATAGCCCCCATTGTTCTCAACATTAATTCGCATTTCCAAATCGGTAACTATAATTGGGATCGTTGGGATAAGCAGCCAATCGGTAGCTCCATTCATCGAAAGTGCCGGCAAGTTGAGGGTATAAGTTGACGATTGGACAGCTGATGAATTACCCGCTGTATCCTTTCCGAAGTACATCAACGTCGTAGTAGCAGTAACATGAATCGGTTCAGAGTAAACAGCGCTTGCAGTGGTAGGGTCGCTGCCATCTGTCGTATAAAAGATAGTCGCCGTTTCGTTTGCCATCAGTGTTACCTCTTGCGCTGCGGAAAAAGTTCCAGCACTGGGCTCAGCGTTCACTATTGGCGGCGTAATGTCCGGCTGTGCCTCGGTATCAGTCAAAGTAATGGCTACACCTAGCGCACCTAGTATATAGCACCGATAGTCGCCAGTTGCGGATAGGGTAAACTCTGTGAAATTGTCGAAGAAATTTTCATTAGCGTTTCCTGATGCAACGCTTATTGTTACCCCCCCTACCGTAAGTTTAATTTCCTCGGTGCTATCATTGACAATACCGACTCCCATAGCTGTGGCAGAAGCGGTTTTCGCAGCGTTCTCATTGCTTATAAACGCAGCTTTGATAACAGCTGTCGGCAATGCTTTCGCCACTCCTGCTTTTACGAAAAAGGCGCCTGTGCTAGTGATGCTTACACTGGTAAAGCCATCGAAATTACCGAAAAATTGTTCGCCTTGCATCACTGTGAGGGTAATGTCATTGACGGTGAAAGACAAGTCGGCAGCTCCGTTCGTGTTATCAATCAACAGCGTATCACAGCTCGTAAGAAGGTTATGGGTGCCACTTACTGTCCAAGCGTCTTTTATTGTGAAAAGATTGCCAGATAAGGAGCTACTTCCATTGCTTATTCCTGTGACCAACAATGCGCCTGCTCTTCCAGTAAGCGGTGCATAATCCCCAAGAGTATCGTCCCAATATTGAGGAATAATTTGTCCTTCCACGTCCTGCAGCAACTTCTTTTGGTTGTATGTCGTCATTCAAATCCCTCCTGCTGTCTGCATCACGGAAAATGGGAATAGAGCCATATATATGGATTGGATTGGCGTCCAGGTTAGCTATCAAACCCATTTTTTTACAATATAAGATATGATTATTTTCATGCTATTGTTTGGATAGAAAAGGAAAATAGGCTATAACACTTAATGAGTTCATAGGCAATGACGGAGAAAGCATCAGCAATTCTTATGCTATACTTTTGTTCAAGGTCAAGTACAAGAATTTGGAGAGGCTATGGTAGAAGGAGTCACTTCAATAGGATTCATGGCGGGGTTAAGACTATTCCAAATCTAAGCGAAAAAGATCATAACTGAACCTAAAAAAACCGTCGGCAGGCCGACGGATCAGTAACAAATGCTGACTAGTAACAATACCATCTTTCCCATATATCATACGAGTCTAAGTTTTTATCATTCCAATCTTTAAAATCCCATTTCCAGTGCCAATCATTCTTGTCTTTATTATTTCCCCAATAGTTATATAAATCATCGTTTTTGCCTTTATTTCCAAACAAAGATGAAATAAACTGTTCAAAATTGCTTCTCTTAGAATCTGATGAATTATTTCCGTTCGATGCAAAAGCTGAAGTTGGAAACATTAATGCACTTATAATTAGTGTCAGACATAAAACCCTTTTAAGTCTGAACATTGTCCAAGACCTCCTTCCATACAGAAATAACATAGCGTTCTTTATTAAGAATTATACCTTAGTTTTAGTAGTTTGAGAACGAGGAGTTTCCATTATTTCGTTAAAATGTATGTATAATCATGAGGATCATCTAGACCACAGAAAGCTTGGAAAAAATATCCATAATTATCGTTTTGGTTCTTCTCTTTTTATACATTCCTTTTCCCAGCTTATATAAATATTCGATATCTTTATTTCTTATGGCATTCAAATACTCTTCAGGAAAATATCGAATGGAGCCTTCATTGTTCAAACATTCTTTTACGCTATCATTTGAGGTATATTCGGTTATTGTATCTTTAATCTTAGCTTCACTAAGCTTGCTATTAAAAATATTGCATAAGCATGTCTTGAACGTATTTAGCAGCATAATACTAATTCCATCATTTTGCTTTTGCAGTGTATCCAAGTAATACTCATTTATAACTTCCTTTTGTATTTGATAACCATTGACCATATCATCGAATAAGTAAGACATGTATTTACTCGTAAAACCACCCACTCTATAAAAATACAAGGGTGTATCGATAACTTTGACTCTGTTTGTTTTTACTAATATCTCCAAATTGTAAAAGAGATCTTCCCCTAAAAAGTGTATTCGGTTTAAGTATTTCCCACTATTTAGTAATAACTCCTTTTGGTAAAGCTTCGCGCATAAGGAGGATGGAAATGAATGCCCATAGAAATAAGCAGTTACTAAATCCCGCATAATCTCTTCTTTATTATAAATTTTATTATGATTGAAATAATCTCTATCATTTTCCCGCTTTATTAACTTACCTTTTCCTAAAACCTTATACATATTACATACAGTTATATCTGCATCATTATTAATACAACCGTTATACAATATCTCTACAGCCCTTCTATCGATCCAATCATCCGCATCGACAAACATAACATAATCCGAGCTTGAAGCCTCTACTCCTGTTCTTCTAGCTGCGATACAGCCCTCATTTTTTTTATTGATAATGATAATTCTTTTGTCTCCTTTTTGATGCTTCATGCATATTTCCAAGCTATTATCAGTCGACCCGTCATTTACCAGAACCAATTCAATGTCTGTAAAGGTCTGGCCGAGAATAGATTGTATACATGTATCCAGTCTCTTTCCGTTACCTGCATTATAGATGGGTACTACTACACTTACCCTACTCAATTAGAACCCTCCTCCTTTTATACGCTCTTCAGAATTTAGCTAATAGACAGTCTCGACATAATATTCATTAACATTTTCTTTGGTTTTTTCTTTTTATGCATGCTTTTACCCATCGCGTATAAATACTGAATATCCTTTTCTCTCATAGCATCTAAGTAGTCCTTTTCAAAAAACTTGATAGCTCCTTCGTTGGATACAGCTTCCTTTACACAATCATCTGAAACATAAATCTTTATCAAATTTTTGATATCATCTTCACTAAGTTTACTGGTAAATAAATTGTACAAGGCACCTCTAAATAAATTTAACAGCATTACACTGATCCCATTATATTGATGCTGCTGAATGTCTTGATAATGTTCTGCTATGACTTCCTTTTGTATTTGATAACCGCTGAATACATCATTAAAAAAATGGGGCATATATCTGCTTGTATTTCCGCTAAGTGTGTAAAAATATAAAGATTTATCAATTACTTTCACTTGGTTTGCCTTCAAAAATATTTCCATATTTAAAAATAGGTCATCACCAAAGAAGTATATTTTATCCAAATATTTACCACTATTCATAAAAAGCTCTCTTTTGTACAGCTTCGCAAATAATGATGAAGGAAATGGATCTCCTTGAAAGTAGGCAATAACTAAGTATTTTCTGATTTGTTCCTTATTGTAAATTTTATCCGCACTGAAATATTCACTATTATTTTTTTGCTTAATGAAGCCCAGAACTCTATACGTATTACAAACAACAATATCTATAGACCGTTCAAGCGATTCATTGTTTAAAATTTCAATAGTATGTTTATCAATCCAATCATCCGCATCGACAAACATAATATATTCTGAACTTGCAGCTTCTACTCCTCTTCTTCTCGTTGCAATGCTTCCTTCATTCTTCTTGTCTATAATGATTATTCGTTTATCCTGCTGCTGGAATCTTTGGCATATTGCAAGACTATGATCTGTAGATCCATCATTAACCAATATTAGCTCAAAATCCGAAAATGTTTGGTTTAGAATCGATTTGATGCACTTTTCCAATCTTTTTCCTGCATTATAAATGGGAACGACAATACTTATCCGACTCACTACGCAATCCTCCTATTACTTATTTTCAGAAATAAGATTTCGTTTATGAAGCTTAAATCGCTTAAGGAACATAGCCAAGATCTTCCTAAGGATCCCAAGTAAGTATTTTAGTTCATCTGTTTTATAAAAACAGGCCAAATAAATAAGATTAGGTATAATCAAACAAATTACACCTTTTAGAATTAAAGTCAGTAAGCTATCAGCTGTAATCAAACTGCTAATATAGCTTGTTAGGAAACAAGTGCCTGCCCCTATTGCTGCAAAATAAAAATATTTCCCAAAATAATGAACCAAAGGAATATGAAACACTTTCTTATAAACCAAATAAGGTGTAGTCCAGAAAGGAAAGGCTATAGCACTGATAAGTGTTCCGATGAAAACTCCTGCAAGCCCTAAATAATGGACTAACCAAATTGAAAAACCGAGATTAATACCCGCCTGATATAAAGGTACGTACCTGTCTTCATGAAAGATTCCTGCTGTCGTTTTAACTGTTGTAATCGCATTTCTCATGCCTCGCTCGTAAAAGGTTATCATCAGCACGACTAGAATCGTTTTCCCCATAATAAAAGAGGAGCCTATCCATAATGCAATCAGGGGCTCGATGATGATATAAAGAAATATAGAAAAAAAGGAATACAGCCAAAAATTGAGAAGCCAATACACCTTAAACAAACTATATATTTTTTCCTTACTTTCATTCGCTACTAAATTACCTATACTATGGTATAAATTGTTAAATACTTGATTGATGAAGGTCCTGCATATATCGATAAACATATTGTAGTTCGAATACAAACCTACTGCCGCAACGCTCACAAACGAAGATATGATAATATTGTCCGTACCAAATATTAGATATGAGCCTATATTTTGCAGCATAATGGCCTTAACATTTTTGATAATATCTCTTTTGACACCAGCATCTAATTTGCCTGACAGCTTCTCCTTTAAGAATGGGTACATTTTATCAACTATTACAGATAAAATAATGCTGTTAGTTATTGTAATAAAGCTATCGATACTTAAATATAAGATATAATTCTGAGTCGTATGCAAAATCCATATTTTTAGACATGTAGACAAAATGGATGAGACCGAATAAATCCCGGTTATGATGTAGCTTTTCTGGCAAACATTGAGGAATGAGTTTTTATGCTGAAAGAAATAGGGGGCAACTGTATTTATCAAGAAAATGAAATAAATGGTATAAAGATGATCAACACTGGTATCTTTGACAAAGTAATTTAGAAATGGCATCAACGATAGTCCTAGCACTAAAATGACTGCTGCTATGACCAAATACGCCTTTTTATACAGCTTCATTAATGCATGAATTTTTACTTTATCATTTTCTGCCACAGGTTTATAAAGGCTATACACAATACTTGAACCTATACCTACCTCAGCTAGAGAAAGCATGGCCAATATATTCGTAAATAGTCCATTTATCCCTAAATACTCAATACCCAGGCTGTTAATGAACACTGTTCTTGAAAAAAAGCTTAGCAGTGTAATAATTAGCTGATAGCCTAAGCCAGCAGAAATATTGATAATAGAATTTTTTGTTCTCATTGTTTTCCCCACAACTGAAGATATTAGACAACAAATCCAATTTTATTTATTAATTCTTCATACATTTTGGCTTTATCTTGAGAAGATATGTTTCCACTTATTGTGTAACTAGCGTCATATACTTTAGCACTATCCATCAACATTTCGGTTTTTTCCATGTATTTCTCTATTGAAGATATGACTTTAGCTGGATTTCCAGCTACTATACTTCCTTGCGGAATACATTTTGTTACAACACTCCCAACTGCAACTATAGAGTTTTGTCCGATAGTAACACCAGGCATAATCAACGCCCTTGCACCAATAAATACGTTGTCTTCTATAGTAATACTACCAACCTTTGTGTATTTTTTTTCTCTTTTAGTGCTAGCATCATGAGTCAGTAAATATGCTTGAGGTGCTATAGTCACGTTATTTCCTATCTTTATTAACCAACAATGAGAGTAGTCAAAGGTTACACCCGGTTGAATGGAACAATTATCTCCTATTCTCATACCCATCTTTATATAATCTTCTATCCATACTTCTTCTAGAACATACTTTCTAAGTCTAGCCCTAAAAAAACTAAACATGCTTTTTATTACCATTATTTACACAACCTTAGGATTGTTTTTTGAGTTCATCAATCGGATACAAAAGCCTTGGGTAAAGGGCAGTATATTAAACAACAAGGAGTATATGCCTATATCTTTCGTGTCTCCTTGCGAGAAATCTACTTCTCCATTTCGTCTGGTTACTCTCATCAAGTATTGAATAGCTCTATCTGCGCTATCTAAACACGGTGTCGAGATATCCTCTATCTTGGCTGCATTTAATAAGAACCACCCCAATGTGGCTGTCGTTGAAGAATCCGGCCTGCACTCACCTCTAGCAACCGTCCAGTTCCAATTCCCACTATCCTGCTGAAAGGCAATCGCTGCTTTGGCAAACTTCTTCACACTTTCCTCCAAAACGGGTTTATATTCATGGTCTTTAGGCAGTTCATTCCAAGCATCGATAAGGCCTATTGCGAACCAACCTAACCCTCTTCCCCATCCGTATAACCCAAGAGGTGCTTTATTTTCTACCTGATACGCATGGCTTGGGATAAAATGCTGCTCTAACATCCCGTATTCCTCATACGCTTTAATTTGCTTCACAGCAAGCTCAACACATTCCTTTTTTTGATATCGAGTGCCATAAGCAACTAAAAAAGGACATATAAAACCAATGGTATCCACATATCTATAGTTTTTCATAAATTTCCGATATTGTACGGTGCCTTCATCCCCGATATGCTCTTGAATCATAGCCCACGTGGAATCAAAGGCTTTCTTATAAAGATCTGGATTAATGAAGCTTAATGTTATTACAGCATAAGCAAGAATAGCACCGTCTACTTCCTTAGGCATTTTAATCCATTGACCATTCTGATCGAATTTTAAGCTCAAGAACTTCATTAGCTCACGCTGGACTTCCTGATCCTTATTGGTTTTCAAGTATTCCGACAGCCCTAACAGCAAGGAGGCTTCTTGCCAATGCTGTATAGCGTGTTTCGTGTAATTCCCCTTCAACATATCGATGACAACCCACCTAGTGTTATCCGTTACTTTGATCTTAGGTGTTGTATTAAGCCACTTGGCACCAATTCGAGTTATAGATTTATTCCATACCTGTTTATCCTGATACCTGCCAATATGAATTCTGCTTAACCAATCTTTACCTAATGGAACCAGATCAATCAGAATAATCACGCACACAATACTTAAAAGCAGAGGGCTTATTAGTTGCATAACATTTGATCTTTCCTTTCATGACTACTTAAATAATGCATATAATTTATGAATCTCCGACTCCGTTCCTAGCTTTTCATTGGATAAATTAACTATGAAATGCTTCCTTAAATGCTCGTCATCGATTAGTGATTTAATTCCCTCGAAGATCGATCTAGGGGTCATTTCCACAATCAATCCATTTTCGTTGTTATTAATTTGATCTTTAGCCGTGTTAAAATTAGTTACAACAATAGGCTTCTGTAGAATCTTCGCCTCATCTACGGCAATAGACTTCCCTTCGAACCGTGAAGGCTGAACATAGATATCGGCTTCTTTAATGTAGGGGTATGGATTTTCTTTGTTTCCCAATAAACAGAAAATCCCTTGAAGCCCATATTCCTCGATCAGCTGCTCAAGCTTACTTCTCTCTTCACCTTCGCCAATTACATACCACTTGACCTGATAGCCATTTTGAATAAGCACCCTGCAGGCTTCGATAGCAAGCGTAAAGCCTTTTGCATCATGTAACCTGCCCACCGAAACTAGCTTGATTGCTTCGACGTCTATATCCGTTTTTTCTAACGACAGATTATGAATAGCGGTAGGAGATACGATATTGTACATAATTTTCACTTTGCGCTCATACATAGGAAATCTCTTCTTCAGAATATTACTGCATTCTTCAGATACCGTTACCAGGTGATCCAACTGTTCAAAATAAGCTTGATCCAAATAAGGATCCATCCCAAGCTTGTCATAGTCACTATGTATAAAACCTATTTTCATAGCTGCTTTTACTTTATCAATGCAGAAATAAATGGGGTTTTTCTCAAGATACCCAATTGCGATGTCATAGCTTTGATCTATATTTTTCAACGATTTCGATATGTACTTCCAAACCCTTTGCTGACATCGAACTCTCTTTTTTTCGGTTTTATAAATATAACCCGCGCGAATTCTTGATAGAGCCAAATTAACTCTTCCACGTTTGAGACAATCCGCAACAGCCTGCTTTATAGGCATATCGTAGTACCGATATTCAGGCTGCTCTTCCAGCAGGTTTACCTGACTCGGGATTTTTTTCATAAACATTCCTTCATGCTCAAACAGAAACAGATCCACATCATATGCCGAGTAATCCATCGTCTCTAACAAAGAAATAAGGGCCTTTTCCGCCCCGCCACAGCTTAAATTATTAATAACAAAGAGTACTTTTTTCTTCATAACTTTCACCTGTTCAGAAGATTATAGAATTTATTAATTTCTTCTTCCGTTCCTAATTTTAAACTTGCTAAGTTTAAGCTCAGCTTATTTCTCAAGCTTGTATCCTTAATCAACTTCTCAATCCCTGCTGCCATGGCGTCCGCGTTCATATCAACAATTAATCCATCCGTTCCGTCTTTAATCTGATCCTTCGCCGTGTTGAAATTCGTAACTATGATCGGCTTATTCAAGATTTTAGCCTCATCAATAGCAATGGACTTTCCTTCGAACCTGGAGGTTTGCGCATAAATGTCAGCTTGCATCAAATATGGATAAGGGTTGGACTTCAAGCCTAATAATTTAAAATGGTTCTGCAAATGATTGGCATGAATGAGATGGGTCAGCTTTTCCCTTTCCTCACCATCACCAATAATGTTCCATTTTATCTTATATCCACGATCGATCAGCCTCTTGCAAGCCTCAATCGCTATTTCAAAAGCCTTCTGATAATGCAGCCGACCAATGGAAAGGATGTTGAATTCATCTTCTTTACGATTGTATACATCGATATTATCTTGATTAGCCATTTGATAGATCATCGTTGGCGATACAATATTGTAAATAACCTTCACTTTATTTTTCAGATCGGGAAATCTATTTTTAAGTATAAGGGCACACTCTTCAGACACTGTAACAATACTATCCATTTGCTCGAAATACTTGTGATCGAACTGAGGATCCATTCCTAATTGATCATAATCAATATGTACCCAGCCTATTTTCTTAGCAGCGTCCACCTTATCTATACAGTAATAGCTCGCCGTTTTCTCTAGAAAACCAATGGCAACATCATATCTCTTCTCAATTTTAGTCAACGATTTAGCAAGGTACTTCCAATTGTACTGCTCCCTTTGCGAGACGTTGGAAATGTTTCTATACCTCAATGAAAACATCAACCGATTATAAGCTAAACTGACATTCCCCTTGAATAGGAGCTTCTTAAATGCTTGAAATAACGGCAAAGTAAACAACTCAAAGTTCTCCGATATAGGGATAAGCCGTACTTCCTTGGGGATGAACTCCAGGAACAAACCACTATGATACAATAAAAATAAATCCACATTGTACAAGTTATAATCGATCTTACTTAGCAAGGTGATCAGGCTCTTCTCTCCACCGCCCGAGGTCAAGTTGGGCATAATAAACAGTAGATTTTTTTTCATTATATACCTCTACTTTATTGAATTAGTTGATCTAAATACTCTACAGCTTTGTAGGACATTTTCTTGATATTCGGGATAGATTTTTGCAGCCTTAATTTGAGTTCCTTTTCCTCTCTTACCATTTCGTCAAACTTGGCCATGAGCTTCTGACTGTTTGATATTTCATCTATGCTCAGAACCAATTTTTCTTCTCCGAATATATCCTTAGAGATCCCTTTGGATTTAATGCTGTACCCCAATACCATAGTAGGAACAAAATTAGAATAAGCTGCTATTGTTGCATGAGTTCGAGCGCCAATAAAAAATCTCATCCGTGAGATATACCCTTTATATTGAATGGCATTGAGATGACCAGGTAAAAGAATAACCCTGCTATTGGCTTTAAATTGCTCATAATAATTATGAAGAATTTCATAATCATTATTACCGTCCTCCATAACATGTGGAGTTAGCGCGATCGTCATATCCGTAGTAATGAGAATGTGGTTGATAAGGTCCCTAACCGCCAATTGTGATTCCCTATTCCTTTTCCATACTAAAGGACTGAAATTGAGACCGACTGTATTCCCCACCTGCCATCCTTCCGGTAATTCCAGCTCTTCCTTCTCCATTGTAAAAGCTGAATCTGCACATAACTTAACATTAGTTAAGCCTTTGCCCACCAATAAGTGATAAGTCAAGCTTTCACGGGCTAATATCAAATCAAACTGCTTCAGATCCTGCAATTTCCTCTCTGACATATCCTCTGGGCCAATAGAACAACCCCAAAGCACTAACTTTTTACCTTGCGCTTTCACTCGTCGATTGATCTCATACCAACCAGGCTGCTCTCCGTAGCAATAGTTATCACCGCCTATAGATAAACACACATCCATGTTAGGAATGTGCTTAACAATATTGTTATGAATTTTGCCCAACGCATAGGTCTCATCATTAAAAAATTTCACCTTCATCGAGGAGAGAAGCCAATCATAGGAATACTTTCTGATATATAGGTCCGTCCCATCATAGATTCCATCCAATTTGGAAATGATCTTATCCGTTTCAGGCTTTCCCGATGCCAAGTATATCGTTGCACCCTTTATTTTCTCTTTAATTAGGTTAGTCGATGAGCGTACAATAGCCTCACATCCTCTATTCAAGCTGCCGCCATGGGCAAACATCATAATCTTCATTTCTGCAATTCCTCCTATTAATATTTATTTCTGAGTCTGCTATAAGTTGTAACACAATACAAACCTACCGTAGACTTGCTTCGTATCATATCTGTAATGAATTTTTCATATCTACCTGAATTTCTGTAGCCTTCACTGTAATAAGCAGCTAACGCCTCTCTAACATACTTATTGCTTATCATATTCTTTACATAGGTATATCTTTGATGGAAGCTTAACTCAGCAGACGGTGTAAAATAAATATGAATATAAGACATAACATTCTGTATAAGCTTTGCTGACTTTAATTGCTTGATCTTCGTTTTATCCAAATTACTTGTATGTAGTTCTGGCAGTTCCAAATTAAATACCTCTAGAGCCCTTTTAAAATAATCATTTTCCTTTAAATTTCTAGTAGCGCTTCCCGCTACCTCCCGATAATAGTAACCCGAATACTCTATATACTTCATATGAACGGCATAACTGAAGAAACGTACGTTAAACATTCCATCTTCACCTAATGCAACCTTATCTGGGAAACTTACTTTGTTGCTTCTTATTATTTCGTTTTTATATACCTTATTCCATACCGTATTTAGATTGTCCGTCTTAATGAAATAAGGCAGTATTTCCTCCTCTATAAATCCTCTTGAAAGAACAGTATCTGTAGGAAACGGATAGTGATTAATGACCTTATGTCCTTCAAGCTCACTTTCAAAATTAGAAATCACCACATCACAATCATCTAGTTTGGCTGCATGGTATAAGGTTTCATACATATCGGGTTTGATACAGTCGTCAGCATCTACAAATCCTATATATTCACCGGCAGCTAACTGTAAGCCCTTATTCCTTGCCATGCTGACACCTTGATTTTCCTGATTGATCAGCTTTATTCTAGTGCTGCTATTCATATAACTCTCAATAATTTGCCTGCTGTTGTCTATCGATCCATCATTGATGAATATGAACTCACATTCTTGCAGCGTCTGGCACAATAGAGACTCTATACATTCGGCAATATAGGTATTGGCATTGTATACAGGTATTATTACACTAACTTTGTACATCGTTATATCACACCTCTGCTTAGCCTTACATCCTCCATGATTTCGTAGAGCTTATTGAGTTCAAACGTATTGCTATAATCCTTATCTTTTATTCGATCTATTAGAGTTCTGCTTAGCTCATCGCTTTCTACAAATTTCTGTATTCCTTCTACAATTCCTTCGACACTTAATGTACAAATGAACCCGTCGACACCCTCTTCAACCTGACTCCTTGCAGTGGGATAATTTGTTATAAGTATCGGCTTGCCTAATATTTGGGCCTCAGTAACCGTAACCGCTTTTCCCTCATACCTGGAAGGCTGCACATATAAGTCACAGGCTTGGATATAGGGATATGGATTCGTTTTTTTACCTAAAAGGATGAAGCTATCTTCCAGACTATGATAAGCTATAAGTTGTTTCAGCTCAGTTTCATATCCGCCATACCCTATTACATACCACTTAATATTCGTGAGCCCCTTATCATGAAGCTTTTTCAAGGCCTCAACCGCCATATCAAAGCCCTTCACAAAAGACAATCGGCCCACCGATACAATAGTAAAAGCTTCAGCCGTCTTCTTCTGGATAGAACTGGTCTCCGCAGCCATTTTTTTAATAAATGCAGGCGAGGTTATATTTTCGACCACTATCACTTTTTTTTCTAAGGAAGGATATGCAGCCAGAAATGACTTGGTACAAGCTTCCGATACGGATGCAATAGAATCAAATTTGTTCCATACAGCGAGATCGAGCTTATTATCTATTTCCAGCTCACTGTAATCGGTATGGATCCAAGCAATCTTCTTATCCGCAGTGACTTTCTGGGCAATCAGGTCATGTGGCCAAGCATAGCTGATAGCAAGATCATACCTCTGAGGAATTCTAGGCATAAAATACGATGTATACTTGGAAACAAGCTGCATTTGAATATATCCGGGGCCTTCTTTCAAATTCCTGAACATTGCTTTATATTTGGCTATACCTTTGCACACTATTCTTATGAATGATGTCGAATAATGACCTTCTTTTATACATTGAATTATGGGCTTTCTATACACCGTGTAGTTGTCGATTTGCGGCAGCACATGAACTTGCTTAGGTATCAGACTCATAAAGTCCCCTGCATGATTGCATATTAACAAGTCAACCTTATACCGATCATAATCGAAGCTTTCCAGCATGTTAATCAAGCTTCTTTCTATACCGCCTATTTCCATATCATAAACAGATATTAAAACATTCTTTTTCATATTAATCCCCTCTGGTTCATGTAAAGTTATCCCTTAGATGACTTCAGATAATGGCTTGGAATGGCTATAATGTATGATTTTATTTTCCCTCTTATTAAGAAAAAGAGTGTTCGCAGGAACGTTGCCCTTTACGACACTACCAGCTGCTATCACTGCATTATCACCTATTACGGTATCCCTCAAAACTACAACATTAGAACCAATCCACACATTTTCACCAATGATGACTTCACCCATTATCAGGTGACCGTCTGTCGTATTCTTATAATTATGATCATGATCATTTATACACACATTAGGTGCTATCTTCGTATTTCTTCCAATCGATATCTTATTCACACAATTAATATTACAGTTATCATTAATAAAAACTTTTTCCTCAATAGTCAGCCGCCCGTTAAAATCTACCCTTATGCTTGCATTTTTCCTAATAAATACAAATTTCCCTACATAGACCTTGGACCTTTTGTTAAAAATCTCGATTCTGCTATGAGCCTGGAGGGAGAATAAGGATGATCGGATGTTTCTAAAATAAAGCAGCTTGAATAAGCCGCCTCTGATGAATCCTATTAAATGTGAAATATTCATAATGAAGGTCAAGTAAATGCCTCGGGTTCGACATTCGGAAGCAAGCACTGACATTATTTTTTTCAATAGGTGTATCATGTCCATTCTCCTTAAGAACCGGCATCTACATGTACTTCCTCAGTCTAGCGATATTGTTGCCACCAATAATTTTGGATAGTGCTAACTTCATGTTGCTCTTGAATCTTTCTTTGGGCGGCAGCCAGCTTTTATAAAAGTGATGCATGGTATATGTATTTGGAGTAATAAATTTTCTGCAGTTTATATAATCATACGGGGAAAAATAGGTCTGGGGATAAAATGCGCCTATACCTTCTATTTCTTGATACTCACCATTGGCTTTCACACCAATACCTTCCAGTATCTTGGTTATGATAGCAACGTTAGTTAGAACATCATGAGTACCGTCTTCTTTAATAAATACTTTCTGTTCATACGAATCTAAAAAAATTTCTATCAGCTTGTTTCCTTTAGCTGCGCCTATCGTACTTGTAGCAATGTAATTCTCTTGTTCAAATCCCCAGAATGAATCATGATGCAATAGATCATCAAAGGGTTTGAACACCTCAACATCCGTGTCCAGATAAATGCCGCCAAAATTGTATAATGCATATACTCTTACGTAGTCACTAACAAACGCGAATTTTTTGGACTCATAAGCCTCTCTTACATATGTAATACTGCCTATATCAAAGTTATTTTCATTCCACTCCAAAATTTGATAATCGGGTAAGCTTTGTTTCCAGGTAGCAATGCTTTTTTTAACTAGATCAGGCTTTTCTTTCCCTCCAAACCAACAATAATGGATAATCTTGTCGATTTTATCAGTACTCGGATTCATAGTAACTTCTCCTTCAGGATGATTCTTGTTTTCCATCTCCATCCCCACTGCAATCGGCACATTGTAATGCAACAGGAATATCTTTTTTATAAAAACCGGTTTTCATGATTCCGATAGCCAGCTTTTCTTCAACCAGCTTTTGGCATTTCATACAATAGACCATTGTCACGCCGAACATCACCACCTCATTATAAATACATACGGCCTCTTATCATTTCCCGGCAGCTATCTCCCTTTTAAGTATAGCGGGCACCCCTGCTACCATAACATTATCCGGTACATCTTGAACAACTGCCGCCCCCGCTGCAATAATAACATGGCTCCCAATTCTAATATCATTAGCAATACTCGAACCGACACATACCCAGCTGCATCGGCCAATATTTACAGTGCCGCTAACCCGTGCTCCAGGTGAAACATGAATGCCATCCTCAAGAGTGCAATCATGATCTATGCTTGCGCAGGTATTAACAATACAGCCTTTACCTATAGTGGCATGTGCGTTTATTACTGCCCCCGCCATTACTGCGGCACCTTCGCCAATAGAGCTGAACTTGCTTACTATACTTAGCGGGTGAATTAACGTGGGAATATTGAATCCAGAAATTCCGACGAGTTGCAGCCACAATAATCTTGTTTTGTTATTTCCAATTGCTACAAATGCACTATTGTAATCATCCTTATAAGAGTCAAGCTCTGTAAGTTTACCAATCACGGGGAAGCCCATTACTTCCTTCAGGTCGACCCTATCATCCAAGAAGGCTATCCTGTCCCATTTTCCCAACAACATAGCGATTTCAGCGATAACCTTACCAAGACCCCCAGCACCAATTATTAATAGTCCCGACATCCTTTAACCACCTATTCTTAGAGTTACTCATTGATTAAAGTTCTTAACTACGAGGTCTTTACCAAAATCGCATAGTTAAAAACTTTAAAGCAGGGCATCTAACCCTTCCTCACACCACACTACCGACGACAAGCGTCTAAGGTTTATTTCAACCCACAGCATGATCGAGTGCCTCCATCGATAATGGTAAGGAGACATCACCATAATATGATTCACTTTCATCACCGCAACTTCGTTCTATATATAGAACGAAGTGATAAAAATTTTTTCCGTTAAAGCCCAATCTATTTCCTTGCACCATCTACTATATATTCCTATATTAGTTCTTTATAGAGAACATGTCAACATAATATTTCCCAATTTTATCTGATAGAAATAACTTTCGAATCCCTCATTTGATTTCCTAATAAACTTGAAAATAATCCTTCTTTTTCTTTTGCCAGTTGACTAAATGCACCCTTTTGAATAATTTTCCCTTGGTCCAATACAATGACCTGATCCGCATTACGAACTGTGGACAAACGGTGAGCGATGACGATAATGGTCATTTTTCCCCTTAGCTTATCCAGCGCTTCTTGGATCTTGGCTTCGTTTTCCGTGTCAAGCGCGCTCGTTGCTTCATCCAACACTAGAATGGCCGGTTTTCTTAATATGGCCCGAGCTAAGACAAGTCTCTGACGTTCCCCTCCAGAAAGCCTTATTCCTCTGTCTCCAATAAGAGTATCCATCCCATAGGGAAGTTTGCTTACAAATTCAGCCGCTGCAGCAAATTCAAGAGCTTCCCACATTTGTGCTTCACTCGCATCGGGTTCAATGATTTGCAGATTTTCTTTGATACTACCATTAAATAAGAAAGGATCCTGCGGAATATAACTAATGGATCTCCTTAACGATAATAAATGATCCCGATTCAGAGGGGTCCCATCTATTAAAACCATTCCACTTTCTGGCTTCAGTAATCCCATTATGATATCAATTAAAGTGCTTTTACCGGCACCGGATCGTCCAACGATGGCTGTCATACAATTGGCAGGGATCTGTAAGCTAATATCTTGAAGGGAGTAGCTGGATTCTCTTGGGTTATATCGAAAATGTACTTTACTGCATTCCAACCCTTGCTTCATATGGATAGGGCTTATTTTGCTATTACTATAGTTTATATTCTCTAATTCCCTTGCACCCATGCACTCCTTTTGTAATCCGATCAGAGCATTAAAGGCAGCGCTGCAAGAGGCAATTTCCTCCAGATTAGACTGTATACTCGTAAACCTTGGCCATAGCCGTGAAAAGATGAGAATTATGAGTATTAATTGTTCTAACTGGGAGTGGAATATATTTACCGAGAATAAAATAAAGCTGGCAATAATCAAAGCCATTGATATCTTATAAAAAAGCTGGCTATTGGATTTCAGTTTAAAGTTTTCTAATCTTTCATGTTCGATCTGTCGACACCAAGAAAGCAGCCAATGATATCGCGACTCCTCCAGCATATTGCTTTTAATATCTTTAATCCCATTAAAGTGTTCAGTAATACCGGCAAGATAGCTTTGCGCTAGCTCAGAAGTTTGATTCCCTAGAATATTGGATTTTTTTATGTATTTTCTGGAAAAAAGGGCGAGCACTAGACCGCAGCACAATACGAAAATCGTTAGACTTGGCGATAGCCAGAATGCAAAACCAATCTGTATGACCGTAAAGATTAAGGAAGCAATAAATTGCAGGAACAGCCGAAGACCACCACCAACACGCCCTAATTCTGTGGTTAATGAATTAATAAGATCGGATTTTCTTTTTTTGATAAAAAAATCCCAGTTGGCCTGCAATATAGAGCGATATGTTTCTAATCTTATATGGTTAAGAAAACCTGTATGAATCTTAACCTCTCGAATAGATAGATTGCGTTGTAGGAGGGTTTGACTTATAGCCAGTAAAGTGTATATTCCTAAAACTAGTGGCAACCCCCATGCCTTAGGGATATCTTGCAGAAATTCAAAAATAGCCCAAATTGGAGTTGCTCCAGCAGTTACACTTAATACCCCGCTCATACTTAGTAGTGGAATTAATAAGAAGATTCCAATACCCTCAAGTAAACTGATCAAAACCATTCCTAAGAGATTCATGTAAAGAACGGTTCCAGCATAACGGTGTAATTTCTTCGTAAGATATAAGATGTGTTTCATTTCCTTGGATCCTCCTAAGCATTGTCTATGGCAACGCGTGTTTCCTCGTTTTTCTCCATGCCCATAGAACGGGTCGTAGAGGAAAATACAAGAAATGAAGAGCTTTAGGCAGCGGCAATGTCTTAGCATCCTCAGGGTATGGATATAAAAAACTCATAACAAATAAAATTTTGTTTTGAAATGACAATAGTGAAAACAAATGCCGCTTGTGATATCTGGATATATGCAGCGGCACGGGTAAAGTATGTAGATTGATCATTTCCTTCAAATAAAACGTAGCATCCTGCGCCAATCTCTTGGATTGATTTGCTGCTAGTAATGGTTTCATCTCTTCGGTAATAGGGGTATTTAGGAGCTGAGAGGCAAGGATAATAGCTTGACCTCCTACTTGCAGACATTGAAATTGCTGCATTAAACTGCTGATCTCTTCCCAATCCAGCTTCTGCTTCACGATACGATCCATATCAGCTAACCAACGAAGTCGTGACCAACCATGCCGCGCTCCATGAGAGGCAAGGTAGAAGAATAAATCCTCTCTACCCAAGAAGTAGACAGGGAAGCTCGTTAGAGTGCTTATTCTTTTCCTTTCCCACATTTCATTGAAGCTTGGCTCCTTGGCTGGTCCGGGATTTAATCTCCAATGGATTTCAACGGTTACTTCCTTTAGAGGGTGAATATAAGTTAAATGATGGTGCCTCCATCTCCAATCATTTAAAATAGTGGAGAATTCCTCTAGCTTCTCATAACCTAGCTTTAAGAGCTGCTCTTCGACTATATCCAAATCAGCTATTGGGACCAATATATCTAAATCTCTAGAAGTCCGAAGCGATACATCCCCATAAAGATCTTCAGAAAGAACGGGACCCTTTAGAACAAGTGACTGAACCTTTAGTTCAGTAAATACTTTGGATATATACTCCATTTCTCCACTTAAGCGAAGCATTTGAAACGTGCTTTTTTGATATTCCCTATACAAGGTTTTAACAACATCAAGGGGAACCAGGTTCTTATCTGCCCCTTTTAATGCTGTATAAACGATAGGATGCACTCGATGATGCCGCGCTAATTGAATGAATTGGCCCCATTCGATATCTTCAAACAGGACTCTATTGTTAAGAAGCAATTCTTCGTCATATTCCATTTTCATTAAGAATAATAAGAGCTTTAATTCTTTGGTGAGAACCGTCAAGTCGAGACTGTAATTGTTAACCATCGTATTCTCCTTGATCTACTTATTGATCGTTTATCTTTTGTGCGAATGTACCCACTACTGTAAACCTCTCCATTCCTTCTACCCCTGTAACGATAAAAGGACCACTGCGAAGCCATGCATGAGCAATCATTTTCCCGGAATCTTCCTTGGCTGTTCCTAAGTAAAGCGTACTTTCTATTCCACGCCTCTGCAGCATGCTCATTCCAGCTAAAGCTTTTACTAAACATTTACTATCCCAGAATGTATGATTACTCATAATATGAATAGCATAATGGACATTTTTTAGTGCCTTCCTGTTCTTATCATTCTTATCTTGCGATGTTTCCTCCAAATGTGTACCTAGTGAAGGAGCAATCTTATGAAATGGCTGATAGACAAGATAACGTGCCCAACCCAAATAAATAAATGCCTCAAAGAATAGAAGCATAGTACGCCAATCCAGCGAGAAGAATTTTCTTAGTTTTATGACTAATCCCATCTCTTTCACCACTCTTCCACCAATAGGGACTACTGGCTGACCTCTTCTCCCAATTGGATTAAATTCTCTTTCCATACATGCTCCAAGAAAGAAATGACCTGTCCCTCACAAGTAATTTGATCTACATCATATTCGGACACTAAGGTTGTGACGAGTTCAGTGACTGAAATAGGTTCTTTTATAAGATCCCATATGATACCCCCCATTTCACCCAAATTGTAATATTTTCCGTTTTGAACACTCAGCATCACTTTTTCTCCACCCATGTTGCTTACGATGTTCCCACTACCTTGTACGATGAAATCATTAAGCGAAATGCCTTGGTTTTTGATCATGATTCATTCCTCCATATATAGTTTCTTGAATAATAGCTGCTAATTGAGGAGCCGAAAAGCCTGATGCAGGTCGACTTAATTGGTATAGGTCTATGTGATTAAGGATACTTGCGGAGGTATTAAAGTGCCAATCCATTAAACCCAGGCCAGGAACAAGAAAATTGCGATAAGTATGACAGAAAAGAGTCTGGAAACGTTCGAGTTTTTCGATTCGACGGATACCGATCTTTGAATTCTCTGCTTTTATCAGCTCATAAACACCTGCAAGCGGAAGCGGCTCACTATAATATTTAGAGGTCACAGGAACGCAATATTTGTTTTCTCTACCGTATATGGAACGAAATTGACTTGTTTCCATACCGAAATTATTTAAGCTTTCCTGCCATAGCTTTTGTTGAGGATAAGCTGGGGTAACATAAGGAATTTGTTCTGGTGAGAATGAGATGGCTATTACATCATCACTTAAAAGCTGGTACCCTAGATTCAAGAAAGTGGTTGCAAGAGTAGATTTTCCAGCTCCTGATTCACCGGTAAAAGCATACGCCTTTCCATCAATCGCAACTGCACTTCCATGCAGCGGTAATATTCTTCTTTGCATCAATAAAGCGCCCATACATGTGCCCAAGAGATACAGTCGTACAATTTCTTCATCATATCCAGCTTGAGGTGAAACCGTTATTTTATTTCCATTCCTTATAGCAAACAGAGCAATATCAGGCACTTCAAACAAGACTAGGTTTTCTGTAATTACAAACCTCTTAGGTGGCGATGATAACTCACTCCAAATATTGGTGATATCATCAACTTCTATCAGAATATCTGCAGCATCGCCAGGCTCGAACTCTTGAGACAACTCGGGCAGAGCGATTTCACTACTTACAGTTAAGCCAAAGGCTTTATATATCACATTATTCACAGTATCCAGCAATAATCTCACTCCAAATAATTGACTAGGTTTTTTAAAATAAAGCCCTTATACAATCACATATTGTATAAGGGCGATGGCGCTTGCTAGATTCATTTGAAACTACGAGCCATGATGAGGTCCTGTTTGTCCCTCTTCACCAAGGTTGGAGTTATAGCCTTCGTCATATAAACCCCAGCTTGCACTTGCCATAGTCTCATCAACTTTAAGTATATCGAGCATAGGAGCTTGCCATTTCTTCTTTTCATTCATTAACATAGTATCACCTCCCTTCATTAGAACCTTCATTAGATCTTCTTAATAAACCTATAAAGAATTAAACTGAACATAGATAGTTGATAATCTGGATCAAATGAATATTCATGCTGAGGGCCTGCCTTTATTTTTGAAATGGCCGCCTTGAGAACTGGCATGTTTATTAGTTCAGCTACAATTGGGTCAGAGCTAAGCTGTTCAAGCTCTGCTATAAAGCTGCCCCATTCAGGTGTCATACGGTGAACGCAATCTGCACCTTGAACGCCTCTGATACTTTGATTTAACCGAACATTGTCAGGCAGAAGATTTTTCGTTGATCTTCTGACTAACGCTCGATCTAGACCATTCTGTACATATTGCCCTTCTGGCACTGACAAACAAAATCGAATGACTCTTATATCATTGGTAGGGTCACGTTTCCATAAGGAATAACGCAACGACAGCTTAGTACCTAAAGTGCCTGTAGCATTCCATGGGTAAACTTCCTCAAAATGCCTCTTTCTTGCGCTATATATATTCTTCTCCCGTGCGGCTCCCGTTACATGAATACCATGATCTTTAAGCTTGTCAAAAACTTGGGTCCTTCTTGCCATTTCCGGGTTTATCAGCATAGGAAACGGATGCGGCTCATCGGGTGAGAATGCTTGGCTTAGTCTTGGGAAGGCTAACTTACCAATGACTGGCAGCATTCTCAACCTGTCCCCTCCTCTATGCCTACTATATTGATTCAGTTCTTGGTAGAGGCGAACCCATTTCAGCTTCTTCAATAGAATAGCGTAATAACTTAACGCTGATCCCCATGAAATACTTAAGTTCCCTCTTCCTCCATTCAGTAATACCCCTATATCCTGTTCATTGGCTTTTTCAAAGATACCCTTAATCCAATTGGAGTTTGCAAAAAATTTATAAGGCATTTCCATCGTTTCAAGCCAATCAGTAATCTCCGATAATGGACTTGTTCCAGCAAAGTCCCCATAATGATCCGTAATATTCCCGACATATTGTACGGTAGATTCAATATAAGGTCTTTCGTTTGCAACTAGATACTTGGGCGTCCAATCTATGAAATCTTTAGCTGGTACGTAACTAAATGAATGTAGGCGTTTATTTTCATTTTGCAGGGCTCTTGCTGCAAAGCTCACAACTGTCCCCGAATCCAATCCCCCGCTTAGATGTGCCCCAACGTTACGGTGTGTTCGTAGCCTTGCGGTAACAGCACTTTGAAATACTTCACGAAATGCTTCTTCATATTCGTGATTCGATTTCAGCTGTAAAGGCTCCCCCACTTTCAAAATTACATATCTCGAAAGCTTTACTCTGCCCTCACTAACTGTGATGCTATGAGAAGGAGGTACTTGTTCTATGTTTGTAAAAACCGTTATAGAAGTATCCACTGCTTCATTCATACCAGGTACGGCTAGAAATTCAGCGAGCCAATGTTCGTTAAGCTTTTTTTCAATGTTAGGTAAAGTAAACAAGGGCTGTATTAAGGTAGAAAAAGCAAATCGCTCATCATTCCCGTAATAATAGAGTGTTCGACTGCCTGAAAAATCTCTGGCACCAAAAAGCTGATTCTTTACTTCGTCCCATATCATAAATGCAAACTCGCCAACTAAATATTTAGGAGCATCTTCCCCCCACTTACGGTAAGCCAGCAGAATCAATTCACTGTCAGACATATTTCTTCTCCGAGCATGCTCAACTTGCAGTAAACTGAATAATTCATGTCGGTTATCGATTATCGCATCCGCTGTGATCGCTAGCTTTCTTTCAGAGTCATAGTAAGGCAATCGTTCATCAACTGATTCAGGTGTTATACATTGAGCATGGCAGCCGAGAAAAACAAAATCTCGATACCATGTACTTACATAATTAGCTGGAAACTTCTGAAAAGCTTTCATCAATTCCATACCTTGTTCTATCGGGATGGAGGTTTGATTGAAATGATAAATCCCAGTTATGGCGCTCATTGGTTCCTCCCAAGTTCGCACTTCTTCCGTTCTTATCAGAGAACAATTTCGGTAAAATAAAAAGAATATCAAGGCAATTTTTGTTGATTGAAAGGAACTTTCTTATGAAACCTCATTTTTCAAGCTACATTTCGTTCTTTATTGAGAACATTTTTAGAATACCATTTAACCTTTGTACTGTCAACCATTCGTTTAACTATTTTTAAAGCAAAGGTCGAAACAGCCAGTTCCGACCCCTTTCCCTACTGCTGCAAGGTTTTTACCAGTCTTTTGGCTTCGCCAAAGGGAGTCTCGATCGTTTCATAAATACCTACGGTAAGCGGAAATTCAAACTGCTCCGTTCGTAGACTGTTAAAGTTAATGGTTTGCCATCCACTAACTAGACGACCAGTACTCGTGAAGGGAAGAGACTCCGAACTCAATATTCTACCTAGAGTATCGACAAGCTCTATTTTCATCTTTGAGAAATTTTGATCCACAACGACATTATCTTGACGCTCAACCTCTAACTCAAGTCGTAGCTTGTAAGAATAATTTAAGCTCCCTGGCATGATTTGCGATCCTAAGGTCCAATCTTTAAGATTTACATTGAAAGGATAGAACGCGAGCTTCGAATCCGCATCATTATTTTGAATTTTTGTGCGAAATGAAGCAATCGGAATGTTGAAAGGAGCAGCCTTTTGACCATCCAGAATTCTAATTCCCAGTCTTTCGCCTTTTTCAGAGTTGGGCACGTTAAAGGAGTAGCTAATGATATAGCTTAAATTCGGAATTAAAGTCTGTGCAGCTACACTTTGCCGACTGCCTACATAGCTGAAACCATCAGCACTCATCAATTCCGCTTGAAAGTTAGGAACAGGAAGCGGACTTTCGCCACGGTTGTTCAGTTTAAATTTGGCAATAACTGTCTTATATCCATCCCCTTCACTTTGATGCATGTGAAGTTCAACAAGAGAAACACTTACCTCAGATTGAATTAGACTATTTAGCGGGTCAAAATGGATAGGTGTGTTCGAGTTATAGGCTTCCAGTTGATCAATCCAACCTAATGGAATGCCGTTGTTGGGCAGTTGGATATTCAATCGGCCGATCGTGTAATTGATCTTAGTTTGATTGTTTCCAACAAACTCCTCTGGAGTAAGAACATTCAAACTCCTCAGATCAATTTTGTTTTCTGTAGGGATCGCAAAATGAATGTTTTTCTTTTCCCCCGGTTCAAGAGCGATCGGCTCCAAATCTATTTTCTTCCCCTTATACACCTTCATATCTGTCTTTCCATCCAGGCTAAAATCGGGTACCGTTTCCTTCATTTTACCCTTGTTTTCGACAAGCAAGACTACAAGGGATACAGGTCCCTGTACGGTATTTTGTTTAATTAAATTAACCGGTGTAAATTCCAAGGAAGAGGATAGCACTTCCACAGTAAAAGGCTCTTCCCATTTTTTAATAACTTCAGGATCCGTAAAAACCGAGCTAGCACCCCGCCATTCGTTGACGGATATTGGAATGGATAACATCAGCTTTTCAATCTGAGGATACTCGAATTCATCTAGATCTACCCACGATAGCTCTGATAGCGAAAAGACATCACTACGTTCCACATTGATCATATAGCTTAACTCTACTTTTTCCTTAGGTTGAATGGCTACCGCATTGGCCGTACTTGGGCGTAAAATGTATTCTACTCCGTTATCCGTTTTAATTCTTACTTCATATTCGGGAACTCTGACGACACGTGATCCATAATTATACAGACGTACAACGGCCCCAATTCTAGTCCCCGTTGGTATACGTTCATTTAGAATGCTTTTGACATCCACTTTAATATCATCTGTTAATTGATACATCAAGGATGCGGATGCTTTGGAAGGTTCACCTTGTGCAATAGCAGTAAAAGGAGCAACCGCTGCCAGTAATAATATAGAAACGATAAGTAAAGCCATATATTTTTTCCAGTTATTTTTCACGTGGCGTGCCTCCATTGTCATTTTTGCCCTTCTGAAGGAGCCGACTGTACTTTATCTTTATCTTTCAGTTGATTTTGACCAGATATTACAAGCTGCTCTCCTTCTTTGATGCCTGATAATACTTCCTGAAGGGGTTCATTTAACCGTCCAATTTGAATTTTACGTTTCTCAACGGTGTCACTACCTGTCAGTACAAACACAAAATTATCTTCCCCATCTTTAAGCAGGCTTTGTGTTGGAATTGCGATAACCATTTGTTCTTCTTCATCCGTAAGCTGAACCCGTAATTTCATGCCTGGCTTCAAGCTTACATCATGATTCGGTACTTCAAGGTTTAATTCATATGCCTTAGTCTGCGAATCCATGACAGGTGCTAGATAGCTTATTTCACCCTTATTTTTGCGGGAGGCTCCAGATAAATAATAAGTTAATTCCTTTTTCCCTCGCACATATTTGGTGGCATCCTCATTAAGCAGTGATTTTATCTTTATCGGATCCAGCTTTTGAATTAATCCTACGCTTGCACCGGCTGACACAGACATCCCCGGCTCTAAGGGCATCTCTGTTAAAGCGCCACTTACTGGAGCTTTGACCTCAAGGTATTCTATTACCTGATCCGCCTGCTGAAGCTCTAATTGGGCATTAATAAGAGGTAATTCCGAAACAGGTGCCGGTTCGATCTTTACCGTTGTTCTTTGCTTTTGCTTAAGCAGCTCCAAATCCATCTGTGCATTTTTCAATTGCGTTTGGGCTTGTTCAATTTGTGCTTTCGTAGCTAGCCCTTTATCATAATCATTTTTCATTTTATTAAGGCTTCTTTTCGAATCTTCCAGTCCTTGCTCCATTTTTTTTATTGTATTAATAGTTTCAAGCCTGCTGTTTTCCTGAGAATTTCTAGCTTGCTCAAATTCTTTCTTGGCCCTTGCTTGCCCTTCCTGGACGCTTTTTAATGTCATAAGTGCTTTTTCTCTCTGCAACACTGCATCTGATGATTTTAAACGAAAAATGACTTCCCCTTCCTGCACCAATTCTCCGCGTTTCTTCAAAATTTGGTCAACATCCCCACCCGTTTTTGCATTTACAGTAACTTGAAAAGAAGACAGGACTTCTGCGCTTTGCTCTACCGGATCTCCGATTCTTTGCTTGGTAACAGTCGCTGTTTTAACAGCCTTGATTACATTTCCTTGACTGCCTGTTTGTTCTGGACTTGATGAATTGCGGATAGGACTCAAAACCTCCATGGCTGTACAACCGGCTATGACGGCTAAGCTAAGCCCCATAACGCCAAGCATCACCACGCTTCGCTGAACAAGACGCGACTTCAGTCTTTTTTGCTTCATTAGTTAACTACCCTCTTTCATTAAAAGCATTTTTAACTTCATTAAGCTAATACAGATAGGCCGCCGCATCTTTGCTGTTCAATTTATTCAACACAACCCCCAACAAATTCGCCTTAACATGAGTGAGATCATCTTTAATCTTTTTAGCAACATCGCGTTTAATCTTTCCATATTCGACAACAAGCAGTACACCATCACAGGTAGCCGCCATTATTTTAGCATCAGTTAAGGTTAAAGCAGGTGAAGTATCGAACAGAATAATATCGTAGTTCTGCTTCAATTCAACCAAAAGTGTACGCAAACGTTCAGATGCTAGCAATTCCGAAGGATTGGGCGGAATATGCCCGGATACGATAAGCGATAAATTATCGACAGGAGTTTCCCGAATAATTTCATTTATAGCAATTTGATTGGCTAGAAAATTCGTTAGACCTCTGGTGTTATCAAGGTTAAATGCATGATGCAGTGAAGGCTTCCGTAGATCAGCGTCTACTAGCATTACTTTCTTTCCCGCCTGCGCATAGGCAACTGCTAAATTAAGAGCGGTTGACGTTCGACCCTCACCTTGATTGGCTGACGTAATCGTAATCGTTTTAACTACACGATCAAAGGCTGAGAATTCAATATTAGTCCTTAAGGTTCTATACGCTTCAAAGGTAGGTGAATCAGGATCTATTATCATGATGTCGCTATTAGCTATTTGTCGTGGCATATGGCTTCTCTCCTACCTGCTTTGGATTTCTTTTCCTTTTGGCAGACTTGAATTCTTTTGGTTTAACTTTGGTTATTACGGCTAAGGTAGGTAGCTCGAAAACAAGACGAATATCCTCTTTACTCTTAAGTGTATCGTCAATACTATCCAATAAAAGTGCGACCCCTATCCCAATTACTAGAGAAGCTACGAAGCTCATCAAAATATACTGATTCGATTGCTTATTAACGGGCCTTGGATTGTTCAGCATCTTGGCTTCATTTAATATAGCTATGTTATTGACCTTCAAAATTTTAGGAATTTCTGTTTTAAAAACATCCGTGACGGCATTGACGACTTTTGCTGCCTTTTCGTAAGATGAATGCCGCGCAATAATTGTCATCAATTGTGTACCATTAATACCGTTGACATCCACGATGGAGATGAGTTGTTCCGCCGACAAATTTAGATCTGGATATCGCTGAACCACCTTATCCATAATCGCGGGTGTTTTGATAATCTCTTTGTACGTATCGATCAGTGCAATGTTCATGCCTATTGCTCCAAAATCGATTTGTTCCCTTCCAATTTGATCTTGATCTACGGTTTGATTCACAATCAATTTATTGGATGCTTGATAAATAGGCTGATAAGTATTAGTGCTGTAGATGGCCACAGTAATTGTGGAGATAAGTACAAAAACAATAATTAGCCACAGCCGCTTCATAACAACTCTGAAATACTCTTTAAATTCGATCTCCATTATTTTCCCCCACATAAAATTATTGTTGTAAACAAATTAGCAGCTCTGCCATATATGTTTAAGATACAGTTTGTAACATGGACACACCCTAAATTTATGATACTTTTTGTATCGTGTCAATATTTTTATTTAAAATTGTCGATTTATCCATTACCTAGTCAAATATGTGATGAATTTAACAATTTTTATTTAATAAATGGTTATATCGTTCTTTTTAGAGAACTATAATACTAGTCTATAGTGTACTTTTCCAGTTGTCAATTAAAAAATATACAATTTCACCAATAATTAATTCGTTATAAAGAAAAAAATGAAAATTTGTATGATTCAGCAAACAGAGGTGTTTCATCCGCATTCGCGGATAAAACACCTCTGTTTTCATTAAAATAGCTACAATTTGGATCAGCATCTGTTATTCCTAATCAACTACTTCTCCTTGATGGAATAGATAGCGCACTTCCTAGCCCGTTTCTCATTTTTCCACATTGTTAATTTGGATGGTAGATTTCATAAGCTTGAGTTTGGCATTAGTTAATACATTATTTTCGACCGTATACGGTGGGGCATCAGTCCCTGCATATTGGGTCGATATCCCTTCTGCTTCCAGATTGGATGTAATTGCATTGCCCCTTATTATAGCTTCTTGAACAGTTGATGAATAATCTTTCGTCCAATAATCGCCAATCATTACTAGATAATCAGTGGAATTTTCTAGCTTGTTAGCCGTTATCGTATTATTTTCGAATAAAATCCTTTTTGCTTTTACTGCTTTTAGTACAAATCGCTTTTCTAGCATATCAAAGGTTGAATCTGACATTGCAAAATCAGCTTCTGGATGGGTAAGCAGAATACCTGTGTATACTTTAAAAGAACATTTGTTAAATATATATTTGCCGGGATTATCTAGTGTGACTATGCCTGTAGACTCCGAGGATGACTCGATTTCACAGTTGTTATAGGTAGCTGGAGGCAAGTTCAGACCACCTGCTCCAATTACCTTGAAATTATCGATTATACTGCCCTCAGATGCATCCCCAGTAATTCCACCCCCATACATCGTAATATTGCTAATATGAATAGGGTTCACCCATAAGGACATTTCTGATTCGATTTTGTTATTATACATAGTAATATTCGATGCCGTGATCCCGAAAGGCACTGTGCTGCTGACTATAAAATTCGAGTCTGTAAAAGTCATACCGTCAATATTTAGGTTAGGCCCTTCCAAATGAGTAGAGCCATCATTCATACGGTTACCTTCAAACTTTATGTCATGATAGGCAAAAATATTGGATCCGTCGAAATGGTTATCTTTAATCAGCGCTGACGTAAATGGAGGTGATACAGCTAGACCTATTTTAGTTTTAGAGCTTAAGTGGTTTCCTTCAACTGTTGCATTTTGACCATCATACAGGATAACATCGTAGGCTGCGTTATTATAAAAATTATTGTTTTTTATAAAAATGTTGCTATTTAAAAATCCATTTTCACCATAGCCAGCTTCTACATCTATCCCGGCTTGGGGGGCCGTGCCTTTAATATCGTGGAGCTCATTATTTATGATCGTAATATGGTCTCCACCAGCGATAGTAATACCTTGTCTGCGATTAAAGGCAAACTCTGAGTTCTTTACAACCACATTTTTCGAGACAGCCCGCTGCCATACTTCTATGTAGGCTGCCGAACTCTTTGATTGATTAAAGACAGCATAAAAATAGCTTGCTCCCTCAGGTATTTGAATAATTTGGCGCACCTTTTGATCCATCAAACGATTCATGAATGTCCCGTCTTCTTTGTAAAAGTAAACATCGAATATATTAGTGAGCTTCTGACCATTAGAAAATTCGAATTCTCGTTCCTTCTTAAATACAGGATTATTGAAATTTATTGCACCTTGAAACCGAATTTTCGTAGGATCAGATACAAAATCACCCTTCTCGTCTATTGCGCCAGAAACAAAGCTTTTTTCATATAGATCTTGAATGAGTGTACCGCTTCCACCGATGATTAATCCGTCACCTGTAAAATTGACGCCCTTTACTCCATCTATAGTAAGGTTATTGGCACCTTCTGTTACAATTCCATATCCTCCTTCATGTGTACCCCCGCCTGAGTAGTCATGTGAATCTTTGTCCCCCCTGTAGATTCCACCTTTTAGAGTCACATTATCTGCTCCATATCCAATATGCAAAGTATGATATCCACCGAATCCATTTGTTTCTTTTTGAATAATTGCATTATCATCCAATTCAAATGTCATATTAGGAACCATATTAATACGTGCGCTTGTATCCACATATAATTTAGGATCCTGCTTTTTAATCAGATACGTCCCCTCTGGTACCTTGAAGGTTGTTTTCCCATTTTCATGTGCCCATTTCAAAGCTTCATTAAAACCTTGTGTGGTTTCCACAGGGTGGGTACCATCCTTGTAGATGCCCCAATCTGCCGTTATTAAACTGTAAGTAGCGTCAGCGTCTGGAGCTGGCTTTGATAGATCTTTTGAAATGTTAATGGCAAAAGGTATTTTCTTCTCAAGTACCCTGGCTAAGACAACAGAAAATTCTGCTCTCGTTATAGCTTTTTCCGGTTCAAACGTATTCAAGGACGTTCCTTCTATGAGCTCATTTACAACCAGCTTGTTAACCAGATCATAAGCCCAATAGCTGGGGGCAGCATCCTTAAAGGATTGAGCCGCGACACCGTCCCTAAGTTTAAAAGCTTTGCTAAAAAGCACAGCCGCTTCCGCCCTTGTAATATTATTTTCTGGGCGGAAGGATCCATCAGCATATCCCGATAAAAGACCATTTTGATAAGCTATCATAATGTCATCTCTTGACCAATGTGAAAGCGATACATCTCTAAAGGGTAGTGAACCCATAACCTTACCTGCTTTCAAGCCTAACATACGAACCAATACAGCTACCGACTCTGCCCGCGAAATGGGATTTTCTGTTCGAAAGGTTCCATCAGCATAACCGTTGATCAGCTTCTTCTCCGTTAACAGCTCAATCTCCTTTGTGGCCCAGTGCTCTTCACCTACATCCTTAAAAACAGATTGCGAATATACTTTTTCATTAGTCATTATTAACGGAAACACTAGAATTAGCAGTAGCAGCGACCTAAGAATCTTTTTCACTAGAGTTCACCTTTCTTAATAAAAGATTTATAGTATACCCGATTATTGTACAGTATGACGACTAAGGATTTTGTTATAATTTAGAACATAGGATATGTAATTTATTCGGTACCGTTTCTTGTTTCCTTTAGATACCGATAAAGTTCTTTATAAAGAACGAAATTGGTGGTATACTCTTTAAAACATCTGTAAATAAACTAAGCAAGGAGCATTTAAGCAAATAAAGGGAGAGTACGGGGCATAGCTTTATTGAAGTCATGCGAGGATGGATCTTGGGTATCACCTTGCAGTTGCAGACCAAAAGTCGCCCCTACCCTACAGGCTACTCCTTTGCACGTTGAAGGAATTTATTGACTCTTTGAGCTGTAATGGCAAAATTAATGTTAGCCTCCTGCAGCGACTTTTCCGTTGTAACACCTATGACCTCACCGTATAAGTTGGATACAACACCACCGGATGATCCAAAGTTAATTTTAGCATCAAACTGAATTCTCTCCGGTCTGAATGCGCTTACAATTCCTTTCGAAATAGAAAAGTCAAACCCTGTTGGATTCCCTGCTACGATAACAGATTGCCCCACATAGGCCAATTCCTGCAGAGGCAAATAATTGTCATTGCTGCACGGCGTGCGGAACAAAGCAAGATCCGAATACTCCTCCTGCCTCACTAATTTCGCACTGCACGTCAATTCCTTGTAGGTTCGGAAGCTAATAACAGAATTGTTATTTTTAACGACGTGATAGTTAGTCAAAATAAGATCAGAAGCTACGAAAAAACCTGAGCCGGATGATACCGAATTGGGTTCTATTTTAACAGTTGCTTGCAGCAATTTCTGCGCAGTCAGAATCGACTGTTGTTCTTCGGATTGGAAGTTAGCATTAGTATCTTCAGACCATGTAAAAAAAAGCATCACCAGCAATGAGAAAATGATTCGAAGGTATTTAGCGAAATTAACAGCTTGCAACACTTTCCTTCTCATATCCGACCCTCCCTCTACCTAGTAATTATTTTACTTTGCCAACTACTGGCTGATGGTAGGACCGGGAAGAAATAAAAGAGATGAGACTAAAGGCAGAGTCCTTCCCGCTCGACTTGAGAAGAACCCTTACCTTCAAGAATATTTCACATCAATTTCATAAAACTGCTCATCCTTGCTTTGTTTTCGAATATGTAGTTGCAAGCTTCCGTCCTTGTAAATCGCTTTGCAGCTGGTAGGAATAACAGGATGAGGAAGCCGGATCAATTGAAACTTATCATGAGCATTCCCCTCCAGCTTTACTTGATTGATTGATACATAGGTTTTGATAGTTTTAGCCTCTGTTTTGTCCGGTATATTAATCTTCATAATGAGAGCATGTTCGGTTTCTGCTATCTCTGTATCATACTCCCCCCCTGCGGATTGGTTTAAGGGTTGTATAGATTGTTTCAATATATCTTGTACGTATTGCTCAACCCATGTCGAGCCATCGTTCTTATTTCTGGATACCTGGGGTAACCGTCCACCAAAAGATTCTTCGAATTTTTTCCAATTAAATACAGAAAAAGGATTGTTGTTATTATCCATATAGAATGATCTCCCTTAAACCATTTAGTACACCCCTAGAAGCTCACATTATCCCTTATACGCTAGTGGTTGGCTGGTCAATTAATGAACGCTCTAGAACATTGTTTATGCTTACTCCGTTTAAGGTATTTACCAAATTTCCGATATTCCCCCCACCTTGCCCTTCAACCGTTCTGCTGCTGCTCGTTGGAGAAATGCTTAACGTATCTCCGAAATTCACTGTCCCGCTATTACTGTTAATATTTACAGACTGAACAATTGAAGGCAAGTAAGCCCCCTCCCAACTGAATATGCATATTTCATCAAGGCCTTTCTTTTAGTAAATGCCGGATATGCTTAATCCGTGACTGGGCGTATAAAGTTTCACTGGATCCAATATGGACAATTGCTGAGGCGGATACCAGAAACACGGATATTTTATTTACGACTATATGGGGTGATTCATTAATTCTCATCAGTTGAACGTTTTCATCTATTACAGGTGCCTCGAGAGGAATGGAGAAAATAGCGTATTCGCTGAAATCAAATTCTTTTTCAAGAAATATAGCTTTCTCACGCTGTACAGCAATCGCATAATTGAATGGAGCCATATTCTCCGAGTCGCCAACTTCAAAGACTGTAGCTTCTCCTACCGTATTTATTTTAATAGTGCCAATCGATGATATTCTGTTGTTCAAAGACCGCGCCCCCTTATCCATTACCCTCTTGGATCTGCGATTTTCCTACCCAACAAAAGGAATGGTAACACCGATAATGACCTTCTCAGGCGGTGTGTCAAAAGCGCTAATCAAGGAGATCGAACGAATGTCTCCGACCATAAAAGTTGATGAGCTGCTCAAGTACGAAATTTCTATATAATCCACTACAACGCCTCCATTAATTACAGTGAACTCCATTTAATTTTCGTTCTCCTTTCGCGGCAAATTTCTAATAAAAGCTTCAAATGTTTTTTCAATGTCTCGTTTGACTTCTTCAATGATCGACTCCTGTGTGTTTTCCGCTGGTTCCGGATGCTTCAGCAAGTAATAGCGGATCCGTTGATCGATTTGTTTTTTTACGTCTTCCACAATAAATTTGCGGTAGGGCTCATCCAAAGGATATTGATATTGATGTTCAAAAACTTCAAGAGCTCTATAAGCATCGCTGTTCAAATAATCTTTGACCTGCTCTTGAATGCAGTGGAACATTTGCGGGTTCTGCTGCGCTGCAACTGATGGTGTATGTAGGGATTGCCCTACAGAAAACTCCTCAATAGACGAATCCGTTGAGCTTGGAGTAGGATTGAGCCCGATGTTCAAAGTACCCTCAAGCTTTTCCACCTTTAATAGATCAAAACGATACTCATTTCGGATTACTGGTGGCTGTATGTTGTTTTTCTTTAATTCGTCTATTTCTTTATCCATTTCTTGAATTTTGCTATTCAGTTGTTGTATTTGTTGATTTAGATACTGCAGGTAATCGTTAACTTGCTTCATATAACGCAGCATATCCGGGTCCATATAGTGCATACCATTCAACCTTTCCCTGCAAAATCAACCATTAATTAAGATCTCGGCTCCGACAAAGGGATAAAAGGAATAACGGATGCCCCCACTGATGGTGCGGCTTCCTTGAATCCTCCCGTATTATAAAGCTGTGAAACAGGTTTAATAATACCCGCACTGCCAATTTGAAGAACGGAAGAGTTCGAGATACCTTCCACCTTAATTGTGTGGATGTTAATGTTTTGATGGATGAAGAAGTTCATTCTTTTTTATCCCCCTCTCCGATACCTTGATTTTGCGGCACAACGATTTCCGTTTGTTCAAAAGCTTCGGAATCATACACATTGATGACACTAGAAGAATTGTTAACATTCAGGGTTTCACCAGAATTGAATGATCCCCCTCCGGCATATGTTTTACTATAGGTGGTTGGGGAAATAATCCCCACATCCCCGACATTAAAAACACCGCTAACACTGATCACATTGATGGCACCTACAATTGCCGGCATACACGACATCCTTTTATAATAAAATGTCCTTAATGTATTTTATGACTGAAGTTTCTGTGTATTCATCGATTATGAAAGGAAGTATGTAAAGAATGAAAATGACAGTAAACAATAAGTGTATTCGTGTCGAAGTTATCGATATTGGAGGGGTGGGCAATTCATCCATTGTTTTAATCGGAGATGCAGAAGTTATTAGCAGCATATCTCATTTTGATACGCCAGCAGATTCTCTGGTTTTTAGTCCGAATATTCCTTTGAATCCAGTAAATCGGAACTTAGAGAAGACGAAGCCTGATCCGCCATGATAAAGCCATTTCAACTCCAGTTGATTTCTGGCATAAAAATGGAGCCGCGCAGGATCTACGGACTCCATTTTTATTCATTCAGTATGAATTAGAATTTGACATGTGCCGCGGCTAAAAAAAGACGGTTGGCTACAATTTTTCATAAAAATCCCTGACTAAAGTGATCGAGGAACAATTTAAGTCAACTGCTAAAAAAGCTGTCGTAAGGCTTCAGGTACATCACTACTTTTTCGTGATTGTATATCAATGGTTACACTGGTCACAAGCGAGTCAGCACAAAGCTCTCCAGCTTGATTATATATCTCCTGTTTAAGCACGAAGCTAGTTCTCCCGATTTTGTCAGGATGAGTTAGGATTGAAAGCCTATCCCCTTGCTTGCACTCTTTACGATAATTGATATTAATGTTTACAGTTACAGTCTGAACACCTAACTGGCTTAACACTTCGTAGCTAAGACCTGCCGTATCATACCACTCTTCACGTCCCCACTCTAAATACTCTAAGTATTTGGCATTATTGACATGACCATTAACGTCTATTTCAGTTGATCGAACCACAATATCAAGCGTTACTTTCATCGTCATTTGTTCCCTCCATAAATCCAATTATATTTTTTTGCGATATTCCGTTGGCGACATACCGGAGAAGGCACGAAATAGTTTAAAGAAATAACTGCTATTATCAAAACCAAGCTCCTCAGAAATTTGTTCTACACTTTGATTGGATTTATCAAGCATCTCTCGAGCTCTCTCCATCTTACATCTCGTAACAAATTCAATAAACGTTTCTCCAGTCTCTTTTTTGAAAATACGACTAAAATGAGATGAATTAAGGTCTAATCGTTTTGCCATTTCATCCATACTTATCTTTTCGTTCAAATGCATCATAACATAACGCTGTGCCTCGACGATTTCTTTGCGTTTAGTATGATCCTGGTAGGCTCTCAGTTTTCCCATTTTTTCCACTAAAAAGTTGTTCAACCATTCACTAAGATGATCTAGCGTATCAATTGCGTATACCGTTTGCTGAAGCAACTCTGCGCTATAATTCGTAAGAAAATGCTGCATTACGGTGTACTTTAGTTCAATGTCAGTAACGATTTTTAACACCCAACTTCGGACCGAATCCATAGGATATCTATTAGCGTCCATTATACCAATCCACTTTGCTAGGGTTCCTTTGACATAATCAACATCGCAATTCAGAATACAATTTTTGAAATCATCCAGAGCCGCTGCATAATAAACGAATATATCGTCTTTAGTTATCTCAAAATGCTGCAATTTGAGAATGCGATTCTCCCCTGAATAAAAGCGAAAGGTTTTTGCATTCAGTAATAAAGTGATCTGCTTTTTCAATTCAGTCATCGTATCGCAACTCTCACCGAAGTAAAAAGAAGTTCCTATTTTCATATAACGGCCCATTGAATTTTGAATCAATTGCAACTCTTCGTTTATTTTATCCAATAGGTTCCATTTGATCGACTTAGGATAGGGGTATAGGATATAATAATGTCTCTCGTCAAGTGTAACAATTACACTTCCCTCGATCTTAACCGATTCGTTTAGCGCATTAACTATTACATATTGAAGCTGGTGCTCTCCGCCAAACCTCTCCTCTAAATGCGAGAAACGTTCCAGCATGCAGAGCACAGGTAAATAAGGAGTTCCATTTATTAAGCGAATGCCGAAGCTTTCCGCTTTCACTGCCCATTCTGTTTCATTCCATATAGGTTGTTCTATCAATGAATGCAAAAATTTCGTGCCTAACGATGAAAGACTTTCAAAAACTACGGTTTGTAGTTTCTGCCTTTCACTTCTTAATACTTCTTCTTCATTTAACTGTTTAGTAAGCTGACGTAAAATATCTATTAACTGTTCGATTCGAAGAGTTTCTTTTAGAATATAATCATTAACATTCAACTTGACTGCCCTTTGAGCAAAGTGAAAATCTTCATGGCATGATAATATGACAGTCTTTAGAAATGGGTTGATTTTGCGTCCTTCTTCAATTAACTCTAACCCATTTATGATTGGCATACCTATATCGGTGATTAGAATATCAGGTGTCACACGCTTGCAAGCATGAACAGCTTCCTCTCCATCAGAACAAGCCTCAATGAGCTCCAAACCGAGTTGCTGCCAAGGAATTTTTGTCGTTAGGTAATCAATAACAGGCATATGGTCGTCAGCGATAATTACTTTATACATTTCATTCATTCTCCATAGTTGAAATTGGAAGGGTTAATACGATGTTGGCGCCTTGATTATAAACGCTTTGTATCGTCATCTGAAACCGATCCCCATAAATTAACTTTAGACGCTCATACACATTGAAAAGCCCTATACCCGATATCTTATAACTGCCATTATGAGCAGATTCTTCAATAATCTGTTTTTTATTAAGGAGTAAGCGTTCCTGTAAAATGCTCATGGTTTCAGAATCGATACCCAGTCCATTATCCTTAACCGATATGAGCAAATTATCACCAAATTTTTCTACATTTATCGTAATGCAACCGCTTTTTCGGGAAAAGCCGTGCTTATAAGCATTTTCAATTATTGGCTGGAGTATAAATCTGGGTACTGTTTCCAGAAGCAATTCCGAATTCACATCTATATGAAAAACGACTGGATGCCTCATAGTAAAGTTCATCAAATCCATATACTGCTTGGCCATATCGATCTCAGCAAGTAAAGATACAAACTCTTGCTGGCTGGAAACTGTTGATCGCAGAAGAGTTGATAATGATCCTACCAATTCGGCGTTCTGATGATCGTCTTTCATTAACAGCTTTAAACGAACGGAGCTTAGCACGTTAAACAAGAAATGAGGATGAATTTGCGCATGCAACATATCAATCTCTGCTTTCCGTTTAAGCTGCTGTTCGAGCTTGACTTGTTCAAGCATCTGTATAATTCGGTCAAGCATTTCATCGAAAGCCCGGCCTAGACGTCCTACTTCATCCCTTCCTCTTATGTTAGACCGTACTTCTATATCTCCAGCTTCAACCTTTAGCGCAACTTCACCAAGTACTTGAATCGGTTTAGTAAACTTTTGAAGCAAATAGGTAAGGATTATGATAAATCCAACTACAAAAAGCACTTGTAGAACCAAACCAGACCGAGAAATATTGTTTAATTTATCGGTCAATTGTTCATAAGGAGCCAAACTGACCAAATTCCAACCAGCATGACGAAGGGGTATCGACACATACAAGTGAGTTTTTCCTTTTAAACTAATAATCTCAGGTGATTCTACGACACCTTTCTTAATTAAATCCAGAAAATTATCTCCAATACAACCCTTATCTCGATAGGACAAAATTTGGCTATTATTATCCAAGAGAAAAATCTCCTCGGAAAACTTGTCATAGATGTCGCTAAACGTATTCTCCGTACGACTTACAATTAAATAAGCAAACGGCCTTGACGAATTGTCCGTTAAAACTCTTGCTGTCATGATGACATAAGGATTCTCTGCTACCTGTGATTTCAAATAATTAGGTTGAACTCCCAAAAAAAGCGTATCTAATGCCGATGTTTGGGACAAATCCTTGAACCAAGATTGTTCCCTGAAATTCGAAGGTTCAAACTCATAATACGAATAATCGGAAAAATATCGACCATCCTCCATAAGCAAAGTGAGCTGCATATTCGGTTTATCACTCACCAACTGTTCTAATTGGGTCGTTACTAACTTCGATAGTAATGGATCAGATTTGCCCTGAAGCGAGCTCTTAAGCTCCGAATCAAATTGAATCGTATTCGATACGGCAACCATTTCTTCAATAACCTTATTCATTTGAACCTGCACATTTTGCAATATCTGTTTTGAGCTTTCCAACGAATGTTCTCGAATGATCCGCTGTGAAAAATCATTTGTAATATATAGCATAATGATGGTTGGCAGTATTAAACAAGTGATTGAAGTAACGATTAATTTTTTCCTAAGAGATAGATTTCGAAAGAATAATAACATTATAAACTCCTAATCAATAGAATAAAGACTTTTAACTTTACATTGCCGAAAATTAGAGCATCGGTGGCAGTTACAGCTTCAATACAGGAGGGGCCATGATCGAATGCATCTTGCTGTTAGACAAGATGCATTCTGTCATGGCCCATCCAAGGTAATACGAGTAGGCTTCGTGCATATGCAATAATCAAATCTCTACTATGCAAATTATATCATGGATGATACCAACCCGTGGAATATTTGATTTCCTTATCGGATACCAATCATTTAATCAGTATTAAATACGTGTATCCCATAATCCACAAAAAGCATCAACTTCACATTGTCCTTTAAATGAAGATTCTCCTAATATTTTCTTAATCGTTTCTTGAATTACAGTTCTGGTTGGTGCATATGCATTGATGTAGGTCTTAACCATCGGCACATCATATAAATGAAAGGGATTATGCAATGAAACAAATACCGTCGGCAATGAGGTAACATACCACGGAATTTCCGAACTCATAGGTGAAGACCATTTGATACGCGCGTAATTTGCTTGTGCAAATTCTTGAACATTCGCAAATAAGATCACAGCGTCAAACGAATTCGTAAATATTGATACCTTCTCACGTTTAAAACGTTGAACAGCTACAGGAGCTTGCTTATTCTCAGCACTCTCTTGCTTCACTTGTGCAATCTGCGCTGTCTGCGGTACAAATAAGGTCACTTCAAAACCAACTTTCTCAAGCTCTTCAACAATTATATCTTTTACGCCTTGTTGTTTTTGCCCAAAAAACACGAGGTCATCACCAAGAACATACAACATGATTCGACGATGCGTCTCCGGTTTAAGAGGTAGCTCTGCACGTGTTTGTTTAACAAGTGTGATGGATTGATCTGCTACCTCTCTCGCTATGGCCTTATGAGTTTCACAACCAATCACACTTAAAGCCGATATCGGCGGAACAAGTGTGCCTGCTCGTTGTTTATTATGCAAACCAAGGGAAGCTTTTAATCCTAAAATGCGTTTGAGCGCATCTGTTAATCGTTGTTCGGTAATAATACCATTTTTGTAACCATCCATCATAAAGGAAAAATCCTCTTCCGGATCATTAAAGAACAAGAACATATCACATCCCGCTGCTATTGTGTGAGGTAATATGTCTGAGCGTTTCATAGCCGATGTAAGTCCTAACATTGCAGAAGCATCGGTAAGGACCAATCCATTAAACCCTAACTTATCACGCAATAATCCTGTAACTAATTCCGGCGATAAGGTTGCAGGCAATATTTCTGCATCTGTCAAATTTGGGTTTAATCGGCGGGAATAAGCAGGTAATTTAATATGACCGATCATAACGCTATGAACCCCTGCTTCAATCATTCCATGATACACTTTGCCATACGTTTGATCCCATTCTTCGCAAGACAGTGTATTAACACTCGTCAATAAGTGATGATCGCGCTCATCCACACCATCGCCAGGGAAATGCTTCATTGCAGCAGCGAAGCCGCTTTTACATATCCCTTTAAAATAGGCCTCAGACATATCCAAAACCACTTCTGGCTTATCGCTAAAACAACGTGTCATCGTTACGGGATTCCGCCAATTGTAATTAATATCAACCACTGGAGCAAATGACCAGTTACAACCTATCGCAGCCCCTTCGACACCACTAACATAGCCTAATTGGTATGCATATTGAGGGTCTTTAGTGGCGCCAATTTGTATATGGGTACCAATCAAAGTACCATCTGTACAAGCCCCATTACCGCCTGACTCTACATTGGCTGCGATGAGTAAAGGAATCTTACTGTTTTCCTGTAAATATTTATTTTGCTCATAGATCGTTTCAGCATTATTGGGATTATAACGCACTCCGCCAATATGGTACTTTTCTAATATATCCTTTAAATATTCCTGATCATGACGATACCCTAAGTTTATAAATAGTTGTCCGATCTTTTCTTCGATTGTCATTGAATCTATTGTTGTTTCTACCCATGTAATGTCTTCATTGCTTAAATTAAAAGGTTTTGCTTTCAAATTCACCATTTTTTGTAATCTCCTTTTTAATTTACCCGAGTATTGGATTTACTTATCCCTTCACACTACCCATAGCAACACCTTCAATAACATGCTTCTGCCCAATAATGAAAATAATCAACAGCGGCAAAATAGCGGATACAGCACCAGCCATTATGAGGGAATAAAATTCGCCATTCGCATCTGCAAACTTACGCATACCGATCTGCAGGGTAAACAAAAGATCAGACCGGATAAAAATCAACGGATTCTGGTAATCGTTCCATGTCCAGATAAATCGTAAGATCATATAGGTTGCCAAAGCTGGCTTAACTAGCGGAAGTGTAATCCGGGAAAAGATGACCCAATGATTCGCACCGTCAATCCTGGCCGATTCAATAATATCATTATGAATACCCATGAAAAACTGTCGCAGCAGGAATGTCCCTAGAACCCCGGAGGCACCTATCAGGATCAAACCAAGATGGCTATCAAACAATCCCATCCAACGCATCATAATAAATTGCGGTACCAGAATGGCCTGAGAAGGAATCATGAAGGTGACCAGTACGAGAACGAAGATCATATCTCGCCCTTTGAAGGGAACCTTAGAGAAGCCATAAGCAGCCATACATGATATTAGTAAAGAAAACAGGGTTGTCAGTATAGAAACCTTCAAGCTGTTCCAGTAATACATTGAAAAAGGCAGCGCTCCGGCCCAAACCTCATGGTAATTTTCTGCCGCTCTCCACGTCTTTGGAATCCATTGAATTGGATAAGTCAACACATCAAGCTCTGGCTTGAAAGAAGCCGAAATCATCCAGAAGAAAGGCAAAGCGAAGAAGATTCCCATCGCCCCCATCACTAAAGTGATTAATGTACGATCGATACGAATTAATTTCATAGGAACACCCCTTAATAGTTTACCCATTTCTTTTGACCAACCCATTGAATAAGAGTAATCACAAGAATGAAGAGAAGCAGTACGATGCCCATGGCAGAAGCGTAACCGGACTTCAAATTGATAAATGCAGTTTCGTATAAGTAAAAAACAATGACCGAAGTGGAGCCTGCTGGCCCTCCGTTCGTCAGGATCATGATGAGATCGAATGCCTTGAAGGAAGCGACCAATCCGGTTATTAACAAAAAGAAAGTCGTTGGTGAAAGCATCTGCAACGTAATGGAGAAAAATTGCCGAATGGGCGATGCTCCATCAATATCAGCTGCTTCGTACAAATCCTTCGGTATATTTTGCAAACCAGCCATAAATATAATCATATTGAATCCTAGTGAAGACCATACCATTATGATCATGACAGACAGCAACGCGTAATGCGTATCCGCGAGCCACAATGGCGGACTATCGATCCCAATTGACTTTAAGAATCCATTAATTGGACCATTGGTTGGATGAAATAACACCCTCCACAATACTGCTACTGCTACAAAACTTGAGATAAACGGCATAAAGTAGACTACCTTGAAGAAGGTTTTGAAGTACGTCGCCTTATTAATGAGCACCGCCAATACTAATGAAAGAAATAGGGATACGGGAACAACAGCCATCAACGCGATGTTGTTCTTCATGGATTGAATAAAGTTTTCATCATGAAAAAGCTTTTGGTAATTTTCGAATCCGACTGATTTGATGCTGTCCAGACCAGAAATAAAATTCCAATCGGTGAAGCTAATGATACCGGAGAGCAGAATGGGTATAATCGTTAGGATGGTAGTAGTAATTAGCATGGGTGCAGTAAAAAAGAAGCCGGCCCAAGCATCACCACTATGAGAGCGCTTTCTAGAATGCTGCAGAAGTTTCTTTGATACGATTCCAGCGGGGTTTTCTATCAAAGCTTGTTTCAAATCAATCACCTCTTGTTGTTTGGTTATGCTTCTTATTATAAGGAGCTGAAACAGTAAGAACATCCAAGAATTTTTTCTATCCGAAAAAATATTTGCGCGCTTTTTCTATTGTAGAGTTACCTTGAATGCTCACTTTAGCTTGCGGAAGTTAACCGGTGACATCCCTGAGAATGCTTTAAACAATTTGATAAAATAACTCGTATTCTCATATCCGAGCATTTCGGCAATCCGTTCTATACTTTTTTCTGATTGCAATAAATACTCTTGAGCTCGTTCCATTTTATACCGCGTTACGAATTCTATGAAGGTTTCTCCCGTTTCCATTTTAAAGATACGACTGAAATGACTCGCATTTAAAAACAGCATACGAGCGATTTCCTCCATAACGATCTTCTCTGACATATGTGTCATCACATATCGTTTGGCTTCAATCACTTCTCTTCGCTCACTTTCGTGCTGTGATTTAGTGACATAATCGATTTTTTCCATGAGAAAATGCCGCATATAATCAAATAATTCTTCCAAAGATTCTAATTCTAGTACTGTGTTATGAAACCTTTCTGTTGAAAAAGCTTTTTGAAAGTGTCGCAGAGAGCGATACTTCAAATCGATATCAGACATTAGCTTAAGTACCCAACCGTGAACTTCCTCTACCTTAAACCGATGAGTTCTAATCATTTGTTCCCATCGATTTAATACACCCTCCACTGTTTCTATCCTACCTTCGACAATAAGCTGTTTGAGCTCGTCTGATGCCAGCGAGAAATACTTATAGATATCATCCGTAGAATATTGGAATGGCTCCCATTTATACATGCTTTTTGAATTTTCATAAAAACGTTGGTTCTTGCTATCCGTTATCTCTTTTAATCGCTGCTTAATTTCTGATGGAGTATGGGAGGGTACAGAAAGTATGAAAGACAAGCTAATTCTTATTTTTTCTTCAAATTCCACTTGTATAGCAGTAAGTTTATAGCGAATCTCATTGTAATCTTTGATTATGTGGTTGGGTCGCAGAGGAAGCAATAAAATGATTTGATTGACTGCGTAGTGAAAGCTAACTCCTACTCTCCTTGTATCCACCAGCTCGTTGATGCCATTTTCAAAAACATACTTGAACAATTCATCCGATTGATACCGTTGTTTCAATTCACATAATCGCTTAGCAAAACAGAGTACAGGTACATAGATATGCTTGTCCATATGGATCCCAAACTGCTGGGCTTCGGTTTCCCAACGTTTAGTATCATGAATTGGATTCATAAGAGTAGAACGAATAAAGGATTCCTTTAGTAAGGAATTATTCTGATCTAAAATGCTTTTTAAACGTACCTGGCTTTCTAATACTTTGTTTTCTTGATCCAATTGGAGTTGTGTAGTTTTTAGTATTTCAATTATTGTTTCAGGCTTCATCTTTTCCTTTAATATGTAATCCATTACGTTTAGTTTGACAGCTTGTTGGGCATATTGGAAATCGTCATGACAGGATAAAATAATAACTTTCAACAAGGGGGCTAGCTGCTTTGCAGCCTTAGTGAGTTCTAAACCGTCTATTTCTGGCATTCCAATGTCTGTTATCAGAATGTGCGGCATTTCTAGCTTGCAATGCTCTAATGCCTCTTTACCATTATAATGCATGCCTATAACTTCCATCTCAAGCGATTCCCAAGGAATGATATGCAATAGAAACTCAAGCACAGGATAACTATCATCAACAAGCAGTACTTTCCACATTTTCGCAATGCCTCCAATTCTTGAGTTTACGCAAGGAAAATCAAAATCAACGGAAACCTCAGTTCATCTGAGAAGACCGTTGATTTTTGTGTTTATTTGCTGTTATTTTTTATGACTTCTTGAACCTTTTGCGATGCATTTTTAATGGCGGCATCCGTATCCACTTCACCAAGTAAAAATCTCTCGACTTCTTTAATATAAGCTTTGTCGATTTCATCATGGTAGGGTTTCGGAATGTTGAATTTTTGAGGAATGCTGTTTTTGATCACGTTCAATAAAGATTCCTTGTCCACGTTATCCGGTGTTTTGGAGGAAGCAATTAGGTTATCGAGTACGTTGGATACATCCGCCTTTTTCCATGCTGGGATATATTTCCCTTGAAGCGTAATTCCTTCTGTTGTGTACCAGCGTACGAATTGATAAGCTTCGTCCTTATGCTTGGACTTGGCATACACACCCATTAGATCTCCGCCCGAAATAGTTGTAGTCGGATCGTTCTTATTCACTTTAGGATAAGGTGCGAATACAGTCTTAAAGTTAGCTGGCACTTTATCCGTTCCACCAGCTTCAGGAATCATATAATCACCTGTGATAATCATACTTGCTTTTTCATTGAAAAATTGAGGTCTGTAGCTCAGTTTTTGGCTAACTGTTTCCGAATATGGCGTTGCTGATTTGTCCACGATTTCCGCTTGCTTGCGGATATCAAGCGAGCGCTTAATAAGCGGGTTATCCAAATTCAGGGTCTTGCCGTCATCCTTATACAGGTAGTAATTATCCATCTGATTGATCTGAGCTATTTGATAGTATATTGGAAATGTATGAAAGAATGTTCCATACCTTTTATTCGCTCCTTCGCCTTTGGTCAACTTCTTCGAATAGTCGAGGAACTCATCCCACGTCCAATCCTTGGGTACCGGTAGACCTGCTTCATCCAAGTGATTCTTATTCAACATAACAAAGAAAGTCGTTTTCTTAGCGGGAAGCGCATAGGTCTTGTCCCCGATCGATGGATCAATGTAGTATTCATCCTGCACTTTATAACCGTCTTTTGCAATGTAATTGTTGAGAGGCTCAAGCATTTTGATAGCAGCCCGCTGTGTGTAAAATTGTGGTTGAGAGAACATCATCACATCTATCTGATCACCGGAAGCGGCAGCAAGATCAAGCTTTTTCAAATAATCAATCGAGTTGTTGTCTCCGGCCGTGACTGCCTCAATCTTAATATTTGGATATTTTTTCTCGAACTCCTTGTAAACTATTTTCCAATTATCTTGGTCCTCATTATACCAAAAGTGAAATTTTAGCGTTACTTGTTCCGTTTTTTTGTCGGTAACCTCTGAATTTTTAGCAATAGGACCCGAACATCCGCTGAGCAATCCCGCAATGATTGAAATAGCAGCCAGACTTCGAGCTTTGTTATTAATAAGCATCGTCAATCCCCTTTTCCCCTTATTAGCAACCGCATCATGTCAAGTTATGAAAGCGGGAACATGTGATTATTTATCAATCATACGTTAAATGAGTTTCATAAACATTCAACAATTTTTGCAAATAGCAAAAAAAATTTTCTACTCTCCTTACTAGTGTGTCTACGAGAAGTGCTCTTATACAAAAAATCAACGCCCCGCTCAGTTCATCTGAGAGGAACGTTGATTTCCGTTTTATTTGTTGTTATTTTTTATGACTTCTTGGACCTTTTGCGATGCATTTTTGATGGCAGTATCCGTATCTACTTCACCAAGCAAAAATCTTTCAATTTCTTTCACATAAGCTTTGTCAATTTCATCATGATACGGTACCGGAATACTGAATTTTTGTGGAATACTGCTTTTCATCACGTTCAATAAAGATTCCTTATCTACCTTATCCGGTGTTTTGGACGAAGCAATTAGGTTATCAAGCACCTTTGACACATCTGCTTTTTTCCATGTCGGAATATATTTTCCTTGAAGCGTGATTCCTTCTGTTGTGTACCAACGTACGAATTGATATGCTTCTTCCTTATGCTTGGACTTGGCATACACCCCCATAAGGTCTCCACCCGAAATCGTTGTAGTCGGATCGTTCTTGTTCACTTTAGGATAAGGCGCAAAAGCCGTCTTAAAGTTAGCTGGCACTTTATCTGTTCCGCCGGCTTCAGGAATCATAAAATCACCTGTGAGAATCATACTTGCTTTTTCATTGAAATATTGAGGCCTGTAATTCAGTTTTTGGCTAATCACTTCTGAATATGGCGTTGCTGATTTGTCCATAATTTCAGCTTGTCTGAGGATGTCGAGCGATTTCTTGATAAGCGGGTTTTCTATATTTATCGACTTGCCATCGGGCTTATAAAGGAAGGCATTCTCCATCTGATTAATCTGAGCGATTTGATAGTAAAGAGGGAAGGTGTGAAAGTAAGTTCCATATCTCTTATTTGCTCCCTCGCCTTTGGTCAGCTTCTTCGAATAATCAAGAAACTCATCCCACGTCCAATCCTTCGGTACCGCCAGACCTGCTTCATCCAAATGATTTTTGTTCAGCATTACAAAAAAAGTTGCTTTCTTGGCTGGAAGTGCATAGGTCTTATCCCCGATGGATGGATCAAAATAATATTCATCCTGTACCTTATATCCATCTTTCGCAATATAACTGTTAAGTGGCTCCAGCATTTGGATGGCAGCACGCTGCGTGTAATATTGAGGAGCAGAGAACATCATCACATCTACCTGATCGCCAGATGCGGCAGCGAGATCAAGCTTTTTCAAATAATCAAGCGAATTGTTGTCCCCTGCAGTTACAGATTCAATCTTAATGTTCGGGTATTTCTTCTCAAATTGCTTGTAGACGGCTTTCCAATTGTCTTGATCTTCATTATACCAAAAGTGGAATTTCAGTGTTACTGGTTCGACTGTCTTGGTTGCAACCTCCGCACTTTTACCACTAGTATTTACACCACAACCGCTGAGTAATCCTGTAAAAATTGAAACTATTACTAGATTACGAACAAAATAATGAAACATCCTATCCATCCCCTCTTCCACTTTTTTTAATCCTTGCAAAGCCCCTCATGACGTGTAAGCGAATACATTTGCATTATATTACAATTCACTGCCATTAACATGCAACAATCTTTGCACAAAACGAATTATTTTTTCTCAAAGGCAAATTATTTTTTATTTTGCAAAAATCGTTGAATGTGCTTCGTTATGAACTACCTTATATTAAATAAAGTAATACTTCATCTATCAATCACTGACTCTATGAATTAGGTGATTATAGGTCATTAACCGCAAGCAAGGAAAGGGGCAAGGCAAAGCATGAACAGCCAGACTAAACAAAAATTGAGTCTCAGAGAAAAATTAGGGTATGGAGCAGGAGACCTTGGAAACGGATTGATGTTCGATTTGGGACAAATCTATCTCCTGAAATTTTATACAGATGTACTGGGAATTTCAGCTTATACGGCGGGACTCGTTTTTCTAATATCCAAAATCTTTGATGCATTTGCTGATTCAGCAGTAGGCTCTTTTGTAGATTCAAGGAAGTACAGTTCAAAGCTTGGAAAATTCAGACCTTTCATTTTGTTTGGCTCCATTCCTCTGGCAATAACGACAGTACTGACGTTTATAGCTCCTGACTTCTCATATACATCCAAAGTTGTCTACGCTTTTGCCACTTATATGCTATTCGGGTTTGCATATTCTGTAGTCAATATCCCCTTTGGTTCACTATCTTCCGTAATGACGAATGATCCCATCGAACGTACAAAGCTTGCCTCTTTCCGAGGTCTAGGATACCAACTATCTATCTTCATTACAGGAATTGCAGTTGTGCCAATGATTACTGAATTTCAAAATCCAAAAGTAGGATATCCGGTAGCTATGGCTGTAATGGCGTTCGTAGGTGTAATCGCGCATTATTTGTGTTATCGAAATGTAAAAGAAAACTTGGTTGTTAGCAGCTCACTCAAAGAGAAAAAAGTCCCATTTATGGAGATTTTAAAATCTATCCTAACTAATCGCCCGATGCTTATACTCTGCCTTGTCTCTATCTTCATCATTTCTGCAACCTTTATTAAACAGGCTGTTCAAATCTTCTATGCGCAATACAATCTGAATAACATACATCTGATAGGAATCCTAACTTCACTGAGCATGGGAGTCACTATGCTTGCATTGTTCTTGACCCCCCTACTTACCACGCGGTTCGGAAAGAAAAACACGTTCCTTGTGGGTCTAAGTATTAGTATTATTGCTGAACTGCTAAACTTTACACTTCCAGTTCAATCCGCCACATTTATCGTTTTTTACGGTATATCTGCCTTCGGTTTGGCCATTCCGAATACCCTTCTTTGGGCTCATATTGCGGATGTCATTGAGTACAATGAATGGAAAACCGGGAAACGTACCGAGGGCATTATCTATTCTTCATATAGCTTTTTTAGAAAAATGGCTCAAGCGTTAGCCGGCTTTTTGCCGGGTATGGTTCTCGGCATGATAGGCTATGTGCCTAATGCTGTTCAATCAGCAAAAACATTAACAGGTTTAAAAGGTTTGTTTTTCTTGCTGCCAGCAGTTTCTTTCATTGTTGCAGCTCTAATATTTGCCTTCTTCTATAATCTGACGGATGCAAAGCACAAGCAAATATTAAATGAATTAGAAACAAGAAATAACTCAAATTAAATGACTAGAAGGAGCGAATAATCATGTTATATCCACAAGCAAACACCAAAAGAGAAGTAATAGACTTAAATGGAATTTGGAACTTCAAGCTGGACGATCCATACGTTGTCCCAAACGACCTTATCCAAAGTAAGCTTCAAGATACAATCCCGATGCCTGTTCCTGCAAGCTACAATGAACTCACCGAGGACATAAAAATTAAAGAGCATGTAGGAAACGTTTGGTATGAAAGAGAGTTTTACGTGCCGCAATCATGGAATAACAAAAGAATCGTCCTTCGCTTCGGAAGTGTGACCCATTATGGTAAAGTATGGGTCAATGGGCAAGAAGTGATGGAGCACTCGGGGGGCTACACTCCTTTCGAAGAAAATATCGCGCCATATGTTCATTTTGATCGTAAAAACAGGGTTACTGTTATGGTTAATAACGTATTAGACCTTACAACCATTCCTATAGGAGAGTTGGAAATAAGAACAAATAGTGAGGGCAAAGAAATCAAAAGGCAAAATTACTTCCATGATTTCTTTAACTATAGCGGTATTCACAGGCCCATAAAGCTTTATACGACTTCCAACCAATTTATACAAGATATCACTATTCAAACAGACGTAGCAGATCATACAGGTATTGTTAAATACGAAGCACAAGTAGAAGAATCCTCCCAAGTACAAGTATTTATTCTTGATGAAAATGACAATATTGTAGGAGAAGCGTCTGGTGTAAACGGCGTCATCTATGTGAATAATCCAATACTTTGGGAACCTGGCGCTGCTTATCTGTATACTCTTCGAGTGAATGTATTAGACGTTAATGGTCATATTACGGACACTTATGATGAAAGCTTCGGTATTCGTACGGTTAAAGTGGAAGGCTGTCAATTCCTGATTAATGGAAAGCCTTTTTATTTTAAAGGTTTTGGAAAACATGAAGATGCTGAAATTCATGGAAAAGGATTAAGTGAAGCCATCAATGTAAAAGATTTTAGTTTAATGAAATGGATTGGAGCCAACTCATTCCGCACGTCACATTATCCTTACTCGGAGGAAATTATGCGTATGGCCGATCGTGAAGGTATTGTGGTTGTAGACGAAGTCCCTGCAGTAGGACTGCATATGACGCTTGGCGGCTTCATGTCATCGCAGAAAAGAAATACTTGGGAAACGGTCCAAACTCAAGAAAGCCATAAACAAGCGATAACGGAATTGATTGCCCGTGATAAAAATCACCCTTGCGTAGTGATGTGGGTCGTTGCTAACGAACCTGCTGGTGAGGAAGAAGGAGCTTATGAGTACTTTAAACCATTGGTTGACCTTACCAGAGAACTTGATCCAACTCGCCCGCTTACTATTGTCAGCTTTCAAGCGGCAACTCCAAAGGCTTGTAAAATTCATTCCTTAAGCGATGTGATTTGTTTAAACCGGTACTACGGATGGTATTTCAATAGTGGTGATTTGGAAACAGCGGAGCTGGAGCTACGGAAAGAGCTGCTTGAATGGCGGGATACATCTGAAAAACCAGTGTTCCTTACAGAATTTGGCGCAGATACCCTGCATGGTCTAACTTCTGCAGTACCGACTATGTGGACAGAGGAATACCAATGTGAGTTTTTGAAGACATACCACCGAGTGTTTGACGAGCTCGATTTTGTGATTGGTGAACACGTTTGGAATTTTGCTGATTTTGCAACCAAACAAGGGATCATGAGAGTCGATGGAAATAAGAAAGGTGTATTCACCCGTGACAGGAAACCCAAAAAAGCAGCCTATTTACTGCGTGAAAGATATAAGAATATCGCAAATTATTACTATAAAAAATAAATAGAATAAAAAAGTCTCGATCAACTTGCATCGGGACTTTTTTATCCTCGCTTCACAGGAAAATTACTTATACAAACGGGTATAAATGTTATACATCAACACTGCTGCTTGAGCTCTATTCGTAGCTTCCTTAGGATGGATAGCATTGTCATAACCATGAACTAGCCCCATCTCGACTAGTGCAGCTACACTTTGAGCAGCATAAGTAGATACAGTTGTATAATCATTAAACTGTTTTAGCTGATCTTCTTTTGCATGGCTTGTCATTTGTTTGGCCACTCTCAATGCACGTTCTGTCAATACGATCATGTCTTCTCTTGTGATAGGGTCGCGAGGCTTAAATAAATTATCGCCTACCCCTTCCGTAATGCCCAAACCTCTAGCTTTTCTCAAAGCGCCGTCGTAATAATCACCTTCACGTACATCAGCAAATTTGTCACCCATTCCCTTACTTCGGTCCAACTCTAATGTCCGTGCTAACAAGACTACAAAGTCCGCACGCGTGACCGGATGGCCTGGGTCAAATGCCTTGTCAGAGATCCCGTTGATGATTCCTTTAGATGCCAATACTTCAATCTGGCTTTTTGCCCAGTCCAAGGAGGTGATATCATCAAATGTTTTTTGAACAAAGGCTACCGCATAGATACTGAAGTGTGTAGTCGTAAAGATGACTGTACCGGTTGATGCGTCATACCTACCGTTCGGTACCGATACAACTTTTCCATCACCGGTCACATACCATACTACGATATGCTCTGGATTTTGCTTTTCCTCTGCATTGGGGGAATAAGGTATGCGCACTATCACAGGAGCATCCGGATTATTCCATGATATCGTTGTATTTCCATCTTGCAGGCTTAAATCAATAACAGGGTGGTCACCGATTTGGTTCATTACACTTTTATCTAATTTACTGATATCGGCTTTTCCGATCCTCAGTCCAACATCACTAGCGGTTAGATCAGCGGCATGAAGCATATTATTCGGGATAATGACAGATGCAATTGGTGAGACGATTTCAATTTGAATGGACGCCTCATTGCTGGAAAGAGCCATCGTCGGGAATTGTTGGATATAACCTGTCGCACCCATCGCTTCCTTAATTTGAATTTGAATAGTCTTTAACCCATTCGTATTAGGTGCGGCTAGTTGAACAGCCTTATTCCAGGTACTTACGTTAATGATTGAAGTTGCCGTTTTTGTTGCCATATCCATCTTCACATCAGGTGTTATGACAACCGTTGTACCCTGTCCTAATTGCACATTCTCTCCAGCTGTATGATCTGTATTTCCACTTGCACTACCTGAATGGTTTGAGTTTCCACTACCACTACCACTACCTCCTGAACTACCTCCATTCGGAATAATCACTGTCGTTGCCTGTGCGGCTGTTTGAATGACTTGAGAGGTCAAATGACTATCGACGAGCTGCACACTTTTCAACTGGATCGCAGCACTCCCTTGTCCGATTGCATTGAACGTAATGGTACTCAAATTGAGGGTTCCAGTATCACCAGCTACATTGCTTACCTTCGTACTTGCGAACTTCAGATGATCACCATCTAGCTGAGGATCGATTGAAAACCCTGATAGTCCACTTTTAATTCCTTTAAACTGCAGCAACGTATGATCAAAATCAAGATTCATTTCATACGCATACACATCCGTTAAATGATTTCCTGTAACGCTTACCTGAATCTCACTTCCTGGAGTCACCTGGTTGTTATTAATTGTTAAAGAAAAAGAAGGAGCCTCCTCTGCTAAGGCAACCTGTGGCAACAAATACACTAAACTCACTAATAGCGTTAAGCTTAGCGATAACAACTTTCGTTTCACGATTTACTTCCTCCTTTAGTTAAGGCAAGGGGGAATGATTTTTCCCTTCCCCCTGCTTAATATTTAATTGATTAATTTTGCTATGGTTGCGAGGTCTACAAGATCTACTTTCCCATCATTGTCTATATCCGCTATCTTAAATGTATCCCAGCCCGGACTGGTCGAAGTTTTTCCGTATGCTGCAGCAACGATTGCAAGGTCGCCTATAGTCACCATACCATCACCATTTAGATCGCCTAACGTGTAAACCATACTTATACTCTGGAAAGCGTTGGCCAATCTAGTTTCCATACCCGTTCCATCAGATAAAACGATGTTCGTTAACGAAATGGATGCAAAATTCGATTGTCCTGCTACTGTCTTAGCTTTAAATTGAAGACTTAGGAGATCACCGTCCGTTTTTATAGCATTATTTGCTCCTAAGCTTGCGATCAACAGCCGTACTTTCCCTGGGGCTATTACATTTTGACTTATAACAGATAAACCGCTTTTCAAAGACTCTGTATGGATATATTCCAACTGCGTTGGATCATAATTAAGTGTCAGGTCCTGCGCATAGACTCCTTGACTAACACTTTGGGTTATTTTATTGAGTCCATAATTTAAATTAAAAGCTTTTCCACCCGATACGGAAATATTACCGGTCAGAGTAGCGCTTGCTGTAGGATAAGTTAAACCAAAACCAAAACCGTATGCATGGTTATTTTTGTCGCGATAAACGTAACTGGGATCCTCATCGTAACCCGGTACATCGCTCTTATTGTTGTTAACCGCTGCTTGGTTAGCAGGAATCGTGAAGGGAAGCTTACCATTTGGATTGAAGCGACCACGAAGTACATCTAATAACGGCTCTGCTTTAATTCCGAACACACTCACAACAGCTGCAGCCTTTTCTGCAATTTCCCCGATAAGCCAAGGATTGGACATATTAATGGTCAAGATCGTAGGAACCTTGTCTTCAATCGCTTTAATTTTGGCGACATCGATACCTGTATCGGCATCCAGAGCAATCTGTAATGGTTTATCCGGAGTGTCCCCCACACCGCTAGGAATAGCGTAAACTAATGCTTTCGTTGCTTCATTAAGATTGTCTGTCAGAACAATAGTAGGATCATATTGTTTGATGGCGGCTTTCAGAGTAGCGGTTTGAGTTGCTGCTCCTGATTTCGTCACAACCTCCACATAGAGCTTCTCATTCGCGAGCTTGGCGTCAGTCAAAGGCAGAATATCATTATCGTTACGCAGGAGCACGACCGACTTGCGATGCGCTTCATCCGCTATTTGCTGCGAAATCGGGTTAGTCGCAATTCGTTGAGCCTTTTCCGGATCCCGGTAAGGATTTTCAAACAAGCCCAATGTAAACGTCTCTGTCAGGAGTCGTTTTACCGATTGGTTGATCCTTTCCTCGGTAATCAATCCGTCCGTAACTGCTTGAGCAAGATCAGCAGGATTGTGATCTCCAGCAATAATATCAACACCGGCATTCACTGCCTTGGCATATCGCTGCACCCTAGTCAGATTTTCAACTCCCCAAGGCATTGCCGTAATAATTCCGGTGTCACTGTTTACATATCCCTTAAATCCAAGCTGGTTCCTCAGCATGTCTGTAATAATGTATTTATTGAAAGCAAATCCTACTTCTTCAAACGTTTCTCCGTTTGGAAGCTGAGGCGCATTCAATGAATTATCGAATTTAGCGTAATAAGGCATGATAGACGAGGTACCCGCTGCGATAGCCGCTTGGAAAGAAGGAACATGATACTTCATTAAGCTGCCCTCAGTCGGATAGGGATTCGGTTTACCCCAAGAATAATGGGGGTCATGGCCGTTCAGACGCGTGCCGCCACCTGGAAAATGCTTGGTAGTCAGGGCAACACTATGCGGGCCGAGCTGTTCACCTTGGAAGCCCCTAATAACGGAATAAATCATTTTCGACGATAGATCAGGCGATTCGCCGAATGTACCATTGTAACGCATCCAGAGAGGGTCTGTAGCTACATCGGCCATATACTGGTAGCCCTTTCGAATACCGGCCGCTTCCCATTCCTTTGCTGCAATTTGTCCGAATTGCTTCATCAGATCTGGATCATTCGTTGCTGCCATTCCCAATTCACCTGGCCATAAAGAAAACTGACCCGATGCCTCACTAAACCCGAAGGCTAAATTTCCGGCATGGTTTCGTGGATTCGAGATCATAGTTGCCGGAATACCTAACCTTGTACCCTCTGCCACTTCTTGGATCTTATTGGTCCATATCGTTAGATCTTTGGCGGTTGGATTGTCGCGAATGATAAAGTATCGCAAGTTACGCTCCGTAATGCCTTTTGTAGCAGCAGATGCAGCGAGAACCGGTGGATCCAGATTATACATCTCACTTCCTGGGACAGCAAAGTTGTTAATCGTTTGCCATTGGTCATTCTCACACAGTATGTCATTGGGAGTTCCACCTACCGCTGGTGCCGGACAAGATCTACTATTTCCCATATAATGCGACATACTAAGCATCATCCCTGTCTTTTCCGGTAGCGTCATCTTGGATACGAGATCGTTTACTCGCTGATCAACCGAAAGTCTCCAGTCTTCATAAGGGTCCAGATTGCCATTCCCATTTAAATCTCTGAATGTCTTTCCATCGATTGTAAGAATATTCTTGACCAGATGAGAGATTTCAGGCTGGGCTGTGCCAGCTGCCGCATTTGCATTGGATACAACAAGCGGTGAAGATAGTAATGATACTACAAGCGAAGTTAGCATAAGCTTTTTAGAATGCACCGAGATTCTAGTCACATTTAATCCCTCCCATAATTAATAAAACGCTTTCAATAAGTCTCGAATACCTGCATACCAACATTTCATTCATTAATGCGAGCTACTTTTGTGTACTCACCCCCTTACATAATACTTACCATCATCTATTTATTAGCCATTCCTAATTCCCGAATTTTTGAAGTCCTACCGACTGCGACTTAAAATCTTTTGGCGACATCCCTGTATTTTTTTTAAACCAAACGCTAAAATACTGAGGATTACTAAATCCGACCCGTTCTGCCACCTCATAAGTTTTTAGATTACTATTTCTGAAGAGCTCTTTGGCTTCATTCATTCGTATGGTTTGCAAATAATCGCTAAAGTTAATGTTCATCTCTTTCTTAAAAATGATGCTTAAATACGTAGGGCTTATATGTACCGTTTTTGCTACATCCTGTAATGATAAATTTTCATAATAAAAATAAGATTTCATATAGACAACGGCTTGATTAATGATACGTTTTGTCTGTGAATCACTTTTACTGTGAATGATTGGGATAAAAGTAGTAATCAAATCTGCAATAAAAAGGAATATATTATGAACGGTTTGAAATTGTTGAATCTTGCGAAACGCCAAATCAAGGCTTTCATCTCCCTTGGTGTAAATCTCCATTTCCTTATAAAGAAGAAGTGTAATCTCCATGGATATCCGTTGTACTTCAAGTAAGGATACATTTTTTGCCTCCAGAATGGATCGCTCGATGGCAGTTAAATTCAATAAAGCTTTATCAAGGAAACTTAGTTTAACATTCAATATGAATTCATTTTTGAGATTAGATATATCCATACTTCCTGTAGGTTCAATATATTCAAACCTTCTTATAACTCGATTTGTGCCCAGAATATGCCTAATTTCTAATGCAGCCTGCGCATCCTTATACGAATAAGAGATCCCTTCATAGGTTTGATAAACACCCCCAATTGCAGCGGTAATGGTTGTTTTCAAGAAGTTTTCGATATTCCTTCGAATATCTTCAGCTATAAGAAATGCTTTTTCCTTTGCTTGTTCTTCGTTCTCCTTAATAAAACAGATCATTACAACCTCGTCTTCAACCGAATCAAATAATATACCTTGCCCTTTTGAACCTAAAGTTTCTTCTGCGACATTTAACACACAATATTTAAGCATTTCTTTGCCGAATCGGCTTGGGTATTCAGAATACGAGTAATCGTCCGCTTTTAGCACCATGGTCACGTAGCTTGTGTCCGGCAGAGCAAGTTCCAAGAACTCAGCCCCAGAGACAATCTCATATTCTGATAATTTTCCGTTTATCAACTTTTCTAAAAACTTCTGTCTTAGTATCGGCAATGCTTCTGTTACCTTTTGACTTATTCTGTATTCGTAGGCAAGTTCGTGCATTGCGGATGCAGCAGCTTTTATAATAGTTTCGTTATCAAAGGGTTTAAGCAAGTAATCAAATACCTTCAACTTTAAAGCTTGCTTTGCAAAATCAAAGTCATCGTAACTGGTCAGCATAATGATTTTAATATGAGGATACTCTTCTTTTACTATTTCAGTGAGCTCCAGACCATTCATAAACGGCATACGTATATCGGTTATTATTAAATGCGGCTGAACTTTTCTGATCAATTCAAGCCCATCTTTGCCGTTATCCGACGAACCTGCCAGCTCAAACCCATGCTCGTTCCATGGAATCAATTGGATTAGGCCTCTACGTATGATACAGTCATCATCAATAATGATAACTTTGTACATAGTCTCCTCCATTTACTGTATTCTTTTTATTTTCACGGTTACTATCGTTCCCTGTCCTTCCTCACTCTCGTAGAACAGACCATATTCTTGGCCGAAATGTAATTGAAGACGCTTATGTACATTTCCAACTCCAAACCCCACCTGATTGTCAGAATCGCTTTTGACCATTAAACTATCATTCAATTCCTTTAGTTTATGGGGTGTCATTCCTGCCCCGTTATCCTCAACCCAAATATAGCAGTCATCCCCCATTTCAATCCCCCTAACATAGATAGTGCCTTTTTCATTTTTTTGCTTTATCCCATGATATAGTGAGTTTTCTATTAACGGTTGTAAGATCAGTTTCAAGATTTTATAATTTAACATCTCCTCAGGTATATCAATATTGTAAATAAATTTGTCACCATATCGGCTATCTTGAATTTGCAAGTAATTTTCTATGTGTTTAATTTCCTGAGAAATGGGGATGATTTCACTACCACTGCTAATGCTGATTCGAAAAAAATTAGATAAAGCTAACACCATGCTCCCTGCTTTTTTCGTCTCCCCCATCTCACATAATTGTTTGATTGAAAATAAGGTGTTATATAGAAAGTGAGGCTGTATCTGGTACTGAAGTGCTGTTAATTCAGCCAGACGTTTGTTCTCCTGTTCTGTTTCTAATTTAACTATTAAATCGCGAATTCTATGTATCATGTCTCGTATGCCACGATTCAAGACATCAATCTCCGTAATATTTTGCTTTTCAGAGAATTTAATCTCAAAATTATTATTTTCAATATTGTTAATTTTGCGGGTAAGTTGAATGATTGGTTTCGTGATCACATTTGCCAATAGGTTGGCCAAAAAAATAGCAATAATAATTAAAATGAACATCATAGCCAAATTAATATATTTCATATACTCCACTTTAAGATAAAGTTCATCTTCAGGAACGACAGCAGCTATTCTCCACTTATTGATGCTCAGTGTGTCGTAAATGACCAACATATGATTTCCACTGCTATTTACAAGGTTAGTTTTACCTTGTGACTTGTTATCTTCTAGGAAAATTTTTTTTAGTTCATTGTCAGTTAGTTCATATTTGGGATCAATATCTTTAAATCTCATCACCTCATCATTACTAATAATACATAAATAACCGTTTTGGCTGATGATAGGATTGTCCAATATTGTTTTGAAATAGGATTGCCTGATTTGAAATAGTAGAATGCCTTTAATGAAGTCTCGACTTTTGCCTAGCAATTTAATTACACTTACATAACCCTCTTGGTTATCATTTACTTGTATTAACCAATGATTTAATGACAGATTCTTTTTTTCATTTAGTTTGGATGTGTAGAGGTCCAAATCCAACGGCAAAGTTGTATTATTAGTGATTTCCTCTGTTTTTTGAAAGGCAATTTTGCCATTGTTATAAAATACTAGAATAGAATCCATGACACCGTTGCGATGGATAAAAACCTTCTCCAAGCTTTTGCTTAAGCTAACATAATCTTGAGGCTCTAACTCGAACCCAGCATCATCCGAACGGTTAAGAAGACTATTCAAGTCGGAATCATTATCTAAAATCGTTAAATTTGTCGCTATTTCGGAAAGCTTTTCGTTCATAAACTGTTTGGTTTGAGAAACGGTGTCGTAGATGCTTGTATATGCATTTTGCTTTAATTGCTGTAATGCCATTCGGGAAGATAGCAGGCCCGAGATCATCAGAAATAATATAATTATGGGAATGAACAGCCATAAAATAATTGATTTTAGTGTACGGATTCGCCTTAATGGCACAGTATCCACTCCCATTGCTTCTATAAAAATGGCTCCTTAGCCAGAATATGAAAAGTAGATAGCAAATCGAGGAAAGTGCATCCCTCGATATGCTATACTCCTATTACTTCTTCATACTTTTATCATAATCAGCCTTAGCTTTTTCTATGGCACTTGCCCAACTATTCAGGAAATTTTCTGGAGTCATCGTTCCAGCCAATACTTTCTGGAAGTTCGGTTCAAGTATCTGCTTTAAGATATTGCTGTAATCTGGAAGGTTTAGAGGCACATCCAGTACAATCGTATCTTTATCTGCAAGAACTTGAGCTCCCTCTTGAATATGCTGAACTTTTTTCACATAATCGCTTTGAAGAGAATCCGTGTTTGTTGGCATTTGACCGATTTTTTCATTCCAATAAGTTTGACTTTCGTTTGATAACAAGAAAGACAACAACAACCATGCCTCATCCGGATGTTTTGTATTTTTAAAAATTCCGTATCCATTGGCTGTTGGAGCAATTACACGCTTCCCGTTATCAGATTTTGGCAAAATAGTTGCTGCGAATTTCCCCTCTCCGATTGCTTGCAAGTGGTTGTTATAAGAACCAAAGTTATGTTGAATCATTGCAGATGTCCCCGTATCGAATGTTCCTACCATTTCCTTATAGGCATTAGTAATATCACTTGTCGGTGTAAAATTTTTATAAAGTGAAGCATATTTCTTCAAGAATTCTATATTTTTCGGGTCATTAATTGTGGATTTGCCATCAGATTTGAAATAATTACCTATACCGGAGTAGGCAAACATCGCTGTTGTTAATTGATTAATGCTTCCATCGCCACCACGAATACTATAACCGTATCTATTTTTGGAAGAATCCTTTAGTTTTTCTGCATCTGCAAAAAATGAATCCCATGTGGTTGGTGGATTTAAGCCGGCTTCTTTTATCCAGTCTGTACGGTACCAAAAAACGTCCATATACATAGTGGTAGGAATTTGGTATAGCTTCTTGTCTGGAGCTAGAGATTTGTTATATTCAATTAATTTCTTATCTATCTTATTCTTATCATTCCATTTATCGAGGAAAGAATCTAAGGGTAATAGCGCGCCTTTTGCAGCAAAATCAGAAATCCATACGGCATTAACACCACCGATATCTGGAGTTTCATCCGACGATATGGCAACATCATACTTTTGTTTATTCGATGCATTCGGTATACCAACATATTCAACAGTAATGGTAGGATTTTTTTCTTGAAAACGATTAATTAATTCTTTTAGATAAGGGGTTCGGTCAGGGCCAGCATTTTCATCCCAAAAGGTCAGCTTCACATTTTCTTTAGCCTTAACCTGGACATTATTGTCACTTTTTGGAGAAGAATCGGGTGTGTTGCCTCCAGCGCCGCAGGCTGATAATACTAATGAAAGGCTAAACAAAGTAAAGGCTAACTTGGTAATGGATTTTTTATTCATGCTTATACATCCTCTCTTTTTTCGCAATATGCTAATTCCTTGTAGGAAAAACTAGTTCATTTCCATCAACCCTTTACAGCTCCTGCCCCCATACCTTGTACGAGGTATTTCTGTACATAAGCAAACAGTAATACCGCAGGCAATAGGGAGATTAGGCTGCCCGCTGCTAATGCCCCATAGTGAATATCGAATTCGCCCTGCATATAACGTAAACCAACCGGTAATGTGAAGTAAGCAGGCTTACTTATGAACATGAGAGCAAATAAAAACTCGTTCCAAGCATTAATAAAAGCAAATACCATTGTAGCTACAATCCCCGGTAACAAGATGGGGAAAATCACCAGAAATACTGCTTTCAATCGACTGCACCCATCTACCATTGCAGCTTCCTCTAGCTCTTCTGGTATATTTGCAATAAAACCGCTCATTAGAATAGAATTAAAGGGTAATTGGAATGTACTATAAGTAATCACAAGTGCAAATAAACTGCTTGCTAAGCCCAAAGATTTGAAGATCATAAACAATGGAATCAAGAGCATGGCACCAGGTACAAATTGAGTACATAGAAGCGTAACCATAAACGTACCTTTTCCTCTGAACTTATACCGACTAAGCGCGTAACCAACCAGTACAGAAGAAATAAGTACTATGAAGATAGTCAAACCAGAAACAAATACACTATTTTTGAAAAAGACTCTGAATCCGACATTCTCCCATGCGATGATAAAGTTTTCAAAGGTAAGTGTCTTAGGCCAATAACGAATGGGAATTTCAGTCACATCTGCTTCTCGTTTTAATGAGGTTACTATAGTCCAGTACAATGGAAATATAGTAAACAGCATCGTCACGAATAGAGGAAGATATAAAGAATACGTTCTATCCAACTTTTTCAGCACTACTTATGCCTCCTTGCCAAAGCCGCTAATTTTCAAGTACGATAGAGCAAAAACAAGCAAAACAAGGAATCCGACTACAGTTAGAGCTGAGCCATAGCCAAAATTTTGAGCAATGATGGCTTGATTAGCGACATACATCGTTAACGTTGTAGTTTTATTCGCCGGACCGCCACCTGTCATTGTAAAAATCATATCTACATTATTAAACTCCCAAACGGATCGGAGAAGAGTGGACAATATGATTTGATTCTTTAAATAAGGTAGTGTGATATGTCTGAACGACTTCCATCTTCCTGCTCCATCCACTGTGGCTGCCTCGTACAGATCTTTAGGGATTGTCTGCAAGGCAGCAAGCATTGTAATGGTGAAAAAAGGAATCCCTCTCCACAGTTCAGTAATGACAACAGATGTGAATACCGTTTCCATGCTGGCCACCCAAGCCACATTGTGTTGAATAATACCCGTTTTAATCAGCAAATCATTAATTAGTCCTATATGTTCGTTAAATAGTAGAGACCACATAGTTGAAGTAATGACTCCAGATACAGCCCAGGGTAGAATCGCAATCGCACGAAATATACCACGAAACCGGAAAGTCTGATTAAGCAGTAACGCTATAAGCAGACCAAAAATAAGCTGTAGAACCACCTCGATACTAACCCATTTAAATGAAACCAACATACTAGAGTAAAATAACTCATCACTCCTAAAAATAGAGAGAAAATTATCCAGCCCGACAAAATGGTTATAAAAAGGCTTGGCAGGATTATACTCTTGAAGGCTGTAATAAAATACGTTTGCCATAGGATAAAACAAGAAACCAACAATCATTAATAGGGCCGGTGAAATCAATAGATACGGCATCCAATTCACTTTTGAGCTGGTTTTTCTGGACTTTCCGATACTGCCAACAGTAGGTTGAATATTGCTCAGATTTTTAAAGCTCATTTCTTTCTCCCCTCTTTTTTTCTAAGTAGTTGTGAACATAAGATGATTATAGAGATTACAACAATTTCTTGGAATGTAATTTCTTTTCAAGATTTGTTTGAATTCTTATTATGGAAATAGAATGGGAATGATGACCAGCTGAGATTTCAATGTTTATGGAATTCAGCTGCATCATACAACAAATCCCTTTTATTAGGCATCCAACATTTTTTGCAAATACAAAAATATTTTTGCAGAAGTTGCAAATCTATTTAATAACAGATAGGAAGGAAGGTTAAGCCCTCCTCCCCCTCCCAAAATTAATTGATTAATTGTGCTACAGATGCAAGATCGATAATATCAACCTTACCGTCATTGTTCACATCTGCTAGCTTAGCTAGAGCCCAGTCCGGACTACTTGACGTTTTGCCATACGCTGCTGCAACGATAGCAAGATCACCTATGGTCACTTTACCGTCACCGTTTAGATCGCCTTGAGTAACAGTAATCAATACTTTTTGTGAAGCTTTGGCCAATTGTGCTTCATTACCAGAACCATCTGCTACAATAATGTTAGCTAATGTAATAGTTGTTGAAGCAGACTGTGCAGCTGATTTTGCTTTAAATTGAAGGGTCAACAGATCGCCATCCGTTTTGATCGCATTGCTTGCTCCCAAGCTTGCAAGCATAATCCGTACTTTGCCTGGTTCTGTCACATTTTTACTTACTACGGACAAACCTGTTTTCGAAGACTGTGCATCGACAAACTCCACTTTCGTAGGATCATAGCTAAGGGTCAGATCCTGTGCATAAACGCCTTGATAGACGCTTTGAGTTACATTTTTCAAACCATAATTCAAGCTGAAGTTTTTTCCGTTTAAGACGGAAGTATCGCCGCTCAGAGTAGCAGTTCGTCCAACCGTGAAGGAGTTGGTCAACGTAATGTTATCCGAAGAGTTGCCGACGTATACCTTGTATTCCCCTTCTAGAGTTGTCCATGCGGCAGCGGCTGAGTTCCAGATAGACAACGGGTGATTCGATGCCGCAGGGTCGATGGTTATCGTAACCTGCTTCTCCTCACCAGGGGCGAGCCAGATCTTCTTGAAGCCCACTAGGCGCTTCGGTGGCTCGTTCGCGTTCTCGGGCAGACCCAAGTATACCTGGGGTACTTCGGCACCAGCGACAGTTCCGGTGTTCTTCACGGATAAGGACACCTGAATCGGCTTGGTCCCATCGGTAGTCCGCTGAGTCACGGAGAGATTAGAGATACTGAAGTTACTGTAGGACAGGCCGTAACCAAAGGCGAACTGAGGTTTGATGCCCTGAGAATCGTACCAACGATAACCCATCTTCATATCCTCAGAGTAGTACACTTGTGGGACCACACCCGCTCCGCTACCGATACCAGGGTAGCGCTCATCGGTACTTGTGGGCGTATCAGCCTTAGAGATTGGATAGGTCACTGGGAGCTTACCAGAGGGGTTGGCAAGTCCGAACAGCAGATTGGCGACGACGTTGCCGTCCTCCTCACCTGGGTTCCACGCCTCGAGGATCGCAGGGACTTGGTTGATCCAAGGCATGAGGACGGGGTCGCCATCCTTGAGTACGAGCGCCGTGTTCTTGTTCGCTGCTGCGACGGCGGAGATCATCGCGTCCTGGTTGTTAGGCAAGGACAAGCTGGGACGGTCCGAACCTTCGCTGGTCACAACGCCAGCCATGATGATCACGACGTCAGCATTCTTTGCTGCAGCAACGGCCGCATCGAGATTGCTGTTGTTATTAGCCACCATCACTTTGGTGATCGTAGCGTTCGAACCTATTTTCGCCAGTGTGTTCTGCAGGCCATCAAGCGGGGTAATCGTGTACAAAGGCGAGACTCGCGAGCTGCCTCCTCCACCGGCGACTGCGGCATCAGCAAAGGTTGACTGACCGATCAGCGCGATTGACTTAACAGAGGAACTGAGCGGTAGCAGGTGACCCTCGTTCTTCAGCAGGACGGCAGTCTGCTCAGCAATCGCACGGGCTGTAGCACCATTGGCTTGCGCATCGATAGTGCCATGCTGTGCTGGAGTGTCAAAAATTCCGAACTTGAACATCTGCACGTATCGACGGTCGAGAGCTTGGTTGATCGTATTTATAGTAAGGCTGCCATCAGAAAGTGCAGCATTGATTTTGGCGGGTGTGAAGTTGATCGCGGATTGCATTTCTAAATCCAATCCTGCGTTAAGCGCCATGGCAGTCGAGTGTGTCGCTCCGAAGTCGGACTGGACATAGCCCTTAAAGCCCCACATGTCACGCAAAACAGTCGTCAGCAGATACTTATTATCACAAGCGTAGATGCCGCCGATTCGGTTATACGAGCACATGATCGAGGCAACATTGCCATCCTTGACCGACATCTCGAAGGGCAGCAGGTATAGCTCGTGAAGCACGTTATCGGCGATGTTGACGCTAACCGAGTTACGGTTCTTTTCCTGATCGTTGAGCACGTAGTGCTTCGACATCGCTATGATGTTGTTATCTTGAATCCCATGGATTTCCCTCGAAGATAGGATGCCTGCAAGGTAGGGGTCTTCACCCATGTACTCGAAGTTGCGACCTCCCTCTCCTACACGTGCCATATCCATGCCAGGCCCCTCAAGCTCATGCAGGCCAAGAGTACGTGCTTCGCCACCCATCAAGTTACCGAAGGAGTAAGCGAGGTCGGTATCGAAACTGGCCGCGAGCCCCAGAGCAACTGGCAGTGCGGTCGCCTTGTCCTGTGGATTGCAGTCACCGCCACCAAGACCTACGGGGCCATTGGTGATCCTGAAATTCGGAATTCCGAGTTCGGGGATACCATTAATGTGCCGAAAAGTACTTCCGCATTGAGGAAGATCCGGGTTAGTTCCTGGACTCCCGGCGATCTGCTCGATCTTCTGGTCCAACGTCATAGCGCCGATGAGAAGCTGGGAACGCACTGCGGGTGTGAGCGACGTGTCCATCCAGGGCAACACTTGGGAGCCACTCGGTGTCGCAGCTGCGGCACCACTAGCGAGTGAAAAGCTGAATGACATAATAAGTAAAGCGTTTGCAATTTTTTTCGAATGATAAAAGATAGAAGCCAAACGAAATCCCTCCTAATGATATGATAGCCTCCCAGTAACCGATGAGGCAGGTGAGTCAACAATTTCCATTAAATGTAAATAATTGACTCTTTGAAATGCTCTTACTCCATTTTCCGTGCCTCCTTTAGAAGAATCAGCAATTGCAAGATTTCAAAAAAATCCCTTCGCTTACTTTTTTTTATAAGCAACCTTGCTAATAAAATTATAGAGATCACCACAATATCTTTGAATGTAATTTCTTTTCTATATTTGTTTGAATTCTTTATGTAAAAATAGGATGGGGTTGTCTACTGTCGCTAATCTTTCGAACCAAATTGGCATAATGCAGATTAAGACCACTACTAAGTTCTAGAACAAACTCCCCGCGAGATATCATTTCTGGTTTTTGGGTGCAGCGTGAGTATCCAGAATCTAGAATTACAAAGTTACTTAACGCGATGCTAACAGGTCGATTCCATAAAAAATAGAGAACCATTGCTCTTATGCAATCGTCCCCTATTTGCAGCGGCTAGCTGCGCTTCTATTTATTGAGTATTTGTCTTGTGAAAATAAAGTATTAAACTGGTTGTTCCATGCGGATTTTCGAATCACAAAATTGTCAATCCGTAAAATAAGTTTTAGACTGACCCCACTAATCTAAAACAGCAACTGAGCCAGCACCTTAGGCTCCATTTCCTTCGGAACCATCTTCATGTTTAAGGCAAGCACATAAATCCCTTGAAAATGTGCCTTTAAACGCCCATCCTCTTGGAGATATTCCTGCGCGAAAGCTTGACGAACCTTCTCATTCAACTGCTCGTAGCGCTCGGCTTCGTCCGCCTTTCCCAAAAATCAGGAAATTTTCCCTAATAACTCCGTCGAGAACCTTTCCTAAGTCCCATACAAGATTGGATTCATGAATCAAATTCTTCTCGGTGTAAGCGACTCTAACCTGATAGGCAATTTGTCTGGTACCGCGCCGATCCGTTGATAACCTCCAGCTCAATCTTGGTTTCTTTACGTCGATTCCAAAAGGATTCGTCATATACTCACAACGGAGCTGCGTGACTCGTGTAGCTTGTGTCATGTTGATTCTCCCTTCCTGTCGGTCAAACCATTAAAGGGGGATGCCGATTGGATTTTTTGAAACAAAAACTACAACATTTACAAAATTTGATAGGTGAAAAATGTTTTTACACAATTATTTTCCACTCTATCTTGACAACAAGGTAATCTTTAAATTATAGTAAACCCATCGGAATTAGATTTAACTGACTCGTCAGTTAATAGAGTGGAGATGTTGAACCTGCCGTCCATATCGAATCAAGATCAAGACCGCAAGCAAGAATTAATGTCCTTAGCACTGGAGCTATTTGCCCGCAAAGGGTATCACAATACCAAGGTCTCGGATGTGGTCAAATCCGCAGGCGTTTCACAAGGAACCTTTTACTGGTACTTCGAAAGTAAAGAGAAGCTTGCTATCCAGCTTATAGAGGATGGTAAAGAAAAGTTAAACAAAGTCATTGAACAAGGTTATCGCAAACATGCGGGTTCGGTAGATGACATGGTGAGATCGTCTGCTCGGTTGTTGACGGATCTGTTCGAATTCGCTGATCAGAACAGATATTTAATGGCTTTACTGCTGATCAAAGGTCAAGGCGCAGACCCGCTCGTGCGGGATGCTGTATCCCAAACATGGCTCACGTTCGAGGAAGCTTTCAAGAACAATGTAAACCGAGCCATCGAATTACAGATGCTACCCAGTACGATCGACTTATCGCTTCGTGTAACCATTCTTGTCTCATTAATTACAGGCGTGTTAACCAAATGGCTGTTCGGCCCTATGCATGACGTAGATTATAAATCGACATATCCCCCTTCAGAAATAGCTGAAGAAACGGCAAGGTTCGAATTCCGCGGGTTGATGGGATAATTTAGGCATTTAGAAGCAAGATAACAACATAAAAACTATATAGGGGTGTAGAGAATGTCCATCAAATTCAAACAATTATTTAAATCCGTTTCCTTAGTCAGTGTAGTCGCCTTAGCTTTAGTAGGATGCGGGCAGAAGCCAGTCGAGTCACCTACGCCTGCTGCCAACGGTAACCAAAACGCGGAAACAGCAGCACCTTCGAACCTGCTAGAACAAATCAAGAAATCGGGTAAAATCCGAGTCGGATTAATGGGAACTTATGCACCTTACAACTTTTTGAATGAAAAGAAAGAAGTGGACGGTTTCGATGCAGATGTTGCCAAAGAAGTGGCCAAACGGTTAGGCGTTCAAGTCGAATTTACTACTGGGGAATTTTCGGGCTTAATCGAAGGACTGCAGAAGGATAAATATGACGCACTTATCAGCCAAGTTACGATTACAGAAGATCGCAAGAAAACAATGGACTTCTCCAATCCTTATGTGAAAAATGCAGTTAATGTAGTCGTGAAGAGCGACAACACAACGATCCATTCCATCGAAGATTTCAAAGACAAGAAGATTGGTGTTGGTCTCGGTACGAATGACGAAAAATATTTACGCGATACAGCTATGCCGAAAGTCGGCAAGTTTGAAATCGCCACCTATAACGACGTGGTTACGTCCTTGACGGATTTGAACATCGGAAGAATTGATGCCACCATTAACAACGTATTTGCTATCAAGCCTTTAATCGAAAAAAACAAATTCAAAATTAAAGCGGTCGGACAACCGATTAAGGAAGACTTCGCAGGCGTAGCGGTTCGCAAAAATAACCGAGAGCTGGTCGAAGCGATCAATAAAGCATTAGCTGAAATGAAGACAGACGGAACGTTTACGACAATTTTCAAAAAATGGTTTGATGTGGAACCGAATATTTAAGCGGTTTGACCTCGGGAGGCTGCACGAATGGAACTGGTACTTGATAACTTAGGCTACCTATTAAAGGGAGCCTACTACACGTTGAATATCACGGTCGTCTCGATGTTCTTCGGATTTTTTATCGCTTTGCTTGTAGCAATCGCGCGGTTGAAGGGAAATTGGCTTATCACTAGCTTGGCCAAAGGATATGTTTCGATCATCCGCGGAACTCCAATCATCGTTCAAATCTTTATTATTTATTATGGCTTACCTGATTATGGGATTAAACTCGGGCCGCTCACAGCGGCCTATATTTCGCTGAGTATCAACATTGGCGCCTATTTATCAGAAACGTTTCGCGGTGCCATTCTATCTGTGAGTAAAGGACAGACGGAAGCGGCCTTCTCTCTGGGCCTATCTCCTTGGCAAGCCTTACGGAAGGTTGTTCTTCCACAAGCAGCCCGAGTGGCGATTCCTCCCATGGGCAATACTTTTATAGGCATGCTCAAAGAGACCTCCTTGGTTTCCTTGGTAACAGTCACTGAATTACTTCGTTCTGCCCAACTGCTGATGGCCCAATATTATGTAAGCATGCCTTTTTATCTGGCAATTGCCCTTATGTATTGGATCATGAGCATGGTTTTTTCCAACATTCTTAACCGCATTGAAAACAAATTAGCCAAGGCTTATTAAGGGCGTGTAAAGTATGATTGAATGTATAAATCTGAGCAAACAGTTCGACGACTTGGTGGTTTTAAAAGATATTTATCTGCACATCCGTCCTCAAGAAATTGTGGTCCTCTTAGGGCCAAGCGGTTCAGGAAAAAGCACACTCCTGCGTTGTATGAACGGGCTGGAAGAACCCACTAAAGGGTCAGTTCGAGTCGGCAGCGTGAAGTGGGACGCGACCGGGAACTTACCATCGAAAAAACAAGCCCTACGGGATATTCGCACATTCACTGGTATGGTTTTTCAATCATTTAATCTATTTCCACACATGACTGTCCTTGAAAATATTATTATGCCTCCCATGACTGTGAAAAAAATGCCCAAGGCACAGGCCATCCAGCTTGCCGAATCTTTACTAGCTAAGGTGGGACTGCAGGATAAAATGTATGAGCATCCTTCCCGGCTCTCCGGCGGCCAGCAGCAGCGGGTAGCCATTGCCCGTTCACTGGCTATGAATCCTCAGATTATGTTATTTGACGAGCCAACATCAGCTCTAGACCCTGAATTAACAGGTGAAGTGCTGGCTGTAATGAAGCAGCTAGCACTAGAAGGTATGACCATGATCGTCGTTACTCACGAAATGAAGTTTGCCCGGGAGGTATCGAACCGGGTTATCTTTATGAGCGATGGCGTTATTCAGGAGGAAGGAACTCCAGAGCAGTTTTTCGATCAGCCGCAAACCGATCGAGCGCGCAAGTTTCTGAGACAAATGGATCATTAATCGAATGCATAAGGAGTTGAACGCTTTGATCCCTATAGATCCAGAACATTTGAAGAATCTAGCTGAGCGAGCCCGATTGATCATGGAAAATGAAGAGCTTGATGCTATTGTCGCCTCAACCTGTGAGAACTTCTATTACCTCTCCGGCCATCCGAGTACATTCATGTATACGTTACGTATGAATGAAGTCGCGCTAGCAGTCCTGTTTCGAGATCCAAGTTGTAAAACGATCTTGATCATGAATGAATTCGAGGCGGCAGGAGTGGTGAGCGATCTGCCTCAATGCGAGATCAGGGCCTATCCCACTTGGGTAGACGTGGATGACCCATTGGGTCTTAAAGGCGGGCAGTATCAAGGAAAACGTCCGGTCTCGCCCCAAGCGGAGGAAATGTTTGGCCTGTTGATGCAAGTACTTGCCGAGCATGGAGTTACACGCGGTAAGGTAGCTGTGGAATTAAGCGCCATGCGGCATGGCTCAGCCTTGTCCTTAAAGAGTGCAGCCGGAGCGGTGGAGTTGATGGAAGCGGGTGCTATCTTTACCGAGCTGCGCGCGGTAAAGTCCCCATGGGAAATAACCCAGCTACGTAAGGGCTGTGCCTATGCGGAAGCAGGCATTACGGAGGCGGTTCGTACCATTGGAGTCGGCAGCTCTGCCGCGGAAATCGTCGAAGCTTTTCGAAAGGGCTTAATGAAACGTCCTGACTTCTCTACGGCCCGCTTTCATATGATTTCTGTCGGAGCTAACTTCGCTCCTGCTCATAACTTCGATACGCGTCCGAGTGAGCCGGGGGATGTCATTAAGTTTGATGTGGGGGTCGATGTCGCGGGGTATGGATCGGACATTGCACGTACCTTTGTACTCGGTGATCCTTCGGATACCGTGAAGCGTATCTATGACGCGCTAAGGATAGGACATGATCGTCTCCTTGAGCTCATAGAACCAGGAGTGCCTATGAACAGCGTCTTTCATGAGGTCATGGATGTAATCCGCCGTTCTGGATTGGAGAATTACAACAGAGGACATCTGGGGCACAGTGCGGGCTTAAGCCTAGCGGCAGAAGAAGCCCCTTTCATCAGTCCGTCCGAGACAGCCGTCTTTCGTCCGGGCATGGTCATATGCTTGGAGACCCCTTACTATGGATACGGCATAGGTTCGATCATGATTGAGGATATGGTGTTGGTTACAGAACATGGCTGCGAGCGGCTTAACGAACTATCGAGAGATCTGATTTCAATATAAAGCTTAACCGTAAACGTAGAATAAGTCCCCCACCTTCTATCAGGTGGGGACTTAAGTAGTTTTACTGGTTCACTATAAATGGCTACATGGAAAAGCGAAGACGAACAGTTACCAGAAGCGCCAAGCAGCGCTTTTAGCACGGATTACCTAGC
>NZ_WHOD01000110.1 GCF_013141765.1 Paenibacillus foliorum
TACGATAGTTGAACAAACCTAAACAGGCTACCGCGTGCAGCCTATAAGGGGGATACTTTATGGAGAGTAAAACAATAACAATTAAATTAATAATATTTCTAGGATTAGTCCTTAGTCTTAGCTCGTGTTCGGGGGATAATCAAGTTGATCCAATAGGAACTACAATGCAAATGCAAAAAGCAATTGATAAAGATTATTATAATGGCTTGCTTAGTGTTCCCGGGAGTGCTAGGGAATGATAACGCACATATGCATTTGCCGCAAACAGGTGAGATATTTGCCCATGGAGCTTTAGGTTTATGGACAAGTTTGATTTATGTATTTTTCGCTTTCGCGGGTATCGAGGTCATGGGTCTGATGGCCACCAAATTGAAAAATCCATGTGACGCCCCTAAATCGGGTAGGGTCATGCTGTCTGTAATAACACTGCTTTATATCGTTTCTTTAGGATTGGCCCTTTTGCTTGCTCCATTTGACAGCTTTAGTAAAGAAGAAAGCCCTTTTGTCACAGCGCCTTCATGATTTAAAATTTTCTATACTCATCCATATATTTAATGGAGTATTAATCATTGCGGGGTTCTCAAGTCTAGTAGCCTCGCTTTTTTCCGTTACCCAAATGATGTATATCATAGCGAAAGACGGAGATGCGCCAAAACTGCTTTGTCAAGTGAGTAAACACCGTTTACCCTACGAATGGGCAGCGAGAATGATGGCGAATTCACGACGAGGATATTGGGAAATGTCCCGAAACATAAATAATGCCCTCAACCTTTCCTACTGGAAAGATCAAGGGCTACTTAGTCTAACGACTCGTTATCTCGAAATTCGTTAACCTTTAGGAACCGCCGTATGCGGACCCGCATGTACGGTGGTGTGAGAGGTCAGGGGCTAGCTGCCCCTATCTACTCGATTTAATGAATATAGGTTCAAGCTAATGGTCAATTTACGTTTCAATAGATATGCTGTATTTAACATTAGTTAAATGAATTGATATTGTTAAATCAGTACGAGATTCAGTAAATATAGATACGGTACATAGATTTAAACACTAAATTCAGTACGACATAATAATTATTTTCAGGATGATTAGTTAAATGAATACGATTGCTAGAAATACTAATTGTCTGTAACATGTTGGCAGAGACACGAATATACCCTAATATTTTTTAGGTATATTGAGGAATGGAAGATCAGCTAGCAGATTAAGAAAAACAAACAAATCAGTTTTAGGAGTGGAACACCAATGGGACCGTTTCAAGTTTTGGTTATGCAGGATATACATGCGGAAGGGCTTGCTGTTCTGCAAAATGCGAATTGTAAATATACAATTCCGGGCCTGTCAGACCGTGAAGTGTTGGTAAAGCTGGCCCGAGAGGCTGACGCCATTCTGGTTCGTACCGCATCGGTTAACAGAGAGCTAATTGAAAGCGCCACCAAGTGCAAAATCATAGCCCGTCATGGAGCAGGAGTCGATCAGATCGATTTGAAGGCCGCAGCCGAGTGCGGCATCTATGTTAGCAACACACCCTATGCAAACTCGAATTCCGTAGCTGAGCATACGGTAGGTATGATGATCGGCTTGTCCCATCAAATTCTGAAAGGCGATCGTGCCTTACGGCAAGACCGATTTGAGGTAAGAAACGAATACATTGGCACCGAACTGCAGGGAAAAACATTAGGCATTATCGGTTTAGGCAATATCGGCAAGCGAGTTGCGCGTAAATGCGCGCTCGGAATGGATATGAATGTTATGGCTTATGATTCCTTTTTGAAGGATGAGTCTGGCTTAGAATACGTTCGTATGGTCGACTCACTGGAGGCGCTATTGTCTCAATCTGATTTTGTTTCACTACATATCCCTTACTTGCCAGAATACCATAATCTCATAGACCGGCAAGCTTTGTCCCAAATGAAGCCCGGAGCATTTTTAATCAATTGCGCTCGTGGCGGGTTAGTGGATGAGCAGGCTTTGCTAGAAGCGCTTAAGAAAGGAAAGCTTGCCGGCGCGGGATTGGATGTGTTCGAGCAGGAACCTCCGGAAAATCAACATCCATTGTGGGAGCTGGATAATGTTATCGTAACCCCTCATATGTCAGCCCATACTGAAGATGCTCTAATTGCTATGGCAGTGGGCGCTGCAGAAGAAATTGTACGAGTATTGAACGGCGAACAGCCCGTTTATTGTGTAAATAAGCATTTAATCCTTCAATCATAGAGGTGTGAAAAAAACATGAAAAAAATAGTTGTCCAGGCAGAGGCATTAAGAAAGTTTAGTACAGCTGTATTTGCTAAGTCGCTTCCTGAACAAGAAGCTGCAATTGTAGCCGATAATTTGGTAGATGCTGATTTGTTGGGAGTTGAATCCCATGGCGTATCCCGCATACCAGGCTATTTGAAAAGAATGGAGCAAGGCTTGATCGAAAAATGCACGAGCATCACTCTGACTGCTGAAACACCGACAACCGCCATGTATGATGCAGGCAATGGTTGGGGGCAGGTCGTGTCCGTTAAAGCAATGCAAACCGCAATTGAGAAGGCGAAAACTTATGGTACGGCATTTGTCGGTGTGAACAATTCCAACCACATCGGTACATGCTCTTATTATACAAGAATGGCTGCGACTGAGGGCTGCATCGGCATAGCCATGACGAATACTTCAGCAATGATGGTTCCATTCGGTGCCAATGAGCCTTCATTAGGTACGAATCCTATCTCTTTTGCAGTTCCTACCGGAAAGGGCAAGGCTCCAGTCGTGCTTGATATGGCCACCAGTAATGTAGCAAGAGGAAAGATTATTTTAGCGAAAACAAAAGGTGATAAAATACCGGAAGGCTGGGCAGTAACTAAGGATGGTGAGCCGACAACGGATCCGATAGAAGCTCTTGAAGGCTTTTTACTGCCAATGGGTTCTAAAGGCTCAGGTCTAGCCATTATGGTGGATATCTTATCTGGCGTACTAACTGGCGCATTGTTTGGCAAACGTGTTCCCCGTATGTACGAGGACCCCGAGCCGCAGCGGATCGGACATTTCTTCGGCGTTATCAAGGTTGGGGCATTCATGGAAGAGCAAGAATTTTTCCGTCGTATTCAAGAAAAGATCGATGAAACGGTAAACAGCAAGCCTGCTAAAGGGTTTGACCGTGTATATATGCCTGGTGAAATCGAAGCCTTGAATATGAAAAAGCAGTTATCTGAAGGTATAGTGTTGTCCCCGGCTGTATTCCGTGATCTGGAACAGACAGGGAAGCAGTACGGGGTTGATATCCAAGCCTATTTATAAACTAAGTACAACATGGTTTAACAAGTAGAATTAGAAGATAACGATATCAGCTAACCCTCTTTTTCACTTGTTTACATACTGAAAACAGTATGAAATACAAAAATTTGGATTGATAGCAATATCCATATATACATTGTTCCTATTTTAACTATCGGAATAATTTAAGTGCTTTTGAAACTGCACACCCACGTTGACTGGTTAACCGGAGACACAACATTGATTATCATTGTTGTGTCTTTTTTATTGGATTCCTTTTTAACCAAAGTAGCAACGGTAATTAGACTGAAAAAAATGTAGGGGAACGATAGTTGAGGAGCAGCTTGCCTTATGGCTGCTCTTTTTTTAGCCCATTAAAGTAACTGGCAGTTTAGTGCGAATGATGTCAACTCCGTTAAGGGGCAGTTGAGGTTAACCCTTCTGAGGAGTATCTATTTGATAGACTCTCACTTCAAAAAAATGAGATATATAAAGATAAACAAAGATCTCATTTTCTGAAAACCCCATAATCAGGCATCGTAGGGCGAATGTATGTTTCTATCCAGAAAGCTAACGTGTGTTTTTAAGGTTTGCCAATTAATAAATAGTATAATAACATAGCTTCACAAGGACCAATTATTGGGAACCGAGGAGGATTATTTATTATGAATTTACCAGTAATAAATAATCAGCAAGCAATTTGACCACGCAATGATGGAAAAAAACAAGAAAGGAAGCGGCTTATGATTACCATTTATGATTGGTTTGGCTATGAATTGCCGATTAAGGAACGCTATCAGTTAATAAAAGAGGTGGGATTTGATGGCGTTTTATTATGGTGGAGTGAAGACTTTAATCGGAACGATTATCGCAACGGGCCACAAATTGCGCGAGAAGCGGGTCTTTTTATAGAAAATATCCACGCGCCTGTCAAAAACCAACACAGCCTTTGGCTTGACAATCTGGACGGTGAAGCCTTAACCGATTGTTATTTGCAATGTGTTGCAGATTGCGCCGAATTTGAGATTCCAACAATGGTGGTGCACCTGCCTAAAGAAGACAATCCATATAATGCATTGGGACTGGATAGAATCAAGAGAATCACTGAAAAAGCTGAACAGCTTGATGTCAATGTTGCACTGGAGAATTTACGGAATCTTACCAATTTGGCCTATGTGCTGGAGCAAGTGGATTCCCTGCGTATCGGATTCTGTTATGACTGCGGACATCACTACCGCTACTATCCAGGAGTTGATTTATTATCTATGTACGGTTCCCGGGTGATGGCACTCCATTTACATGATAATAACGGAAGTCGTGCCCAACACGGGTTACCCTTTGACGGCACGATTGATTGGTCTACAACCAT
>NZ_WHOD01000111.1 GCF_013141765.1 Paenibacillus foliorum
TAGCTTAGCAATTCAACATTCAAACGATGGAAATGAGAACCTGGATAGTTGAGCATGAAATACGCTTTCCCATATCTCCCATTGTTCGATTGTTAATTCTCCAACAATTTGTAATCCTGAGGGCTCAACTGAAGCATATAAGTAGTTAGGTGATATCCCTTCCTCGCCAAACCACATAGGACATTGATGCTCCTTAATGACATATTGCGGCAATACCAAATAAACTTGCCGAAGCTGTTCCCATGTTGCCCCGATAAACTCATGGAAATTTATGCAATACACTCTATCTATAGAAACGATGCCTTTTTCGTTTGCTGCAAGTTCATTATTATCATAAAAGCAAATATCCATTAACCGCTCTCCGTTTCATGTTCTCCCGCTATTGATTCATAATTGATCCCCATTGGTTGGTACCATTTAAATTCAACATAATTGCTACGTTATCCTGCCCGTTCGTATAGCGTAGCGAGGCTGCCGATCGTTCTTTACTAATGTGAAGCTCTAATATATCCCACGGCAACCTCATGGCTCAGGTTATTGTCTCGTACTAATTATTAATACATACATTACCGTACTATATGCTGTTACCGGCAATAATTTGATTTACAGTTCGTAACGCAGAAGAGATCGCACCTTCAATCCAGCCGGGAAAAAGACTTGTATTATCGCCAGCAAAGTAAATTCTACCTTGTTCGGCAGACAGTGTTGGGAGCATTCGAATCATCTGTTTCGGCTTATACCAAGCATACGCACCTCGGGAGTAAGGATTATGATCCCAAGAAAAGACCGTCCCACCTTCATAATTATACGACAATTCAGGAAGCACCTGTTTGATTTCTGATACAGTTGAATTAAAATTACCAGCTCTATATATTTCTCGCGCCGATTCACCGGAGGAGTACGAACAAATTAACCCCCTCCTTGATGTCGTTTGAGTGAATGTAGCATCAAGCAACCATCCAATTTTCAGATCCGTATTTACTGTAGTAAAGGAACTTAAGTTGTTCCAGAATCTAGTTCGGCTTTGTATGACGGTACGCGTAACGGAAGTAGAAAGTTGATTTTGAATGACATCATTTTTTTCTTTGCTAAGTGGCGGAGAAAAATGAATTGTACGCAAGACTGTAGAGGGAATGGCCACAATGACCCGATCACAGCAGATAGTGAAAACTTCGCCGGAATTATTAAATTGGATAGTTACTCCTTTATTACTATGTTCAATATGCGTCACAGCACATCCATAACTGATATTAGAGCCAATTGTAAGGGCAAGCTTTTTCGGTAGTTGATCCATTCCACCTACTATAGTCTTTGCACTTCTTTCGGAACTGGCCATTTTTAGGTCAAGCAGTCGCTGTAATGCAGATACTTTGCGAATACCATCACCTAACATCTGCATATATCCGATTTCAAACAGCTTAATCGCACCCGAAGATGCTCCTTGACCTTTAAGATATTCTTCCATTGTCATTGAATCGAGCTGTGCCGCTTGTTTTGTGGGCCAGCCCGGCAAAAAAGGATTACCCGTCGCTTTAAGGCCCGGCTTGAGATACTTTTCCAACATTCCCGCATATCCTAAAATTCTTTCCTCGGCTGTAAGTGAAACAGGCCATAGTGCAGGTTCAGTCGGAGAATCTATTATTAATCTCCCGTCGATATATGACAAACTTCTATTGGGGACTGGTAAATTTATTAATTGAACCCCGGCTTGCTGGGCATAACTCAATGTGAGAAAATGATGCGCTCCAATGAAGGCAGCCCCGATTTCGCAAAACAATCCGTCGGCAAATTGATCCCGCATCGTGTATATGCGACCACCCGGTTGACTATTTGCCTCTAATAAACGCACGTTATATCCTTGTTTCATAAGCTCCAAAGTGCATACCAAACCCGCAATCCCTGCCCCAATAACTACAATACGCTCAGGAAAACGACCTATTACCATAAAATCCGATTCCTCCAAATATTACTTTTATATACATCATGTGTGTTTATATTCCTTTAGTTCCTAGGCACTTCTTATTATTCTATGCTGTCCGTTACTTCATAAAACAATAGAGGAGCTGTCTGAAGCAAGCTCCTCCACTATCGTTCTCCGTTAGCGGAATCCTCCGGAGGCTTGCCACCTTCGTCGGCCTTCGGCTGTTGCTGCCGGAGCTTGACCAGCTGCTCGTACCGCTCGCGGATCTTCGGTATTGCCTCCTCGCGTAACTTTTCGTGCCTCTCAGCTGACAGACAATCGAGTCCCACTTCCTGCTCCGGGCTGACCTTGTACACTTTCGTCGTTATGATCTCGCCTGTTTCATACACCGTTTTTTCCAGAGCCTGTTTCTCCTTGTCCATGTTCGACACGTTCTCCTGCCTCCCTTTGTTTTGGGTAACTTTTTTTCCCTCTTTTCTATTATTACGTCTGTCTGACCTCCACACAATCCTAAACTATGTCAACTATCCTTTCAGAACGGCTGCTAAGTTACGATAGCCTCCTGTTTTTGCGTTAAGCTGCCCGTTAGATTTAATAGGTAATTGGAAATGGAATATAATGAGAAGGACGTAGCCCCGAAGAAGTCGTGGCAACGTTCACAGCTACCGACCTTGACTAGCAAGTACGAGGTTATGCTGCCATAGAGAACTGATCTGTTGCTGGGTCTACGTGAACCATACTACAGATATCGTCCAATTTGTTATTGAATTCTCGGAGGATAAATAGTTTAACACTACCTATTCCGTACTGTACTCTGATCGTTACGCTAACGGAAACGATAGCTTACGCGGTTACTGGCATGGGTCAGCAGCCGTGTTACCCTAAGGGTGAGCAAAGAAAATAAAGTATTTTCTTAGTGCTTAGGTTAAGATAAGTCCATCTGTTTAAATACTACATGCTACCCGCGTACGTGATAGATATCTTGTTCTCCGATGTAATAGTTAGAAACGTCATCCTGCAAAGCCTTGATCGTTCGTTATGTTGCATCACCGTTAGTTCAAGCCGATGATAATCGGGCCATAGGTAAATAAATTTCGTGTAATGTATTTGGTGTTATAAAAAACCTTATATCTTCCTGCCGTTTTTTTAATTTGTATTATTTATAATGTCGTAATACTCTATAGGAAGCTACGATTAGGAGGAAATACGAATGATCCAAATAAAAATCTCCACATATGAAGAGGCTGTTCAGCTTATTAATGAAGTGGGCATCTTGCCACTGGCACCACTTATTCCAAATCATCCCTCACTTTACGAAATCACTTTTGGCGAGCAATGGTTAACGGGGACTGAAACTGATCCTTGGCTTTGGCGAACACGACTTCCCAGTGATGGTGCAGCGGCTTACGGTAAATTCATTAAGAAAAAACCGGTTCTCATTTCACGCGAATTGTTCCCATGGGTTAAAGTCATTCTAGGAAGCAATATATCTATTGAAGTTCGTTATCAACAAGGTCTGATTTCGAAGGATGCTTTAGTGCTTTATCAACAAATCAGAGAGGAAGAAGGCATCGAAACTAGGTCGTTAAGATTAAAAGCGAGAATGCATGGCAAAGAAATGAAGAAGACATTCGAACGGTCCCTTTTGGACTTACAAGAAACTATGGATATTGTTATTTCTGGTACCAAAGAAAGTAGGATCATTTTAGATGTGAATAGCGCGTGGAAGAGTACTTCATTCGAGTCAACCGACCATTGGATGGAGAACGTCGGCATACTTCAATCTGATTTTCGCGTGGAGCTTGCTAAGAAGGAACTAAAGAACTGCTTAACAAGGAAATGCAGTGTTGAGGCATTGGGATTTCTCAATAAAATATTTCAACTTGAGTCCTAAATCCCTGATAATAAAACATATAGGAACTGCCGTTTGCAGCTCCTATTAATCTTCTCAATATAAGTCCACTCCGATCCAAATACCTCCTCCGTTCTTAGATTTAAATCGTTTCAGAATATATGCACGAAAGGTTACATCGTATGTATAAATGTTCTCGATCTGTTTATCACATTCATATCCGTTCTACTAATAATTCATTTTGCTTCCAAACGTTCAAGCAAGGCTTTACCTAGACTCGTTGAAGATTGCGGATTCTGACCTGTAATCAAGTTTCCGTCGGTAATGACATGTTCACTAAAAATTGGCGCGGATATGAAGTTCGCACCTAATTGACGCAAACCGTCTTCTAACAAGAAAGGCATGAGACTATCAAGTTGAATCGTTTGCTCTTCATTATTAGTGAACGATGTTAGCGTTTTTCCCTTCACAAACGATTCTCCATTTGATAATGTAACACCCACGAACCCTGACAAACCATGACATACAGCTGCAACAATTCGATCTGATTGAGCAAATTCTCGAACCATGTTCTGCAATGAAATATCATTAGCGAAGTCAAACATAGTTCTATGACCTCCGGGTAGATAAATGGCATCGAAATCGTTAGAGCTTAATTCTTTAAGTAGTACCGTATCTTGCAATTGTTCATGGTCACTGATCCGTTCAGCGTTTCCTTCCTGAGGCAAACTGTTTGGATCTATCGGAGTTTTACCTCCTTTCATACTAGCTACTGTTACTTGATGACCTGCATTTATTAATAAATCGTAAACCTCAACAAATTCGGATAACCATAGACCCGTTTGAAGTTCCGGCTGAATCTCTTGGTGACTAGTTACTACAATTAAATCTTTTTGGTATTCATTGATAATCCCACTCTCAATAATAATTTCACTAAGAAAATGAATCCCCTGTTATTTATTTCCATTTTAATTTGGCGTAAGCTATAATACAAATTACAAAAACATCATGGAGGCATAAAAAAATTATGGCTGACTTTGAATGGTATCGTTCATTTGTGTCCATTTATCGCTTAAGATCAATATCTGCCGCTGCTAAATTCCGCTTTATGACACAACTCGCTTTGACCCACCATGTTACTGCACTTGAAGCTGAAGTTGGTGAAGTCTTGTTTCAGCGAACGTCACGTCAAACTTTACCCACCGAACAAGGAAAAATGTTGTATCGCCAAATTTCACGTGCTGTGGATCAGTTAGAAAGGATAACAGCTGGATTTCAGAGTTCATCTGAGCATCCTGTTATTCGATTCGGTGGCCCAAGAGAATCGTGTATGAATCCATCATGAATCGAGTAGAAGGATTACCTCAACAGCTGAATATTAGTTTTAATGAGATAACAGAGCTAGTTGAATCATTAAAGACTGGTCATTTAGACGTTGCTATTATGACATCATACATAGATATACCTGGAATCATATTTGTCCGCTTGCTTAAAGAAACGATACGGCTTGTAGGAGCAGCGAATACTAAGCTCCCAGAAGGACTCGGTGAATCTTCAAGTGTAAAAGAATCATTGGAACAATTGGACTGGATTAGCTATAGTTCCGATCTTCCATTCATACGAAAATTCTGGATCGAAGCATTTGGAGAATGTCCACCATTGCTTCCACGTGTAATCATACCTGATATTCGTATTATTAAATCTATGTTAGTGCAAGGAAAAGGCGTGAGTGTAATGACTGATGATATGATCATGGTTGAATTATTCGAAGGATCTTTGAAGGAATTATGGGTCCCAACTAATCCCATTACTAATGAAATTTGGTTAGCATATCGTACCATTGACCAAATCAATCCTACTATCATGAAATTTGTAGAGCGTTGTACTAGTACTCCTTTCTCTCACTAAAATCGCAATCTGATCTACTTGAAGCTAATAATATGGGTTTTCTAAGTTTCCTGTGAAATAATGGAGATTAGCTAAGGATGAGCGTTATAGTTTCTTTATTATTTTTACTAAATATTTTTTTCAAAGTAATTCCCCCTTTCGTGAAATTATACACGCTGTATTTTGCAGAACAAAGTGCTTCCGTGTTTGGTGTCGCGAAATATGATAAACAATCTCAGCTAGGACTCGGTGTTTTTGGAAATGAAGATGCTATTTATTTTGCAACAAAATTAGTAAGCAATCCTTCATGGAATTCTGTTAAAAGTAAATTTAATGCCGACGTTACCCCTACTGCCCTTAATAATGGAAAATACGACGATTTTGTGCACTCTACAGGTCACGGTTCTACTAATGGATGTCTAGCATTAAAAGCTTATGCAGGTTCGAATCAGCCTGCTGAATCCTATGTAAATTGGATACAATAGGATCCAGCTGGAAAGGCTGGGATTCTGCAAGTGATGATTCTGATGATTTTGAATTTGGTATATTTATGGCATGCGATGTGCTCCAAGAAATTCTTGGGGAAAAGTTCTTGCTCATGGTGGGCATCATATTTTGGGATATCAAGCCCCTTCAAAGTTCAACATCTGAATTACATGCCAAAAAACATATTTCTGCTAAAGGGAGCCCAGTTTTCTGCCCTAAAACCAGTCATTCCCTCTAAGTTTACAAAACAAGGTAGCACTGTATACATTACACCAGACATTGCATTAACTCTAAATGTCATATAGTACCTCATCATCGAATTGTCAGCAGGTGTTATCATTGCCATATCAGGGCGTATTGCATCTCTGCCGTTAGTGCATCCTTCATCCCTACGCTCGCGATACCAACAGGCATATTACTTCTAATCCAATAATTCGCAACATTAGTTGCTGACGCTAAATCAGTCCGCTTATCATACGTCATTAAAATTTGATTTACGGCAGTTTGTCTTGCTTCCAAAAGAATTGGATGAGGTATCATCTGTCGCTCTGTATAATAACTTAACATTTTTATCCTCCACCTGATGAAATAGTCTAATGTCCTATTTCAAAGTATGTAGGATCTCTCAACTATGTTCAGAATAAACAGTCAAAAAGATTAATTACAAAATTTTAACTATCCTGACCGTTGCTTTAATGAAATCAAAAAAAGAGCTGCTTTAATGCAGCTCCTGCGCTATAGTTCTTCGTTAGCTCAACTCAACATCAAAATCCATCAACTGGTGGTTCCATATTTATGTAATTATTTTTTTGCACTCTTCCCTTACTCTTGCTGTTCCTATTTCATTCATAAACAAAGTGTCTCTTCTTGTATCTTCGTCATTGACTGGACAAAATGTATAGGAAATTGAATCGGGCAGAAATGTCATCAAGGTTAAATGGCAACGCCGCATATGATAAGCAGTTGTAACAATCAGAATTCTTTGAATATTAGCTGACCCGATACTGCTCTCCAAGACTTCTGAGGAAAATAAAACATTTTCTTTTGTATACTTAGATAGTGGTTCGATTAAGATATCGTCTTTAGAAATGCCTTGCTTAATTGCTTCTTCTCTCATCATTTTTGCCTCAACCTCACTGTGACCGTCCCATTGCATCCCGCCTGAAAACAAGATTCTAGGAGCACGGTTTTGTTTGTATAGCTTAATTGCTTCAGGGACTCGATATTTTAAAGATTTTTGGCTTCCAAAAACAAAGATAACATCGCCTTTAGAACCATCATCCACCAGATTATTAAATAATATCGAGTCAATATGATTTTGAGGCATGTTCTCAGGATTGAACTCCGATAGCAGCAATATAATCTCTCCCCTAACATTTTCCTTTTATTGTAACACAAACCAACACCTGAATCGCGACTTCGTTATCTCGTTAACGTAAAGAAGGCAGCCGGTTATTGCTGGCTGCCTCACTTACTACTCATTTAGCTCTCGTTATCCGTTAGCTCAACAGGCTATCGAATCTTACAACCGACCGACTGCCTGGGAATTGAATGTTAAATAAACTTGATCTAATCGTGACTTTCAGGGAATTGCAGTAATAAAGCGGATTTCAACCATGCTTTTTCTTGGGGTAAAAGTGAAGGGAGAATTGTTTTAAAATCGCTATGGTCTTTTTCCCTTACTTGCGATGAGCCCCCTTTATGGAGTAGTTGGATTTCAGGTCTCAGATAAGGAATTCCGTCGACAGTTTTTAGGAACATATCATTTATTGGTCTTTGAATTGTTTTATTTCTCTTATAAATCCAACGGTCATCTTCTGTATCGATGATCATTATTTGAAATGCCCAAGGAGTCTCACTACTCTTACTCACCCATATATCATTTGTATTATCTAAATACTCTCCGTCCCAAAGAGTAAGCCTACCTCCTTCAGCTCTATACAATATCCAATCAGTACTTAAATAATCAAACACAATTATTGATCTGCACGAGTTATTATTATGTCTATGTCGCTGTGCTCCCTTGTTTGCTTACATTGATGCAGATCCAAAGCCCAGCCACCAGCGATACACCACTTGATAGGTAACTTACAGAATACTTTATTTATATCCGATACGGTTATTGGCGTCCAATTATCTAAATCTGTTCTCAAATTAACTCCCTCCTCCTCTTACCTTTTCTTGGTACAGATTGTTTTTCCTGCATTATCCTGCCCGTTACGTCAATGAAATCAAAAAGAACTGCTTCAATGCAGCTCCTGCGCTATAGTTCTCCGTTAGCTCAAAGCTATGTCTTTTTTACCATGTTCTGATTATAACTAAGTTCCGCTTTAATCAATGCAGTATCAAAATAATATGGAAATGCTTCTATAACTAAATTGTCCTTCATTTTTAAGATTTGGGCGAAAGGTAATCGGACTTCTATTTCAGATAGTCTTGCCGTAGCCACTAGAGTACACCCCATAAATAGGGTGTCCCCATCAAGAGTAGCAAGCATGTTCTCAATATTCATTGAACTCAATGTATTATGCATAGTTTTAAAGAGTCTTCCGGGCTCTTCATAATCGCACCAATTTCCAGGATAAGGAAGCGATGCGGGTTCATGAACCACGATGCCGGGGTGGAAGGCAGAATTAATACCGCTAAAGTCACTTCCATCCGAACGCATAAATTCCATTTCAGCTTCAAACATTCGATTTAATATTTCCGTTGTCTTAGTGCTGTTGTCGCTTAATGAATCATTCATTCATAAAACCCACCCTTCATTTTGACCGCTACGTTTTAATAATAGAACATGGGAACTTCGATTTGTTGCTATTACATTCGCTACGGCGTTAATGCGGAAGTTTATATACGGAACAAAAGGCTGCCACGCGGCAGCCTTTTGTTATTGAACATCATTCCTCATTAGTGGAACAAAGGGCTGCGCACGGCTACCTTTTCGATATTGATTCTTCCCTTCCTGGGGCTACCCAGGGGCCGATTGTTAAAGGGTTGACGGCTTCTTTAGAATGGTTTAAGGATCATAAGTACGGTTATGGCAATCATAAACAGCTGTGACGCCGTCTCGATTGGTACGATCTTTTTCATCAATCGACCGAGCTCGGAGGGTACTTCATCCCCTTTGCTTTGACTTATAGATACAATCTCCATGATCTTTTTCATGCGCGGCCCGATCAATCCCTCGATCGTGGCGACCATGAGCAGCGATAATAGGATCGATATATTTAGCCACATTTGGGACAACCCCATCTTCGTTATGATCATAAGCCAAACCCCGGTAATAATAAGTACGGCTCCGCCAATTTTAGGCAGGATAGCAAGCTTGTTCGTTACATCAAAAGCAAAGCGCAACTGGCCGACGGTTCTAGCGGACCTTCGAATGACGGGTACCACTAAAGCGGGACCGATTACTGCGATAGAAGCCAATATGTGCAAAACGAGGATCCATCCAAACAAACTCACCATCTCCCTTTTTGCTCCTTAGCACACCGGAATCTCGCTTTGATAGGCGAGTCCGACCCTTTTCCTCTTAAAAGGCCCTCCGAGCTCGATATGGTCCAGCATGCATTTCACGACATCATCATAAGCAACATCCAGCTCTTGAAGCCGACTGAACAAGTAACCGGCTATATCGGCCTCAGATAATTCCTTAATCATCTTCGGAATTGATATGGGCAAGGTTTCCGTTGTTATATGCAGATGAACCGACGCCGGAGGTTCTATCGAATCAATCATAGTTCCCGGACACATAATTGACCAATCAAGCTCAGACTGCAGCAGTCGTTCAAAATTCCGGTTGTGATTTTTATACGCAGGCGGGAATCCGGGCAGATTGTTGCCAATGAGATCAGTATATGGAATATCCAGCAGGCCGGCACCTCCCATTACCCATACCCTCCTGGAAAAACTAGGGTGGATTTCACATTGGCTTAGAATGTTATCAACGAGACGAACGAACTCATCTCCTTGACCTGCATGGCCGGCAGCAATAATAGCGGCGTCTTGATGCGAGAGCGCCTCGCCGACGCTTACTGGGTTTATGATATCGTCCACGATCACCTTCACATGTTTGGCGGAACGCTCTCCTTGCTGTCCATAAAACTTCTCGGAGTTTCGCACGAATGCGGTCATTTCATGTCCCATTTTACACCCTTGCTCCAGCGCTCTTCTCCCCGTATTTCCCGTTGCTCCGAAAACAATAATTTTCATCGTTTTTTCCTCCTTTTATAATTGACTCCCGATATTTCATCTCTGGATTGACTCAAGCTTAGCATCTTTTAAAAATCTTAATAAGAACCCACTTTAATGTAGGGTCCTTACTTAAAAGTAAGCAATAAGCAGAAAGGGTTATCCATGTTGGTCCACGGCGAAAATCTTAAAGGAAGATTGACTGTAAATAGCAAAAGCTGCCAGGGAAAATCCCTTGGCAGCTTTTGTTATGAGTCCTTGAATTAGTGTGCAAATGAATTGAACCAGCTTTAAGAAGCAGATTCTTCATATTTCCGCTTATTATGGTTTTCTCCCCAAGCACACATGACTTCTGCTACAGGAATCAATGTTTTACCATATTCACTTAGGGAATATTCTACTTTTGGAGGGACGGTGGGGTAGACCGTTCTATCGATTATGCCCTCTCGTTCCAAGTCCCGTAGATGTTGTGAAAGCATTTTTTGAGAAACATCAGGTATAAGCTTTTCCAGATCGTTGAATCGCTTATTGGATTGTATCAGATGCCATAAAATCATTGGTTTCCATTTGCCGCCTAGAACATGAATGATTGTCTCCACTGGACATTCAAGCTGATGAATCATTGATAAATCATCCCCTTACCTTTAAGTAAGCTCATTACCCTAAAGTATACACTTGACATAATTTTACAAAATGTTTGCAATCCGGTCAACCAATATAATTAATTCGTTTTCGGATCCAAAATCGGTTGCGAAGATTAAACGAGGCTAATGAAATGGGGTTATTCTCCTCTATAACTGCCCGTTCAACGAAAAGCAGCTGATCATTTCGATCGACTGCAATCGCGTCTCTTATTCAACTATCGTACCCGTTAGCTTAAAGACCATGATAAATCAGTAAATATTCGCCAGACTCTACCATTGTTGAAAATTCAATTAGTCTGCGTAGAGTATCTAGGATTTCTTCTCTGCTAAACGTTAATTTTTCATAGGCTCCGGTTGTTCGAGAGTCGCCATCTTCAGGCCAGGTATACCAGCCAGTTAAAATTACTTCTTCAGGAGCTAATGAAAACATAAGATGCCAAGCCTTCATTAGCTTAGAAAACTTCGTTGCTCCAGTTTTCTCAATTATTGAGCGCCCATAGTAATTAAAGCCAAGTGTGGTTTCGTTTGTATCCGAATTTCTGGTTTCATTCCATTTTAAAGCATCACCCATATATCCAAATTTGTCGTCATGTAGATGAACAATATTCTCTGGGTTATTGTCTTTAAACTTATAGATTCCACTTTCTGAAATCTCTTCAAACTTGCCGTTTGTAAGGCTATTTCTTAGCCCTAACAGGAATGTTTAGTTTAATGAAATGAGCAGGCTGCCAAGGCACCTGCTCATTAATAATTTGTATTCAACTTTAGTTCCCAGTTAGCTGAGGATGCCCCTTCGAGCTTTGAGCTGCCGTAGCATGCTCCTCGATTATTAAAACTTTGACTTTCGTGTCCCAAACGTAGCAAACTCTCGTTGAATGTAAACCCCGTCTTCATCCTCGGTTATGCTGATGGCTTTTTCAATATTCTCCCTTTACCTTATGGATTTACGACTTCAAAACCCAACCTTATTGCGGGGATTGCACTCCCTGGATGGTCATTCTCGTATGTCAACTGTGGTGCAAGATAAATGTCAGGCTTCTGTTGCCTTCCTCTATAAATCCCAGGGTAAAAGTCGATAATATGGTAACCTGGTTCACCCGAAGCTATTAGATTAACTATAACCGTTCCTGCACTATTAAACCCGCAAACGTATCCAACGTAACCATTATCATATGTAATATTATAAGTGTTATCGTATTCGGTCCAACCAACACCTTTTATTTCAATCTGAATCGGTGTTCCTGCAGGACCCGATGATGGAGAAACTTTAACAATTGATGGAATAATGCTTAAATAAGTCTGTCCATAAATCTTTCCATTAGCTTCTAAGTCAATTCTATGCGGGATACCTCCCAGGTCATCGGGTACAGGAAATGATTCGATAAATGAACCTTGATCATCGGTTTTAACAGTTAGCAAGGTAGATTTCTCTTCACCAAAGCCCGCTTGTGTTATACGACTTCCTCTCATGGTGTTCCAAATTAAATTAATTTTTTGATTCTTAGGAAGCCCGCTTGCTTTCATGGTTACTGTATCTCCAACCACTCCAGCATCCTTATCCAGACTTACACTTACTCCAAGCTCGTTCTTTAGTTCGGGCATTACCACCCCGCCGTCAGCAGCTGATGGTATTGGCTCAACACGTTGGTTCATATCGGCCTTTTCATTAGTCACATCAAAGCTGAATGAAGGTACAGGTAAATAAGAGGTTGGAGCTTGCTCGTGATTAATATAAGGTATCCCTAAATAACCATGCCAAATTGTTAATGTGTGCTTTCCAACCGGTCCCGCAGCCCGAATTTTGGCAACTGCTTTTCCATCTGTCGTGATGGCTGTTAGAAGTCCAGTTAATTTATTATCATAGGTTAGTTGCCAGTTCCTTTCCAAGTCATCATAACCGATTCCATCTGCGGTAATGGTAATTTCCGTACCAATTGGGCCTGAAGAAGGCGACATGTTAAACGTTGGGTTTACATGGATGTTTGCTTGTGTCATCAGCTTATTAGCTTGTTTGACATAAATGGTATGGTTTCCGCCAAATCCGCTCGGAATGGTAAAGTCCCCTTCAAGCTCACCGTTGGCATCGCTCTTGCCAGTTCTCAAAGGAATGACCTTATCCTTAAACGAAGCCCCAATAAATTCATAAAGTCCCTTAAGATCGTACTTTCCTTCGACGGTTTTCCAGTCTAAATCAGTTTGCGTATCCGGCTCAAGTCCCGTGATTGTAAAATGAACTTGGGTTCCTACTACTCCTTTTGCAGTGGAAAGGGTAATTTTACCTGGAAAAATGTCTTTAATATTTTTTAATTGTACGCTTTGATTTTGGTTCGCGTCCTCTGTCGACTCTTGTGCTTTAGAGACACCACTGAAACCCGTAATTACGAAAATGAGAACGATCGCTATGCTTACAAGAAGACTATGCCAGTTAATGGTTTTATTCACGTCTTTACTCCTTTGGAATAATGGGATTCTTTATAATTTAAAGAAACGAGGAGCTGATTTCTGCTCCTCATTCCCAACAAAGATTATTATTTCTTATCAGCGCTATCCACGATGGTAAATTTGTGGTTCTTTGGAACCCACACGTCAAGGACGTGGCCATTTTTGCCTATCTCCTTAGCCTTGAATTTATAGTTGTACTCACCCGTAGGAAGATTAATGGCGGTTCTGCCATCTCCCTGTACATTTCCCTCAAAATAAAGAGCACTTACCCAAAATGGCTTTCCTGTATTGGGGTCAGGCGTGTCATGAAGTCTAAATGGCAGCTCTATAAGCTTTTGGCCATTGCTAGTAATCTCTACATAAAGGGTAAAATCACCTTTCGACTCTACTGCTTCACCCTGCTCGGAAATTTCGGTAACGCCCGCTGTAAAGACAATATGCTCGTGTTCTACGCCACCTGGTCCAATACCCGTATTACTTTTGTCAAATTCGTGAGTGTCTGGAACACAGCCCAGCGCGCCCGAGATAATTCCATCCGTTGGCTCATGATAAATTTTAGGATCAAAAGGGCCGATGCCAATTGGAACTCCAACCCCTCCGCTTTCTAATGTAACCTGATTTGGTTTAACCTTGGCATAAGCTGTGGTAGTACCGAAACCGATGAGAGGGATTGAAAGAGCTGCAATCAATCCTATCGCTGCTGCAGAAAAAAGAACTTTTTTTCTCATTACTTACCTCCTTGATCCTAATGAATTAATAACTAAAAACTCTAGAAAGGTTTATGCAGCATTACACAACCATATGCCTATTTAGTGAAGGAAAACAGGAAAAATGGTATTTGAACAGATAAGAACATAGTTACTCTAAAGTTACTAAATATCATTAAAATAAGTCCTTAAACTATTTTTTCTTTTTCTGTACTTTTTGATAATTATGTAGTCCATCGGTAATGTTATAAAGTTCTTGTCATTGAGAAATGACAAAAAGAAAAACGGAACATCCTATTGTTGGGAATTCAAACATTTTAAGGGACAAATGATCTTTAGCTACACTATACAAAAAATGAACGTACTCAATGAAGTGGTAACTTCCAGTGTACGTCCATTTAAACTATCGTGTCGAGGGAGCGTAATAACCTAGCGTTTTCCATGAATACACTTTTCCTTCAAAGTTCATACAACTACTACTTTATTCATTATTTTTATTTGGCTTTACCAACACACCCCAACCATCTATGTAACCATTATATTTCCGAGAAATTGAATCAATCAGTTGTTGTTCATTCATTATACTGTCTATTTCCAAAAACATTTCCTTAGAACATTCTGTTGTCCATCTACTACCTTCGTAGTCTTTTCTTATAGAACATTTAAAGCTCTCTTTTGCTAATCTATCTTGTAACCTCCTTCCATTCTCTTCAGTATCTACTGAAACTTGAAAATCAACTAATTGTTCTTTACTAAAATCTACTCCGGATTCTTGTAATTTCGTTAGTGTCAAAATATCAGCTTGGCTATCTGAGAACCCCTTTTCTGAATTTCCCTTTGAGCAAGCAGTAAATATTAACATTACGATCGTAAGAACTATAACTAATTTTTGTTTCTTCATTTACTTTCTCGCCTCAATTATTTGTCTTGGTTTATAACCATTGCCTAGACTAAACACCCGTTACCATAGCGCTGCTGCCGTTCCATGCTAGAAGCAGCGTCATTGAGCTATCGTGTCTCGTTAGTTTAGCAAAAACGATAAAAATTACACCTGTTTGTCATTGTCTATTGGCCAGAATTATTGTGCCAAACTCGCATCTCCTCTACAAAGGGGCGCTTGTAGTTCTGATATCCTAATAAGCTATTGGGTGATATTTGTTTCGCTGCTTTCTTAATTGAAGCATAAAAACAAACTTCCTCGGGATGTGCACGCAGATAATCACGAAATAATATATTATCTCTCCACAAGTCACCATCGAACGGTACAATACTTATGTTAAATTTATTCAACTCTCTTTTTCGGAAGAAAAATCGACCAGGTCTTCGCCCGTCTTCGCCTAAAAATTCATAGTTTAGCTTTGCAAGAGTTTGAATATGAGCATCTGTCTGACAAGCACCAGATTGTGTTCCAACCAGAATATCGACTATAGGCTTAGCATCCAGCCCAGGTACTGAAGTGCTACCGAAATGTTCGATTGAACTAACGATGTCAGAAATTGCATTTCTTATGCTGTATGCTTCTTCTGCAAATAAAACGGACCAATTAGGGTCATAAGGAACTACTCTGACTTCCGTTTCTTCGACCTTGTTCTGTTTTTTTGACACTCGACATCAATCCCCCTTCAAAGTATTATCCCATTACAATTATAATAGAAGTACCATATTTAGACTCAAAAGTTTTATTCAGAACTATTCTGCCCGTTCGTATTATGAGGTCACCAGTTCTTTCTATAGCTATTAGCGGAATAGCGTAACAATAAAAATCTTCAACTGGCTCTGTCGGGAATGGGATCAAGTTCTTGTCATTGGGTTTTGACAAGTACTTGATCCCATAAAATAAAAAAGCCGCGATTTACGCGGCAATTAATGAGATAATGTTCTTGTCAGCCGACAATTTTTAAGGCTAGCTTTTTGTAAGTTTTATTGAATAATCAAGTAATTTATGAATCTCATTTGTGAAAGTATACACAAGAATATTAAATTTTTACTGCTTATTCTTTCACTGCCGTTCACGAATTTTATATCCATCTTATTTAGAGTAGGCATGACTCTTGTCGCCTTCCACCTCTCTAATATACTATTTCCAGAGCACAAAGTATTTGTATTACAACGCCCTACTTTTGTAACATTACGCCAACTTATCGATACGAATAAACTTTGGAAATTTACCCAAATTTGCTTGTCTCTGAGAAATGGATAATATCGAACTATGGGACAGAACTAAGAAAACGGAGCTCACTCATACATATGAGAGGCTCCGTTTTCTTTCTCTATTTATCCTTAACAAGGTTATCCGTTATAACCAATTTCTTTTTGGCGGAATCGGCCAGGGGGAACCTTTTTTTCCAGAAGGAATGTACGTGAAAAATAGTGGACCGAAGAAAATCCAGTCATTTCAGCTATTTCTTTGATAGGTAAATCGCTGCTCAGCAAGAGATGGGCAGCTTGTCGAATTCGTTCACTGCGAATGAAAGAAGTAAAGTTTTCATGGATTCCTTCTGAAAATAGGCGAGAGAGATGACGCTCTGATACACTCAAATAGTTTGCAACGTCTTTGAGCTGAAGTGCTTGGGAGAGATTGTCGCGAATATAAAGCTTGGCACGTCGCATTAAGACATGCGTACTTTTATGACGAATCACAGGTGACTTTGTAAGCGTTCCGAATGCAGCTGGAAACGAAACTAGCAAGGCGTAGGCAATCGAATGAATAGCAGCGTAAGGCAAACAGCCATATCCTTCCCGGATCATAAGTGATTTCCATAATTGCACAGTTGGTTGGTCTTCAGAGTCATAAAAAATGACATCTCCATGGATGGCTAGCTCATTGTAAGCTTCACGCATCGCATCCTCACTTAGTGTTTCATCTAACTCGAAAGCGATAAATATGATGTTTAATCCTTTTTCGGTACGAATTTGGTGTGTAATGCCAGGCTTTGAAAAGAATAGAGTACCTGCACATAGGGGATAGACGATATCTTTTTCTGAATATTCCCCCTCCCCACCAAGAATGTAACAGATTTCGTAAAAGGAATGTTTATGGGGTATGTTCCCAGACAAGCTAAGGTGAGCCCCCCAATAATGTACTTTAAAGCAGGCTCCTGATCCTTGGATAACGCTAACAACTTCATTCAGCATAGAATGTGTTTCTTTATATAGATACATGGACTTCACCTTTCACAGAAAAAATGGCCTTATTATGCAAAAACATGTCCTCTATTGATAAAGATTACGTAGGTGTATTTTCCTATAATTATAGATAGAAAGCAGCTTAATAATCAACCATAAAACGGAGGAATAAACAACTATGATAAAACCTAAAGATGTTGATTTTTACAAAGAAAATGGATATTTGCTTGTAAAAGGTGTCTTCAATGAAGCGGAAGTAGCAGAAATGAGACAGTCTGTGGAGAAAATTATTCAACGCGCTGCCGATGCGAAAGCAGACCGTAATTCGGCTTGGCAGGGAGAATTCCTTCCGGCAGAGGAACTGAAGAAACTTGTTCTTAAAGGCTTTCATGATGTGCACTATCATGATTCTGCCTTCATGAGAGCCGTCATTCACCCAAGTATGGTTGCAGTGTTACAACAAATCATAGGGCCGAACGTTCAGTTGCATCATTCTAAAATGCTAGTAAAGCCACCTGAAAATGGTGCGGCATTCCCGATGCATCAGGATTATCCGTATTTCCCACATGAAAATCATACGATGCTTGCGGCAAGTGTTCATTTGGACCGCGCGGATGAAGAAAATGGCTGTCTCCGTGTCATTCCGGGCTCTCATCTCTCAGGAAGCTTACCGCATGTAGGCTCCCATTACCTGAACCATAAAGAATATCCAATCGAAATGGGAACACTTTGTGAAGCAGAGGCAGGCGATGTGCTGTTCTTTAATTATTTAACTATCCATGGGTCATCCTCGAATAAGAGCACAAGAACGCGAAGAAATGTGTTGTTTCAATATCGGGAGGCTAGCGATTTCCCTAGCAATCAGGAGCATTTTGATTGGGGCATGGGACTGATGGTCAGCGGAGAGAATCCCAATTTCACGAAAGCGAAGCCGAACTTCAAAATCATCAAAGAGTCTTAATGTTTTGGTGAAAACTATCGGATGACGGGAAACTGAATGAAATCCGTAGATAAATTCAAAAAGACACTGCGCTTCATCAATAAACAACACAATCATTTTATATTTTGATTTCTCACCTTTTTCCAAAAAAATCTAGTAGGCCGGTCAAACATTTGAATAATCACTCCAGGAGTTTTATCTTCTATCCATTCACTGACCTCTAAATACATATTCATTATTTCATTAGTGGGGATCAGATACCTGTCTAGTACCAAGGGATGGATACCTTTCGGAATTAATGGCCTACTATTTTGATCATTGCTACTTAATAATTCCATTGTGCGACAAGAAAATCCCTTAATATCATTCAAACGGTTCCATTAATGCAACTGAAACACTCAATCAGAAAATAAATTTCCAACGTAAGGCATAAAAAAACACACAGCCGTTACTGGCTGCGTGTTTTTTTATGTGGTATTAATGACTGCTTCATCATACCTTTGATTTCAGCGGAAAGTCCAATGCCATTTGAGGGCTTCTACTTCAATTTTTTTGACAAACTCATCTTTAGCGTCCCCGTAGCTGTCAATGTCAGTTGGATATTGGACAGCTAGTCTACTTTTTCGGATCATGATTTACTACGACAATCCTCACAATATTCACTCTCCTTAAAAATATTGGTCCGTTAGCAATGTTCCCTATTTAAGGGCATTATACCATTGTATAAAAAAAAGAAGTAAGGTGTCTATCCAACTTCATCAAAATAACATTTCCGATCCTTGGATCTGTTTGACTGATCTCGTCTTGAAATTATTCGTTGTGCATTTATAGAAGTGAATCGCTCCAAAAGTAGTACATTCATCCATCGGAATAGCTCCTAACTATCGGATCGTGTCGGATGACAAGAACTTGATCCCATTCTCGGCACTCAAGTTGTATTATAATAAATTCTGCAAAATTATCTCCAATTGCATACCCCTCGATCCCTTCAGCAGGATTACATCTTCTTGCTTTACCATGTTCCTTAATTTCCTAACATTTGACGTATAGCTTATATAATTCTATAGAAAGGTATGCAACTTAGACGGCGATTAAAACTGAATGGAAAGAGTGCTTCCACTACCATGCTCTATTGTATCGAACAATACTCTAATATCGCGCAGCGGTTCCGCTTCCCAGCGCAATGAGTAATGGCACGAAGTGCTCTGCGCGCGGCACGGCCATTGCCGCATGTGGAGCCAGTACATTATACTGGCTCATGGCTTCGATATCTCTGGCAAGCACCTTATCTCGAATCCAGTTTTTGAATTCCACAGCCCATTCACGAGGCGGTGCATCCTTCTCTCGGTCAAAAGCACTAAAATTATGGCTAATAAAACCGCTGCCAATAACCAGGATCCCATCTTTCTCCAGCCCCTGCAAGGCTTCGCCAATTGCAATTTGCTGTCTAGCTGGCAAATAGGGATTTACCGATACGGGTACGATAGGAATATCAGCTTCCGGATATGCCTTCATCATTATAGGGAATACACCATGATCTAGACCGCGATATTTCAGTTGGACAGGAATGTTATGCTCTTTCAGCCGCTCCTCCACGATGGAGGCAACAATCGTTGAGCCTCTCGCGGGATACTGTACCTGATAAAATGAATCAGGAAACCCGTAATAATCATAACCCATCTCATGAATATCGTCGGTAGCAGCAATCGTCGTAATCTCGTGCTCGAAATGAGCGGAAAATATAATAATTGCTTTGGGCCGATTTTCTTTGCCGAAGCGATTTAGAAACATCGTGAACTCGGATTCTTCGAAGATGGTAAATGGCGATCCGTGCGCCAAAAAGACAGATGAAATCGTCATTTGGTCTAACCTCCTTATTTCCTTATCAGTTAAATAATGGCGGTTCCACAACTCCTGTGGCTTGAGGTAAGATTAAACCCAATCCGCCAAGCAGTTCCGATACACCGATAAAAGTAACTAAACCTTTCGAAGAATCTTTTACCCACGGCAAAGAAGTCTTTGCTTTTTCATACTGGAATGCTTTCATAGTGCCTGCTGTAATAAACATCAATGCTAGTAGACCTTGTACGATCCATAATGCGATATTCATAAACGAAATGTCCCCTCTTAAGCCAATTTGGCTTTCGTAATTTTTCTTTGCCCCATAAATACAATTAAACTCAACACCAGTAGTACCAGTGGCATTGAAGCAATTCCAAACCCTTGACCAGATTTAAGGTGTGTAAGTATAGCCCCAGCCATGACCATGACCAAAACACCACTAAATACGGTGACTAGCTTATTCCTCCAAAAGCCTAGCAATAATCCTAGTGCAGAGAGCACTTCTATTATCCCTACAACGTACATGAATCCTGTGCCATACCCGTAAATATCATTAAATGCTTCTACCTGAGTCGGATCTCCGCTTAATTTCATAAACCCTGTTAATAAGAACCCAACACCAACCAATCCTTGCAAGATGCGAACTGCCCACTTCATTTTATACTTCCTCCTTGAATATGGCTTATATATAGAGCTATAATAATACCAAGGATTGATTAACGGAAGTAGGTACTTAAATTAAACATAGTATACAAAAAGATACCTTAACATTAGCTTGAATTATTTTTATAGGAGGACCTCCAATGCCTGAAGGATGTAAAGTAGAAACCGCATTAGAAATCCTGGTTGGGAAATGGAAACCTGTCATTCTCTTTCACCTTTTTTCCAATGGTACGATGAGATTTAGTGAGCTTCAAAAAGCAATGCCGGATATAACTAAAAAAATGCTTACCGCTCAATTAAGAGATTTAGAATATAATGATATTGTTCATCGAGAGATTTATCTCCAAATTCCCCCTAAAGTTGAATATTCCATTACTGAATACGGAAAAAGAATGACCCATTTATTACAGGCGATGAATGATTGGGGAATGGCTCATGTGGAGCATTTGAACGAGTTATATGGGAAAGATCGATCCGTGGAATCATTAGAAGTAATAGATGATCTCGTAGGGAAGTAATAATATATACAGTACCTCGTGAAGGGATAAAGTTTACCCTTCACGTTAAATCAACGAATTTAAACACCCTAGTGGGGTGTTTATTTATTTTTTTCGCTGCTGATTTTAGTTGTCGTCGTTAGCGTAACCTGCCCGTCCCTCGGTTTTAATGGTTTAGCTAATGTATACTCACTCATTCGCAGAAAAAAGTGACCCACAGCAACGGGCTGTGGGTCATAACTATTTATATTTTAAAGGGGGTCAGTTTTATTATAGGCTTGATTCATTAAAGCCATATGAAAATTAGATTTCATTCTTGTTACATTTACTCACCTAACGTTCCTCGTTAGGTCAATATGTAATTAGGGTTGTCTAGTTAAAGAATTTCAGGTTCCATTATCACTTAATTTAATTAACTTCTCAAATGAGGGAAGCCAACGCTGAAAAAGTAAGCTGCAACGCTATAGTATTGCAGCCTTACCGGACGCCAATACGAGCGCGGCAACCTCAACTATCATCCCTCGTTAGGTTAATAAGCTATATAGGTAACTTATGAATATCTTGACCAGCATTATTATTAATACTGCGATCCATCCAAAAAAGAAAATACCTAAGCAAGCGCTTAGCATTTGTTTCCCGAAACTAATTTTTTCATCTGAAATCTTGAGTGTTAATAGGAAACTTATTAATACTAAAAAAAATAAAGACCAAAAGAAGCTCTTGAATAGATAGATTGCTCCGCCGTATAAAAACGAAGCTACCATAAAATAAAGTATTAATTCTTTCTTTTTCATTCTTCCCCCTCAAATTTTAAATGCCATTTGCCCCATATTATACCACTAACGTTTGTATTAAACTGCCCCTTACTTCAATAAGCCAAAGAGGATCTGCCGCGATGCGAGCTCCTCCACTATCGTTTCCCGTTCAACGAAAGGACAGAAGTTACCTTACAGCTTTCGCACGGCTTCAAAAGTAATGATTTGACCAGCATTAGATGGTTGCTGTTGGTAAACATAATCAGCAGAACATGTAATATCAATGAAACCAATACTTTCTAAAATATGTTTAAATTCATCGATTCCATACCAACGCATTGCAAAACGTTGTAACTCGCTTTGAATCAACTTTCCTTGACGCCATTTTTCATATTTTATATAGGACACGGTAAATTGATTAAGCCAATCCATTTCAATCGATTTGCTTTCCATTGTAATCCCATCCCCGTTAGGTAGAGAAAAAGTTGAAGTAGAAGCTTCTCCTGTTTTCCAACCGTGAGGTAATTCAAGATCAACAATCAAACGTCCCCCTGGAACAAGATGTTTATAAAAAGATTTCAATGCGTCTAGAGAGTCTTCTCGCTTTTCGATCAAGCAAAAGGAACCAGTAGGAATAATAATCACATCATAACTAAATGGCAATGAAAATTCCTGTAATTTACCTTCGTATAAATTAGGATTCAATCCGCGTTCTTCACAACGCATTCGACACGAATCCAACATTTCAGGAGAATAATCGATTCCATCAATTGTATATCCAGCCTCAAGAAGTGGAATTATAAATCGCCCTGAGCCAACTCCAGCTTCAAGAATACGTCCCTGACAAGTTTTTAACCGTTCTTGGTAATATTCAATATCCCCGTCTAAAGAGTACCCCACAGGTTTTGTGAAATCATAGACTTCATTACAAAGTGTACTGTAATAACTAAACATATTTTTTCCCTCCGTTTTTTTATGTACGGAAGATTATTAATAAAAGAAGTTTCTAATATTAATGCTTCCGTACCTCGAATTTATTAGATGAATGAACAGATCTGACTATCATATACAACCACTCACTTTCAATATAATTTAACAATATTGTATATTATCCATTTTTCCGAATCGAATATAGGTACAGTAATCACTACACAATCCTGCCCCGTTAGTTGAACAAAGGCAGCTGTTCGCACTATCCGGCTGCCTTTTTATAGTTATTAAGCTATCGTACCCGTTGCCATCCGCATTTATATTAACATCCCTAACTCTTTCAATAGATATGTATTTGATGTTGGCATTATTTGAACAATAATTAATTATTGCATCTACTTGTTCTTCAAATACACAACGCACATAATCTTTTGGCTCAATTAATACATTCTCTTTCTTGGGGTGACAAATGTAGTAATAATCGAAAAATTTCGATACTAATGGGATACACTTAATTTCAAAAGCATATTCAGCCACTCTATCTAAAACCATATGTACAGGGTTTATTTTTGATAACGTAGAGTCAAATTTACTCAAAATCTTACGTATTTTCAACAAAATATTTCACCTCAGATATATATAAAGTCCTCATAAAACATGCCTTTTATTTAATCTCCACACTATCTAAATGATCATAATTTTTAACATAACATTTTTTTTCATACTTATCATAAAAATATTCGTCAACTGTGTATTTATTCTTTTCAACGTATATATCAGACCTGTAACCAACTAGCATAGCTGGATCATCCGATACTTTGATAACTCGAATGATTTTATCTGTCAATGTTTCGCCTATTCTTGGCATAATCATTACCTTCATTTAAAATAGCCATTTTATCGAATTATGTAGAAATTAAAGTTCACCTTAGTAGTCCCATTGACACTACCACAATTTTCCAATTCAATATAGAATTCTTAATAAGACGACTTGTACAAAGGCGGACACCTTACTGGAAAGGTGGAGGCTGTAAACATGGAAACATTTCAAGCTCTTTCAATCATGTTTGCATTTGGGTTATTTATACTCACACTGTTAACCTACATTGACAAGAGGAAATGATCTAACTTGGCTCTAGTTTTGGTTTGAAACCATACTAATTAAATCCGCCAATTACAAGCCGCCGTACAAGTCAGGTCATATAATTTGATCTGACTCTTTTTCAATAAAATAGTCATTTTATTTTATTTCTATATCGCCAGCATTCATTATCTTAATAACATACCTAGAATTCTTATTTATCTCATCTGCTCTAAAGTTTTGTGAATCAATTGACCTAACAAACGAAAGATATGCATCACCAGTAGGTTGATCTGCTTTAATAATATTGAAAATAAATGCAGGGATCGATGGTTCAGTATTACTGGTGTTTTTAATTGGCACTCCTTTTGAATCAACTTCAAATTTCGGATAGTACTCCTTCATTTGAACTTTATAATCATTACCTAATATATACTCAGGCTTAAAATTGCTGAAATCTACTGTAAATTTGCCTATCTGTTCTTCCCCACTTTTTCCAGTCACTGTAAAAGTAACTTTATTTAAAATAGGTGCTTTTAAATTATCGAAAAAGAATTCTTCTGGGGAACTTAACCAACTTGGTGCGTATACAATTTTGTAAGTCTTAGCATCCTTAGGAACTTGAACGATAGTTTGAAGTTTTGTTTTAGAACCAGATAGTAAAATTTCTTCAACATTATTAATATCAGGTGTCCCGAGATAATAACTGTGAGAAAAGCCCTGATCATCAATTACTTTAAAATCCTGAGAACTCGACACCATAAAACGATCACCTGAGGTATTTTCAATGATTGCGTCGATAATTAAGAATACATTATCCTTTTTCGGAACATTGTTTTTATTACCTTCCCACTTTTGAACATTCGTAATATTAATTCCGTATGTACTCTTTTTTACTGCTTCTCCAACCTTATGTGAATTCCTAGTTGAGGTTTTGATAGTGGTCTGCTCGTTTTCTGTCATTGACTGTGAGCCAACTTTTACAACTGTAGATGCGTCTGAGCAGCCAGAGATTAATAACAATGAAAATAATCCAGTATAGAACTTGTTGAAACGCAATTTAAACATACTCCCTTTTAATTGAGAATTAAAAAAATATTTAAAATAAAAC
>NZ_WHOD01000112.1 GCF_013141765.1 Paenibacillus foliorum
TATATTCTCTTACCTCTACTAACTCTGACTCTTCTTAATCTCTTACGGAACATCATTCCGTTATTTGTCTTTCACCAATCGTATTCATAATTTTGGGGAACTACGATGCGTTATTTTTCTCTAAACTGCCCAAATGCTTGGTTTTGATGCAAATAAAGGATCGTAGTTCCGTTCCCCTTGAATGATCACGTGTGCATTACAAAATAGCGTATCCACGTTCCTCCTTAAACCCTGCCTCGCCTGTACAGCCCCTACCATTTAGAGGAACACAAGGAGACGGATCAAGGTAATAAAGTTATAAAGGGTAGCATTGCTCACCCCCAAAATTTCTTTTGTACACAAAAAAACCACGAAAATTCGTGGTTTCTTCATTTTAAACTAATTTTATATGAACGAATGTACTTTTAAATTGGTTGCGGGGGCAGGATTTGAACCTGCGGCCTTCGGGTTATGAGCCCGACGAGCTACCGGGCTGCTCCACCCCGCGTCATAGTCTTACAAAAAAGTTGGTAAA
>NZ_WHOD01000113.1 GCF_013141765.1 Paenibacillus foliorum
TATTTGAAATTATATATTGCCTAATATGATGAAATGTGTTAAAGTAAAACATGTGTCTTTAAGAGACTTATTGTTTTGCGGAAGTGGCTCAGCGGTAGAGCATCGCCTTGCCAAGGCGAGGGTCGCGGGTTCGATTCCCGTCTTCCGCTCCAATAGTATAAGCCGGTATGGCGGAATTGGCAGACGCGCGCGACTCAAAATCGTGAGGGAAACCGTGGGGGTTCAAGTCCCTCTATCGGCACCATATTACTTCGGGACGTAGCTCAGCTTGGTAGAGCACCTGGTTTGGGACCAGGGGGTCGCATGTTCAAATCGTGTCGTCCCGACCATCTTTATGTTTGTTAATATGCAAGCGGGTGTAGTTCAATGGTAGAACTCCAGCCTTCCAAGCTGGTAGCAGGGGTTCGATTCCCCTTACCCGCTCCATTTTTTATGTTTCAGTAGCTCAGCTGGATAGAGCAACGCCCTTCTAAGGCGTCGGTCGGGGGTTCGAATCCCTCCTGGGACGTTAGTCAAAAGCCACTAGTGGCTTTTTTTGCGTTTCAGGGGGCTGATGAGAATCCCCGACGAGGGGGGACGTCGAAGCACATAGCCATCCATTCGGATGGCTACGCGTAGTCTCGCCCTTTGGGCGAGCATCCCTCCTGGGACGTTAGTCAAAAGCCATTAGTGGCTTTTTTTTGCGTTTCGGGGGCTGATGAGAATCCCCCGAGGAGGGGGGACGTCGAAGCACATAGCCATCCCAATCGGATGGCTATGCGTAGTCTCGCCCTTTGGGCGAGCATCCCTCCTGGGACGTTAGTCACAAGCCACTAGTGGCTTTTTTTGCGTTTCAGGCTGAATTTGTCCCCCACGTCCTATTCCATCATAAAGAGATTTGACGATCTACTGTATCACGGACCCAGAGCTTCCTGATAGAAGGTATTGAGTATATTCGGGTACCAAGCGAGGATTATGTGTTTAATGTTGCAAAGGAATTAGCCAAGAAACAAGCAGAGAAAAAGATGTATGACGTGATCCATGTTTTTAACCGTCCGCGTGATCTTCTTGTGTATAAGGCAGCTATGCCAAACAGCCGCTTTATGGTCAGTCTTCATAATGAAATGTTCAGGGAAGGTAAAATCTCGAGTGAAATGGGGCTATTAACGGTCAAAGCGGTCGATAAAATCATGTCAATCAGCAATTATATCGGACAAACCGTAATTACTAGATTTTCCTTCTGCTAGCCCCAAGGTTAAGACTGTGTATTCAGGAATCAATTTTGAAAAAGTACAAACCGGTTTGGAATGAAGAAACGCAAATGATCAGGAAAGAGCTTCGGAAAAAGCATGGGGTAAAAAATAAAGAGGTGGTCCTGTACGTAGGGCGTTTAAGTGGAGTAAAGGACCGGATATTTTGATCAAAGCTAAGATGAAGGTGATCGAAGAGCATAAGGATGCGGTGTTGGTCGTAGTAGGCAGCAAATGGTTTTCACGAAGAATTCGTGGGTGGAGCTCCTCAATTCGCAGCGCTGCTAAGAAAATTAGCCGATCAGCTGGATACAGACACTTTAACTGTTCGGGGGAAAAAGGTGACGCTACCTGAAGTAGATATGGAGCATAAAATCAGTCATAAGAATGAACTTGGTGCAAATAGATTCACTATAACGATTGAATGGCTGGATAGTTAATTTCAGCAGATACTTCCACTACTAATAATTAATAACACTTTCGGTTAATAAGGTTAACCATACAAATGCGTACTGACGTTCTTTCTCAAGAGAAGGGGAAGATCGTTAGTGCGCTATTTATCGCCTTGGAAAAGAGTGTAGCTGGACGCAGGAATAAGACCGCAGTTTTGTAAATGTGGTTTTTACCTGTGGCGTTCTTTAGGTGTTGTTGTAATTTTTCGAGGTCGGTCTGGCACATTGAAGGTACTTCACTTATAATAAAAGGGATGTAGACTAGCTGACGGTATCGCAAAAGCATAAGTACAAGCAGTATATAATTCGTTTAATGGGGTGTAGGAATGAATTTTTTTGATTTGTCAGGTAAAGTAGCGATTGTAACTGGTGGTGCAGTAGGTTTAGGCGGAGGCATTTCCGTTGGTTTGGCGAAGGCAGGAGCCGATATCGTAATTGTGACCAGTAATGACCGTAACCGCGATACTCAAAATGAGATCGAAGCGTTGGGTCGTAAGGTTCATACGGTTGTTGCCAACCTGTCTGATGAGAATGAACTGCCGCGTGTTGTAAGTGAAGCTTTGTCCGCTTTTGGCAAAATCGATATCTTAGTTAACAATGCTGGAATTATTCGCCGTACACCGGCTGCGGATCATCCCGCTCAAGACTGGCATGATGTTATCAATTTAAATATGAATTCCGTGTTTTTCCTTTGTCAGCTGGTAGGTCGCGAAATGATCAAGCAGGGATCGGGTAAAATCATTAACATTGCGTCGATGCTAAGCTTTCAAGGTGGTATTAATGTACCTGGGTATACGGCTGCCAAGCATGCGGTTGCGGGTATTACAAAAGCATTAGCCAACGAGTGGGCTAGCAAAGGCGTTCAAGTGAATGCAATCGCACCTGGTTACATGGCAACGGATAACACAACGGCGCTGCGTGCGGATGAAGAGCGTAATGCACAAATATTAGGACGCATACCGGCAGGACGTTGGGGTACAACGGAAGACCTGCAAGGTCCAGCAGTGTTCTTGGCATCGGCAGCCTCTGATTATATGAATGGGCATGTGATGTGCGTAGACGGCGGGTGGATGAATCGATAATGGCAACTCAACAAGCTAGCTCTCAAATGTTTCAGCCAGAGATTATTACGTTTGGTGAAACGATGGCGCTTATGATGCCGGCAAGCTCTAAAGGAATCGAATATTCCTCTCAATTTAATGGTTTGTTCGGTGGTGCCGAAAGTAATGTTGCTATAGGCGTCGCTCGTCTTGGTCACCGTGTTGGTTGGTTCAGCCGGATGGGCAAGGATCCTTTTGGTCGTATGATTTTGAAAAAAATCCGCGGCGAAGGCGTAGATGTATCCCGTGTTGAACTAACGGTAGAAGCGCCGACGGGCTTAATGATGCGCGAAGTGGTATCCGGTAAAACATCGGTATATTACTACCGTAAAGGCTCCGCGGCGAGCACGTTAAAGCCGGAGCATCTGGACGAGGAATATATTAAGCAGGCTAAATATCTTCATGTTACAGGTATCACACCAGCTTTAAGTGCGTCATGCCGTGAGGCGGCGATCGAAGCCATTCGTATTGCCCGCAAGCATGGGGTAAAGGTATGCTTCGATCCGAATCTCCGCCTTAAGCTGTGGTCTATGGATGAAGCGCGCGAGGTACTGCTGGAAATGGCTAAGGAAGCGGATTATTTCCTACCAGGCTTGGACGAGCTTAAGCTGCTGTACCAAACAGAAAGCTTCGATGAAATCGTCAAGCATTTGAATGAGCTGCGCGCGGTTTCGATTGTTAAGGGCGGAGACGATGAAACGTATGTCGTGGAGCAAGGTAAGGTTAGCGCCGTCCCTTATTTCAAAGCGGAGCAGGTTGTAGATACAGTAGGAGCTGGTGACGGCTTCTGCGCGGGCTTTATCGTAGGCTTGTTGAAAAATTACAGCCATACCGAAGCTGTTAGGTTGGGTAACCTGATTGGTTCGATGGTTGTGCAAACCGAAGGTGATTGGGAAGGTATCCCGACTTGGGAGCAGGTTGAGGCGGTACTTAATAACGTGAAGCATGTTGAGCGTTAATAGATCAGCACAAACCAGCTTAAACAAACTAGATGCAAAGGAACGGTTGAATCGATATGAAGAAAATTAAGCTGCTGCAGCAAATGAGCAACGCAGGCGTCGTGGCCGTATTACGCGGAGAGACGGCCGATGAAGTAGTTGAGATGGCGGAGCAAGCCATCGAGGGCGGCATTAAAGTCATCGAGGTAACGATGACTGTGCCTTTCGCACTGCAAGCGATCGAGAAGCTTGCGAAGAAGTACTCCAGCGAGACGCTGGATGCGTCCAAGTACGCCATCATTGGCGTAGGAACGGCGCTGGATCCAGAGACGGCACGAGCTGCGATTCTTAGCGGGGCCGAGTTTGTCGTAGGCCCAGCGTTGAACCCGGCAACGGTAACGCTGTGCAACCGGTACCGTGTGCCTGTTATGCCCGGCGTCATGACGATTCAAGAGATCCAGCAGGCTTTGGAGCTGGGCGTTGACATCGTCAAGCTGTTCCCGGGCAACCTGTACTCGCCAGCTACGATCAAGGCGATCAAAGGGCCTTTGCCGCAGGCGAACATTATGCCGACCGGCGGCGTGTCGCTTAGCAATCTGGCCGATTGGATCAAGGCTGGAGCTGTAGCTGTAGGTATCGGTTCCGATTTGACCACCGATGCGGTAAAAACAGGTGATTACAGCCTGGTAGCCAAGAAGGCTGCTCAATACATCGAAGCTTACCAAGCTGCCAAGCAGTAATTGTTTGGTAAGTTGGTTAAGTTTCCATGTAAGTACAGTAAAGAGACAATGGTTATGGATGCCCATAACCATTGTCTCTTAAAAATAAGGCGTTACGTTCGTTCCCGCCGTTGGCGGGATTTTTTTGTATGCAGCATGTTAATTGATCGATAAATGAGTTAACCGTGAATAATGTAGTATCCCTATTTACCTCTTTGGTCGACAGGTGGAGGAAATGGGATGAGCTATTTTGAAGTGCACACGTTATCATTTAAGTGGAGCGGAACGAGGATCACTTATTTGCGATGTGATTCCCGATACTGCCCGGGAGTAATACCTTCTTGCTTGCGGAAGGAGCGTATGAAGTTCTGTGAGTTGAGATATTGCAGCTTTTCGGAAATCTCTTTAATGGTTATATCGGTTTCCATCAGCCATTTCTTAGCCATATTGAGACGGTAAGAAGCTAGATATTCGCTGAAGGTTACACTGGTTTCCTTTCGAAAAACTCCGCTTAAATAGTTAGCATTATAATGCATCTCGGTAGCGCACTTTTCAATGGTGAGTTCGGTGTCGTAATAGTTATGAATCATATCTATGATTTTTTCAGAAATATTGTGATATTGAGAGTTTTGCCTGTCCTGGAAAATGCGGATCAAAGGTGAAATGACGCGAGACCAGAACCACTCTTCAATTTCGTGGGTGATCTGCAGTGCATTCAACTCCTCATACAAAGAGCCCCCGCCGGAGTGCAGCTGGTTCAACGAAATCCCGGACTGCTGCATGGAAACGATCAAGCTGTTAAGAAACCTGAAAATAGACACCTGGTATTCCTGAGGATTCATTTCCTGCTTGAAAATAAGCTGCATGAACGTTTTTAATAACTCCCGCGACTTCTCTTCATCGGCGATTAATATGGCATCAAACAGCTCTGATTCTGCCAGGCTTGGATATTCAGCCAACAGCTTTTGTTTGCCGGCATTAATATTGGCATAGGGAATGATAACATGCTTACCTAAATAAATGCGGTGTTTCAACGCTTCAAGCCCCTCGTGATAAGCGGCGGATGCTTTTTTGATATCATGAAAGGGAAGGCTGATGCCAATGCTGACTTGTAAATCCAATACTCGCTTTACGGTGCTTTGAATGGACTCTGTTGTCGAGTATATATAGTTGTTAAAATCGGGCTGAGCGTCAAGCTTGCCGCCGATAAGGGTAATCTGGGTTTGTTCAATGGATACGGGCGGCAAGCTAACTTCTACAGGTATGATTTCCTCTACTATATTATTAATAGCAAACAACAGCAGCTCGAGGTCATCTTTCGCGTAACGGGTGCCTTCCAAAGTATCAATTTGCAGCACTATAACCGACATAACTTGCCACTGGACTAGCTTTTCACTGAATCCATACAGCTCCATCTTCTCCGTTAGTTCATTTCGTCGAATGTCCTTCTGAAACATGTTCATCAGAAAAAAAGTGCTAGATTGCTGCAAATGTCGGCTAGCTTCCTGCTCCAGCTGTGATTTGGATTGAAACAGGTTTTGTACCTGACTACTAATGATTTCGAACTCGTTACTCCCAGGTTTGACACTTGAAGGGGGTCTTCCACCGATTTGCTTCATTAAGCTTTGGATCGGATTGTACATTTGACGGGAACCCAACCAAGCAATAACTAAGAACACGGCGATTACAATCAAACAGAACAAGATGAGATAGCGGCCATTTCTTTTGGATTCCTGAGTTAAGCTGTCTATGGAAATGATAGAGAAGTAAATCCAATTATTGAGAGATGAGCGTAGATAGGTTGCCGTATACTTCTGACCGTCCTTTTCCGTTTCGAATTGGCCAACAGGCTGGGAGAACGTATAGGCATCTTTAATGAAGCCTGTGTTGATGGCATACTTTCCGATCATGGATGGGTCTGTGTGAAACAATATCCGTTCTTGATCATCCATAATTATAACAGTCTCTGATTCCACAGGGGTATAATTCAGTATGCTTCCTATGCTGCAGGTGGGTAAATTTGCGAATGCTAATCCAAACTTATCGAGCTTTTGATCCGGTAATTTCTTCACAAGGCTGATGACATAAGGACATTCGTAAGCATTCGCTTTTTCTTCACTGTAAAACCATATGCTGGGGTTTAGCGACCAAGAGATTGTGTTGGGAAGGAGCATCTGATTAGCTATTTGGGTGTGGTGTAGGTAAGTGTTGAATTTATAATAACCTGAATTTTTAATCATCCAATTTTGCTCTATGTTAACAATAACAATATCTTCAACCTTTGTGAAAAATGATTGGGTATTACTTATTTCTCTCCGTAAATTTTTGTAAAGTAGAAAGTCATCAGGGGAAAAGGACTCATTCAGGGTTTTGGCCACTACAGTAGAATTTACCAATTGATCAAAGGCATGGTTTACCGTTCGCAGCACTTGTTCGACATTGGAATTCATCAAGGTTAATACTTGTATTTGTTTGGAATTGACTTGTTTTTGAATTTCATTAGATGATTGAATATAGGAAAAAACACCGAAACAAATGGCAGGAAGTGTGCATAGAAGACATCCAAACATGATTAGCTTCGTATGATAACTGAAATGTTGCATCTATGTACCCTCATTCCTGACTTGAAAAATATAGTAATTCTGTTGTTCTATTTTAGCAATCAGTTAGAGCAATGAGCAATGACTAATTTTCATAAAAGTTTTCGTATATCGGATGCATTACAATAGAGATGTCTTTCATGTATAATAAATGCAATCGTTTGCATGGGGGAGAGGTTTCCATGAGTAGAAGGAGTCTGTATGTTAAAATGGTCATATTCAGACCTGTCTCTATAATAATTGCAGCAGCTTTACTATTAAGCGCTTGTAATGGAGTAAATACGAAGGAAAGTAGCACCCCTGTAGCAGAGCCTCTTGATATAAGTATGATGGTACCGCTTCATCAAGTCAAAGCTCCACCGGAGGAGCTAATTAGCAGTATTGAACGAGCAACCCAGACGAATCTCGACATCGAATGGGTTCCTTATGATATCTATAAAGATAAAATGATGAATGCTTTGGAAACCAATTCCCCTAAAAAGGTAATTTTTGTAAACCAGCCTGATTATGTGTATGTGAGAAACGAAATTCGGTCGGGCATGTTTTGGGAAATTGGCCCCTATCTCGATTTTTATCCCAATTTGAAACGATTGAATAAGACTACGTTAAATGAAACGGCGGTTGACGAAAGGCTCTATGGTTTGTATACGGAGCGTCCTGCATCCAGACAAGGCGTTATCCTCAGGAAGGATTGGTTAGACCGTCTGTACCTGAAGGAGCCAACCACGATTGATGAGCTCTATGATGTAATGAAGAAGTTTACTTACAACGATCCAGACGGCAACGGAAAGCAGGATACTATCGGTTTGGCCGACCGCAGCGATCTTGTATTCGGAGCATTTAAAACATTAGGGTCGTATTTCGGAACGCCAAACAATTGGGGTGTCGTTAAGGATCGACTTGTACCGGAGTTTATGACGCCGGAATATATTAATACGATGGACTTTATGAAAAAGCTGTATGACGAAAGTATACTGAACCGTGACTTTTCAATTACGAGTAAGCAGGTTGAGCGGTATATGATTATCAGTGGTAAAGCAGGCGGATATATCGGCAGCTTGGAAGATGCTCCAAGGCTATTGGACGAGCTGAAAAAATTGAACCCTACTGCTGAATTGACCATACTTAATCGTATTCGCGGCCCTCAGGGATATGGAGTATGGTCCATCCCTAGCTTCAACGGATTGTTTCTCTTTTCCAAGAAGGAGATCAAGACAGAGGCGGAGCTGAGAAAGATTCTTGCTTATTTCGATAGAACGATGGAGGCAGATGTAAGCAATATTATGCAATATGGCCTAGAGGGCAAGCATTACACAGTAGAAGAGGGACGAGTCGTAAAAACCCCAACGATGAATCAACTGCACAACATTGAGGTGCTGCCGTTGTACTCTTTAATGATAGCCAGCTTGAACAATTCGATAATGAAGCTTAAGGAGGAGGTACAAGACCCTCTTCAAGCTAAGATTAGCAAACTAACCTCGGATAATGAAAGCTTCTTAATTCGGGATCCGGCGCAATCCTTATTCTCTCCGACTTACGATACGATGGGAGGAGAGCTGTGGCCAATTGTAATTAATGCTACGTATAGCTACATTCTTGGTCAAATCGATTTGAACGGTTTCCAGAAAGAAATTGAAAAATGGGAACGAAAGGGAGGGAATCAAATTATTAAAGAGTATTCAGAGGCTTACCAGAAAAAGATGATGAATAAATAATCTTTCCATTCCGTAAACAGTGAAACCGTTAAGCGATGCTTAGCGGTTTTTTTGTGTTGAAACACAACTTCAACAGTGGCCCTGTTTTAACAGAAGCATAAGCGTCCGCATAACACACCGCCATTAAGCAGTCTGTCGGAAGACTTTTAAAGTCTCCACTTGCATATACATCATCCCGATTCAAATCGTGCTCTGCGAATGTTAGATGTTAGATTTCTCTTGGTACGCCAGTTTGCCAACGCTTGCTCTACAAATTCACGCAAATTAAACATCCCCTTACATTCGTTTTTTAAACACAAAAAGCGCCGACTCATTTGTCAGCGCTCATTCTAAATCCATATTAACTACACGTGATAATTAATCTTTCCCCTAGTCTTAAATGAATGCGTCGGCGTGTAACAAACGAATGACAAGCAACAATTATTGTTCTTGGACTTGCGTCACATGTTACGGTGACAAATTCTCCAGGTCTGAGCCTTATTCGACGAGTAACTAAGGCGATCCCGCAAAAAAGCGCTATTGACTGACCACGACGCAAAGTAATTGTGCGGTTACGTGAAAAAGTGAATCTGCGCATATTATCCCCTCCTCTCATACTTATAAACTATGAGGAGGGGACATGTTTCGTGTCGGCGCTTATTCTTATCCATCTATAGAATAACATAATAAAATTGCGGTGTTACTGCGGATTTTTTGCCTTCTACTTAACTGACCTAATGACCTAAGTTTCTCTACTTTATGCTGAATAATATAATTTTTTGTTAACACGGTAAATTACTTCGTTTTCGTTATCTATTCGAATAACAATCCCTCGATTCACCAATCTTGTCAGTACTTTTTTTACAACTTCTTGTTTGAGATTTACAACCTCACTAATATCTTGAAGAGAGGAATCTGGGTTATTTTCAAGCGCCTCAATAATTTTTGATTGAAATTGCGATTTAGTTAAGTACTCACTCGTAGGGGGTTCCATTAGGGACTTTCATTCTCTGATTTGTCAGTTACAGCTATGATCATTAGCTCAGATACCTGGCTTTTATATGCATAAAAGCCCCATGGTTACAGTGTTTGTGAGGCAATGATTGTATCTGGAATAGAAAACCACCTTTATGATAATAAGGAAAGCAGGATGGAACATTAATTTATTCTGCAATGAAATATGGAGGTTGAAATAATTTGAGAAGCACAAGGGGTTATGCCAAGAAAGCTGCTGTTTTATGCGCAGCGGTGCTAGCGGTCACATCGATTCTCGCAGGATGCGGTGATAGTGCCAAGCCGGTGACAACGGGGAAGGATACATCAACGAACACAGATAATACAAAAGTAGAGCCTATTTCCAAAATAACCATTATGGCGAACCTGCAAACACCTGAGGTTCCATCGGAGACGATCAAGAAAATTCTTGAAGAAAAAACGAAAACACAGATTGAATTTCAATGGGTACCAGACGGTTCTTATGACGAGAAGTTTCAAGCGGCCTTTGCAACGGGATCATTACCGCAAGCAGCTTATATCAAAAACCAGTCGTCGTTCGTCTTGCTTCGCGATGCTATTAAGAACGGACAATTCTGGGAATTGGGCCCTTATTTAAAGGAGTATTCCTTCTTAAGTAAAATGAACCCGGATGTTCTGAAGAATACAAGTGTAGACGGTAAAATTTACTCGCTATATCAAGAAAGACCGCTGACGCGCCAAGGTATTATTTTCCGCAAGGATTGGGCCGATAAGCTGGGACTCGCAGAACCTAAAACAACCGATGATATCTACAATATGCTGAAAAAATTCAAAGAAGCTGATCTGGCTGGTGGCGGTAAAACCCTCGGTTTAGCGGATCGCAACGATCTGATTTACGGCTCCTTTAAAACTTTAAGCTCATTCTTCGGCACACCTAATGGCTGGGGGGTTGTCGATGGAAAACTTACTCCTGAATTCGCTACTAAAGGGTACCTGGAAACGATGAAATTTATTAAAAAGCTACGTGATGAGGGCTTGATTAATCAAGACTTCCCGGTTACGAGCAAAACGGATCAGCAGAATATGATGTACACCGGTAGAGCGGGGATGTATATAGGCTCGATGCCGGATGTTGAAACGATGCAGGATAAAACGTCCAAGAACGTTAAGGAAGCACAATATGATTTGGTTAACCAGATTACAAGCAGCTCGAACGGTAAGCCGTCGACATGGGCGCTTCCAGGGTATGGAACCATGGTTATGTTCCCCAAAGCTGTAGTGAAAACAGAAAAGGAATTAAAGCAAATTCTAGCCTTCTATAATTATTTCCTAAGCCCGGAAATTGCCAACTTACTTAAGTATGGAGTCGAGAACACCCACTACACCATTAAAGATGGCAAGGTAGTTCCCGGAACTGACCAAAAGCTGCTGGAAAAAGAAGTGAAGCCTTATCAAAGTATTGCACTTGCTGATACCACTAATGTGACGCCTTCTTTCTACAGTCTTCCGGTTCGCGAAAAGGCCGAAAAGCTTGCCAAGGATGCTATCAGCTTTGGAGTCCCAGACCCAACGGTATCTCTAGATTCCAAAACGTTCAATGAAAAGGGAGCAAGACTTCAGGATATTATCAAGGATGCTACTTATAAATTCATGTTAGGTACGATTGATGAAAACGGTTTTCAAGCAGCTATTAAAAAGTGGCAGGATGAAGGCGGAGCAAAAATCATCGAAGAATACAATGCAGCCTACAAAAACGTTAAATAATTACTATTTTGTTGAGGGCTGTTGAATCCAATCAGCAGCCTTTCCCTATGAAATCACGTAAAACTGGGCTTGTGGGTCCACTGTAAGAAAGGAAGTCATGTGTTATGAATAGTAGTGTCGTTCAGTCCAAGCCGTTGCCGGTGCCCAAATCAAGCAGCTCTCTAGCCAAAAGATTAGTCAGGAACCGGTATATGTATTTGATGATACTTCCCGGACTGATTTATTTTATTATTTTCAAATATTTCCCTATGTACGGGCTGCTTATTGCCTTTCAGGATTATCTGCCTTACAAGGGGATGGCGGGCAGTGAATGGGTCGGGCTGAAGCATTTCAATAAATTGTTTGGCGAGCCGGAATTCTGGAATATTTTTAAAAACACGTTTGTCTTGTTTCTCTATAATATTGTTTTTTATTTTCCAGTTCCCATTGTGCTGGCTGTGATGCTTAATGAAGTCGCTAATGTGTTTTTTAAACGCTTGGTGCAGTCGATCGTATATGTCCCGCACTTCTTATCTTGGGTCATTATCGTGTCTATCGCCTATGTAATGCTCACTATGGATGGCGGAATCATTAATCAATTAATGCTGTATTTTGGATTTCCAAAGGTAAACTTCCTGTTGAATGAAAATTGGTTTCACCCGATGTACATTGTTCAGGTTATTTGGAGGGAAGCGGGCTGGGGAACGATTGTCTATCTGGCTGCTATTGCGGCGATTGATCCACAGCTGTACGAGGCAGCAAGAATGGATGGAGCCGGACGGTTCAGACAAATCTGGCATATCACTTTGCCTTCAATAAGAAGCGTTATTGTTGTGCTGTTAATTCTCCGAATAGGCAACGTTCTCGATCTCAGCTTCGAGCATGTGTATCTGCTGCTCAATTCGATGAACCGTTCCGTCGCCGAAATTCTGGATACCTATGTATATACGGTCGGTCTGAAACAAGGTCAATTCAGCTTCAGCACGGCAGTAGGTTTCTTTAAATCATTTGTTGGCTTATTTCTGGTAGTGCTGTCTAACAAATTAGCCAAAAAAATCGGCGAGGAAGGCATTTATTAATCGAAGGAGTCATAAGGAGGTACCGCAATGGTTCAAGATAAGACGTTACTTAACAGATTGTTCGATTTCTTCAATATCTTTTTTCTCATCCTTATAGCGTTGGTTACTTTTCTTCCACTCATGCACGTTATTATGGCTTCTTTTGCAACTGTAGAGGAAATAGCGCGCAAACCGTTTATATTGATTCCAACTGAATTTACCTTGGATGCTTACCGTTACATTCTATCGACCAGTGCAATATTCCGCTCCCTAAGCGTATCAGTGGGTGTGACATTCATCGGAACCTTAATGAGTATGTTTGTGACTTGCTTGATGGCTTATGGGTTGACGAGAAGAGATTTGGATGGACGCCGGTTTTTCATGTTCCTGGTTGTGTTCACGCTGCTCTTTAACGGAGGCTTGATTCCGACCTTTCTGGTAGTTAAGGCAATGGGACTTGTGGATTCGTACTTTTCTCTGATCATCCCGACCATGATTAATGCCTTCAACCTGATTATTATGCGGAGCTTTTTTATGAATCTGCCTGAGGGTCTTGAGGAATCGGCCAAAATCGATGGCTGCAATGATCTGGGAATCCTGTTTAGAATTGTTATTCCGCTGTCTATGCCGGCTATTGCCACGATATCTTTATTTTATGCCGTTAACTACTGGAACACTTATTTTAACGCCATTATCTTCCTGAATGATGCGAATAAATGGCCTATCCAGGTGCTGTTGAGACAAATTGTTCTTGTAGCTAGCGCATTTAGCGCGGATACCTCAGACTTCGGCAGTGACTTTGTTAAGCCACCGGATCAAACGATTAAGATGGCAGTCATTGTTGTTTCTACTCTCCCAATACTCGTTGTTTATCCATTTCTACAGAAATATTTTGCAAAAGGGGCTTTAGTGGGCTCCGTCAAAGGTTGACGTTCTATATTTTGGAGGTGTTATTTTTGGCAATACGTCGAAAAGGAATTTCTCTGTTAATGAGTTTGGCAACATTCGCGTATGGATTTTCAGGTTTGATGCTTGTTTCGGTGCCCGCAGTATCAGCTGCGCCCGTCTATCTTGTTAATGAGGATTTTGAAGCGGGCACGGTTCCAGCCGATTACTTGGTTACTCCGAACCCGGCAACAGCTAACAATTATGCAGATGTCAGGGTTGACCCGAAAAATGCGGCTAACAAGTCGCTTTTTCTGAATGATGCTCTCAGTACAGGTCCAACGGATATCACATCGATTGAAAAGTCATTTGCAGCTCAGACGAGCGGACAAGTTACGATTGAATTTGATTTCTTATCTAATCTCGGAGTCAATTCAGGCGCCAAAATTATCCGCTTATTGTCTTCGGATGGCGTGGTAGCCACTAATATTGAAACGAAGTCCGGCAGCATCTTCACTTATAGAAGACAACCGGCTGTTTATTATGATCTGCCTGCTTATGTGAAGGATACCTGGTACAAGTTTAAAGTCGTTGCTGATATTGATACTCAAAAAGCGGATGTCTACATTGACGGGGACAAGAAGCTGACCGGAGTGCCCTTCGATAATTCGGTAACCGATATTTCCAAGTTTGACTCCACTAGTCCAGGTTCCTCCAGCAGAAGCCATTACCTGGACAACATCAAGGTATACAAAAATGAAGCAGCAGCTTCAGTTCCGGATAAACCGGCATCTTTACTGGCTGCACCCAAAGACCAAAGTGTCGATCTGAGCTGGGGGGCAGTTTCCGGTGCGACCTTTTACACAGTGAAGGTTGGAACAGCCAGTGGCAATTATACGAATACTTACAAAACATCGGATGCAACCCAGACTTCTTATACATATGGAGGATTGACCAATGGGACTCCTTATTACTTCACAGTAAGTGCTTCGAACGCTGTAGGAGAAGGCGCTAATGCGGCTGAAGCTAGTGCAACTCCATTGGCCGCTCCCGGAAAGCCGGTAATTACGAGTACGGAGGCCGGATCTGCCCAGGCCAAAGTGAAATGGTCTGCAGTTACAGGTGCAGGCTCTTACACTGTAAAGAGCAGCACAACTGCAGGCGGACCCTACGCAACGGTTGCAACCAACCAAACGGGAACCGAGTATCTCTACACGGGTCTGACTAATGGGGTCACCTACTATATCGTTGTAAGTGCTAGCAGTAACGGCATTGAGGGAGGCAATTCCAATGAGATGTCGGTTACTCCAGTGTCAAGCGCGCAGTTGCAAGCTCCAAAGAACTTAAGAGTTCCGGCTATGGCGTACGATGAGAAAAGCATCATTCTAGCGTGGGAGAAGCCTGATGAGTATTCCAATATTGTCGATTACAAGGTTTATATGAACGGCCAACCAACGGCTATTGGAACGGCTAATACCAACGCGGCGGCGTTTTCTCCAGCCAAACCGTTTATTGACAAGTTTTATGAAGAAGATACGGATAACCGGCATGTAAAAGTAAGCATGCACAATTACACGGTTACAGGTCTTGCGCCGAACACGCCTTATACTTTTACTATAAAGGCTGTGGACAGCAACGGGGCTGAATCGCCGGCAAGTAATCAAGTAGTCCAATCTACAACTCCTGTTCCGCAATTATTTAATATCGTTGATTATGGTGCGGTAGGCGACGGAGTCACTTTAAATACGAAGGCCATTCAGGACGCCATTGATGCAGTGACACCAGGAGGAAAGGTATTGGTGCCTGCAGGTAAATTTAAAACCGGAGCAATATGGCTGAAAAGTGATATGACCTTGGAGGTAGCTAAGAACGCAACCTTGCTTGGCTCCGAAAAACCGGAAGATTATGCATTTGATTACATGCTGTACGATTACACGACAGTTCCAAGATTTTACTCGCTAATTAATGCTCACACCTATGATTACGGAAGCCTACGCAATATTCGGATCGTAGGAGAAGGTACTATAGATGGGAATGGTTGGGTAGCACCGACCAGAACGGATGAGAATTTCTTTCCGGTACAAGCGGGAAGCAGTAACTCTAATTACAACACCTACGGAATTCTTGCTAAAAATCAAACCAATTATGCTAGAGATACATTGGGTATGGATCAAACAAGCGCTTACTCAACAAGATCCAATCTGATTACGCTGCGTGGTGTTGAGAATGCGTTTTATGGCGGGTTTACCGCATTAAATCCGTCCAACCACACCTTGGTTAATCTGAATTCCAATCATATTACCGTTACCGGCGTTAAGCTGTTAACTTTTGACGACAACAACGCAGACGGGATTGAATTCGGTGGTGGCGATGGACTTACGGTGTTCAATAATATATTTGATACCGGCGATGACGCTATGAACTTTGCAGCGGGGCAGGGAGCTCAAGGACAGAAGGATGCACCTACTCGCAACGCTTGGATTTTTAACAATTACATGAGAGAAGGACATGGCGGCGTTGTAATGGGAAGCCATACAGCTGCTTGGATTGAGAACATTCTGGCAGAAGATAATGTTATGAAGCAGACTGAGATCGGTCTCCGAGCCAAAACGAATACGCCAACCGGCGGTGGAGGAAGGAACGTGGTTTTCAGAGATACGGCGATGAAAAATGGTAAAAACCAAGCCTTTATTTTCACATCGGCCTATTCTGACGTCAATTCAGCTATTGAATATGAGCCGGCGGCAGTTCCATCGCAGTTTAAAGACATTACGGTTAAAAATGTTTCTGTAGATGGCTACAAGAAGGAAGCTATCAATGTTGCCGGTGTTGACGGCGGCTTCCATGAAGGCATTCATTTTGAAAATGTAAAATTTTATAATGCTGTGCAAACGAACATTGGGTATATGCGAAACAGCTCATTCAAGGATGTTGTATTTGTAGGGCTTGCAGCTCCGTGGAAAATTGTCAATTCGACAGGTCTTACCTTCACGGGTACCACGACGATGGACAGCGCTTCTAATAATGCAGCCCAAGCTCCTGTTTGGCCTAATGGAAGTGCAATAACAGCATCGAATGTCAGCGATACGTCGGTTAAGTTGGATTGGTCGGCAGCGGTGGCAACGGATAACGTGAAGGTAGAAGGCTACCGAATTTATGAGGGCTCCACCCTAATAGGCAGCACTTCAGCATCGGGCTCTGGACAGGCAGCAGCCACTTACACGGTAAACGGACTTTCACCGGCGTTGTCCTATAGCTTCAAAGTGGAGGCTATCGATGCGTCAGGGAACTGGAGTATGGGCCCAGCTGTAACAGTAACGACAACAGGAGTCAAGGATTCAATTGCTCCTACAGCTCCTCCAGGCAGCGCTACCATTCAACTTGTAGACAAGGCGAATACCACTTGGTTGAATATTAAATGGACTGCCGCAACGGATAACGTAGGCGTAAAGCAGTACCATCTATATGCAAATGGAGTGAAGAAGGGTACGGTGGCAGGAACAAGCACCTCCTTCAATGCGACAGGGTTAAACTTTGCGACGGCATACACTTTTGAAGTGGAAGCGGTCGATGCCGCTGGCAATAGCACCAAATATCCGGCTCAATTAAAGGTGACTACAGCAGATGCTTACGATACCGGAGCACCTAAGTGGCCTAACGGAAGCACGGTTGCGGCAAGTGAAATTACGGCAACGAGTGTAAAATTAAGCTGGTCTGAAGCTACTGATGATCTTGGAGTCAAAGGGTACAGAGTTTATCAGAATGGCAAAGCTATTGCGGGGGAAACTGCGTTTACACCTGTTAATACAGCGAGTACGGTTCCCAATTCGGTAACGTCTTATACAGTGACGGGTCTTACACCTAACACGCCATATACGTTTAAAGTAGAAGCGGGAGATGGAGATACGAAATGGACGGGAACCGGACCGGCAGTAAGTCTTACAACTGGGGTTTCCAACGAAGCTAACGCTGCTCTCACTAGTGTCCCAAGTGTGGTCCCTGGGCAACCGTTCAGTATGACTTATGGTTTGAATAATGTATCAGCACTTACAAACGGCGCTATTTATGCACAAGAAATCAAGTTTGAATACGACCCCAACCTGTTGGAGTTTGTATCGGCTGAATCGGTGAAATCGGTGGAATCCGTATTCCAAGTCGTTGACCAAAGGAAAGATATTCCTGGTCAGGTTCGTATATTTGCAATAAGCAAGGGTGCTGAAGGAGCTGTTGCAACGGATGGCCCGTTAATAACGCTAAATTGGAAATCCAAAGTACTTATTCAATCCACGACGGCAATAATTTCAGCAGATATACAGCTTGCTAATAGTCAGGGTGTTATTACTCGGCTTCAGCCGGCAATCGTCAGCATTAAACTGGAGTTGGCTGGTTCCAACGCTAAGCTGCTCGAGGCAGCAATTGAAAATGCTCAGAGTGCATATAACGTAGCTGTGGAAGGAACGGCAGACGGTCAATATCCGCAAGGATCTAAAGCAATTTTGCTGACAGCAATTGATGCGGCTCGAGCAATTTTAGCGGATCATTCATCCACGGAGCTGGATCAAGCTATCGTTAATTTGAATCAAGCACTCCAATCGTTTAAGGCTAAGGTGATTGTGGTTGGCCCGATTTACGGTGATGTGAACGGTGATCATTTGCTGAATAGAAAAGATCTGGAAGACATGGCTAAGGTGTATGGCTTGAAGTCTGAAAGCGCTAATTGGGATGCGTTCAAGCATATGGATTTTAATCATGATGGAGTTATTAACATTATTGACATTGTTTATGTAGCAAGACTAATTTCCTTGTAGTCATTATCTTCTTAAGAGATGAAACTATTGAACAGAAGAATTACGAACTTTTTATTAAGCTCTCTGTTAATTCTGAGTTTAATGCCGCTGGTACCTACTCCTGCGGCAGCAGCTGCCTATGGGTTGAAATCCAACAGCTCGAGTTGGAATGAAATCAAGGTTTACGATTCCAATAATGATGGTGAAATTTCTATTGTTGACCTTGTGAATGTTGAATGTAGCTAGCAAGATACCTTAAGCAAGTGGTGAGAGGTGAGAGATCCGGAGGATAGCCAATAGGGCTGTCTCCCGGTTTTTTTCAAAAGAAAGGACGGACAAAGATGATGAGACTCAAAGTGTGGATAACAAGCTTGGCTTTATTAATAATGACGATGCCTGTCCTGCCCGCAATCATTTTAGCAGCGAGTGGGGGCCCCTCTTATTCGTTAAGTTTAAGCGCTTCGAATATGGAAGTGAATAGAGAATTGACTGTCACTGTTCAGGGGCAAAATGCAGCGGATTTGTACGGTTATGAAGTTGTACTTCAATTTGATAATCAGAAGCTGAGCTATAAAGGGGCGAGTACGGGAACAACAGGGTTCTCGGTTGATCCTGAACTGTCGGGAAATTCCATAAGGCTTGCCCATTCCAAAGTAGGCCAAGTGGCTGGAGATAATGGAAATGTCAATCTAGCCAGCGTAACGTTTAATACCATTGCAGTGGGGGCAGCAGAAATCAAATTAAGCAAAGTGATTGCGGTTTCCTCCGAACCTAAAGAAACCCTTTGGAGCGAGTCAACTGCTGCGTCTGTCAATATATTCACACCTCAGCGCAATAACAACAGGCCAAGCAGCGGTGGAGGATCCAGTGGTACCACATCGCCGTCTCAACCGGCTATCGGAGCGAATAAAAACGGAGTGCTCTTTACTGTAACTGATACAACTAAGTCGAAGACGGACACGGGGAAGGAACTCACTGTAGCTTCCATTAATAATGACAGCCTCACTGAGGCAATAAAGCAGCTTCAATCGAACACCAGCAGTACTAATAATATTACCGTTGATGTGAGCAATCAAGGAGGGGCGGTCAAGGTTGAACTGCCTGCTGCTTCATTATTGGAAATTGCTAAGCTAACGAAGGACACGGTAATTACTGTGAAGTATGGCTCGGTAACTTACTATCTACCGGTGAAAATGGTTGACATTTCAAAAGTAGTTCAGGCATTAGGAGCAGATGTTAAAGATGTGACGATCAGCGTTATCATTGATAAAATCAGTGGCTCGGATGCACAAAAAGTAATAGACGCTGCGAGCCAATCTGGTTTGAGGCTATTGACAGGTGCTGTTGACTTCAGCGTTATTGCGCAAGGCAATGGGAAGACCGTCAGCATCAACGAATTTAAAGGAGCCTACTTGCCGAGAAATATTGAAGTTCCAGCTGGAATAGATCTGACAAAGGCAACTGGAGTACTCTACAATCCTACAACCAGAGAGATGACCTTTGTGCCGACTTTATTCCAAACCGTGGACGGCAAAACATTTGCAACGATACAGCGTCAAGGAAACAGCATCTATGCAATAGTGGAAGCTAATAAGTCATTTAACGATTTAAATGGGCATTGGGCTAAGGAGGATGTACAGCTTCTTGTATCTAAGCTGCTGATCAACGGTAGGAGCGATACAGCTTTTGTTCCAGAAGGTGATATTACGCGTGCAGAATTTGCGACTTTGCTTGTGAAAGGACTTGGCTTAACCGAGGATAAAAGCAGCAAGTTCAAGGATGTTTCGGCCTCAGATTGGTACGCAGGGTTCGTTGGAGCCGCGTCCAAAGCAGGCTTGGTGGATGGCCTCAGTGCGGATACCTTTGAACCGAATGCCAATATTACCCGTGAACAGATGGCTGCTCTGATCAGCCGTGCAATGAATATAGTGGGTAAGGAAAAAGCGGCTGACGTGAAAAAAGTGGATGTGTTCAAGGATCAGACTGCTATTAGTACTTGGGCTAAAGAGTCAGTAGCGCAAACAATTGATGCCAAAATCATGAACGGCAAAAGCGCAGATTTGTTTGACCCTTCTGCGAATTCTACGCGTGCCGAATCAGCAGTGGTACTGAAACGCTTGCTCCAATATATTAGCTTCATTAATTAATCATTAAACTCCATTTGAGAATGGTCTCAGTCGGAACGATGCATTAATCTGAGGTCAATCCACGGGAACAATAGGAGGGACGCATTCAAATGAAAGTCTCAAGATTGAATAAAGCGCTTGGTATTATAATGACCTTGGCCATGTCGTTACCAATGTGGCCCCTTTCGGCATTTGCCGACAGCTCTTTGCCTCAAGGATGGACAGAAAATCTCACGAACGGTTCAGTTACAAGCGGGACATCATTTGTAAGCCAACAAAGTTCAAGCTTCGTTAACGGCAAGTTTACCGTAGCAGCCAACCGCGGGAAAATCCAAAGTACAGCAAGCGGTGGGGATACTACTTATTTCTTGAATGTTCCGGTGAGCGGGGATTTTACTATGACCGCGAGGGTTGTTACAGTAGGTATTGAACCAGGCAACACAGCTATTAATACAGAAAATCGAGCCATGCTGATGGTAAAAGATGGGGTGTCGAATGACTCCAACTCCTTCTCCGCTTTTTTTAAGCCAACGTCCATTACTGGTCCTATTACAGGGGTAGCAACTGGATATAGACGATTCGGAGCGGATGTCGGAGGTACCAACTCTCCTTCGATAAATGTACCTGTTTACTTAAAACTCGTAAAATCAGGTAAAGATTACACGGCATCTTATGCATTAGATGGCATTTCTTTTGCACAGATAACTTCGAAAAAAGACACTGCTGATACGCTTGCATCCCCTACATTAAATGTAGGCTTAGCCGTAACAGCAGCCACAGTTCAATTTGATAATGTAAGCATTATTAAATCGGATGGCACGGCTGTTTTCGGCACAGCAGCTCCTAAGAACGTATCGGCCGTCGGCGGTAACGGTAGCGCAACCGTGAGCTGGGATGCAGCATCCGGTGCGAATTCCTACACACTAAGTCAAAGCACAAGTGCGACCGGACCTTTTACAGCGGTATCCTCAGCAACGAACATTTCAGCATTAAGCGCCAGCATTACAGGTTTAGCTAATGGCACGAAATATTATTACGCCGTTACCGCAAATGGAGTGAATGGTTCTACCAGCTCAGCTATAGTAGAGGCTACACCTGCTCTGCCTGCACCGGCTATACCTACTGGGCTAGCGGCAACTGTAAGTAATGCGCATGTAGGCTTAACATGGAATACGGTAACGGAAGCGACTTACTATATGGTTAAACGTGGCACAGCGTCGGGTGGCCCCTTTTCACTTATCGCCACCAGCGTTACCGCTGCAGCATATGAAGACTTCAATGTAACTAATGGGAATACATACCATTATGTGGTGAATGCAGTTAATGCCAATGGCTCAAGTGCCAACTCCACATCTGTCAGCGCTACACCTTCAGCAGCACCTACAACGGTTCTGGTAAATAGCATTGCAGTTACTTCCACAGAGGGAAGTGCTATCACTACGAAGAACGGTACGCTGCAGATGTTGGCGACGGTACTTCCGAATAATGCCACGAACGCAACTGTAACTTGGTCCGTATATGAAGCAGATGGGGTAACAGTTACCGACAGAGCAACGATAAATAATAGCGGCTTGCTTCAAGCATTCAAGGATGGAAATGTAAAGGTGATAGCTAAAGCAAAGGATGGCTCGGGTGTGTCAGGCGGCAGCAGTACGATTACCATATCGGGACAAACGCCTGCGCCCATTATAGTTCCTACCGTTACCTTAACTGGGCCTCAACAAGCTGCCTCTGGCCAGCTCTTCAGCTCCAGCTATGGGTTAAGTAATGTTTCAGCCAGTGTATACAAAGCTATTTATGCTCAGGATGTTACGTTCCAATATGATGCGAATGTTCTGACCTTTGTATCGGCTGAATCATTAAAGTCAGGACTCACATTATCACAAATTATTACAGATGTTCCTGGACGAATTAGAATTATTGCAGGAGTTCAATTGGCGGCAGATGCTATCACAGCGGACGGTGAGCTCATCAAACTGAATTGGCAAGCCAAGAACCTGAGCCAAGCAGGAACTGGCCTATAAGCGTACTTTCAGCGAAGCTTTCTAATAATCAAAATGGACAAATTGAGGGAACAGCAGCTGCAGCTTCATTATCTGTACAAGTGGCAGCAGCAACAGTAAACAAAAGCTCGCTTCAAACACTGATTACAACGGTTCAAGCTGCTTATAGTACAGCCGTTGAGGGTGTTCAGAATGGACAATATCCGGTTGGCAGCAAAGCGATTCTAAATACTGCTATAGCAGCGGCAAGTACAGTGGTATCCGATACAGCTGCATCCCAGCAGCAAATAGATGCTGCGGTGCTTGAACTAAATCAAGCATTTACAGCTTTTCAAGGAACTAAGCTTCAGGCAACTCCGGGTGATGTCAGCGGGAATGGCATAATAAACGTTGGAGATGTTGGCATAGTATCGTCAGCTTATGGCCTTACTTCCAGTAGTCCTGAATGGAGCACGTACAGCCAAGCTGATGTCAATAATGACGGAGTTATTAATGATCTGGATCTAGCCTTTATTGCTAATTTAATACTCAAATAACGAGATAATGTGAAATCATCGGGGGGGAAGCAGCTTGTGCTTTCTCCCTTTTTAATGACGGTTTGGCTAAAACGATCCTTATTGGAAGTGGATGAAAACAGAAGCTGCCAACCTAAACAACGCTGACTTCGGCGATTAAGAAGGTAGAATCCGGCAAAACAATCTTTATGCGCGGTGGTGTGTATAATTATGCATCTCGTGGCACCAGTAGTGACACCACCTATTCCATCTGCTCCTAGCGGATTAATTGCAGCACCTGGGGATGCACAGGTTAGCTTGGCATGGAACACCGTTACAGGGGCGACTTATTACCGGATTTATCAGAGTCGGTCGAACAACGCTCTGATGTTTCAAGTAAGTTGGTTTGTAGGAGCCGTGGGAGCAGCGGCGAAAGCGGGAATAGTGACTGGATTCGAAAAGCGAGTATTCGAGCCTAATGCATCCATTACCAGAGAACAAATGGCAGTTATGATCTCACTCGCAATGAAGACAGCAGGAGTTGTAATGACAGTAGATGAGGGGCAGCTTAGTTCTTTTACAGATGCCAAATCCATCCATGAATGGGCTCGGGACTCCCTCGCTCATGCGGTAAAGGCTGGGATTGTGAAGGGAGTATCCGATTCACTGTTTGTTCCGGAGGCAGATGCCACTCGTGCAGAAGCTGTTGTAATGATTAAGAGATTCTTACAGTACGTAAAATTTATGAATTAATAATAAACAACTCGCTGCGGACTCGTTCCGAAGCGAGTTGTTTATTTATTGGGCTGACTATGAAGGTAGTTTGGGGAGAACAATAGGGAGAATGAAGCCGGTTTCGTTTCATAAAAGCAGATGCAACTAAAGGTGATTCGAAAGCGTCTAAGATTTACTTAACGAAAGGGCGGTAACTATGCAAACAATCATCTGGAAACGTTGTCTGCTTATCATTAGTATTGCGCTTGTTGCAATAGCAAGTTCGGGTTGTGAAGGGAACCGTGCTTCAGATACTTCTGCTCTAATTGAGGCTCAGCAAACGGCAGGTTCATCTCCGGAAACATTAATGCCTTCATCTTCGATACCAACAGCGGAACCAGCTGTAACATCAACACCAACATCAATAGCAGCACCGGCAGTAACATCATCACCAACATCAGCACCAGCACCAGCAGTAACATCATCACCAAAAGTAACATCAATACGAACAGAGGTGCCTCTTTCTGACAACACAGAATTAAAGGCTGATCAGAAGCTAGAAGTACAATCTGATTTTAAGCCTTCTCAGGGTGCAGCGGGAAAAGTTGATAAGCAGCAGCTAGCCGTTGATTGTGGAAAGCTTGCTTTTGAAAAAGAGGGAGGAACAGCTAATGTGCAGCTGCCATTGATCTGTATCCGTGCAAGCTACGGAGTAGATGATTTGGGTCATCCTATTACGATTGCCCCGAGAGAGCCCTTAAAAGCCGTGTCTTACTCGATACTCGCTGAGCTGCATGACCAGTTGGCTGCTTATTGGATGAATTTTGGAGACAATGTGCATGGTGTGCTTTTGCTTGCGCCTAAGGGCTGGAAGGTAATATCGGGGGCAGTTGGCGCTAACGGTTCATCTGCAGTCCGGTTAGAAAATCCAAAGGATCCTCAACAGTTTATTACCTATATGGATAGCGGCGGCTGTCAAGGCTGTATCATCGCAAATATTGGAGCTTATTTTCCAGAGATGCACGATTGGGCTGAGAAACAAGGGTTTACACCGGATCCTGTAGCTGACATGAAGAAGCAGACGCTGCTTAATCCAAATCTGATGACATACAGTAAAAAATCTCCGATTGATGGATACGAATTGAATGGAATTGCTTATCAAGAGCATGGTGAGGGTGGAGGTACATTCCGTATGCAAGAGGTGCAGCTTCCAGCAGCCAACCATGGTTTGGCTCGGGCTATGCTTAATTTATTCGTTGCGCTAAATCCGGGAGCCGCTCAATGAGATGGGCGGGTATTCTGACTGGTCAAACAAGCACATCTTGAAAAAATCCCCTTGGAGCAGCTGCTCCAAGGGGATTTTAGTATATATAGTATTATTCAGTTGCAACCGACTGGTCGGCTTGCAGGTTAACAGGTGCAACACGTACGAAGTTAGCTTCAAGATTGGCCAACAAATGATCAACGGTTGCTGCTGCGTCAGCTTGCCCAGAAGCCAGAAGCTCTTGGTGATAAGCGCCCAGTAGTTCATTCAAATCCTTGATGCTTTGCGCTCCGATTTTTTCGATCTTCACTTTGGCGCCTTTGGCAATACGGCGTGTGATAGCTGCTTCATCTAAGCCCATTTCAGGAACTAGACGTTGGTAGATAACACCGCCAGTCATACCAGCGCAAATCCATGGACCTGGGTCGCCAAGTACTACAGCGCGCCCGTTAGTCATGTATTCGAAGGCAAAGCCTTTCATGTTCGCACGGCTCGCAAGACTGCCTAGCTCATCTTGAAGCGGAGAAGTAATTTCACCGCCGAATACAACATCGGCTCCAGAGAAACGAATGCAGGCACGAGTGTCCGCATTACCTTGAACCAGGAACAAGCCTTTTTGTGCACCGTAGCCGAATGATTTACCAACGGAGCCGTTGATGAACTGCTTGTTTTTGCCTAGTGATTTCAGGATGGCCACTTTACCGCCGAACGACATTTTGGCAACGCCGTCCTCAGCACCGCCGTGTACCGTAATATTCAGGCCGCGTGAATTGAATGCACCCAAGCCGTTACCTGGAACGGAACCGTCTACCAAGTTCAAGGATACTTCAGGCAAACTATCATAGCTGCCGTCATACCGGTCTCTTACACGATGGCTGGCATAGCGTGTTCCCAAGATACGGGATTCCGCGTCCACTTTAGACCAATTACGCACGATTGGAGCATCGAAGGAAAGTGAATCCGGGAAGAATTCCTGGCCTTCGGCGCCTGCTGCTATACGGATATCGGATGATACGGCAGCCGCAGCCTCCAATTGAGCTTCTTGAGCAGCTGCGAATGAAATAGGGGCCGGACGCAGGATGTCGGATAGATCGATTTTATCCAAGCAGCTGATTTGCTGCAAAAGATCAGAACGACCAACAAGCTCCTGTGCACTAGTAAAGCCCAATTGAGCTACAATTTCACGAATTTCTTGACCCATGCCGCCGTATAGACGGACGAGTGAATCTACAGCGGTCTCGAATACACGAGGTACGAAACGGCGTAGGCCTTTTTCTTCTGCTTCTTCCATGGAGTCAATTTGTGTTGCAATCCCTACGTGGCAAGTATCCAGATGACAGCCACGGCAAGTGGTACAGCCAATAGCTTGCATGGAGATACTGCCGAATCCACAGCGATTAGCGCCTAACATCATCATTTTGACAACATCTGCACCAGATTTCAAACCACCGTCAGACCACAGCTCAACTCTGTGACGAAGACCAGCTTCGATCAGAGCCACGTGAGCCAGCTTGGTGCCGATCTCAGTAGGCAAGCCTACATGTGTCAAGGAGTGAATACGCGCCGCGCCAGTTCCGCCATCGAAACCAGACAATGTGATAACATCCGCTCCTGCCTTGGCAACACCGACTGCAATCGTGCCGATACCAGGAACGACAGGAATTTTAACATTGATTTTGGCTTTCCGGCCGCTTGCTTCCTTCAGCTCAGAAATGATCTGCGCCAAGTCTTCGATCGAGTAGATATCATGGTTGTTAGAAGGTGAGATCAGGTCAGAACCGATGGTTGCGTTCCGTGCTTCAGCGATTTTAGCTGTAACCTTGGAGCCAGGCAGATGACCGCCTTCTCCAGGCTTCGCACCTTGACCAATCTTGATTTCCAAGAAGGCTACGGCATTGGCCAACTCAACGTTAATTCCGAAACGTCCAGATGCTACCTGCGCGCCGCGAGTTCTTTTGTAACGGCCCAGCATATCTTTAATTTCTCCACCCTCGCCGTTCATGGTTACCATGTTCAGACGCTCGCCGGCTTCCGCATAGGCGCGGAACGCGGTTTCGTTCTGGGAACCAAACGACATGGAGGAGATCAGTATTGGCAAATCGTGACCACCGATCCCAATATCGACTTTCGAAGGCTCCAAAGGCTTACGGCCTTCTTGATGAGCCAGGTCATAATTGAAATCCGCAACGTGGCGAATGGAAATAGGATTGCGTTTCTCTTCCTCGCGCAGCTTATCGCTGTAATCGCTATAAGGAGCTGTGCCTGATGCCGTTTCCCCCAGTGACTTCCACATACGTTGGAAGAAGTGGAAGTTACGCGCAGCTTTGGCTTTTGGATTAGAAAAGTCCTGATAACGGGCTTCAGCATCCTTCTCCAATTCGGCAAAGCCGGTTCCTGCGTTCACGCTTCCCAAATAGTTTACAATATCTAATACATCAGATACTTCCGGTTTTAAACCGATAGACGAGAAGAAACGGGTATAGCCGCGCAGCTCATGTGTCCCAATAGTTGAAATAACTTTCTCCAAGCCTTTGCTGAGGGCACTGTACACTTTGCGTGCAGCAGAAGCTCCGTTCTTATTTGCTGCAGTTCCGAATAGAAGGTAAGGCGAGATTAGGTCAGCGCCCAAACCACAGGCTACAGCAATATCATGCAGGTTGCGAATCGCTGCTGTGCGCAAAACAATAGTAGCTTGACGGCGCAGGTTGTCGCCAAAAGCTAATTTCTCCGCTCTTAGTGCAATGTCTATTTGCGAAACAGCAAGATGTGGCTCCAAGAACAAGCGCTCGTTCTGATGTGCATCCGTATCGTCTAGGATCAACAGCATCGCGCCATTCTTCACTGAAGCTATAGCATCGGCAGCAAGCTGAGCCAACGCATCTTTAATGGAAGAACCGCGGGCGAAGGTTGTAGATAATACGGCAACAGCATGGTCGCCTTGAGCGGCAAACAAGTCTCGAACCTGTTCAAAGCTAAGCTGTCCAAGCTCAGACACGGAGTCAACAGCGTTACTGCCTTCCAATAGCAGAGGCGTCAGCAGTTCAATACGTAAGCGTTGATCCAGCTGACCATAAACGGATGGACGAGGTCCAACGATGATACGTGTGGAGAAATGCTCCATCTCACGGTCGCGGTCAATCGCCGGATTCGTTACGACAGCTACGCTTTCTTTTATAAAGTCAGGGATGTTTTGACGCTCCCAATTAATAGCCGCATGTGGCCCGTCATGACCAAGCGAACGAATCGGCTCGGCGCCGGTTTCGGACATTGTTTCGATCATTTGAATGCCTTCACGGTCCCAACCAAATGCACTATAAAGCGCATCGGTAATGGCAGCATCTTCTAGGGAAGCCGCCTCCACAGATGGCCGTTCATCCTTCAAATGCTTACGCATACCTTCAAACTGAACCTTGCTGCTGGCACGTGTATAAACTAACGATTGAACTTCTGTATAAGGAATTACCTGAACATGCTCACCTGGCGTCAAGATAACGCCAATTTTCTCACCTGGCGCGATAGGCTTCGGATCGGATACCATTTCGTCAACTGTAATTACGCCTTGCTCGGAGGAGAAGTAGAGTGATGTGTCGCTTTCAACCATCCAAACTGGACGTAAGCCCAAAGCATCCACGCTAAAAATACATTCATTTCCATAACGGGATACAATACCTGCCGGACCTTGGGCATAATATCCCCAAACCTGACGATAGTAAACATATAAGTCTTGCAGTTCTGGACGGTATTGTTTCATTTCATTAATGATTGGAGGGAATACGATTTCCATCGCTTCAAATAAGCTAATGCCAAAACGGTGGATGAAAGTTTCGATAGTACGGTTCATGTCCTGGGAATCACTGCCGCCGTCTACGAGCTGAACGCCAACCATGTCGGCTTCAAGACGCAGCTTTTTAACAGTATTAATTTCTCCATTATGACCTAGAAGGGAAAAGGGCTGTACGCGGAAAAAGCTCGATTGTGTATTAGTAGAATAACGGTTATGTCCGATAGTTACTTGCGCAGCAAAAAGTGGATCGCGGGTATCGTTGAAATATTTAGGAAGGATGCTTGCAGCACCCATAACTTTGTAGGCTGCTGTTACATTGCTCAATGTAGCTACATGAACGTTATAGCGGCGCTCAATCGCGGTGTGCAACTCGAATAAATGATCGGCTACAACAACCTCTTGTTGTTCGCATATAGCTGCAATTTGCCAGAAGGTGGGTTCATCGTTCAACCCGTTGGCACCAAGCACACTGCTGTCTACTTGATTTTCTTGCTCCAGAATGATTGTGATCTGGTGTTGGGCGAACAACTCGCGAATGCCATCCTGCATGTCTGCTGCAGAAATATCCAGCTTACGAGGTACGAATATATGGGCAACGGAAAAACGTCCATCGTACGCAAGTTTACCATCTAAGCCTGAGTCTGTTAGTTTCTTTTCCCATAGAGCTCTTGGAATATCGGTCAAAATACCGCATCCATCACCCTCGCCGTTAATAAAACCCGAACGATGTTCCATTTTTACAAGGGCATCAATCGTTTTGCGGATGTTATCTCGGGACGGGAACCCATCTTTCTCAACGATACAGATGATACCGCAGCTGTCGTGCTCGGTACCTAATAAATTTTGAAAACGGCCTTCATTACGCATTATTTCGTTCATTGTTGTGGTCAGCAGGCTGACCGTCACCTCCCAATAAAGTGTATGGGACTATTAAATCGTCCTCAAGCAGAGTTGTTGATGCAGATTCGTATAAGCGGACGAACCTAGTAACACAGAACGGATGAATAAAAATTCACTTATACTGTATAAATGAATTCTGTGGCAGTCTGTCAACGGTTGTGAATGAAGATTGTGTGTGCTGTAACAACAAAAAATAATGTGCTCACCTCGACAAAATGAGCTCTTATCGGTATGGTTTTTAGGTCAAAAACCTTACGTTTAGCCGATTTTTTTGAAAAATAGAGTATGTATAGAATATCACGAATTGATTAGCTGCACAATAGAGCATTATGGAGAAAGAATAAATGAAAGCGTTCCCTAATGTGCATAAATGGTGAATAAAGGGAAAATAAAGCAGTGTGGTGCTTTTTTGTAAAGACGAACGAACAAATGGAATCATTAGGAAATGGTTCGTCTTTGGCTGGATTGGTTGTTTGAAGTGATTAACAATCTAGGGGTAAAGGCATTGGGTAAATCGTCAAATTCGCATGGATAAACGGCTGTGACGAATCTTGAGGGAGTGTGTCGAACAACTCTGAGCAAAGTAGAGAATAAAGACTTACCTAATTTTACAAAAAAAGGAGGCTCCACATGCAAGCCGCCTTTCTATTTAAGTAGAACAAAAGAAGTTTGACACATGTACTCAGTATCTTGCTATTTTTTAAGAATTGACGAGCTGATAGGATCCTGGGCCATTACGGCAAAAGCACGCTCTGCCGCTGCTATTGTAGCGGCAATGTCGTCATCGGTATGGGCAGATGTCATAAACCATGCCTCATACTTGGAAGGAGCGAGACAGATGCCTTGATCGAGCATCAGTCGGAAGAAGCGGGCGAACTGCTCACCGTCCGTATCCTGCGCTTCTTCGTAGTCGCTTACGGGATGGCTGCAGAAGTGGGTAGACAGCGACCCTCGGATGCGGTTGATCGTCAGCGCGATACCGTGCTCGCGCGCGGCTGCCGCCAGGCCGGCTTCGAGTCCGGCCGCGAGCTTGTTGAGCCGGTCGTACAGACCCGGCTCTTGCAGTGCCTGCAGGCATGCAATGCCTGCAGAAATCGACGCAGGGTTGCCTGCCATCGTCCCCGCTTGATAAGCGGGGCCAAGGGGCGCTACCTGCTCCATGATGTCCTTGCGGCCCCCGTAGGCGCCAATCGGCAGTCCACCGCCGATGATTTTGCCCAGGGCCGTGAGGTCTGGCTCGATGGCCGCGAGGCTAGGCGCCTCCAGGCCATCGAAGGTTTGCGCTGCGCCGTAATGAAAGCGGAACGCTGTGATCACCTCGTCATAGATGACGAGGGAGCCGTTCCGCCGCGCTGCGGCGCATAGCCCTTCGAGGAAGCCCGGCTTTGGCATGACCATGCCGAAGTTGCCCACGATGGGTTCAACCATGACAGCGGCGATTTCGTTGCCCCACCGATCTAGTGCAGCTTCCAGTGCCTCTACGCTGTTATACGGCACAGTGATGACTTCGCTTGCGATGCTTGACGGTACACCCGCGCTATCAGGAATCCCAAGCGTCGATGGGCCTGAGCCCGCTGCAACCAGCACGAGGTCAGAATGGCCGTGATAACAGCCGGCGAACTTAATAATCTTATTACGCCCTGTATAAGCGCGGGCGACTCGAATGGTCGTCATCACAGCTTCCGTACCGGAGTTGACGAAACGTACCTTATCGAGCGAAGGAATGGCTGCCTTGATCAACTGAGCGAATTCGATTTCTAGCTCAGTAGGTGTGCCGAACAGGGTACCGTTCTCCGCAGCATGGCATATAGCAGCTGTTACCTTCGGGTGGGCATGACCCAGGATAATAGGGCCATATGCGGCTAAGTAATCGATGTAGCGGTTGCCATCCTCGTCCCAGAAGTAGGCTCCTTTACCTCGTTTCATAAAGACAGGGGCACCGCCGCCAACTGCTTTAAAGGAGCGGGATGGGCTGTTAACGCCCCCTACAATATGCTGCAGCGCTTCCTTATAAAGCACCTCAGAGCGGGGTTTTGTAATAGATTCAATGGATTGTTTAGTCATACGAAAAAAACTCCTCTTTTATACTATAAATGCTAACGCATGATCAGTCCTTTGACGATAATAACGGCTTGTCCCCTGATAAGAACGCGGTCACCCGCCATTTGCAGCCTGAGAAGGCCGCCTCTTTCTGACAGCTGTGCAGCTGTGAAGGTGCTTTTTCTCAGCTTGTCCTGCCAATAAGGGACTAGCCCACAATAGGCTGAACCGGTAACTGGATCTTCATCGATGCCGATTGGAGAGTAGAAGCAGCGGGCAACAAAATCGAAATCTTCATGGTCCGAAAGGCTTGTTACGATAAGTCCCCGAGCTGGAAGCTCCTTCAGCTTTTTGAAATCTGGTTTTAGTGCTCTTATAGAAGCTTCCGATTCGAGCTCAATAATATAATCCAGCCTGTTACGATAAACCGCAGAAGGAATAATTCCATTCAATGCTTCGACTAAAACTTGCGGCATTTCAGCAGGGGATGGAGGCTCTGACGGAAAGTTCAGTTCAATTCCATCATCTAACCGCTTTGCAGTCAACACTCCGCTCTTGGTATGGAAGCGCAAATGTTTAAAGCGGTAAGCTTCACCGGTTTCCCAGAGCACTTGAGCGCTTGCTAATGTGGCGTGGCCGCATAAATCCACTTCATATTTCGGTGTAAACCACCGGAGCTTGTAGCTTCCGCTGCCCATGTCAACTAGAAAGGCAGTCTCCGATAAATTAGTTTCAGCAGCGACCTGCTGCAGCCAACGATCATCTTCAGGAAATTCATCGAGAATACAGATCGCTGCGGGATTTCCAGTAAAAGGAGTAGCGGTGAATGCATCAACCGTATAAATAGGGATCATTTCGATCAGCCCCTTCCTATTAAAAGGAATTGCATAAGTGCTTGTCAGATATTATTTGTCATTTTGGTATTGATGTTGTTCTTATTACTGTCTATTATCAAATTCCCCCCATTCGCCTAAAGCTTGATCAGGGGGCGGGGGTTCCGGTTCCGTTCGTTCCGTTGTTTTTCGATCCACTGGCAGGAGTCGTAATAGCATTGCCTTGTTTTCCGTCAGCGGCAGGTATAGTAGTTGCCTCTCCCGGCTTGGCTCCAGTATGAGCATTGCTCGGCCCACCGTTTTTGCTATCTGTAGTGGGAGGGCCTGAGTTGATGTTTTTTTCGCCTGCAGGGGGTGATTGGCTTTGCCCACTGCTTTTGCCACCTATAATCGGGGGCGATCCCGTACTGATTGTTTTTTCACCTGCAGTTGGTGAGCTGCTTGCTCCGCTATTAGGCTTGTCATTTGCAGTTGGTTTAGAGTCAGAGGCAGTCGAAGTATTGCTGCTAGGCTTATTAGGTACGGCTACAGGCGTTGTACCAGAGCCGTCTAGTTTGGCCCCAGTTAAGGGGGGCGCTCCTGCTGTACCGGTTTTTAGGCTGTTGTTAGGCAAAGAGCCGGCCCCACTGCTTTTTGTGCCGTCTGCGGGCGGAGGGCTTGTTGCAGTGCTTTTAATGCCTATGTTTGAGCTTGGCGTAACCTTGGACGAACTGCTCTTCTGACTTTCTTTTACTCCCGCTGCTGCTGTGGAAGGATCAGTTCCGTTGAATAATGCCTGAATATAGGCTTGCAGCTTATCGCGGTTTACAGAGATGACTTCTGCACTGCCTACCCGCTTCTCAATCAGCAGCTCGGAAGGAGGGATTTGTTGACTTACCATTCCTTCAGTTTTAGCCTCGTAGCCCAAGCTTCCGAGCTTTAGCATATCGGTTGTGGTAAGATTAGTTTCAATATAAGGATCTATACTGCTCAAAATTTTCGGAAGCTTAATGATGGATGAGGTGCTTTGCATCTTTTGGGCAACGGCCTGCATAAAATTCCTTTGCCGCTCTGTTCGTGCAAAATCGCTTAATGCATCATGCCGGAACCGAACATACTGAAGCGCCAATTTGCCATCCAAATGCTGCATCCCTTTTTTAAGATTAATATCGTATTCATGACCATCCTCGGAGTCCGAGTACTTCATGTTTTTTTCTACATCGATATCTATACCGTCTATGGCATCAACGAGAGCCATAAAGCCTTTAAAGTCGGTATAAACATAGTATTGCACAGGAATGCCAAGAAGGTCTCCCACGGTTTTCATAGCCAAATTTGGACCGCCGAGTGCCAAGGCTGCATTGATACGGTCTTCGCCAGAGCCTGGAATTTTCACATACGTATCACGTAAGATAGAGAACAAGTACGCTTTCTTGGTAGTTGGGTCAATAGAGGCTACGATTAACGTGTCTGAGCGCGGTACCTCATTCTTTTTCATGCCACGGGAATCTCCACCAAGCAGCAGCACATTCACTCGCTGTTTGCCTTCCCATTTGGGAGGAGTGAAGGTTTCGCCTGTTTTTGAAATGTTGTGGGTTGATAGGGTATTAAAAAATTTACTGCCTTCCGGCTTGCTTTGTATATTATTGCTGAAGTTTACAAATGCATATGTATAATATCCGACTATCCCAAAGAGCAGTATACCTATCGACAGCAATGACCATTTTAGTTTTCTAGCCAATTGATCCACCCCTTTCATCAAGTGTCTGTTTCTTTTCCTTTGCGATGGGTTCGTGTATCATAATGCATATAGCGTTTGACAATGCTGCGGGATCATACATGAATGGCTAGTGGAAACTTTTTCAGGTAAAGGAGCCGCTTAGAATTGAATCAGATGGTAGGCTGGGACGCTGCGGCATTCAATGCATGGCCTCTTATAATTATTATAGTTTGTTTGCTTAATTTATATCAAGTTTCAACATAATCGGACAAAATAAGCTGAGAAGGAACATTGCAATCCCCCTTTGTGCTTGTGGAGGTCTGTCGTAATTTAAAAAAACCATCAGGAGGAACATATGCTAGCTATTGATGTGAAGGATCTGCGAAAGGAGTTCAAAGTTCAAAAGAGCCGTGAAGGCCTAAAAGGAGCTTTGCGCGACCTGTTTAATCGAGAGTATAACCAAGTCACAGCTGTAAAAGACATTAGTTTTCAAATTCCAAAAGGGGAAATTTGCGGTTACATTGGTGAGAATGGAGCAGGCAAGTCCACTACGATCAAAATGTTAACCGGCATTCTGGTTCCGACCTCCGGTGACATCCGGGTAAATGGCTACGTACCTTATAAAGATAGGGAAGCTTTCGTTCAGCATATTGGCGTAGTATTCGGTCAAAGGAGCCAGCTTTGGTGGGATATCGGTGTTATTGAATCCTTTCAGCTGTTGAAAAAGGTGTACCGTGTCTCAGAAGCTGACTTCAAGGAGCGGCTGGATGAGCTGGTTCAGCGATTAGAACTGGCTGAGCTGTTAACCCGCCCTGTACGGAAGCTGAGCTTAGGACAACGTATGCGCTGCGAGCTAGCGGCATCATTGCTGCATAATCCGCAAATCGTGTTTCTGGATGAGCCGACCATCGGGCTGGATATTGTAGTTAAGACCGAGATTCGCGAGTTTTTGAAATCGATGAATCAACGCTATGAGACGACCATTCTGCTAACTACGCATGATCTTCAGGATATTGAAGCGCTTTGTTCCCGTGTTATTATGCTTGACGATGGGCGAATTATTTATGACGGCGGCTTGGAAGAGCTGAAGGCGAAGTGGGGCAAGGGTAAAGAGGTGATCCTTCAGTTTACCGAACCCGTAACGCTTGAGCGGCTGCAAGGGCTGACCCAAGGGCTTGAGGTTGCTTGGTCGCTCGAAAACGATCTTATTGCCCGTGTATGGATCCCGCAGCAGAAAGCCAATGTATCCGAGGTGCTCAGCCGCGTAGTTGGTGTGATGAATATCGAAGATATCAAAATCGTTGAGACGAATACAGATGACATAGTTCGTGAAATCTATAAATCAGGTTCGGCTGATGCCGAAAACCGCCGCAGCCTCGGACAAGTGTCCCAGGAGGAACAGGAAGAGGCCGTACATGTATAGCGCTTATATCGACATGATTCGCATCCGCTTCTTAATGATGCTGGCTTACCGGGTCAATTATTACAGCGGCATCATTATCTACGCGCTCAACATTGGAGCGTATTATTTCCTATGGAAAGCTATTTATGGTACGAACGAAATGCTGGGCGGGATGACTGTAGCCCAGATTACTACATACGTTGCCGTATCCTGGATGGCGCGTGCCTTCTATTTCAATAATTTGGACAGGGAGATCGCGAATGAAATCAAGGATGGCAGTGTTGCCATTCAGTTTATTCGTCCCTACAATTATATCATTGTAAAAATGATGCAGGGCCTGGGAGAAGGTATATTCCGTTTCTTCCTGTTCTCTGTGCCTGGAATGTTCGTCATTTCGTTCTTGATTCCGGTCAAGCTTCCTACCGATCCTGAGGTTTGGGGAGTTTTCCTGTTGATGCTGTTTTTGAGCTTTCTTATTAATTCGCAGATCAATATTATTACAGGCTTATTCGCGTTCTTTCTTGAAAATAACGAAGGCATGATGCGCATGAAGAGAGTCGTGGTCGATCTGTTTTCAGGGTTAGTGGTGCCGATGTCATTCTTCCCAGGCTGGGCGGAAGGTATCTTGAAGCTGCTTCCTTTTCAAGCGATAACGTATTTGCCGGGCGCTGTGTTTACAGGAAAAGTAAGCGGCAGCGCGGTTTACCAGGTGTTCGGCGTACAGCTTCTATGGTTTGTCCTGCTGATCGTTCCGCTCTACCTGCTATGGCGCGGCGCACGGACACGGCTGTTCGTGCAGGGAGGTTAATGGGATGTTTTATGCAGGCTTACTAATCGATTATTTAAAAAATTATATGAAAACGCGCTTGTCCTACCGTTCCGATTTCTGGATCGAAGTGTTATCGGATCTGTTGTTTAATGGTTTGAATTTGTTTTTCATTCTGGTCGTGTTCCAGCATACTCAGCAGATTGGCGAATGGAATGAGCATCAAATTTTATTTGTTTATGGCTATTTTATGGTGCCCTACGGTATTTTTATTACCTTTTTTAACCTGTGGGGATTTACGGAACGATATATTGTGAAAGGCGAGCTGGACCGTATCCTAACAAGACCAGCCTATAATCTGGTACAGCTTATGCTGGAAAATATGGACCCATCCTCGCTGTTCAGCGCCTTGACCGGATTTGCGATCATGATATATTCCTGGACGCACTTGGGTCTTAGTCTGACCTGGTATGATCCGTTCGTGCTCGTGCTGCTTGTATTGGGCTCCATTATGATCTACGGAGGAGTGTACATTTTCTTCACTTCATTGTCGTTTTTCTCAGATTCGCCGACGGGAATTTTACCGCTGCTATGGAATTTGCAAAACTATGGCCGGTACCCGATGACGATTTATAACAAGCTGCTTGGCTTTTTGTTGACTTGGGTGCTGCCATTCGGCTTCGTCGGCTTCTATCCTGCCGCTTACTTTCTCGATCGTGAGCATTGGGGGACCTTCGCGCTGCTGACGCCGCTTGTTGGTTTGGTGTTCCTGGCGTTTGCGCTTGCTGTATGGAATTTTGGAATCAAGCGTTACCGCGGCGCTGGTTCTTAAGGGTCAGGGAAAGCTGCGATAGAAAAAGGAAATCTACGTCAGTAACGTGGTACGTGGCAATTCTAAGAGAAGTTTTTTCAGTAAAAATTCAGCTAATTTTAAGCAAACTTTTAGCTAAATATCATAGTTTCTTCACCTTTTTTCCTAGGCGGTACTCTATAATTTGATATATAGAGACTCAGGAGGGAGCACGGAGATGAAACCTTTAGATAAAAAAGAAGCGAAAAATTCGGATACAGAAGCTGCACAAAAACGAAGCAGTCGTCTACCGCAAAAGAGCGGATTGCTTCTATTATGCTGTATGATGGCGACAACGACAGCATGCGGGCAAGCAAAAAAGGCCTCACCTGTAAATGCTTCGTCGTCGCAAAACGCCTATTCCAGCGAGCAAGTGATTCAATCCATCGAACAAGTGAAACCTCTTGACTATTGGCCTACCAAAGGCTGGAAAACCGCAAAGCCTGAGGAGCATGGTGTCGATTCAGCGGCACTTGCCGAGATGGTAGAGCAATTTAAAGGGCATAATCTGCACAGCTTTGCTCTCATCCGAGATGGCTATTTACTAGCTGAGGGATATAATCAAGAGACAGATGCGGATAAGCGCCAGCCGATGTACTCGGTAACGAAAAGTGTTACTTCAGCGATTACCGGTATGGCTATCCAAGAAGGCATCCTAAAGGGAGTCGACCAGAAGCTTAAGGATTTTTTCCCCGAGGTTCAGAAGGATGAGAAGAAAGCCAACATCACAATAGGCAACATACTTACAATGACCTCAGGGTTAGAGTGGGATAATAAGGGGGATCGCTCATCCAATGAGATGGCCGATTCTCCTAATTGGATTAAGTATGTGATTGATAAGCCTGTTGTGGCTCAACCGGGTACGGTGTTTAATTACAGTAACGGCAGCTCTCACTTAATGTCTGGGATCCTGCAAGAAGCACTCGGAATTCCGATTAATTATTATGCTAAATCCAAGCTTTTCGACCCCTTGGGGATAAGTAATGCGGCATGGGGCGTCGATCCACAAGGAGTCGCTGTCGGTGGATGGTCCTTGCAGCTAACGACAAGAGATATGGCTAAGTTCGGACTCATGTATTTGCATAAGGGGCAATGGGAAAACAAAGAAATTGTGCCGAGCAAATGGGTGGAGGCTTCTGTACAGCAGAAAGTAGAACAGCCTATCATAGATGGCACACACGGCGGTTACGGATATTTTTGGTGGCTTAAGCCGATATCCAATGAACAGAATGAAGTTCTGGATCACGATGTATTCTATGCATCAGGGTCGGGAGGCCAACGGATTTTCGTCATTCCTGACTATAATTTGATTTTAGCAGTGACGGCGGATAACCAGAAGGAAGGCTACATGCCGGAGCAGATGCTGGTAAAGGCAGCGATGGCTGTAAGATCGGATAAGCCGCTGCAGGCAAACGCAGAGGCAGAGGCTAAGCTGCAGGCCTCGCTCAAGGGCTTTAAAGCGACGGCAGATAAGCCGGAGTAAGGTTAGGAAGGATTTGAGAATTTTGGCTCACATAGAGATAGGTCAAGTGGTACCAGATTTTACGCTTTCGGCCAGCAATGGACAGGAGGTTTCCTTGGAGCAGTACAGAGGGAAGAGGCTTGTGATCTATTTTTATCCAGCCGATATGACTCCGAGCTGTACACAGGAAGCTTGTGATTTTCGTGATTTTAACGGTCAGTTTGCACAATTGAATGCTGAGGTGATCGGAATAAGCCCCGATGACCTGAAGAAGCACGACAAATTTATAGCGAAATACGAGCTGCCGTTTCTACTGCTGTCCGATCCGGATCACCAGGTTTGCGAGCTATTCGGTATATGGCAGCTTAAAAAGCTGTATGGTAAAGAGTATATGGGAGTTGTGCGCTCAACCTTCTTATTGGATGAGAGCGGCAAGCTCGTTAAGGAATGGCGCAAGGTGAGGGTGAAGAATCACGCAGCGGAAGTATTGCAGGCTTTGAAGGAAATGTAGAAAAGGACAGGTTTTCTTAAGCAGAAATGCTTACAGGAGACCTGTCTTTTTTTTGGTGAAAATAAATCTCACATATTCTTGCGATAAACGTTCGGAGCCAGCCCCACATATTTCTTGAAAAGCCGTGAGAAGTAGAAAACATCCTTATAGCCTAATGTATCGGAAATTTCTTTGATGGTCAGGTCCGTGTTTAATAATATGTTTTTGGCTTCCGCGGCCTTCAGCCGGTGGATGTATTCATTGAGAGGATATCCGGTATACTCGCCGATGCTGCGCCGTAGCGTGGAAAGTGAGATGTGATGGCGTTTGGCTAATTCGGCGGCATCGATTGGTTGGAGCAGCGAATTGGATATATCCTCGAGAATATGGATCATTTGCTGGGACTTGCCGCTTTCGGGAATTTGGTTTGCACTCCAAATAAACTCGTATAGCAGGGATTCAAGCAGCAGCGAGGCACGGTCCACATTTACAGGCGACCCGTTCTCCATGAGCATGAAGATGCGATCAATTTTATTTTGTAAAGAATCATCCGTCCCGACCTGAGTGACCCTCCCAGGATGAATGGGCCAATACTCCAACCATTCCTTTACCCGCTCACCCTCCATATTGAAATAATATTCATCCCAATAGCCGTTAACCTCAGGGCCATACTCAAAGACAGCATCCGGATAAAACCAGAACAAGCTCCCTGCTTCTACGGGTTGATTTACTCCGTCATTTACTTGGTAGTAGCCCCGCCCGCCCGTTATATATACAAGTGCCCATGTTTGAAAAGTAGCTGCGGTCCTTCTAAGAGTTCTGCCAGGCAAATGCCCGACGTTGGTGACGGTTAATGTCTTCAGGTTTAGCTTGCTTTTATCTACCTTGCGATCGATGATACGAATCGGAACAGGACTGATCATATAGTCCATGAAACTTGTTACTTTGTACATTCACGTCTGCCTCCGATGCATGGTATGGTTGGTTTACTATGATCCTTGTATGCTTCATATCAGTAGTTTGGTATGAACATATGCAACATGCTCATTCATTTAATTGTATCTTGAAAGCGCTGTTTGGAAAAGAGATTTCCAAGCGGTAACGCCCACCATGGAGAGGAACGATAACACATGTCTAAAGTAAGAGTCGCCGTCATTGGCGCGGGATCTATTTCGAATGTTCATTTAACGGCTTATGCGGCCAATCCGGATGTTGAGCTGGTTGCGATTTGTGACCTCAATGGGGAGAGGGCGAAGGAAAAGGCTGCACAATTTAAAGCTTCCAAAACCTTCACCGACTACAAGGAGATGTTGGCCGACCCAGAAATCGACGCGGTTAGCATCTGCACCTGGAACAACACCCATGCAGAGATCAGTATCGCTGCGCTGGAAGCAGGCAAGCATGTGCTATGCGAAAAGCCTCTCTGTAAAACGGTGGAAGAGGCGCTGAGGGTCGAGGAAGCGGTACGGCGAACAGGTAAGCTGCTGCAGGTTGGTTATGTAAGGCGATTCGGACAAAATGTACAGACACTGCGTAAATTTATCGACGCGGGTGAGCTTGGGGATATTTATTATGCAAAAGCCTCCTGCTTGCGCCGGTTAGGCAATCCTGGCGGATGGTTCGCGGATAGCGAGCGTTCTGGCGGTGGGCCCTTGATCGATCTTGGAGTTCATATCATTGATCTATGCTGGTATTTGATGGGCAAGCCTAAGGTTAAATCCGTTAGCGGAAATACATACCGAAAGCTCGGCAATCGTAAGCATATTGAGAATTTAGCTTTTTATAAAGCGGCGGATTACGATGCTGACAAAAACGATGTGGAAGATTTAGCGAATGCGCTAATTCGGTTTGAAAATGGGGCATCTTTGTTCGTGGATGTCAGCTTCACGCTGCATGCCAAAAAAGATGAGCTGACCGTCAAGATTTACGGTGAAAACGGTGGGGCTGAGATTGAGCCTGAGCTGCAGATTATTACGGAAAAGCATGAAACCATTTTGAACGTTACACCGCAAATTGACCAGCCTAGCTTCGAGTTTCAGCAAGCCTTTAAAGCTGAAATTAACCATTTCATCGAATGCTGCCAAGGTAAAGCCGAATTGCTTAGCCCGGTAGAGGATGGCGTGGAGATGCTGAAAATTTTGTGTGGAATCTATCAGTCAGCGGCCGAAGGCAAAGAAATACAATGGTAATTTTGGGCACACAGCCCGTGCAAGGAGTCTCCTAAAGAGAGGCATAGCTACATGGTTTGTCCCATTTAACTTTAGGTTCGGGGAAGAAAGGATGAGTTACTGTGAAGTTAACTAATAAAATCGGCGTTATTGTAGACAGCTTCGGAATTGGAGTGCGTTCAGGACTCTTAAAAGCTAAGGATGTAGGTGCGCAGGGTGTTCAAATTTATGCGGTGAGCGGGGAGATGGATCCTGCCAATCTGCCGGCTCAGGCACGCAAGGAGCTCAAAAGCTACATCGATTCGCTAGGTTTGGAGATTTCAGCGCTTTGCGGTGATTTGGGTGGGCATGGCTTCCAGGATCGCAAAGCCAATCACGAGAAAGTGGAGAAATCGAAACGAATTCTCGATCTGGCCATGGAGCTTGGAACAAACATCGTGACGACCCATATCGGAATTGTGCCTGACGATACGCAGCATGAGGTGTATGATTCGATGCAAGCTGCTTGTGAGGAACTGAGCAATTATGCACGTAGCATGGACGCTTATTTCGCGATCGAAACCGGTCCGGAGAAGGCGGCGCATTTGAAAGCTTTTCTGGACTCGCTCACCGTTAATGGAGTATCCGTTAATTTTGACCCCGCCAACATGGTGATGGTGACAGGAGATGATCCGGTGCAGGGAGTTCATATTCTAAAAGATTATATCGTCCACACCCATGTTAAAGATGGAGTGCGCCTCCGCGAAGTCGATCCTAGGGAAATATACGGCTTTCTCGGCTATGAAAAGATGGATCATCAAAAAATTGCTGAGATGGGCTCCGACGGTCAAGCCTTCAGAGAAGTGCCTCTAGGTGAGGGGAAAGTTCCGTTTAAAGAGTATTTTGCTGCGCTTCAGGAGATTGGTTATTCGGGTTATTTGACTATTGAACGCGAAGTTGGCAATCAACCGGAGACGGATATTCGCAAAGCGGTTTCCTTTATTAATGCTTTTAAATAATGGCAGAGGAGAGGGAGTCTTGAGATGAAAATAGCATTAAGTGTGTGGAGCTGCCATCAAAACTTTTATAACAAAACATGGTCAAATGCAGATTTTATTGATTTCGTTGGAACTACCCAAGCTGCTGGTGTGGAGCTGTTAAGTATGTTTTGGAATGCCGAGACGGATATCCCGCAGGTGCATGAGGCGCTGCAGAGGAATAACCTGAAGCTGGCCTGCTTCGGTGCATGTAATAATCTGGCTGAACGGGATGAAGCAAAGCGCAAAACGCAGGTTCAAGATATTTTGACAAGTGTGGATATGGCGGCCCTGCTGGGTGCGGAGGTGGTTCGAATATTTTCAGGAGACCCCTCTGAGGGGTTGACCTTCGAGGAAGCTAAGGTGTGGATTATCGAGGGGCTGAAGGAAGCGGCGGCTTATGCCGAGGAGAGAGATATAACACTGTGCTTGGAAAACCACGGACATTTTGCAGGAAAAGCCAGCCAGGTTAACGACATTATCCGAGAGGTTGGCTCGCATGCATTAAGAAGCACATTTGATACGGGAAACTTCCTGTTGGTGGACGAAAATCCAAGTGCCGCAATTGAGCAATTACTGCCTGTTATATCTCATGTTCATTTGAAAGATTTCAAGAAGGTAACGCCTGATGAGCAGCAGGGAAAAACATATACATCACTAAGCGGAGCCATTTATGCAGGTCAAGCGCCAGGAGAAGGGGATGTAAATTTGCCACTCATACTGTCACAGCTGAAGGCTGTTGATTATGACGGTTGGCTGGCTGTGGAGTACGAGGGGAATGAAGATCAGCAGCAAGCTTCAACTCGCTCTATTAATAATTTGCATGAGTTGATGCAAAAGGCAAATTGAAATTCATAGGCAAATGAAGATAAGGGACTTGGCGCAGTGATGCGATCAGGTCTTTTTGAATATTAGGGATGAACCGAACACGCTCTCCATGGCTATTCCTGGGCATGACATTCATGGGTTATGCTAAGAAAGAAAAGCGCGAGGTGAGATTTGCCTACTTGCGCATGATATTACGATTGCAAAAGAAGCTGGATGAAGCGCGGATTGCGCTTATCATTTCTGTAGCCGATATGTATTTTGATCCCAATAAAGAGCAGGAAGAATCGATTCTCCGTGAATTTAGAGAACAATACCCGGAAGAAGGTGAAACGCTTATGGAACTAATGCTGGCTTGGAAGAAATGGGCTTATGAGGAAGGAATAGAAAAAGGCATAGAAAAAGCGGTTCTTAAAATGCTCAATAAAGGGTTCACACCTGAAGAAGTAGCTGAAACGCTCGAATTGCCGATGGACGATATCCGGAAATTAGCCGCTAAGGAATGATCTATGAAAAATAATGCCGAAGAAGAATTTGCTGCTGCAGATTCCACTTCGGCTTTTTTGTATTTTCATTTGAAGGGTTTAGACAAAGAGCTCGAAATTGTAAAAAATAATTCATGCATACGATCAGTAAACCTCCCATATAGTCTGATAGTTGAAATTAATAGATTATGCGGAGGGATTCATCATGCCTAGCTTGTCTCATGTTCATCTATTCCGGCGTATCAGCCTGTTTCTCAGCTTGATGCTTGTCATGATTTATTTTATGGAACCGGTTTCTAAGGCGAATGCCGCAGCCAATGATGAAGAGAGACAGGAGACTTACGAGCAATTAAAATCCGGAAAGCGGATATGGACGGATAAAGCTTATGTGAAGCCGGAGCAACCCACGGTATATTTAACGTTTGATGACGGGCCAAGTAAGCTGACAGACAGGGTGTTGGATATTTTGCGGGAAGAGGGTGTGCTGGCAACCTTCTTTATGCTGGGTGAACAGGTCGAGACCTATCCAGAGAAGGTGCGGCAGGCTGTTAAGGATGGGCATGCGATAGGTAATCATACTTACAATCATAAATATAACGAGCTGTATAGCAGTGTTGCGACGTTCTGGAAGCAGATTGAGCAAACTGAGCAAGCATTGGATGAAGCGGCAGATGTGAGAACAAAGTTGGTGCGAGCACCTGGGGGGACGTTCGGTAATTTTGATGCATTTTACTATTATTATTTAGATCAAGCGGGATTCGAGGTGCATGATTGGAATGTCGACAGTGGGGATTCCAAAAGAGTGGGGGTTCCAGCAAGCGAAATCATCCAGACTGTAAAAAACGGTCCATTTGGAGATGAGGTGATTTTGCTAATGCATGATGGGACTGGGCATGAGCAAACGGTGAAGGCGCTGCCTGATATTATCCGATTGTTTAAGGCCAAAGGGTACGCCTTCGCTCCGCTCAGCCCACAGGTGAAGCCAGTGCATTTCTCAGCAGGTAAAATCAAATGGAACCGGTCAGTTGGGCAAGCCTTGCACAATAAACTGTCAGCTGAAGCGGGAGAGCAGCGGCTTGTATTTGAAGAATGGAACGCCGAACAAGAACAGGGATCGACACAACAAGAAGCGGGAGGATTGCAAGTGCAAGGGCCAGCTGAGGAAGTATGGAGTGTACAGGAGCAACAGGTGTTGAAGGGGACGGCATTCGAAGGGAATAATAGAAATGTGGGAAACCAATCGATGCCGTTCGCGCCATTGGAGATTATTCTGGGCAGCGGTAAGCTGCTCTTTGAACCAGGCAAATATCGGATGATCGATGGGCATAACCTGGTACCGGTACGTAATCTGATAGAAGCTATGGGAGGTCATGCAGAATGGCGTGAGGGTCAGCATACAGCTGCCGTTCATTATGGATCACGAGTGATTGAATATGATTTTTCACATCATGAAATGCGCGTGAATCAGGGTGGGAAGCAGACCGTCTACCATTTACCTCAGATGGAGCTAAGGGATGGGACGGTATACGTGCCGCTTCGCAAGACGGTAGAGCTGCTGGGCAGCCACATCGTCTCGTATGGAGTGGACAAAGACAACGGGCGAATGCAGGTCGAGGTTGCGCTTACCGGTGGATATGCATTCACGTATGGATTCTAGTGGGCAGTAGGTCGGGTGGGGCATGAGTCATTCATATATTTTCATCATTTCTGTTAGAGTAGACTTCATCTTTTCACGCAAGGAAATGGGAGACAGGACCTCCACCCACTGACGCTCTGAAAAAATCCAGAATAGCGCGCTTTCCTCATGAGCAACCGTACATTCATAAATAATCCATTCCTCATTACTTTCGATAAGCCGGTTAACCGGAAATTTGGCTAAAAAATACGATTCGATAAAAGGAAGCATTTTCAAACGGATGACTTTGTTCATTTCACCGTAATGCATCATGAAAGAAAAATTGACGTATTCTCCAGGTTTAAAAAAACGGTCCCCATGCTGAGGCGTCTCAAACTGCTCTTTATGTATTTTATAATTCATGATTTGATCGATACGATAAATTTTGCAAGCTTGCAAGGGTTCCCCCACGGGAAGGGCGGCCAAGTAAAAATATCCTTCGTTAAACATTAACGTATAAGGGAGCAGCTCGTGATGTTCAATTTCTTTTAAAATCGTTAGGTAAGTGATGCTAAGGGGATGCTGCTCTACGATGCAGCGGAACAAATCCTCTATGGTTCCGAGTATGTTCTTATTCAAAATCGGCTTGTAGTGAAAACGAAAGCTGCCGGTATATTTTTTGAGCCGCTGCTGCACCTGAGGGGAGAATGAGTCCGTCACGTAGCTTTCCAAGCGCTGCATTTCCTCTGTGCTTAGAGCCCGGCACCCATACAAGACCATCAAGACGGTAAGCGCACTAATAAAATGGTTCTCACTCTCCGACCCGAGCAGACGGTAGCTTTTCCTTAAACGGTTATACTCAATCTCTATGGGCTTATGGGCTAATTCATTGCGGATAATGGAGATATCCTTCTTGATCGTTTCTGCATGCTTCCCGTAGGCATCGCATAGCTCTTGGAGAGTAAGTTCTTCTCCATCGAGCAGCCGCTGCTTGATTTGAACGATTCGGGATAATGAGTTAACTGAATCTGTTGAATCCGCTGATTTAGGCATAATCATTTACTCCGCTCAGTCATAATTTACGTGATGTAGTTGTTCTAGCTCTTACATTGCTTATAGATTACCTGATACTGCAAAATATTCCAAGGATAAAATAAATGACAAAAAACCTCCTGGATAAAAGGAGGCTTGAGTTTATGCTATTGATTTAGAGATAGAAGTCCGAGTCTGATCTATTGAGACCTTGTAGTAAAATCGATAGGCTTGGAGTAGACGACTACTGAGTCATTGCCGGTGATCTGCAACCGGATGTGGTATGGCGTTGCAGGCGACAGCTGTAGGACAGTAAGAGTTGCTTCAGAATTTTGCAGAATTCCTTGCACCACTGCCGTATTCCAATGAACGCTATCGGTTGAGGTTTGAATGGAATCGACTCTACCATTAGCAACCTGATAATAGATTTGAACACTATTGGACCCGAGTGTGGAGTATACAAGGCTGGTCACGGTAGCGGGTAGTCCATTGCTTGCACCACCCCCACCTCCTGCACTCCCAGAACCGCCGCCGGATGATAAGAGGGATAATGATGCACCTTCAGCAGCCACTTTGAAATCAGCTTGTCCCGGAGTGCCTGTGTATAGGATCACTTTATAAGATCCTGGATGCTTCAGAGTGTAGCCTATTGTAATATATTCAGGGTTAGGGGCAATGGCTCCTGTAAGGGCAGTCAATGTAAGCCAATTATCCGTAGTATCCTGCTTGATTCCCACTTTATAAGAACTCCCATCCGTAATTACCTCGTAAGTCACGGCGGAGACTGAGGCTGCTTGTTTGCTCAGCTGAACTGTCACCCGATTGGGCAGGGATGAATCAGAGCTTATGATTTGCAAAGGTCCGGACTCTGAGGTCGGTGTAAAAAATTTGGACGCTGCATAATACCTGCCGTCACTGGCAACGGAAACTACGTACACGGTGTAGTCAGTAGCTAACAAAGAATTACCCGTGCTATCCTTGGTAATAGTGGGATCGCTCCATTCCTTCGTTGTACGATCATTAAATACAGCTAGAGGAGTATGTTTGGTGCGGTTCACATATCCTGCCAGTCGGGGTAGAATGTAAATTTCTTGTTTCACTGCTTCAACCCAAGAGGAGGGCTTCCAGGTTATTGAGAAATCGCTCCCGTCTACACCGGGATTAAACGTATCATTGTCTGCTACTGTAAGGCTGGACGCTAGATAGCCCATAATAAAGCTGCTGCTTGCAACAAATTCGGGATGAGCCGATTCACCGGTAAATAAACGGACTACATAGGTAGAGCCTTTAGTTACCTTACCCGCATTTACGGTTAGCTTCAACGAATCCCCGGTATCTCTCCATGTATCTATTTGCGTGATCGGAATCCATTTATTATCTGTACCGCCGGTCCAGATCCCGAGCTTGTAAGTGCTGCTATTAAAAGTGACTTGGCCGAACCCTTCGGATACCTGGGCTGAACTAATACTTTCATTAAAATCAACTGTTGCGAAATTCATTCGGACTGTATTGTCGGAAAACTCAGATGTACTGAAGCCAGTATTTTTAATTAAGGAATATTCCGATACCGGCCGAAAATCTTTGTTCGAATTTTGTGTATTGCCTGCACTATCTACAGCTTGTACATAAATTTTATAATTTCTATTGGAGAGCGGATTCCCCATACTGTCTGCGGCTGTCAGGGCACTGCCTGTCCAGCTATTGACCGTGTTATTGTTAAATATAGCAACCGGTGTTTGTTTGCTGGTAACTAATGGGATATCATCCGGTAAAATAAATATCTTCTGCATGACCGCTTCTGACCATTGAGCTGGCTTCCAGCCTATCGTAAAGTCACGGCCGTCAACTCCCCCATAAGTTGTATCGTTATCGGACAAGGTTATTTTAGTAGGGAAAATGCCAACTTGGAATGTAGTTTTGACTGCAATCTCATTAGTTTGGGCATGGAGCAGCTGCAAGATGTATGTTTCTCCCGCTTCAACCATAGGATTAGAACCTCTAGATCCAGCTACTATCTTAATTCCATTCATCACCGGAACTCCGTTGGACAGCAAAGGCTCCATATGGTCAAGGATGATCGGCTCATTGGTTACTGCGTTAGTTACAGCGACTCGATAAGCAGCTCCATCGATGCTGAAAACGTCCCTGTCACTCGTACTGTTAGGCCTCACTCCAACCAATCGCAGTTTAATATCTGCAATGGAGGACTGCACGGATTGCTCGGTTTCGTTAAGATACTGGCCAATAGATAGGTTGGATATCTCCAAATTATTGGATTTGGGTTGCACGGTTAGAGCGAATTTCTTAGTTACAGAAATGCCTCTATTTGAAAGGGTTGCTGTCAGCTGTACCTTTTGCGATGCTTGTCCCGGTTCCGGACGGTTCACGTTTCCTTTGGAATCGATAACCTTGGCTTGGTCTGATTCCCAAGTTACAGTGGCATCAGCATTTATGCGGCTTGGTAAAGTCATCGCTTGTCTGACGGATGATTCGCTGTCACCAGCTGCGAAACTAATGCTTAAATCATCTCGGGCCAACTCTAATTCAGTGTGTATACTCATGATTTGGGCAGCTGCGGTTTGGAGTAGAGCCCAACTCGGCAATTCATTTTCACTTGCTCCTAATGCTAGTGCCGCAGTTGCTTTTCCGAAAGCAGAAAGTATAGTGCTCTCTAGCTGTGCCGAATATACGGTTACATTACGGATATCGGGCAGCGCTGTTATGGCGGAAACGGCATTACGTATTGCTGCAATCCTTAGAATCGTTTTAATGTTATCGGTAGCCAGAACCTCAATACCCTCTCCGGCCTCAATAGATACTTGACCCATCTTCGCGGGATCGCCTTTCAATTGTGCACTATCATCTAATTTAATATGTTTAATATTAGGGTTATTAATTTCTACCGAAGCATTGGTAGTTCCAACAGCGACTTTGACGTTCTCGACACTGCCTGCTCCCGATAAGGAAACACTAGCACTATCCCCAATATGTATGTTAGTTAGGGAAGCCTTTTCTTCGGAGTTGATTTCTGCTGTGGCCAACACCTTCATCTCAGCAATCGTTGTAGCTTCGCCGTTTTGGCGTGCCGCAAGCTTAATCTTGGCTCCTGGAGCAGATAATGTAACTCCACTGTTAATGGTTCCGCGAAGCTCAATCTCTTGTCCTGCTGCTGCCGGATCAACCTTAATATCTCCCAGAGATCCAGCTGTAGGTTCTAGGATAGCCTGAGACTTCAAACTCGTAGATGCTACTGCAGTACCTTCAAGTGACTCTATCCGCACCTTGGAAGTCTGCTGACCTGTGTCTACTTGAAGCGTACCTTGTACATGTATACCTTTAAGCTTTACGGTATGCTGCGAGCCGGACTTAACAACTAGGTCATTAGCCGTAATATTTTGCAGAGTGACCTCGCCATCCAATCCAGGATTCAAAGTCAGTGTCCCGTTAACAGTCGTTGTTCCATTGGCTGGACCATAGCTCCCGCTTTTTTCTACAATAACATTTCCATTATGGATGGTACCGCTGTTCAGCAGGGCTTGGGTCGGGTCCGTAGCGACAGTATTCGGGTTTCTTGAGCTTGAACCGCCTCCTCCACCGCTTACTGCCGGAGTTTCTGGAACGGGTGGTGTTGAGTTTGTATCCTTAGCTTCGGTTGGAGGAAGCAGAGGAACCATGGCTTGTGCTTTCTCTATATAGGCAGCCTTATTCGATTTGAGTTCATAGCACAAACGCGCAAGAGCTTGACGTTCAGCCTTTTCTTTGGCAGAGAATTTCAAGGTGCCGTCTTTATTTTCAATGCCATTTATGAAACCGATTTGGAAGGCAAGAGAAACGTGGGCCTTGGCCCAGCTCGAAACTTCGTTTATATCGGCCAGCTTGGCAGTCTCTGTCAGCTTCTTGGCATTCTCCTCCAACCCCATGGCACGTATGAAAAAGACTACCAGCTCCTCACGGGTTACGGTTTCTTCAGGAGAAAAATGATTATCCGAGGTTCCTTGGGTTATGCCAGATTCGGCAAGTGCACCCACATATCCGCGAAACCAGCTATCAGGAGCTACGTCCATAAATATCACCGCTTTCTTCGGATTCTCCTTTAACCCAAGCGATAATACGATAATTTTCGCCATTTCGGCACGTGTCATGGCCTGACGCGGCTTAAATCTGCCATCCTCGTAGCCTGATAAAATCCCGCTGTTTACAAGGGCTTGTACTTCTGTTTTTGCATATGAATCATTCACATCTGAAAATAACTGCGGTTGTGATTCCGCTCCTAGCGCGAATGAAGGCATTAGAAGGCTAAAAAGCAGTGTAAACGAAAGCATAGTGTGGATGGCTTTAAGCTTTTTGTAAGAAAACATGTTGGATCCTCTTTTCCCTAGGTCATATAGGTATTTCTTTCCATATATTAATGGGGTACTGCAGTGTATTACACTGCGCTGAAAAAGAAGTCGAAATTAATTTGGAAATTTCGACAAGGTTCATAGAATCTTTTAAATACCCTATTAAAGCGCTCATAAACCTTATTGTCTAAAGGAACGAAAGACTGGAAATACTAGAATCATAGAGTGTGATTTATGAGGAGGTATTTCGCTTATGCAGGTGCATTCATCTTATTTTGACAAGCCGCAAGAAGTATTGGAACGAATAATCTATCAAATGGAAAAAGTCATCATAGGCAAGCGAGAAGTCATAGAAAAGCTGTTGATCGCTCTTTTATGCGGGGGACATGTGCTGTTGGAGGACGTGCCGGGAGTTGGCAAAACCATGCTCGTTCGCACCCTAGCCAGAACAATCGATTGCAGCTTTAAAAGAATTCAGTGTACGCCGGATTTGCTGCCGTCGGATTTGACAGGAAGCAGTATGTATAATCAGCAGACAGGGCGATTTGAATTTAGGCCAGGTCCCTTAATGGCTAATCTGATATTGGCGGATGAGCTCAATAGGACAACCCCCAGAACTCAGGCTGCCCTTCTGGAGGCCATGGAGGAGAAATGTATAACGGTGGACGGGGAGGCGTATGCGCTGCCGGAGCCATTCTTTATCCTCGCTACGCAAAATCCATTTGAGTTTGAAGGAACCTTTCTGCTGCCGGAAGCTCAGTTGGATAGGTTTTTTATGAAGCTTCGACTGGGGTATCCCGAGCCAGGCGAGGAGATTGAGCTGCTGAACCGAGTCGCGGATTGGCACCCGCTTACACAGCTTCGGCCGCTGCTGCTGCCTGAAGAATTCATGACCATGCAGAAAGATGCTCAGCGGGTACATGTGGATGATGCTATTAAAAGCTACATTGTTCAGATAACGACGGCTTCACGGCAGCACCCCCATTTGGCGCTAGGGGCGAGTCCCCGTGCTTCGATTGCATTAATGCGAGCGGCACAGGCCCGCGCGTTCATGTCCGGACGCAGCTATGTGATACCTGATGATGTAAAACAGCTGACTGTGCCCGTTCTGGCGCATCGGCTGCTGCTCTCGGCGGACGCTGCACTATCGTACACAAGCTGTGAAGCTGTATTAAATGGAATTCTTGCTAGTGCTCCGATACCATCCCGGCGTTATGCGCCGGCACAGTAGGTGACAACGTTATGATTACTAACGCGTTGAATCTATTGATGCTTATTCTCTGTGGATCGGCCGCAGCCTATTGGGGGATTCATGAAGGAGGGCGGTCTGCATGGCTTTGTATGTATGGAATAGCCATGCTGCTGGTTTATCTTGGAATGGTCTATATGAGCTTACCATCCAGGCTTCGAGTTCAACGGTCCATAGAACATTCCCGCTGCTGGAGCGGGGAGCCTATAATAATGGAGCTGCGGCTGCAATTTAGCAGATTATCGATTCCTTCTGCTTGGCTGTCCATAGAGGAGATCTGGAGGCATATAGGAAGCGAGGAGAGGATCGTGCTTAAGGATACATACCGATCCTCCTTATCAAGTACTTCCAAGCTAACGATAGTATTACCGGGTCTGCCGCGAGGATTGTACCGACTGGAAGCGATGAAGGTTAGCATAAGCGATGCATTCGGGCTGCTGCATATCAGCCGTCGAGTTCCAGTTGGGCAGCACGAGCTGCTGGTGCTGCCCAGGCCAAGGCTGCTGCAGCAGGGCCTGAAAGGCGCGGGAGGGGCGCTCCAGCGCCACAGTCGGCAGCAGCAGCTGCAGCGCCAGGCCGCGTCCCCGTTGATCTACGGGACGCGCCCCTACGCACCGGGGGATCCGCTTAACCGGATCCACTGGCGTGCGACCGCGCGCGCAGGCGCCCTGCGTGCGAAAGAGACGGAGCAGCCCGGTACGGACCGGCTGCTCATATGTATCGACGCGGCCGGAGGCCCCTCGAACGCAGCGGCGTTCGAAGCGGCCATCGAGGCCGCGGCAGGGCTGGCCAAGCGCGCGCTGGAGCTTGGCTTGAGCGTGCGCCTTGCCGCGTCGGATCGGCAAGGCCGTGCCCTGGAGGCGCAGGGGCGAGAGCGCCTCCCTGAGCTGCTACGGCTGCTCGCGCTGCTGCCGTGCAACGGCGACCACCCCCTGGCGGCGCTAGTGCAGCGGGAAACGCTGCACCTCAGCCCGGGGGCCGGGGTCGCCATCATCACGGCGCAGCCGAATGAGCAGCTGCTGCACTTGCTGTGCCGGCTGCGCTCACGCGCCGTGCAGCTGGTGTACATCCACGGCGAGGCCGATGGGCCGGATGCCGTGGAGCAGTGGCGGCGGCAGGCTGAGGCCGCCCGCTGCCGGTTTACGGCGGTCGGCGTGCTGAGCCGCCGAACCGCCGAAGGAGGTGCAGGCGATGTCGCAGATGCCAATCGAGCCGCCGCCGTTATTTAACGCGGCTTCCAGTAGGCCAGCAGCAGCGCGTCTTGTATCTGCCCTGTTGCTGTTCTGGCTGCTTCGTGAATGGATCATTCCATTAGAACGATTATCTGATATCACGGAAGTGTACCGCATTACTCCTTTTCTGATCGCGTTTGGATTGTTTCTGACCCTTGATGTGCTGCGCGTACCAGGAGGGGCAGCATGGCCGTTAAAAGTGGTAATAATCGTTGGAGCTGCAGCGGTGCTGCATAGCGGTCACTGGGTACCTGATGGAAGCTGGTGGGCGGGCTGGATGAGAGATCTCTCAGGAGATATTATCAACATCTCGCAAGGAAGACTCTCAGAGCTGGAGCCTGTGACTCGAACCATGCTGTTCCTAGGAGGCTGGTCATTCTTCATTTGGGTTATACAATCGTTCGCTTCTGAGCGCCAACAGATCGGTTGGTTTGTAATGATGACCTTATTCTATCTGGTGCTGCTGCAGCTGATCTTCGATATTGACATGTCACATGCCTTGCTGAGTGCTTCAGGAGCGGGGCTATTGCTGCAGGGCTCGCTTCAGGCCGAACGGTGGCTTCATTGGAAACAGGAGCCAGTCGAAGATGAGGCACGTATTGAGGCTGGCGCCCGAGGCTTGCTTTTTAGATCAAGCAGGTTTCCCTATACAACTATTAAATCAAGCCCTTCAAGATTGCAGTCAAGCAAGCTGCCTATGCAATCCAATCGATTCCAGCCGCTTGCCAATCATCGCACTGTAGGAGGAACTGCGGCTTCTGTGATAGCTAGCTTTGTCGTTGCAGGCTTATGCTTGCTGGGAGCATGGATAGGAGCCGGACTGCATCCGCAGCAAGGTAAGGCAGTGGAGTGGTCCGATTATGTACACAAATGGCAGCAGGTTTTTCCCTTATCAGCCTGGAGTGCATCAAGCAGTTCGAATGACGGACATAAAACAGGCTACGGCGCAGATGATTCCAAGCTGGGCTTTCCATTGGAGCCTGATGACCACTTTGCTTTTACAGCGCGTACAACACAGCTAACCTACTGGCGGGGCGAGGCCAAAAATATATATACAGGACAAGGCTGGGTACAAGCGTACTCCCAACCTGTTCAGAACCTACTGGACTCCGCGCTCACAGCCGCCGATTCTTACGGTCAGGCGTCTAACGGCACTGCTAAAACCCTCGTGCATCAGGAGGTGACCCTCTGGCAAAAAGGACTCGACAGCCAGCTGTTTCTAGGTGGCGATTTAGTTAAAATCGACCAGCTTAAGTCTAGAGAGGGAGAGCAGGTTTCCCCAGAGTGGATATGGAAAAACAAGCTGACAGACCGTGTTCTCCTCCCAGCTTTGGCGGATCCGCTAGCATCGTATAAAGTTCAAGTGCTAGCTTGGAATCCAATACCGGCTTTGACGGATAGATATGTCGATTATGTGTTAACGGATGCCTTCAAAAACACCTATCTACAGCTTCCAGACAGGCTTCCGTCGCGAGTTGCGGAGTTGGCAGAAAAAATAACAAAGAGTAAAGACGCACCTTTCGAAAAGGTAAAAGCTATGGAGCAATTTTTGAAGGAAAATTACTCCTACAGCATGGAACGGAGCAGACCGCCTTCGGCTGGACAAGATTTGGTGGATCAGTTCCTGTTTGAGCAGGGAGTAGGCTATTGCGATCATTTTTCTTCAGCTATGGTCGTCATGCTTCGGTCCGTAGGAATTCCGTCACGCTGGGTAAAGGGCTTTGCGCCGGGTGAAGTTATTGCAGTGGAACAGATAAATCCCGTTGAAGAGTCTGCTTCTCTATCGGTTGCTTCTGAAAAAGAGGAGGAAGCCGAAGGCGCTAAGCATCAGTCTACATCGGCTGATATCGACCTTAAAACAGAGGAACAGAGCAGCTTATCGACTCCACTTCAAGGTTCTATTTACACAGTAGAGGTGCGTAATAAGGATGCTCATTCGTGGGTAGAAGTTTATTTTCCGACAGCGGGGTGGATACAATTCGATCCTACACCTGGCTTTAACGTAAGTGGTGTGCCACAAATAAATACCGCGGCTGACAAGGCTTCTGCTCATGACAGCGTTGTTGGAGACGCAGTAAATAGCGAGCAGTCTCTATCAAGAAGCGCTGCCCTCATGCAATTGATACCGTCGCTGGGGCAGATTATCCCCATGGTTCGCAGGTTTGCTGCTGAATTACTCACATATGCCAGAGAAATGGTCCCACTTCTCCACAGTGTAGTTTTGTGGACGAAGCTGTGGTCACCTTTAATCCTGTGTATATTAATTGTAATTATTTTAATTTGGTTTATCCACATGTGGATAAACCGGAATCGCAGCTTGCCGAATTTTGTCTTCCGTCAAGAATCAGATAACCGCGAATCTTTGAGCTTATCTGGAAGCGTGAGGATTTGGACTGCTGTGCATTTATCAGAGCGCTTATGGAGCAAGCTGCAGAGGCGGTGGGGAGCCGCGGACTCGGCACAGACGATGCGAGAGTATCTTCTAACCAGGCCGACTGCTACGGATGCCCAACGCAGTGCGCTGCTTGGGTTTGTACGGCTGTTGGAAGCTATCCGATATCATAACGGGCCTGGACGAATGACATACAGTCAGCTGCAAATGGCCTGGCGCGAGCTTAAAAAAGCATCAAAAGGTCCACTTTGAGAAATTTGTTGACTGAACACTGACATACTGTTGTCAGTGGCAGACATTGATAATAGCAATATGAAGCGTAAATGGGAAATGATCCTGAGGAGGGAATCGATAATGAACAACACCTTATTAAGAGGATTCGCCACCATTAGTTTTTGGGCGGCTGATCTAGAGACGGCAAAGAATTGGTACACTGAGCTGTTGGGCATCGCTCCCTACTTTGAACGTCCAGGATATGCCGAGTTTCGCCTTGGCGACTACCAGCATGAGCTGGGTCTGATCGATAGCCGTTATGCTCCCAAGGGTTCGATGGAAGGCCCGGGCGGTGCTGTAATGTACTGGCATGTCGAGGATGTGGCAGCAACACTCGATAAGCTGCTGTCTATGGGAGCGAAAGAGTACCAGGAACGAATAAACCGCGGCTCTGGGTTCGTCACTGCTTCCGTGGTTGATCCCTATGGGAATATTCTAGGCATTATGAACAATCCGCACTATTTGGAGATTCTAGGTTCCGCTTGAAAAGCATGACCCTAGTTGAAGAAATGGCAGCTGGCAGTTAAGGACTTATTTTTAAGTCTTAAGCTGTGGCTGCCTTTTTTATTTTAATCAGTCTAAATCGTTATGTTCACTGAACAGCGTAGGCTAGTTTATTAAATTTCTGTTGATAACTTTGTTAACTCTGTGCATAACTTTGGGTAAATTGTTGATAAGTATGTGGATAAATGAATAATATTGTGGAAAATTCTGATTAGTATGAATACTTGCTGCCGAACCTTATTCGTAGTAGTAGGACCTATCTATATGGTAAATGATAAATGGAGTGATGATACACTTTTAATGACTTGTAGATGAGGCATAGAAAAATAGCCGGTATAAAGGTTTTCGCATACAGGCATTGCCCTTTCTAGTACGGAAGCTTATAATATTACCTATTGATTTAGCAGAGCGTTTAGCGAGTAAAACTAGAATTTGCTTATGAAGCAGTTTTCTAAAGAAAGCTCAGCCAACGCTTACGAAGTCAGTTTTCTAACGAAAACTCAGTCAATGCTTATGAATAAAGTTTTCTAAAGAAAACTATTAGGAGGAAATTATGGATAAACCGAATGAACTTATTGTCGTGTTAGATTTCGGCGGACAGTACAACCAGCTGATTGCTCGTCGAATTCGTGATTTAGGGGTATATAGTGAGCTGCTTCCTTACAATATTACTGCTGACAAATTAAAGCAGCTTCAGCCCAAAGGAATCGTCTTTTCAGGCGGACCTTCAAGTGTGTATGGGGATAACTCCCCGATCGTTGACCCAGCTATTTATGATTTGGGTATTCCTATTTTCGGTATTTGCTACGGGATGCAGCTAATAGCGCATCAGCTTCAAGGTAAGGTAGAAAGAGCCTCCAAACGGGAATATGGTAAAGCGGAAGTGGATTTTGCAGACCATTGCCAGTTAGTACATGGCTTGGATAAACAGCAAACCGTATGGATGAGCCATGGCGACCACGTAGTTGAGCTTCCAACTGGCTTTGTTGTTGATGCTAGTACGGAGCATGCTCCGGTTGCATCAATGAGCCACCCAGATAAACAGATATTCGGTGTCCAGTTTCATCCGGAAGTTCGTCATTCCGTCTTTGGTAATGACATGATTCATAATTTCCTGTATAGAGTATGTGGTTGTGTTGGTCAATGGAGCATGGAGAGCTTCATTGAAGACACCATTCGTGATATCCGTAATCAAGTTGGCGACAAAAAGGTTCTCTGCGCTCTTAGCGGCGGGGTGGATTCTTCGGTTGTGGCAATTTTGCTTCACAAAGCTATTGGTGATCAACTGACTTGTATGTTTATTGATCACGGTTTGCTGCGCAAAGGGGAAGCGGACGGTGTCATGGAAACCTTTGTTGGCAAATTTGATATGAAGGTTGTCAAAATTGATGCCCGCGATCGGTTTATGGGTAAGCTTGCTGGCGTAGACGATCCTGAGCAAAAGCGGAAGCTGATCGGTACGGAATTCATTCGCGTGTTTGAGGAAGAGTCGGGGCAATTTGATGATTTCGCCTTTTTGGCGCAAGGAACGTTGTATACCGATATCGTAGAGAGCGGAACCGCTACTGCACATACCATCAAGTCGCATCATAATGTAGGCGGTCTTCCTGAAGATATGAAATTCGAGCTGGTCGAGCCGTTGAAGGCTCTGTTTAAAGATGAAGTGCGTAAAGTCGGCGAAGAATGCGGTCTCCCAGCTGAAATCGTATGGCGTCAGCCATTCCCGGGTCCAGGTCTTGCAATTCGTGTGCTAGGTGAAGTTACAGAAGAGAAGCTGACTATTGTTCGTGAATCCGATGCTATCCTGCGTGATGAAATAGCCAAAGCGGGTCTGGATCGCGAAATTTGGCAGTATTTCACTGCGCTTCCTAATATGAAAAGTGTTGGCGTAATGGGAGATGCTCGTACGTACTCTTATACAGTAGGGATTCGTGCAGTAACCTCCATCGATGGCATGACTGCAGATTGGGCACGTATTCCATGGGATGTTCTGGAAAAAATATCGGTGCGTATTGTTAACGAAGTGGATAATGTAAACCGGATTGTTTATGACATTACATCGAAACCACCAGCAACTATCGAGTGGGAATAGATTTAGTAAATATTTGATTTAGAAGCTTTTGAAAAAAATGTCGTTTCTCTCCTCTAGGAAAGAAACGGCATTTTTTATATCCAAATGTCGTGTAATTGAGTAAATTACCGAACGTGTCAGAAAAAAAACTGTAGAATGTTCGGAAAACCAATTGACAAGTGAAGGTATCGCTTTTAGAATAAGTGATGAATATTAAGGGAATAACAGTTTCGTATAATCTCGGGAATTGGCCTGGGAGTCTCTACGAGATCACCGTAAATGATCTGGCTACGAACAAACAAAGCGAAAGACGTTTTTGTTCATCGTGTGTAATAGTGTTCACAGCACATCTTGCTGTAGATCTGTATTGCGCAACTGATCACCGTCCCGACTTTGCTTGCGGGCTCAGCAGAGATCATGCTGAGTTTATTTCGTTGTTCCAAAAACCATTTGGAGGGATTTGGGGATGGATCGATTTTTTAAGCTAAAAGAAAACGGTACTACGGTACGTACGGAGATCATGGCAGGTTTGACGACGTTCATGACTATGGCGTATATTCTCGCAGTAAATCCGAACATTCTAAGTAATTTCGGATCTGGTGCAACGGGCATGGATTGGACGGCTGTATTTTTGGCTACTGCTATTGCTGCAGGCGTAATGACGATTGCAATGGGGCTTTTTGTAAATTTTCCAGTTGCGTTAGCTCCTGGGATGGGCTTGAATGCTTACTTTGCTACCGTGATTCTGTCTTCACAAGGTCAGTTTACGTTTCAAATGGGACTAGCCGCTGTCTTTATTTCAGGATTGATTTTTATTGTGTTAACGGTTACTAAGGTACGCCAATTGCTTTTAGTGGCAGTGCCGGATAGCTTGAAGCATGCGATAACAGTAGGAATAGGGTTATTTATTACAATTATCGGTTTGAAGAATAGCGGACTGCTAACGGTAGCTGTTGAATCGAGTAAAGATATTCCAGCTCATAAGTTTGTTGATGTGCTTTCTTTTGAAACGGTGTTCCATATGGGGAGTCTTAAAGATCCTGGAGTACTACTTTGTATTGTTGGTTTGTTCTTAATTTCGATTTTGATGGTGCTGCGAGTACGCGGTGCCATATTGTTCGGTATTTTGCTGACAACGGTTGTCGGCTACTTTATGGGGCAAGTAAATCTTGGTATGTTGACTGATGCCAAAACGAATTGGGTACCGGATATGAGTAAATTAGCCTTTGGTCAATTTGATTTCAAAGGTTTGATGAATGTGGGAATTATTTCAGTAATCGCTACCTTTACTTTTGTGGAGCTGTTCGATACATTCGGTACGCTAGTAGGTACTGCAAACCGCGCGGGCTTTATGAAAAATAAAGAGGAAGGCAACAAAAAAGTCGGCAAAGCTATGATGGTTGATGCTATTGCGGTCAGCGGTGGCGCACTGGTGGGTACTAGTACGGTAACTGCCTTTGTTGAGAGTGCTGCGGGTGTTGCTCAGGGAGGACGAACAGGCTTAACTGCAGTTAGTACCGGCGTGTGCTTCTTACTGGCGTTGTTCCTTGCTCCTATTGCGGCTCTAATTCCAGGCTCGGCTACTGCGGCGGCTCTAATCATTGTGGGAGTGCTGATGATGCAATCCATCAAGGATGTTGATTTTCAAGATTATGTAGTTGCGATTCCAGCCTTCTTTACGATCGTGTTCATGCCTTTTACATACAACATTGCTAACGGCATCTCGTTCGGTATTGTATCCTATGTGGTTTTGGCATCCATTGCTAGCGCTAGCGGTCGTGGACAATATAAGGTGCATTGGCTGATGTGGGTATTGGCTGTGCTTATCGTGCTGCGGTACGTGTTTATCGGTAGTGAAGGATAATAATCAAGAGATTTGGACTAGCTCCGGTGCTCATTAAATGAATGAGCGCTGGGGCTTTTTTTGATGGATGTGCATATCTGGCAGCAGGAAAAATGAATGAGCTAGAATGAGGTTCTGTTGAGCTTGGATGAATAGTTACTTAATTTTTTGATTAAAATGGCTGAAAATTTTTGTGGCGTATGCATTGACATTGACTGAGTGACATACTATACTAACAAACAATATCATAAACGCGAAGAACGGGAACAGTAGTCGGTCGGATCTGTACAGAGAGCTGCGGGTGGTGCAACGCAGTCAGAGAAGCCTATGAAGCTCGCCCGGGAGCGGTAGAACTGAAACGGTGTAGCGCTGCACCTGCAAGTAAGTTCTGACGGGTTGCCTCCGTGAAAGGGTAGTGCTGATGATACATTCATTAGTACACTAAGCGGATCTCCAGATGATGGAGGTCAACGAGAGTGGTACCGCGATAAGACTACAAGGTCTGTCGTCTCTTATATAGAGATGGCAGGCCTTTTTTGGTTACTCAAATAAGCAGGAAAAAAACATATAACAATAAACGCGAAGAACGGGAGCTAGTAGAGCATTTCCCTTGTCCAGAGAGCTGCGGGTTGGTGCAACGCAGTCAAGGGAGGCACGAATCTCACCCGGGAGCGGTAGGGCTGAAACCGGTAAACACCGGTGTTAGGCTATAACGGAGGACCCCACGTGATCGGGGAGTGAAGTAGGAATTTCAATATGGCGATTAACAAGCGCTGCTTGAAGCTTCATACTTCACACAAAGCGGACGCCCTTCCATGGAAGGGGTCAACAAGAGTGGTACCGCGGCAGCTTAGGCCTGTCGTCTCTTTTTAGAGACGATGGGCTTTTTTTGTTGAAAAAAAAGTAATTCCAAATTAGGAGGAACAATAAAATGACAAATATTAATCCAATAAACTCAACTCAAGGCAGCTCAGCAAAGGATCAGGCAAAAGAAATAAAAAGAGTCCATATTTTCGACACGACACTGAGAGATGGCGAGCAGGCGCCGGGAGCATCGCTGCATCCTGAGCAGAAAATTGTTATCGCTCGGCAGCTAGCACAGCTTGGGGTAGATGTTATCGAACCAGGGTTTCCAATTTCGAGCCCAGGTGATTTTATGGCCGTGCAGTGCATTTCCCAAGAAGTAACAGGCGTAGAAATTTGCGGCTTCGCTCGTGCGGTTAAGGAGGATATCGATTCGGCGGTCCGAGCAACGGAAGCGGCGGAACGGCGCAGGCTGCATATGTTTCTATCCTCATCGAATATTCATCTGGATTTTCAGCTGCGGAAATCGAGGGAACAGGTTATTCAAATCGCCCGGTCAATGGTGGCCTATGCAAAACAGTTTGTAGATCGAATTGAATTTTCCCCAATGGACGCAACAAGAACTGGAGATGAATTTTTGTTTGAGATGATTGAAGCTGTAATTCAAGAGGGAGCAACGATCATTAACATTCCAGACACGGTCGGTTACGCGCTGCCTGAGGAATACGGAGCCATGTTCACCCGAGTGATGAACAACGTTCGCGGAGGCAAGGGAGTGGAGTACAGCGCTCACTGTCACAATGATCTTGGGCTTGCAGTTGCTAACAGCCTGGCGGCGATCAAAGCTGGGGTTACACAGGTTGAAGTAACGGTTAACGGTGTAGGTGAGCGTGCAGGTAACTGCTCCTTGGAGGAGCTGGTAATGGCGATTGAGACTCGCAAGGAAGCAATGGGGGCCGTGACTGGCATTCAGACCCAGCATATTTATGAGGTATCGCAGAAGGTCAGCCGCGCGATGAGCTTCCCGATTGCTTTTAATAAACCGATTGTTGGACGTAATGCTTTCCAGCACGAAGCTGGCATTCATCAGGACGGACTTCTGAAAAATCGCAATACTTACGAAATTATGGATCCAGACCGCCTTGGTGTACCACGTAATATGATTATTCTGGGTAAACATTCTGGTCGTCATGCGATCAAACATCGTGTAAGTCAATTCGGTGTAAATCCGACAGATGAGCAAATGGAAGCACTCTATATCAAATTCAAGGAGCTGGCAGATCGGCAAAAGGTAGTTCAGGATCATCAACTGATGGAGCTGATTGGCCATACCGTCAATACCGTGCTTGAGCCGTACACTTTGCTGCAAGCTCAAGTGCTGACAGGTACTACAGGAAGCCGGATGGCTTCATGCACGATCAAGGACAATGCAGAGGGGAGTGAGATTGTCTTCTCGGGAACTGGAGAAGGTCCAGTAGAGGCATTGGTCTCAGGAATCAGTCAGGCGCTTCCGATTCATGTCGAGTTTACAGATCTGGAGCTGTACTCTTTATCTTCAGGCGAAGAAGCAAACGGAGAGGCCATTGTGACCGTAAGCTGGAAAGGTAATCATTTCAGAGGAGTAGCTGTTCATCGGGATGTGCTGATGGCAGTGGCACAAGCTTACATGGCGGCCTGCAACCAGGCGGTTCGCGAGTATTTTCTGCAGGGGCAGGCTCAAGACCAAGGGGAAGGAGATTCGATTGATGTTGGTGAAGTGGAGATAACCATTCCATAAAATAGTCTATGGCGACCTGACTGGGGTTAGCGGGTTACACCTAGGTTTAACGGATGCTGCCGACATACCCGCTTCTTCATTTTTAAAAGAACGAATGATTTATATTTGTTACTAGGAGAGGGATGAGGGCGGATGTCGGAAAAGGATCGCATAATCGAGTATTATGAGACTTTTGATGAATGGGGAAGGCTAGAGCGAGAGCCGATTGAATTTAAGGTTAATTGGCATTTTATCCAAGAGCATCTTCCTAAGCAAGGGCATGTTTTGGACAATGGAGCCGGTCCAGGCAAATATGCGATGAGATTGGCTCAATGCGGGTATAAGGTTTCGTTATCGGACATCACGCCTAAGCTTGTGAAGCAGGCTCAGGAAAAGGCAGAAGAGTGCGGATTGCTGGAGCGGTTCCAAGGTTTTCATGTTGCGGATGCAAGAGATTTGAGCTGTTTTGGGGATGGGCAGTTTGACGCCTCCTTGATGCTTGGGCCTTTGTATCATTTGCAAACGGAATCCGCGCGAATAGCAGCGGTTAAGGAATTGTACCGGGTTACCAAGCAAGCTGGGATGGTATTCGTAGCTTTTATGCCAAGAATAAGGCATGTTATAACCTCGCTGCTATCACCCCAGCATTGGAAGCCAAACGATAGTGCGGATGGAATAGCTGAATTTATGAATACGGGTATATTCGATCACAGTGATGAAGGAAGGTTTACTGGGGCCTATTATTTTGACATTGAGAAGATCCAGCCCTTTATGGAGAATCACGGATTCGAAATGATTAAAATGATCGGTTCATCGAATATTAGTTCATTACTCCAGCGGGAACAAAAGGATTATTGGAAGCTGCGCGGAGATGAAGAAATGAATAAGATTATAGATATTTTAATAAAGTCAGCGGAAAATCCATATGTCTTAGGGGTATCGCCGCATATTATGTACATGGGCAGAAAAGTCAGTTAATTAAAAATATTTAAATAAAACTCATAAATAAAAACACAAGGGCTGTGGATAAAAGTTATCCACAGCCCTTGTGTATAATGTGAATAACTGTGTAAAAGTGCATAAAGACAAGTAGAATGGAGTTTCCCTATTTTCATGATAAGTGGATAATATTTTCATGATTAACCTGTGGATAATGTGGATAAACCTGTGGATTACAAAGAAATGGGCGATTTTCCAAGCTGTTTTTTAATTTTTATATGGGGATAATCTTGTGGATAATAGTAGGAAATTCCTGCGATATTCACATGTAGGATAAATGGGTCAAGTTAGGGGGAAAGTAACGTCATATAAGGTAAATAGAACGTACTATTTGCTTGAAATAGGCCGAAAGAGGAGGAGGTTTAATTGTGGTTAAGATTCGGATAGCTGTCGTTATATTCGTTTTGTGGATAAGCAGTATGATGACGTTAGCTCAAGCTGTAGCTAGTCCACAGGCGACTATATCTGATCCATACGGGCAGCTTTCGGCAGCACCTAAAAAAATTACAGTGGTTTCTGTTCCTGGATTGTCTTTTTTGGAGCTGGATCCTCAGGATTCAAAGCAGGATAGGGCAGTGGTTAGAACCTTGCCTCACATAAAGGAGCTGAAGCATAAGAGTGCATGGGGGGCATTAAATATCCGGACCCCAGGCAAAGGCTTGGAAGATGTGTACATATCAATGGGAACAGGACAAATTGCCGAGGCAAATTCAGGTGTGGCTGGCATTCAAACAAGTGAACAGCTTGGTGGGGAAAAAGCTTGGCAGAAGCATCAAAGAGTGACGGGTATTTCTGCAAGCGGAAGCAAGGATGGAATTGTTGTTCCGCAGATGGAAGTTATCAAGCGGTTGAATGCTTCGAACTATTATCATGCACGGCCTGGCCTGTTGGGAGAAAGCTTAGAAGCTGCGGGGATCCATGTAAGCGTATGGGGTAATCTGGATCTTATGAAGGCGGAAGCCGGCTTAAAGGAAACCGATTTGGGTAGAACCTACCGCAGATATGCCTCGCTTATGCTAATGAACGAAGCAGGGAAGGTACAGCAGGGTGATGTTAGTGGCAGCGGATTAATCATGGATAGTTCAAGACCCTATGGAATACGGACTAATTATAGTTGGTTAATGGACCGATGGCGCGAACAGGTGAATCCAGCGTTAGTATTACTTGAGCTCGGGGATCTCGGGCGGCTATATGATGAGCGAGACTCCTACTCCAAGGAAGCTTTTATGAGCATGAAGCAGGAAGTAGTAAAAGAGCTAGACCGTTTTATTGGAGAGTTGACACGTGCTATGGAGATGAAGCCTGGCGGTGTAGGGGAGCTTTGGCTGCTAAGTCCGCAGATAAATGGGGAAGCGGCTAAAGAAAAAGCTTTATTAGCGCCCATCATGATGTATTCACCATCGGGCAAGGAAGCCCTGCTGACATCTGCAACAACCCGTCGATCAGGTCTTATCACGATCGTTGATATCGCCCCAACCTTGCTGCGGGCATACGGAATTCAAATACCTAAAGAAATGATCGGATTACCGGCAGTGGGGGAATCAACGGCAGATGCTCTTCCAAAGCTGCTGAAGGATTTACAGCATATGCAGTCTGTTTATTCACAGCGTCCTAAATTATTATATGGACTTGCTGTGTATGAAATAATAGTGATGCTGGGCGCGCTGGCGGTTGCTTGGTATTTCACAGGTAGTAGTTCTCTAGGAAAAAGAGGGATAACCCTATGGAGGTCTCTGTTGTTCTCACTCCTCATTGCCCCGCTTGGACTTTTGTTGATGGGATGGCTGACTTTTCAGTCGGAAGGAACAACAGCAGCTGTGATGGGGGGGATTTTTGGAATTAGTATCATTATTGCTTTAGCTGCCGCCCGCATACGCAGAGGCTTTGTATTCGGTTTGGCAGCAATAGGACTAACGGTAACAGGGGTAATCCTGTACGATGGTTTTCACGGTTCCATAGCGATGCAGAGATCTGTGCTCGGCTACGATCCTATGATCGGAGCGCGTTACTACGGCATCGGCAATGAATTTATGGGCGTGCTGCTCGGCGCAGCACTGCTCGGTCTTACCGCGCTGCAGCAGGCGCTGCGCTTATCGCGGCGTCCGCGCCGAGCCGTGCCTGAGCCCGAGGGCTCAAGCACGGCCTCCGGCGCGTTCGCGCCTGCTCCTGCGCGCGAAGCAGCCTTCGCGGATGCGCTGCTGCCCGCGCCGGTGGGCTTCGCGGCCTGGCGCATGCCGCCGCTCGGCGCGTTCGCGCTGTGGCCTCGCGCTAGCGCGCCAGCGGTGCCGCTGCGCACCGCGGCAAGCACCGG
>NZ_WHOD01000011.1 GCF_013141765.1 Paenibacillus foliorum
AAATTTAGGAAATGGCTTTTAGGGTTCCTCTATTTCCGCATGCTCAAAATAAAGACCACTTAACCAAATGAGTTTGTTTTCCAAGCAATCGTTATCTTCCGGGTGATAAAATCCTGCGAATGAGTGAGTATACGTGAGATAAACCCTTAAAACCGAGGGACGGGCAGGATAGTTGAATGGGCAGAATAAAATGGTTGGAGGTACTCGCCCAAAAAAGGAGGCGTTTAGCATAGAGGATAAGTCTCCAAAAAGAGAACTCCAGGAGGACTTTCGTAGTAATTCCAATAACCACTTTCATTACCGGCTGGGAAGGCTATTTGAGATTAAAAGAAATATTTTTTGGAGCTATGCGGAAGGCGATAACAAAATATATTTAGACAAAGAGGAGTGCGAAATAGATCCATTTCTCAATAAATAATGAAGAACCTAGATAAAATGAAGAGACCATAGCTCGTTGCTATGGTCTCTGTTCTCTTTCTATGAAGCGGTCAGTAAAATAACTAACTATGAAATTCGCCTCACTCCCTTCAACTATCCGTCAACGCCTACCGCTGAACCGTTTGATCGCTTCCTCGGTCACCGGCGTGAAGAGGTTAACCAGGTTGCAGTCGGGATCGCGAAACAGTACAGCACGGTTCCCCCACGGCATCGTGGTTGGTTCCTTTACCCACTGGTCGACAAACGGTTTCAAGCGCTCGTATTCGGCATCAACATCGTGGACGCGGAACTCGATGATGACAGTGTGATTGTCGGCCGCCACTGCGGAACCAGCGCCGAACAGTTGCACCGTCTGGGAGTGGCCGATCGCCAGGGTGCACGATGGCACAACGAGTTCGGCAAAGATGGGCGCGGGGCGTTCCGCCGAAACACCCATGACTTTCTCATAGAACTCGACGAGACGATCCACGTCGTCGGTAATGATGCGTACAGAAGCAAAATTCACAAGATACCATCCTTCCTATAATAAATGATACAAAACCGTATCATATCATTTTGGGCCAAAACACTTCGCATTTATCTCCCACTCCTTTACGGTTACTTACTTCGATTATAAAAAAACAATACTGACAACAGTATGTCAGTATTGTTTTAAAATTTTTTTGGCTTCCTCCCGAATTCGATTTCGGAATGCGTCAGTACAAGATATGTCTTGATTCTTATCTTTTCAGAACTGCACACATTATGGATTGCAGTGATTAGTGATACGGGTGCAACATTGATTGTCATATTGAACAGTATGAGGCTACTAAGGGTTAAAAATTAATGCCTATTGATT
>NZ_WHOD01000114.1 GCF_013141765.1 Paenibacillus foliorum
TATTTGAACAGAGAATTTTCAAATTAAATTGAGCACACTTTGTCAGAACGCTGGAGTTCCCGCAACGTTGTGTACGTCCTTTTTCTTTTTCATTGGCACTTATTCAAACGGAAATGTAGGTATTGCGCTAACTGGGAACTATAGTTGAACAACAAAAGGCCAGTTTGCTTCGGTAGACTAGAAATTGACAATTTGCCTTAACGTACCGTACTCTATTGGTGCTTAATACGAATTCATCATCATGAGATTGAATTATTACATTCTCACCTATTAGTTCACCTTGTAAATAGATCGAGGTAGGCTGTTGAAATACACGCATACGTTCAAAGTCTGAAGGTTCTATAGTTGACGTTGTTCTGGAGATTTGTTAGTAAGTTCACGGGCACTTAGATTCAATCAGCGTCTTATCATAATTATTTTGAAAAAGATAAATATAGACAGATTAAATCCTCCCGATTCTAGTAAAGCTAGAATTATTAGATGAATTGGGAGGGTTTTGCTATGAAATTAAACGAGTTATGGATGCTGTATGAAGCCGATAAACGAGTATTGGGGTTCAGTCCTCACACATTAAAAGCTTACTCTCTTCAGCTAAAGATGTTGATCCGCGAAATGGGTAATCTCCAAATCGAGGAGATATCTTTAAATCTGCTAAAAGACTATTTGGCCAAACAAACAGAGCGATTAAAACCAAGCAGTTTAGGACATCGGATCCGATTTGCTCGTTCTCTTTTTCGTTTTGCTTTTGAAGAAGGTCATATTCCTAAAAATCCATCCCTTAAGCTGAGAGAACCAAAGATGGATAAACGAATTCCCAAATTTCTGATTGAAGAAGATGTTATCCATCTCAAGATTTCCTGTCATTCACCACGTGAGCATGCTCTTCTAGAATTTCTGTATTGTACGGGTTGCCGCGTCGGCGAAGTACAGAAATTAAATATTGAAGACATCAACTGGGAAAACTGCTCGGTAATAGTAAATGGAAAGGGTTCCAAACAGAGGGAAGTATATTTTACGACAGAGTGCAAGGTGTGGTTAAAAAGATACCTTGAGAGTCGTGAGGATTCCAGTAAAGCGTTGTTCGTCACTGAAAGTCATCCTATCCGCCGTTTGAGTATCCCAACGATCCGTCACTCATTAAAACTGTTGGCAGCGCGAGGTGAAGTATCTGCAAATGTATACCCACATCGTTTTTCGTCATACCTATGCTTGTCAACTGCTGGATAACGGTGCACCATTGGACTTTATACAAGGGATGCTTGGGCATGAAAAAGCTTCAACCACTCAAATATATGCTCAGTTGCGGGGTGATCGACGGAGAGAATTGTATCGACGTTATTTTTAGTATCCATGTGAGGCTAACGAAAAAGTAGCAATGATGCGTATAAATTGTCTTGAGTTGATTGTAAATGATGACAGATATCTTTATAAATCGGTTTATGATTTGCATTAATATCAGCATTTTTCCAATCGCTATTGTACGATGTTCCTTTATAGCATGGGTAATTTGAACTCGTAGAATGCGAGCGCCTATCATCATTAATCTCATTCATTCCTATGCCTTGAATAGGTCTTGTAATATTGCTACTAATGCGGAGTTCATTTTCAATTGTCCCAAAGACATAGAAATAAGATCGGAACACAAATTGAATTTAGCTTTATCAGAGGTCTTTGATTTTCAAGGACTTTTTGTATTAGGAAGCATAAGTTTGCCATGGTAAATTGGAAGCATAAGCTTTCCAAAGCGGCAAATTTATGGGTTAAGTTACACCAATAGGCATTTGTAAAAAATTCTTCAAAACTTATTTGCCACATTATATCAGCAATAGCTGTATCGAAAATCGCATGAATATTTATGCATATAATACATTTAAGTAGTTTTTCTATTATAAAAAATTTTGAAACAGAGCTGCTTTGTGGATTGAGTAATTGCCAAAATGTTTTTAATTCTGAAACAAAAACAACGGAGTGTCGCGGCTTTGTGGGCGTTGTTTTATATTTTATTATGAAACATCA
>NZ_WHOD01000115.1 GCF_013141765.1 Paenibacillus foliorum
TCCATGCCTTATATGACAAGATCTACAGAACAGATATCTTACAAGAAGCTTGGAGTCGAGTTAGGGCAAACAAAGGAGCCTCAGGAGTAGATGGAGAAACACTAGCGGACATTGAGAAGCTAGGTGTAGATTCATTCCTTCAAGAATGTCAGGAGCAGTTGAAACAGGGGAACTACCATCCCCAGCCTGTAAGACGACAATACATCCCGAAGAAGGATGGCAAGCCAAGACCACTAGGTATCCCAACTGTGAGAGATCGCGTCGTACAAATGGCAATGAAACTCATCATCGAACCCATATTCGAAGCAGACTTTCAAGAAGTCTCCTTTGGATTCAGACCGAAAAGAAGTGCCAAGCAAGCGCTCGAACGAATCCGTAAAGCATGCAATCGCAAAGGAAACTGGGTGGTCGATGTCGACATCCAAGGCTACTTTGACAACATCAACCAAGACAAGCTCATGAAGCTAGTTGAGATGCGCATTAATGACAGACGAGTTCTAAAGTTAATTCACAAATGGTTGCAAGCGGGAGTAATGGAAGAAGGAACTATTCGGCGCTCCGATCTAGGCACTCCGCAGGGTGGAGTGATCTCACCCCTACTCGCGAATATCTACCTGAACTACTTCGACGTGTTATGGGAAAGACATGGAAAAGGAATCGGAGAACTAACACGTTACGCAGATGATCTTGTGGTCATCTGCAAAACGAAGAAGGATGCCGACCATGCCTATAAGCTAATTCGTACCATTATGGAGCGACTAGAGCTGACTTTACACCCGACAAAAACACGAATCGTAGGATTATGGACAGGGGAAGAAGGTTTTGATTTCTTAGGCATGCATCACCGTAAAACAAAGGCGGAAACGTCGACGAGCAGGGTTTACTTTACGACACAACAGTGGTTAGCGAAGAAAGCAGATGAGCGTATCCGTGAGGTGGTAAAGGGTAGACTCGCACCACCTAAGATGCGTACATTCTCCATTTCTGAACATATCGCATGGCTAAATCCGAAGATTATGGGATGGCGTAATTACTACTACACCAACTACAGTCAGCGGAAGCTGGCCAAGTTGGATTGGTATATTCTGCAAAGGCTAACACGATGGTACGCCAAGAAAAGACAAAGACCAAGATGGATAGGGTTAATTCGAGAAGTGAGTTTTCTAGCCAAACAAAATGGATTAAGGACATTACTGTAATCTGCATGCGCATGAAAGAAGAACATCGGAAAGCCGTATGAGGGAA
>NZ_WHOD01000116.1 GCF_013141765.1 Paenibacillus foliorum
TCCCACCAAAGCAATCGCCTGGAGATGTCAACATGTTTATGGTTAGATCTCTCGATACAACCAGTAGGCTTGTAACCCCAACTAGATACTAATCCGTACCTAGTAGAAGTACTTGTCTCTTCACTATAGGGACCTAAAATCAGTCTCCCAGACGGTTTAACAAAATGTTCAAGTAGATGTTCCAAAAACATCTGCTGCTTACCGGGAACTGCATAATCTAACTCCTTAACACAGACAAAGTCAAACTTCTCCTTTGGAGTCCAACTCACTGCATTCCCTGTATAAAAATGATTGCTCCATTCTGGAAGGCGTTTCTTCGCTAACTCAATTAAGCCTTGAGAAATATCAAGCCCATGGCAGGTTAATTTATAGTACCCAAGCGCGGTTACCCAACGATGAAGAGACTCGAGCAGATATCCGTTCGCGCCCCAACATCAATAATTGTTCCACTTTTATGAATTACATCAATCAGCATCTGATGCGAATGAAAGTATCCATGTTCATTTCCACCATGCCCTGATTGACCTCTTGGGTTATCGCTTGCCAGATAATGCTCAGTAAAGTACTCATTGTTTATCTCAAACCATTCATCTTCCGATATCTTACCTTCAGACAATTCTTTAAATAGTGACTCATTAAATTCATGTGCCTTATCAATTAGCTTTCTAACTGAATCACTGGTTGACATATGAATCGCCCCCCCATTAGTTGGTATA
>NZ_WHOD01000117.1 GCF_013141765.1 Paenibacillus foliorum
TCCCGTTAGTTGAATGAATGATATGGTTCTCAGCAGTATTTGTCTTCAATAACTTTTAATCTTACTTATTCTTTATCTTTTATCTTCCACTAATTTATATCCTATATAAGTAAGTTTATCCGTTTTTGCTTTTCCATCTTCAGAATAAATAACACTCTCAGTAATAAACCCATACTTTTTACGATTATATTCGTGCTTATTTCTTTCATACTCTGATGATTTTTCTCTCGGGTCATTTTCTTTACCCAAGAAGCTGTCAAACGAAGACAGAGTTGAAAAACGTGCTCTCTCGATGACTTCAAATTTAGAAACATCATCTACAAAAAGTGGTAAGCTACCACAGTAAGCGTCGTTTTTATCTTTTGAATAAGGATACTCCAGTACTTTAAAACTATCTGGGTCTGCATTGATTACTTTAAATATTGACCAGTCATTACTATCGTAAATATATACATTATTCTTATCTTTTGCGTAATGATTTCTGCCTTTGGTGCTAATAATTTTGAAGGTTTCAGGATCAGACCCTTCTACTTTATGGTTTTTAAAAAACACACTGTTATTATCTATTGCAAAATCACTGTACTTTAAAACCTTGAATTCATCCTTTTTTACATTGATCGGATTAACTCTTCTGCCAGCTCCCGCATCATAGGAAACATAATTCCATGTTCCATTTTCATATACAAATCCGGGTTTGAATGAAAACCATAAATATAAACTTATAGTAAGGATGCAAACAATAAGGGTGCAAACAACAATTCCGGCTATCACTAGCTTCTTTTTCATTAACACCACTCATTCTAATTAATAGTAAGGAAACAAAAGCCATAGACATTGATTTAATACATATTCGTTTAGGTTATCGTACTCTCCTGCCCGTTACTTCAATAAAGAAAGGAGGAACTGCGCAGCTGCAGATCCTCAACTATAGTCTCCCGTTAGAGCTTAATCTCTTTTCCAATCATACTCTATAAAAATGAGAAGTTTTTATATAATTGAGGTCTCGTGCACTGTCTTGTGAGTCAAAAGCAACAT
>NZ_WHOD01000118.1 GCF_013141765.1 Paenibacillus foliorum
TCCGTTAGGTTAATCGTCAATTCCATAAATAACTAATGAATTGAAACACGCCCATTATGCATCGTGACAAGAACTTGATGTCATAAAATAAAAAAGCCGCGATTTACGCGACTTATTATTATTCTTGTCATTTTACAACACTGGAGGAATCTGCGGAACCGGTGTCAAAACGTCGACTATTTATAATTCCGTGGACATTAAAAAAGATAACTTCTGATCAATTCATAAGTCATCTCTTAACAGCATAAGGTTCTTTTTTCAATCGTCCACTTTAAGGGTCACAGTTCACTCCTTTAGTTTGCAGACTTTTATCTAACCTTGCTCGCTGGCGGTTGTTCCGCTATGTGGCGAATTGACAGGTCCCCTGACTACTGCGATCCATACAAGTAGAAAAAGCATAATAACTGGAACGATCGCATCGCCAGCCGCCCCTTTCACAAGCGATGATATCATTGCTCCGATCATAATCAACGCCAATAATATCGCGCCGTAGCGCGAAGAAGACCGAATAAGCAGCGCAATCGCTCCGGCAATTTCCAAGATTCCGACTACGATACGAAACCATGCAGGATAACCGAGCTTGTTGAAGACTTCTACCATGGCTTGCACACCCATTAGTTTAAGGACCGCCGCCTGAATAAAGATCAGCGCTATCAAAGCGAGCCCTATCCAGCCAGCATATTTCCACAATTTATTCATCTACACCTCACCTCGTCTCACTCCGTAGACAAGCTCTACGACTCCAGAACTAAACGTTTTGGCTTCCACAAGTGTAAGATCGATTCTGTCCTTGATATTTTTAAAGAGAGGTTTTCCTCCCCCAACAACAATAGGATTGACATTAATCCGATATTCATCAATTAAGCCGAGCTGCATAAACGTTTGCGCAAGGCTGGGACTGGCGATCATCACAATGTTTTTGCCGGGCTGTTGTTTCATTTTTGCTATTTCTTCCGCAATATGTTCTTTCACCAGTCTGGAATTGTTCCAGTCCACCTTTTCCAGCGTCTTGGAGAATACAATTTTCTCTGTTTTCTCGATCCAGACAGCATGTTTGGCATGGTAGTTCGATTTTGACCAGACGGGATGCGCGGGCACAGTCGGCCAGAAGCTTTCCATCATTTGATAAGTCACACGTCCAAATAAACCGGTGTCTACGGTGTTTAGCAAGTCGGTGACATAATTCTGTTCTTCCTCTGTATGGATAATCCAATCCATTTCACCGTTGGGTCCTGTTACGAAGCCATCAAGCGATACGTGCATGAGTAAAATGATTTTTCTCATTGCTATAATCTCCTTAATTTACATGGAGAAAAAATCAGTCAAAACGGGTGCGAGGTAATCCGGAGCCACGTTATGATCCTGACCTTCCAGGATGTGGCACTTTGCATTGGGGAGTCTGTCCACGAGCGCTTTCACCGCATTTTGCTGGTACTCAGGACTTGTCCCTCCACCCACCACGAGTGTAGGGATCGAGACGGAAGACCACCGCTCGGCTGGCAATGGGTTGCCCGACATGGTGTCACCCATGATGGTACCATCATAGACCAATGTGTGTGCTACATCTTCCATCGCCGGCCAGAATGGCGCGCTTCGCATCGGAGCAACGAAATCGGCAGGAACGCCTGCTGCCTTTGTCAAGAAATACTCGACTGCGTCGCCTCTACGGCCCGACGTTGTCAGCTCTTCGAGCTGCTGTAAGTAACCCTTCGGCAGCGGAGGACGCGTATTGTCAACGACGAACGGTGGCTCGTACAATGCCAGCTTCGCGATAGCAAGCTTGCGAGCCACATCGAGGGCAAGGACTCCACCGGAAGACATGCCGAATACGAATGCCGATCCGCCAGCCTCGTTGATGAGAGCTTCGATATCTTCGACTTCGCGCTCAACCGCGTACGGCGCCGTATCGCCGCTATCCCCTCGACCCCGACGATCGTAGTTGAACACAGTAAAGTGGGGGGACAGAAGCGAAGCAAGCTGCGACATCATCGTACGAGTTTGAAATGCAGCGCATACCAGGATGATCGCCGGTCCATTCCCGGATTTATCAAAAGCAATGGCGGTTCCGTCTTTCGAAATTACTTTTTTCATTGTATTTGCCTCCTATTATTTGGGAATTACTTCTAAACGACCATTAATCCGTTTCCATCCGGGTCCTGAAACGTGAAGAACTGAACGCCTTGTCTGGACTCGAGACCGTTGTCTGCGATGGCTCCCTTGGAGTGGACATGATCCAATGCGGCAGCCAGATCGGGCGATTCAATGACGGCAATCGGATTCGTGCGCAAATCCAACTGCAGTTTATTGTAGAATGCTCTCGGAGACTGGTTTAGACGATTGTCGTCGATAAGCAGGTGCGCGCCTCTATCCATCCGAATGCAAGGAAGGCCGCCGAATTGCTGGTCCGGCTCCGAGTTTTTGGCGACGGAATCCTCATGCCAATTGTTGGCCCTATGGTGAAAACAAACCGATTTGATCATAAAATCGCAATGTTTGAACTGTCAGTCCTGCCATTTTAGCAAGTTCTCCAACTTTCCATTCTCGTAGCATGATCATCCCCTTTTTTGGTTGCTAGCTTTTACCGGTACCCTCACTATACAGCCTTACGTTACGTAAGGATCAAGCCATTCTTCCAAAAAATGCTGTTGATAATAATCAAAACGTTCCGATGGTTTTCGGAGGTTCGAAGGAATTAATGTAAGAGTGGAAGAAGATAGCAACTTCCTGCCGCCGCGCTCTACTGCCCGTCCCTCTTTGCTTGTCAGCATGAACTATACTTCAACAAGACTTCAGCCGTAGAGAGATATCTTGTCAGATTACGACAACGTTTCAATTTAAAGTAGTGATCGTGTCCTACTCAAATAAATCGGCAATCGGAACATATTCTTGTCATTCATTTTTGACAAGAATATGTTCCGATAAAATAAAAAAACCGCGATTTTCGCGGAATTTAATCGGACTATATTCTTGTCATTTTACACATTAATAATAAGGCAGCAAAGGGTTTAATAAGATTTCTATGTCATTTCGCATAACTGAACAAATTTCAAAGAATAAGGGATCCTCTGACTGCCGCTACAGCCGGAGAATCCCTATTAAAGTAACGTGCCCTTTAGGCCGCTGGGTCAACCGCACAACTAAGCTGGAACGTAGGTCAACCTGATCACCTGCTCGCCAATTCGATCGCTTGCCACGAGGCGCAGCGGCGGTCGCGGACCGGCGAAGAACGGCTTGCCGTGACCCAGCACGACTGGATGGAGATAGAGTCGATACTCATCAACGAGACCGAGCTCTGTTAGACTGTGCGCCAACTCCGGCCCTGCAACTTCAATCTCCCCTTCATGCTGAGCCTTCAGCCCACGTATGGCCGCTGCGAGGTCGCCCTCGATCAGAGAAGCGTTCGGACCGACGGACTTTAACGTCCTCGACACCACCCACTTCGGTTTGCTTTGCCACGCTGCTGCGTATTCCCGTTCCGGCGCATCCCATTCAAAATGGTCTCCGTCCCAATACCGCATGGTCTCGTACATGCTGCGCCCATACAGGCTACCCGCCAGGCCGCGCACGTCGTCGATGAAATGACGGAATAGCACGGGGTCGGGCTGAAATACCATGTGGTCGACGAACCCGTCCAGAGACTGGTTCAATGCGAAAACGATCTTTGCCATGCGACTGACTCTCCTCCCTGGTTTTCTCGCACATTCATCATCAGGATTACACGTTCCATTTGCAGCCTCCTTTATGTCTACATTTTATCATCCAACAGCATGCCCGTTTTCTCATGGATTGCTAATGTGCACAGTCCTGGCCCGACCGAATAGAACGTTAGTTTAACGAAGGATGGTAAATTAAACTATCCTGCCCTTAGTTTAGTTTCCCGCAGGCTCATTGACGACAAACATAAATTCCGAATGAGAGAGCAACATTTCAAACATCACCTTGTGATATAACTAAACATGAATCCCAAACAAGGAGATGATGGCGTGAGCAAGTTGAAAGGTAAAATCGCTTTAGTAACCGGTGCAAGCCGGGGGATCGGTCGTGGCATTGCGTTACGTCTGGCACAGGATGGCGCATTAGTCGCAGTGCACTATGCAAAAAGACAAAATGAAGCAGAGGAAGTAGTCCATAAGATTCAACAAAGTGGGGGTTCCGCATTCACGCTTGGCGCTGACTTAAAAGCCCTTAACGGCATTCGCGATTTATATGCGAAATTGGATGAAGCCCTTCGGGAACATACAGGCGATAATCGGTTTGATATTCTTGTGAATAATGCTGGAATCGGTCAAATTGTAACCATAGAAGAGGCGACGGAAGAATCTTTTGACGAAGTCATGAACATTAATGTCAAAGCGCCGCTTTTTGTTACCCAGCAAGCTTTGCCGCGTCTGAAAGATGGAGGCCGCATTATCAATATCTCATCATTTGTTACACGCGTGGCCTCCCCTAGTGTTTTCGCCTACAGCATGTCGAAGGGTGCAGTCGACACACTTACGCACGTCTTGGCTCAGCAACTTGGAAGTCGTAATATTACGGTGAACGCCATCCAACCTGGCATTATTAATACAGAAATGAATGCCGGGACGTTGCAAGACCCCAATGGACAGAAGTTTGCCGCCGGTCTTTCAACCTTCAACAGGTGGGGGGAACCTGAAGATGTGGCGGATATTGCCGCCTTTCTTGCCTCATCGGACAGCCGTTGGGTAACAGGTCAATTGATTGATGCAAGCGGTGGATCTCATCTGTAAATTAACGGGTTCAGAAACCTGGCTGAAGAGCTAGGCTTTTGAACCCGTTAATTTACTCCGCTATGCTGCCCGTTTAACGCGCCCTTTTAATCTTGTCGGCAATCGGATCAAGTTCTTGACATTGCCGATTGACAAGAACTTGATCCGATTAATTAAAAAGCCCGCGATTTACGCGGACTTGATTCGGACTATGTTCTTGTCATCCGACAGACGACGAAGAAGAATAGACATATGTACAAAAACATTTAATTTTGTGAGGATGTAAGCATTCTTTGGACTAAACGCCTTTTAACAATTATAGGGCCTCTTTGTACGCTTCTGGACAGGTTTTTCTTGTAGAGATGCACACAAAATCTGGTGATTTTGTTCAGATGTCCTTTATTAAATTGTTTCCGGTTGCTACATGATTCATTTCATTAAATTGAAAATAATACATGAACTTTTAATACTTCTTGCCACAGCTTTGACCCTGACTTGCTTAGAATTTTTATTCTAGATAAGATCAAGTACAACAACGGTTGGAATATCGGGTGGTCGTTTGTTTCTTATATACTGGCTTATAGTTTACTTTACGGATACTACAAACTATTACTGCGTTATCCTGCCCGTTCAGCGAACAAAAAACGTATGCATCGGCATCCGCTGTTCCGCTATCTTCCTCGTTAGCGGAATGACCTTAAACCTTATTTATGAGATAGTTAACCGCGCTTCAGTATCGGTAAGATTGAAAAATAATATCCCTTTTGTCCATACTCTTCAATTATTTTTGAATATTGTAATGTTGGATGCTATTAAAGAAGGGTTGCGGAGCGATGACATCTTTAGAACCGATAAAATATTTAGAGACGCTGTCTGGAAAAGCCGCACATTTGTTGTCATTTAATGATGGAAACCGTTATGCGGTAAAATGTAAAAACAATTTCCACGGAACAAGGGAACTGGTAAACGAATTCGTGATCGCCAGATTAGGGCAACACCTTTCTTTGCCTGTAGTACCATTTAAAATGGTGAATATGACAGAGCAGCAGATTCAATATATTCCAAAAAAGTTTTCTTCCAAATACAACTCGGGCACACAATTTGCGAGCCTATTTATTGACAATTGCAGAGGCCTCTCGAAGGAACCTCCTCATCCGACTAAAACGGAAATCAATAATAATCATGTTTTGGCTGGAATTTTCGTATTCGACCACTGGGTGCATAACTCTGACCGTACAAAAAGTAACATTCTTCTGGAGCGGCTGCCGGAAGGCAAATATGATATTCATATGATCGATCACGGAAAATGTTTTCCGGGAGGATACAAATGGAACAAAGCAACATTGCAAAAACACGATAAGTTTAAAAAGGATTCTATCGTTCATATTTGGACTGTGGGCATGCTTGAAGATCCATCGATACTCTCTTCATATATTAAACAGATCCTTGCTTTACCGGAATCCCTTATTGAAGAAGTGATTCGGGAAATTCCTAGGGATTGGAGTGTGCCGATTCAAGACAGAGAGGCTCTTGTTACTTATCTCAAAGTACAGAAAAAAACATTTGCCGATTCGGTGTATCAATTTGCGAAAAACTATGGAAGGGGCTTAATTTCTTGACGGTGGCGTTTCCCTTCGAACATCCTTGTCCGTTTGGTATACCGAAACCTAAACTTGTACCCATAGCCTGGACACTTTTGAAAAAAGTGTTCAGGCTATGGGTACCTTTTTTTGTATAATAGAGTAAGCACCGAGGGAGCTTAATAATCAGTTGTCTTATGCCTTCCATGAATCCTTCATCCATCCACCAACAGGCCCAAGAACATAAGAACAGATGGCTTCCAATACTTCTTTTGAACCGAGTGATTCAAGGCAGTCATCAAGCAGATTCGCCATACTAGCATCGTGAACTCTTAATTCATCGACTTGATATTTCGTTTTTACTGCCCACCATTTACGTATTATGAATTATGCTTCAACACATTTTTGAAGAATTTCTAATGATAGCCATTGTCGTTCCCGATACTCCTCTTTGTCGCAAAAATCTTCCCACAAATCAGTTATCCGAACTCGGATTTTTCGGATTTCTTCAGTAGAAGGGGGATTAGGACCATTATGATAGGAACTCAAGGCTGACGATTGTAAATTTCGCCACCTTTCAGTGTTTCCTATTAAACATTTTCCGCTAGCAAGCATAACGGTAATTGTAGCAATATTGGTACCATTTCGTTCAAATTCTGTAACGACATGTTCATACCAGGACCAAGGTGCAATCATTAGTTGGAATTCACGACCAAGATGAATAAGACTCTCGCGTTGAAAATTTGAAATCTCACTTATGTAACATAGGTCAACGTCACTGTGGCAAGTAGCCTTTCCCAATGCATAAGAACCGCAAAGAACAACGGTCTCCACATTACCTCGACTAGGTAAGTCCTGTTGTAGAAACACGTTAATAAAATCCATAATGTTGGAGTCACTATAAACCATAAACTCACCCCTTCCTCAATATATTACATTATTTTTGGAAGTTGGAAGAAGCAGTTATTTTCGCGCACTACTGCCCGTTATCACAACGCAGCTGCCGATCTATGCCGGCAGCCTTGTTCTGTTTGCTTATTGAGCTGTAGTTCCTCGTTAGCTCAAAAGGTACTCCATTCACATCTTATATCCATCTAAAAAAGATGTATTTGTTATCTTCATCTTGCTCTTTTCTGCCCAATCAGCGTCGGCGCTCACCGCGGTTGCTCCAACACGAACGGCTGCGTCCGAGTCACGAACTGGAAGCCCTGCTTGCGCAGGATCGGCGCGGAGGTCGGCAGCGCGTCGACGAAGGCGTGCGTCCGGCCGCGATCACGGGCTTCCTGCAACCGCGAGGCGACCAGCGCGGTGAACAGTCCCCGTCTCCGGTGTGTGGTCTTGGTGCGACCCCCGGCTAGTTCGGCGTAGGGCCCTCCGGGCCGGAAGTAGACCCGCCCACAGGCGACGGGCTCGCCGTCAACGTAGGCAATGTGGATGCTCATCTCGTCCGGATTCTCCTTCAACTTAAGGGCCAGCGCGCGCCGCTCCTCCTCCACGTTGTGCCTGCCAATCTCGCGGGACACCTCGGCGTAGTCCACCAGGTCGCGCTCTTCTCGGACGATCCTGATCTCGTGTTCGCCGCCGTCACCGAAGGCAGCCAGCGATGCCTCGTCCAATGGCAGGACCAACACTTCCTCCTCATCCTCGGCCTCGAACCCGGCGGCGACGAGCCGCTCGGGCAGGTCGATTGGCGTATCGTGACCGTAGTACTTCCACTCCAGGTTATAGCCGCCGGAGACGGCGGCATCCAGCTCCCGGCGGATCAGGTTATCGGTTTCCTCCGGCGGTAGGCTGGCGAACACGATCCGGCACTCCGATCCGTCCGTGGAGCGATCCACGACCACGTCACCGCTGGTAGACGGTACGCCCAGCGACCGTCGCTCGGCATCCAGGCCCGCCAGGATATCGGTTCTTATGATCTCGCCTGTTTCATACACCATTTTCGCTTTCTCCAGAGCCTGGTTCTCCTTGTCCATGTTCGACACGTTCTCCTGCCTCCCTTTGTTTTAGGAAATTTTGTTTCCCTCTTACTATATTACGTCTGTCTGTCCTCAACACAATTCTAAACTATTTCAACTAACCTTACAGAACGGCTGCTAAGTTACAACAACCTCCTGTTTTGCGTTAAACTGCCCGTTACTTTAATAAACAAAAGAGGAGTTGCCGCCGTGAAGCAATCCCCTCAACTATAGTTCTCCGTTAGCTCAATCTATTGTGTATTCGGTAATTCACTACTGACATTCCCAAGACCATTAAAAGAATTGATTATTGGCTCGCAGCTTCGGCGAGCCATTTGTTTTTCCGCTTGCCCCAAGGTTTTTTGACCGATATCAACACTACGGTTACCAATAAAATCAATTGGCCTGCACCGAAAAGTAATAGCATAAGCCGGTCATGCAAATATGCAGGGTTGTTAAGAGCGTCCAGACGTTCGGTTAGCGTAATATTAATTGCATCCTGAACCCAAATGTTAAGCACACCACCTGATGCGATAAGTATCAACGCGATCACTTCTTTAGAAATAATCCAATAATATTTCGTTAGCCCCCAATGGGTCCGCACAGACAGGACAATCCCCGTAATAACGACTCCCAATGCGCCTGGAATAATGAGAGCCAGGTCAAAAATATGCATGAAAGAATGAGCCGCATACAGGAACTCTCCGCTTGAAGTCCGGTGAATCAGAACAATCATTACAATTTGGGTAAAGCCTCCTCCAATCCACATCGCAGTAAATAGCAGATGGGAAATGAGCCACCAGCTTTTTTGATTTTGCGTTAATTTTTGGGACATGTCTTACACTCCTTTTTTCGGCCAGCCGAAAAGTGTTATAATGAGCCCATGAAATTTATCTCCCGAAATAAACGATTTATCTCGCGAGATAAGATAATTATAAACAGGAGGATCCTCTGGTGTCAACAAACGAAAGGGAAAATCTGCTCTACATATTCAATGAACAGTTGCGACATTTTAGTACGGATACCATTTTGTTTCATCAAGCCGTGGCCGAAAGGCTCGGGTTAAACTCGACGGACCATAAATGCTTGGACATTATATTGAGAAATCAACCGATAACGGCGGGGATGCTTTCGGATTTGACGGGGCTGACGACAGGAACGGTTACAGGAGTCATAGACCGCCTCGAAAAGGCGGGTTATGTTTTCCGGGAAAAGGATCAGGAGGATCGCAGAAAAGTGATTATCCGGGTCCACACAAAAAAGGCTGAGAACGAAATCATGTTGCAATTGCAATCGTTCGGACAGTCGATGAAAGTAATGCTCGAGCAGTATGATAACGAACAAATCAAGTTCCTCTTTAACTTTTTCGAAAGGAGCCGGGATATTCTCCAGACCGAGACTTTGAAGCTTAAAAAATAAAAAAACACACATTTTTTAGGATAACGTGCATTAGCTGCGTAGCCACCATTTGTGACAATCATGGCCGGCCATCCTCTGGAGGATAGCTTTATTATAATATTTATTTGCCATTTAGATATCGCGGAAAATCTGTAATTTTATCTCTTCATTGCATTAAACTGCCCGTTACTTGAATGAAAACAGGGAGCAGCTGCCGCGGCAATCTGCTCCCTGTTTATTGTGCTATCGTTTCCCGTTAGCGCAATGTGGTGTAGCGCGGTGTTGCGAACGAAATATCGGATCCACTGCTATGTTTGCGTTTTGCTTCTTTTAATGTTCTCCCTTTATTACAAAAAACGTGCCTCGAATTGTTCCAGCTAGTTTTGACTTCTGTCTAGCAAACTTAAACTTCTTCTCTTCTAACTCCTTTGGTACCTCCATCCCCTCAGAAAGCTTAAAACCAACGGCCCGCTTCTTAGGGTCATCAACCGTATACAGGACGTTGACCGCTAGACCATCCTCATAAAAGACGAAGGTCCATTTGATATTTTCCACTTGAAGACGCGACGTTTCTAAAGGTTTGGCCGCAAACTCAATATCACGTTCTTCTTTCAAAATTCGGTTCACATAATCAAGGGTCTCCTGGCTTTCACTAGCTGGTACCACCGTAAATTCATGCTTGTATTTGTTCATGAAGTAACGAGCTTCATTCGCTCGTAAACCAGCAAGCGCATCTGCTACAGGTGAAGATTCTAAACCAACCGTAGACACATTTTTAAAATCAACGATATAGGACATTTTTATCGCTCCTTTTATCACTTTTTTATATCAAGATTCGATTATATTGGCAACGATAGTTCAAGCAATTGAATTATTCGTAAGCTCACAATTATATTGCAAGCTTGTCCCATTGGTGCGAACAAAGCATAGAATATCTGAATCAGAATTGCTTTACAATTCAACCAATACTTTTTCAAGCTGTCCGCACATGCTCGTCCAGCCGTATTTTGCGCCTCCGAGCGCTTGAACTTTGCTGAAGCCGATTTGATCAAGATGCAGATGAACGTTTCCGTCTTCATTTTCTTGCAATGTCCAGATGATCGTAGTGTTCTCTCCGCCGCTGTCCCAAGTATATGACAAACGGTGCGGCTCGACGACTTCCAGCACTTCGCAATGGATGATACCATCCCACCCTGCGACCGGTTCCCTTCGGAACTGAAAACGGTGGCCGACAATCGGTTTGAAATCGTTGTCCATGACCCATTTCGCCAGCTTATCGGAGTCGGTCAAGGCGTTCCACACCTGCTTGATTGAACTTTTGAACTGAAAATCGAGTGACAGATCTTGCTTCATTCCTGTTCCTCCTTAAGAAGTTGATCCAGACGAACCATATTTTGTTTCCAAAATTTCTCGTAGTACGCCAACCAATCCTGAAGCTCCTTCAGCGGTGCGGGATTGAGACGGTTTCGCGTCTCACGGCCGACTTTATGCTCACTCACGAGGCCGGCTTCCTTCAAAATCGTCAAATGCTTGGAGACTGCGGTTCGGCCCATCGCAAAATGCGGAGTTAACCGATTGAGCGGCAATTCTTCCGCATCCGCCAGCAGTCGAATGATTTCACGCCGGGTCGGATCGGCCACGGCATAATAGACATCCCGTGTCTGTGCAACTGCGCTCATCATCATCCACTCCCTCGCATGAAATGAAATTACACAAAATGGTACCTTTATTTTAGGACACTATATAGAGTCCCGTCAATAAGAAACATCCACCTTCTATCCTTAGCTAATTAACCGTTTTCATGCGATGAAAAAATAATTGACAAGACACCAAATGGTATCCTATACTCAAACACGACACCAAATGGTATCCATTTTGATTGTGAGGAGGAAACAAATGAGCAAGTTTGTCGGAGCGGAAACAACCGCGAAAGAAGAAACCCATTCCCGGGGAAGAGTTATCACTTATTGGGTTACAACGGCGCTGCTTGCATTCGTTGTTGGGAGCGGAGGAATCGGGGATATAACCAATCAATGGGGGACACTCGAGACGGTGGAAATATTGGGGTATCCGGTGTACTTTCTGACCATTATCGGGGCTTGGAAAGTGCTGGGGGCGATAGCCATCCTCGTACCTAGTCTTCAGCGGATTAAAGAATGGGCATACGCCGGTATTTTCTTTGAAATGACGGGCGCTGCTGCATCACATGCATTCGTAGGGGACTACGGGGCTTATGCATACCATATTTTTGCCACCCTTGGCTTTACAGCCCTGGCACTCGTCTCTTGGGCGTTGCGTCCGAAGAACCGCAACTTTAAGGAGGTGATGAGATTATCGGCGATCTAAAAACAATCGAATTGCTTCGAGCAACCGGCAATGTGGTCTGTGTAAAACTTATCTGACAAGGAGTTGGTGTTATGCAAGCACGCATGAAAAACCCTCCAATGATCATTTCCGAAGCCATGAAGGCGATACAGTCTTTGAATGCGGCCATTCACAATGGCGCGGTATCGGAGAGTACGCTCCACCTCGTACACTTGCGCGCGAGTCAAATTAACGGTTGCAGCGCTTGCGTGGAATCCGGTGCATTGTATGCCAAGAAGGCTGGTGAATCGGACGATCGCTTATTTGCTGTTGCAGCCTGGCGGGATTCACCGCACTTTACGGACGCCGAACGTGCTGCTCTGGCATTAACCGAAGCGATAACCAGGCTCAGTGATCGAGAAGACCCGATACCAGACATAATTTGGGATGAAGCAACCCGGCATTTCGACGAAACCGCCTTGGCTGCCCTGATTCTCTCGGTTGCTACAATCAACCTGTTTAATCGTCTCAACGTCACAACAAGACAAGTTGCGGGTTCTTGGGTTTGAATGCCGGTGCCAAGTTTTGCTTGAAAGAATATTAGGAGGGGGTGTTATGAGCGAGATTGCTGCGATAGCGGATCCAACCAGACGTCGACTCATCCATCTGTTGGCAGAAGCGGAGGAGATCCCGCTTCATGAATTGACGGCACAATTTAAAATGGGCCGCACAGCGGTATCCAAGCATTTGACAATCCTTAAAGAGGCTGGGCTGGTGCTTGACCGAAAAGTCGGTAGAGAAACGCGATTCAGGCTAAAGGCCTCTCCACTTACAGAAATTCAGGTTTGGGTGGCTTCCTACAACAAGTTTTGGAGCAAAGGCATGTTGGGATTGAAACTATTATTGGAGGATGAAGAAAAAATGAGTGAAACTTTGATCTCGGATTTTCAGTTCAACACATCGATCGAGAAGGTTTGGTCCGCCTTGACTGATTCAAACAAGCTTGCCAAGTGGGTCATGGAAAATAATTTTAAACCCGTCGTAGGACACCGGTTTCAGTTTCGCACTCAGCCGGTTGAAGGTTGGAATGGAGTTATTGACTGCGAAGTGCTGATTTTGGACGAACCTAATCGGTTGTCCTACACTTGGGTCAGCGGAGGACAGAATAACACAGTAACCTGGACTTTGCAGGACCTGGGGAACGGCAAGGTGAACCTTCATCTCGAACAATCCGGAATTACGAATGAGTATGTACTCGAAAACGCTAAGCGTGGCTGGGCTGCAATGTGCGGTATGCTTGAAAAGGTATTGGCAGAATAACCTCCCGCTGATGCTGGAAAACAAAAACCGACTGCATGACGTTTGCAGCCGGTTATGTTTGTTTCGGACAATATGCTTGTTGAATGAAAACATTCAGTCTTTTGCATTATTCTGCCCGTTGCGTTTTACGCGGCCCTTAATAATGTTCTTGTCACCCGACATTTCCTAGGTGGCTTTACTTAATCCAACCTTTACTATAACCACGGTTATTCGGCTCGGTATAGCTGGCCGCATGCCGCGTTGATGTCCGATCCGAATTGGGTTCTGACCGTGACGTTGATATCTTTTGACTTCAAGACCCGAACAAACGCTTTAATCCGATTAAGATCGGATGGCAAGTAGTTTTCTGGCGTAACTTCCGTCGAATTGTAAGGAATCAGGTTAACGTGATAGAGATGCTCCCCAGGTCCTCTTCCACGCAACAACTCGGCAATCGCTTCCGCATGCACCGGCGAGTCGTTGACCCCTCGTAGAAGTATATACGCGATATACACTTTTCTCCCTGTATGCCGGATATGGCGATCCAATGCATTCAGCACATCGCGAACCGGAAACCGGTCGTTGATCGGCATAAGCTCGCTTCGCTGATCGTCGAACGGCGAGTGCAACGAGAAAGTAAGATTGACTTGCGGATAATCCCGCGTCAGCTTGTCAATCCCCGGCAACAGCCCGATGGTGGAAATCGTAATTCGCCGATAACCTAATCCGAAGAGACGCGGGTCGGTCAAAATCGTCAACGCGTCAAAAATATGAGGGTTCGCGAGCGCCTCCCCCATGCCCATGAATGCGACGCTATCCAAGGCGTGTCCATTCAATTGAAAGTACAGCAATTGATCGGTGATTTCTTCGGCGGTCAGATTTCGTTTCAGGCCGATGGTGCCGGTAGCACAAAACTTGCATCCGAACCCGCAGCCGCACTGGGTGGAAATACAATACGATTTCCAACCCCGTTCATACGTGAGTCTCACGGCCTCTACGTGTTCGCCGCCGGCAATGGCGAACAGCACCTTGCTGACCTGCGTCGAATTGAGTTCCTTTACCGGAACGATGCTGCATACATACGGGCCAAGCGTACGGGTCAATTCGTCACGCAAAACCTGGGGCAACACGGTCATCCGTTCGAATTCGCCGATGTTTTGCTTAAAAATCGAGTCCATAATTTGCGCATATCGATACGTTGGCTGCTTGAATTCTGAAAACATGCGCCGGATCGTTTCATATTTTGATATTGGTTTCATGTTTCTCCTTACCGCCGGAGAGAACGCGAAAGGCAATCGAAGCTAGTGCCTCCGCGCGCTATTAACCAACTATGCAAGAAAAAAACACGATGCGTTTGCAGTCTTAATCGCTATGTGCATCTGTCGATAGATGGGTAAACCTCCGGCAACCGATTTGTTTTAACGTGAGCCGAGTTAATCGACGGGAACCCGCTCACACCATCATCTACAACTTCAATCATCATTTTCATCCTCCTGGAAATGGCTAGATTTTCAATTCCACAATCTTTGTCGCGATTTGTTTGCAAAATTCCCTATCATGCTCGACAAAAAGAATGGTTGGTGAGTATTCAAGCAGTAGCTCTTCAATTTGCATGCGTGAAATAATATCAATGAAATTAAGCGGCTCATCCCAAATGTGCAAATGAACATTCTCACTAAGACTTTTTGCAATCAATACTTTTTTCTTTTGTCCTCCACTAAATGATGAAATATCCTTTTCAAATTGACTTCTGGAAAAATCAAGTTTTCTTAAAATCGATTTAAAAAGACTTTCATCAATCCCACTGTTCGCAGCATAGTCAGATAAATTGCCTTGAAGATGGGATGTGTCCTGGGAGACGTAGGATATTCTCAACTGGCTGTCCTTCCTGAAGGTGCCTGTATAGTTTATATCCTCACCGCAAATAAGTTTAATGATGCTTGATTTTCCAGAGCCATTTTCACCCGAAAGAGCAATTCGTTCACCTTGGTCAATCGTAAAACTTATATCTGCACAAACGATCTTCTCACCGTAAAAAATGGAAATATGATCAAGTTCAGCAAGTTGATTTTTATGAAAAGCAAGCTGCGAAATCTCTAAGCTATCTGAGCTTTCGATATTTTTAAGGAGTTTAGACTTTTCATTAATAGCCAATTGTTGCCTTTGCTCAATAGCTTTAGAACGTTTCATCATTTTAGCAGCTTTGTGGCCAATATATCCTTTATCAACTTTAGAACCAGAATTTCTTGTTCCGTTCTTTGTTTTTTCCACTTCGTGCGACCAGCTGCCCGTCCGTTTAGCGGAATCTGACAATCGTTTAATGTCTTTTCTAAGTTTTTCGTTCTCAGCAAGCTCGAAGTTATCTTGCCTCATCTTATTTTCCCACCAACTTGAAAAATTACCTTTTTGAATTTCTATGTTGGTCTTATTGATAGAAAGTATGTGGTCTACACAGTTATCAAGAAATGATCTGTCATGTGATACCAAAATAAATCCACTTTTCGACTTGAGATAATTACTGACCAGTTTTCTTGCTTTCATATCAAGATGATTGGTCGGTTCATCAATTAAAAGAAAACTATTTTCCTTAATAAATAAGGTAGCAAGCAATACTTTCGTCTGCTCTCCGTTAGACAATGAATCAAATGGTCGATACAAAACATCCTCAGAAACCTTTAGCAAGGAAAGCTCGCGCATTAATTGCCAGTGAAGATAGTCTGGAAAAATGTCGTTGATGACATCAATGGTATTATTTTCTTTGTTCTCGACAGGGAAAGGGAAATATTCAAAACTGACATTAGCCGAAATATACCCACTGTATTCATATTTACCAAGCAACAAATTGAGAAATGTTGTCTTTCCTCTACCATTTCTTCCTGTAAACCCTAGTTTCCAATCGGTATCAATTTGGAAATTTACGTTTTCAAATATGTTATCGTAACTTCCTTCATAGGCAAACGTCAGGTTTGTAACATTTATTAATGACATAGAATTATCCTCCTGTATAAAAAAATAAAAAGCTACAAGAAAGTTACATTCTTGTAGCTCAAATAAATACAGTTAATCAACCCCAGTATGGAGTTAAATAAGGATATATTGTTCGAGTGAAAGACAATGTAACTTTCTTGCATACAAAATAAAACACGCGAAAAATATCGCTTTTACTGTTTTATCGTTAGCAAGAAATACCTACATTATGCTTTCAACTCCTTACATTGATTTATGAGAATTATATCATCATCATTATTAATTTTCAAGAAATGAGTTTCTAGTAACTATCTCCTATCTCCTGACCTCCACCTTGCAATGTAAAGCCAGCACCAACATTTCGGCATCCTTCTTAATGGTCAATAACCTATTATTTTCTACGACGATTCCCTTTAAACCACTCCGAACCTTCATAACATAACTTCTTTCATTTGAAATCTATCTCATAAATATTCATATGAAATATGCATGTTTCCTGCATATTTCCACAATCTTCTGCCCGTTACTTTAATACACAAATAGAAGCTGCCACAAAGCAAGCCCCTCAAATAACTAATAATCTTGAAATCATTGATAAAGATTATTCTTTCATCATTATTTTCATTTCAGGGTCTCCCGAAAGCTGTATCAATTAAAAAACGACCCAATTAACTTGGCAAATTCAATTTGATTTAGGTCATCTATTTTCCTTAGTCTTTTTACATTTTCCCCAATTGTGAGTTGTAATTCAATTTGTCATTGAAAACACTCCTATTTGGGGTGTTTTGTAATGTCTTTTTGGCACTTGCTGTAATGACAATTGGCATAAAGTGTGGATTCATGTAATAAATTTTGGCATAACCTGTTCCTATAACTTGAATCAAAATAATATGTAGTTACTAAATAACCTTCTGAAACATCAACTGAAGGATAAGGCAAACAAATCGACTCAGGCCTCACCACAAAAGTTGGTTAAAGTCGGATGTTGTTGTAAAGACAACTTCTCGGTTATTGGTGTGGACGTAGAACTCAAAGTTTAGACTGACTACTCCCCAAACAAATCTGCCCACTTATCCAAACTTCTTAAAGAATCAGCTTGTCCTTGTTTCTTCTGTAAAATTTTGAATACTTGGGACATTTGCCTTCTCTCAATGCTATTACTGCTTCCTAGATAGTTATCTACATGAACTGACTGCCCTGTGCCGTCTCTGATAGGCGAAAGAACAGCTCTTTCTGAATGTTTGAGGAAATGTTCAATCATTCCCTTATATGTCCTTTGTTGTGGTCTGTTCTTAAATGCATCGATCGCTAGTGATTCAATATGGTAACCCGACAACTGTCTATACTCAGGTAAATTTGAATTAATTTTATACGAGATATAGTTTTATTATAACTTTGCATATGTTACCTCCAAAAGTTCTTTAACTTACTTACGTACTCTTACCTCCATTGATGCCCGTGAACAAAGTAAGGGCGGCTTAGCCCCTACCTCGTTTGGACTTTCACTAGGCGCATTCTCCTTTAACACAATAACCTCTTCACCGCCAAAGGACCTCCCATGGGTACTATTACCATTCCCACTCCACTTCGCCTTGGATCACCTCGTAATATAAAACGAAGCACACCATCAATCCGAACCGGATTCATGATGTGCTTCAGTTGTTCTGTCGTATCCTTTATTGCTTATTAAACATTCGGTACATGATCACTGCTGCTTCTGCTCTTGTAGTATTACCACGAGGGTTAAGGTGGCTTCCGTCTCCTGTCACTATGCCTCCTTTAACCATGGAAGCGACACTTTCCTTTGCATAGGAAGCTACATCGGACTTATCTTTAAATGGTTCAAGATCGGATGTGCTGCCATGTTCACCAGACCCTAGTGTCAGTTGAAGTGCATTTGCGCAAAGCACAATCATATCCTGCCGTGATATTTTATCCTGTGGATTAAACCAGTTTTCCCCGATTCCGTCGCTTATGCCAACCTTCCTTGCAATGCCAAGCTCTTGATAGAAATAGTCTGACTTACTTACATCGCTGAAGTTGCCGTCAATGTCTGCGGAAATTCCCAGAGTTCTCACCAGAAGTACAAGGAAATCTGCTCTTGTAATGCTTTCGGCCGGCGAAAATGTAATATCCGACGTTCCGCTGATAACCCCTTTGGAAGCGAGCACTTCAATCTGCTTTTTCGCCCACCCGTAGCTGCTTATATCATCAAAAGTTTTATAATCGAAAGAGGGGGCATATTTGCCGAAATGCGTCGTTTTAAAAGTAACCTTTCCCGTTGCTGTATCATATTTTCCATTCGGCACCTTCACCGCATTTCCATCCCCATCCAAATACAAGACGATGATATGCTCAGGGTCCTTCATTTCCTGATCCGATGGCTTAAACGGTATCGATATCGTAACGGCAGCTTCAGGGTTATCGTATTTTACTATCTGACCGTCAACCTTCATTTGAAGGTCCAGTATGGGCCTATCCCCGATAGTTTCCTTAACCACAAACTCAATAGGAAATGCGATTGTTGATGAAGCCGATACTTCGGAGGGCTTGAGTAAATTACCCGGCAGTTCTATCGTTGCAAACGGAGTCGTAATTGCTATCTTTTGCGTCTTATCTCCGTTTGTTACATAACTTGCGGGCAATACGGGTTCATATACTTTAGTACCGTCCACCTTTGGCACTTGAACTTTTACCGTCTTCACTCCATTATGATCCGCCGCTGCTTTTTCCAATGCATTTTTCAAATCGGCCGCGGAGATTTCCGCTTTTGCCGTTCCTGTCGACTTATCCAGCACTGCATCTACATTTATAGAAGATGAAACATTAGTGACTTTGGGAGCTGTGGGGTCTATTGTCACTGTCTGAGTGGACGGTTCGTTGTTGGAGCTCCTGTTACTGCTGTTATCAGCCCTTCTGGTTATAGTAAGTATATACGTTTTCGTAGTACCGTCTTGTGCTGTTACAACGACGGATATCGTGTTAGCGCCAAAGTTCAGATTCGCCGAGTAATTACCGCCTGACTCGGTCGAAACTCCGTTTACTGCTATGGCAGCATGAGCGGAATTGGCGGTTGGAGCAATGGTTACAGCACTTATGGCATAACCGACATTTGCTGTGTAATTGGTTGTTTCCTTATCAAATAAGGGTGTCAGTATACCTGGAGTGACGATGAGACTGCTTAATGCAGCATCGCTGCTCAGCACCAAATCGTTCAAAACGGTCACATTAGCCACGGCCTCGTATACGCGATTGGTAACTGTAATGACCGAGCTTCCTGCGCGGACTGCCGTTATTTTCCCCGAAGCATCCACTGTCGCTACACTTGTATCGGATGATGCAAAAGTACTTGAACCTGTTACGTCCAAAGTATCTCCGTTTTCATAACTTTGCGTAACTTTAATATTCCGAGACTCACCAACATGGAGGCTGTACCCTGTCGTACCCAGCACGATACCTGTTGAATTGAACGCATCCACCATCATTATAGGCTCTCTTGCATCCGAAGGAGATACATTCGTTGTGCTGTTTGTAAAAAGTACTCCATCTGCATGCCTGACATAATAACCATAGGCCGGCAGATCTCCCCATATATTCGATTCGGGATACTGTCCGAGCGCATATTCAGGCGGATTTCCAGGCACTTTCGTTATTCCGCCTTTGTATGTCATATTCACATTGTCGAAATAAATATTTTTTAATCGGTAGTTGGTACCATCCGACATGTTAGCGCCTGATATCGGAGAAGCCCAGGACGTGTTCATATTTTTTCCGATGATATCCTGGAACCGGACCGTATCCATCGTTCCCTTTTTAGCTTTATCGTCTTTTGTCGTACGGTCGCTTCTCTTAGCAAGAATGACAAAGAATGGGTTGCCTGCATCCTGGACATCAATTCTTTGGAAGGTAATGTTGGATACGTCTGCTCCGTCAACCGATTCCACGCACATGGCGCAATATTTAACGCCCTTGACCATGTTGTCTTCAAACCGGACATTTTTAAACGCCCCGTAACTGGCTGTTCCAAACTTCAAGCCGTTTGTACCCGAAGCGGTAACATTGGAATTTCGGACGAGTACGTCCTCAACTCCACGGCGTTTACCGCTTTTAATGCATATCGCATCGTCCCCGGTATTTACCGTCACCTCTTCAATCAATACGTGATGGGAATCGACAATATCAAAACCGTCTCTGTTGCTTGAAAGCTTCACATCCAAGTAGATATTTCTAATGATCAGATAATCGGTTTCCGCATTGACAACGGTCCACATGCCGGATTTCTTAATATATAAATTTTGCATGGTTACATTGCTGCTAAGTACAGTATAAATAGCCATCGGCCTTGTAGGTTCGCTGCCTACGGTAAAGGAGTCGCCGCTTCCGTCGATGGTTCCTCCACCATCAATGGTCACGTTTTCCACATGATCCGCATAAATCAGCGCTTTATTGCAATTGGCTGCAGGGCCTAATTGCGTGTTGTAAGTAAGCGGATTCGTATCCGGATAATCAGCAGTGGAAGAGCTGCCCTTTAAGGTTGCCGTATGATCAATATAAAGTGTCATATTGCTCTTTAATTGGATCATCCCTGAAAGGAATATGCCGTCATGTAAGTAAACCGACCCGCCAGTGCCCGCAGCCTCTTCGATGGCAGCTTGTATCGCAGCTGTGTCCTTCGTTAGACCGTCTCCTATGGCACCGTAATTTTTAACATCGAATACGGGTGCCGGCGGCCCTCCGATGAAGGCTGCCTGGCTGTATACTTTAACATTGTCAAAGTAAAGCGTGCCGGTATTGCCCGCGTCGATGCCGAAGGATATTTTCCCTACATCCGAAGCCGGGGCCAAAAGGCTGATTCCGCCTACTTTTTTCATTCCGTCAATGTAAAGATCGTACTTACTGGCGCCTGTATCGATCACCGCCCTAACGATGTACCATTTGTCCGCATTGAAAGATACTCCTGTATTGGTCAACGACCCGTTTTTGTTGTATACAATGTTCCCGTCTTTGAATGCTATGGCCGCTATCGTATTGCCGTTACCGTCATAGATGTATGGGATGTACTTGGTTCCGGCTGTCTCCATGGCTTTAACCTTAGCTTCTATGGTCACTGTTCCGTTTAAAGATGAGAACGTCCTTGCAGCAGCTGCCGCATTCGTTCCAGTGCTTTTAGTTATCATGACGCTCTTATCGACCGGGAACGGGACTTCCTGCACGCTCACAGTACCGCCGGATGTATCTGCTACCCAGCCATTCGGTGTATCTCCTTTTTTATCGCGGTTAAAGTCATCCTTGACCGTAAAACCCGTAGCTGCTTTCGGGAAATTCACAGGCGGCGCCGCACTAGTGGCAGTGACTTTACTGCTTTGCACAGATTCGATCACTTGTCCTCCCGGAGTAATATACGCGGAGGATACCTTGTAATCGTAAGCGGTGTTAGGCGATATGCTGTTATCGATATATGCGGCAATGCCGGGCTGAGATTGTCCGACATAGCTGTACCGGCTATCTCCCGCTTTCGCTCTGTAGATGCTGTATTTCGTAACATTAGCCGCAGGGGTCCAGTTTAATGTTATGGAAGTGCTCCATTCAGCCCCTACGCTAAGTCCTTGAGGGACAGTTAGGGCCGAAATAGAGTTTACGGTCACAGTGGCCTGGACCTGGTACACACTTTGCCCTACTGTATATAATGCATTCAGCTGTGCAGTCCCTGCGCGGATAGCCGTAATTTTCCCTGTCCCGTCAATGGCTGCAACACTGGGCATTGAAGATGTGTACGTACTGCTGCTCGTTACATTCTGAGCGGCTCCGTCCGTGTCAACCGTATTCACTCTCGCATTAAAAGTGTCACCTTCATAAAGGGTATAGGCCGGTTGGTCAAAGTTAATTCCTGTGATTTGAGCAGGAGGCAGCGTATATACTTTAACGTTATCGACATAGCTTGTGGATGCGTCACTATTATCCGCTTTAAACATAACCCTTGTAATATTGGTTGTACCGTCAAAAGGAGTTACCAGGTCCGATCTGTCCACCGTCTGCTGGACCCCGTCAATCCAAAGATCATACGTATTCGCGTTCGTATTCACGATGATTTTAATGTTATACCACTGGTTTGGCACAAAAGGTTGCGTATTGATTTGCCGGGAAGCACCGATGGCAACGAAATAACCGTTTCTAAGCCCAAACTTCATGACAGCCTTGTCTTTATTGTTGTAGATGTATGGAGACACGCTAAATTGCGTCCCATTCGTCATAATCTTGGCCTCTATTGCCACTTTTCCGGTGAGTCCAGAAAAAGTATTGTTAGCTTCGGCGGCATCATTTTTGTTCTTTACGTATAGGCTTAAGCTCTTGTCCGCTGCAGAAGGAACTTCTGCTACCGCTACCGCTCCGGATCCTGAGTTAATGTTGGTCCACCCGTCCGGCACCGATCCTGTTGCTGCGCTGTTGAAGTCATCATTGACAATAAACCCTGATGCCGCTGGTGTTTCAGCGCTTACTTTAGGACTATGAGACGATTCGATCACTTGCCCTCCCATAGTCGTGAATACCGACGATACGATGTAATCATACGCTGTGCTTGCCGCTACGGTATTATCCGTAAAAGAGGTTGTTGTCGATTCTCCGACTTTGCTGTACAGCCCGCTTCCTGCAGCTGCCCTGTATATATAGTATTTGGCCGCATTCGACGATGCAGACCAATTCAATTGCAGCAATGTGCCCGCCACTGTACCTGCGCTAAGCCCAGTCGGTGCCGTTAGAGCCGGAAGCGGATTGACAATCACCGTTGCCGATGCAGGGGTGCCGTATACGCTATTTGAAACCGAGATTTGCGTTGTACCCTGATTGCGAGCAGTAACTCCCCCTGTTGATGGATCAACGGACGCAATTGTCGGATTTAAGGATGAAAAGACATTCCCGCTCGTTAACACTTGCTTGCTATTATCTGAATAAACGGCTTGAACTACAGCATTAAAAACATCGCCTTGATAAACGTTATATGTAGCCGAATCAAAAGCTAAACCGGTTACTACAGCCGTAGGCGTTGTTGTATATACTTTTACATTGTCGTAGTAAATGGCGCCGGTGTTGTTTCCTGTATCCATTTTAAAGGTGACTTTTCCTACTGACCCGCCCGACGCAGCTGCCAGGCCCTGACCGGTTAATTTGCTGATTCCGTTAATATACAGATCATAAATATCGCTGGATGTATTGATTACCATTTTGAGGTCATACCATGTGCCTTGAGTAAAGGCTTGTACATCTTGCTGGGTCGATCCGCTATTGGCCTTTATTTTTCCGCCGTTCAATTGTATCTTTACTATGGACGAGCCGGCCCCATTCGTTATATAAGGAGCAACCTGGGTTCCGGTCATAGCACCGCTAGACATAATGCTGGCTTCTACAATGACTAAGCCTTTTAACGGTTGGCTTGTAAAATCTAAGGATGACTCCGCCTTGGTCGTACTTGAAGTACTGGTCCTGTTAATTTTTACACTTCTGTTGGATGAATCGGGTACATCCTCCACCGTTACCGAACCGCCTGTCGTAGTGGTTGACCAGAAATTAGTATCCGCTACGCCATTGCCTGCCGAGGACCAATCCGCATAATTAGGTGCTTGACCTGTCGGAAAATGAGTACTGTTGTTAAAATTTTCATTCAAATAGATTTTGTCCGCCCCTGCCGCTTGCACGACCGTTGAGCCCAAGTCATATTCAGGCATCATACCTACTAACATAGCGACTATTAGCAAAATGCTTGATATTCTCTTCTTTCTCATCTATTTCGCCCTCTTCTCGCCTGATTCATCATCCTGCCGGATCATCACCGGCTCCAATCCGGCTGGTGGGTCAAATGAATCCATACGGTCCACCGTCAAATTGCGGACATGATCAGCGTACAGGCGACCCCGGTCGGAAACACTGTCCGACTGTTCATGTCGGATGCAGACATCGTTCAGAAGCAAACCATCAACATGCACAGCGATGAACTGGTATGGATGAACGGCATAGTTGATCCGATCCGGATCGAGTTCAACGCGTCGGGCTCCCGGCGGTTTTGTCGGATCCGTCAAATTGCAAGGACCGGATACGTTCCATATGATATTGCGGAAACGGACATTCTCCACGGGCTGCAAAGGAACTCCTTCGATATAGCAGCGCCCCTTCGCCGTTACGGTAATGTTATCGAAGGTGATGTTCCGGATGCGTCCAGCCTTCGGTTCCTTGTAATAACGGGGAGTAATGTCCAGTAAAATCGGAAATTCATTGCGTGCTTCAATGACCATGTTGCTGATTACCATATTCTCATACACACTGCCATCCTTCATGTAAAGCGCAAGCGCCACATCTGTATTATGGATGATGCAGTTATTAAACGTGATGTTGCGAATCGGTCCGATCGCTTCCGTTCCGATTTTAAGAGCAGCATGCCGGGAGCTGAGGATACAGTTGGTAACTGTAATATTTTCGCACACGTCACCTTCCGTGCTTTTAATTACAATGCAATCGTCGCCGGTTTTGATGTTGCAGTCGCTGATAATGACGTTTTTGCAGCCGTCCGGATCAATCCCGTCGGTATTGATTCGACCCATGTCGGCGAGGATAGTGACTCCCCGCACCATAACATCCTCGCAGCGCATCAGATGTAACGTCCAAAAGCAAGAATACTGCAAAGTAATGTCCAGAAATTTCGCATTTTTACAACCCCGGTAAAACATGAGCGCAGGCCGAAACTTCACCCCGGCAGCCACGGAAGGAGGCAGAGGGCTGGCGCCTCCGCCATCAATGATCCCTTGTCCGGTAATCGATATGTTTTCCACTTCGTCGGCCCAGATCAAAGCTTGAATTTGTCCAGGTAAGTTTCCGTAAGGAGTCTTGCAAATTTCAGGATAGTGGGACGGATCATCGGCCCCTAGAATAACGGCGCCCATCTCCAGATGTAAACATACGTTCGACCTGATATGAATCGTTCCGCAAAGATAAGTTCCCTGCGGGACAACTACCATACCACCGCTGGATTGGCTGCATTCGTCGATAGCGGATTGGATTGCCTCATGATCCAGTGTATGTCCGTCGCCAATGGCGCCAAAATGTTTCACATTATAGCTCATAGTGATCTCCCTTCAAATTGGGTGATGATAGTACAGGCCCCAAAGATTGAAAACACATCTTCGGGGTCCTGTAATCAAATGTTTATTTATTTAAAAATTTATAGATGTCCTGGGTGAGAAACGCCTTGTCTTTATTGTCCACATACCATTTGGCATACCAATCTTCCAATTGCTTGCCGCCGCCTTTCTCCCATACCGCCTTCGCGTCAGAAAGTGCCTTGTCGATCGTGTAAGCCGATCCGCTGACTATCGACTTAGCCCAAAACCCGCTAATTTGCTGGGTAAGATCCGTGTTGATTTTGGCAAGATCCGCCGGCAAAGTCGGCATGTGCTCGGAAAGAGTTAAATCAGGCATTGGCCGTTCCGGAGTTTCATAGGCTTCGCGCGCTTGCTTGATAAAGGTCAAATATGCCTGGTGGTCCGGCATCTTCGGATCGAAGGAGCTCTCCGTTTTGTTACAAGCCCCTACCAGGTCCGGCGAAGTTTGCATAGCAAGATCGGGTACGTAAACGAGCTCTTTTTTGTTTCTCTCCATATCGACCGGAATCGGGCAGCCGTTAGGCTCTTGCTTCCAATGGCTTCCTTCCAAACCGTATTTCATGACTTTAGCGGTCTCCTTGGATGCCATAAAATCGATGTATTTGATGGCGGCTACAGGATCCTTCGCTCCCCTGTAAACGACGGTGGTCATTTGCGCCGGGTTGAGAAAATTCATGCTGAATTGGCCGAATTGCGTCTTAGGGAGCGGCACTGGCAAAATTTCCGCGCTCGGAACATTTTTCTTCAGCGTCTGATAATTGTTCAAGCCGGGATTAAGCTGCTGGGAATGCTGCATCACATACATCCCCAGCTTACCGCTAAGCCAGTCCTGCTTCGCCTTTTCGCCGTTTTTGTCGGTAAGGTAATCTTTGTCCACTACCCCTTCGTCAAACAGCCGCTTTTTAAATTCGTTGCTTGCCTTCGCCCGGTCCCAATCGTATACGAATTTTCCATCCTTCACGACCCAGCCGACATCGCCATACATCTTGCTGATCCCCATGCCGCTATCGGAAGCAAGCGATATTCCGTACGTATTCTTTTTTCCATCGCCGTCAGGATCCTGTTCAGTAAACGCTTTGGCGATCTTAAACAGGTCCTCAGGTGTTTGCGGCATTTGCAAATTCAGCTTTTTCAGCCAATCGGCACGAATAATAAGGGAGTACATGGACATCGTTCCCTGCAAACGGCCAATTTCATACAGCTTGCCGTCCGGTTTCGTTCCCGCCTTTTTTAATTGAGGATATTGTGCCAGAAGTTGTTTGTAGTTAGGCGCATACTTGTCAATTAAGTCATCCAGCGGCAGCAGCTGCTTTTGTTGATACAACAGATCGCGGTATTGCGGTTCGTACTCGTTGATGACGTCCGGGACATCCCCTGAAGCGAATAAAGTATTGAACTTGGTGATGGAATCGGTTCTTGGAATCAATACATATTTCACATTCGTAGGGCCGTTTGTATTGACCCAATCGGTCCACCGATTTTTATCCATCGTGCCTTCTTCTGCAGGAACACGTCCCCGATCGTAAAGGGAAACGGTTGCTGCTCCCCTAGCTTCCCCTTGTGCCGCCGTTTTTCCGTTATCCGATTTTTTTTGTTCCGTCTTACCATCTCCATCTCCGCAACCAACGAGCAAAGAACTGGACAAAGCGGTTACTGCAAGTACAGACACCCATTTTTGCGAACGACTGAACATTGTTTTACCTCCCTGAAAAATTTTTTAGTGGTTATCATCATTTTGAGCTTAATATTGACCGAGCATGCTACCCTTTGATGGAGCCGATCATCACTCCTTTGACGAAATATTTTTGCAGAAGCGGATACACTACCAGCATGGGCGCGATCATGACAACGATGGCTGCACTTTTGATGGAGTCCGGAGTAACCGCTTCCACGTCATCGGGCTGCAAATTGTTCATTTGCTGCAGCAGTTGCTGGCTTTGCACCATTTTCTGAACGAGAACGGTCAAGTTGAAAAACTTCGTATCATTAATGTAAATGAGCACACTCATAAATGCATTCCAAAAACCGACCCCGTAAAACAGCCCTAATGTTGCGACAACCGGCAAAGAAAGCGGCAATATGACTTGTGCAAGCAATCTCAGCTCTCCGCAGCCGTCAATTCGGGCCGCTTCCTCCATCTCCGCAGGAATGTTTTCAAAAAAGGTACGCATCACAAGCATGTTGTACGTACTGATAAGTCCGGGCAGCCATAGGGCGCCATACGAATTGACAAGGCCCAGCGACTTAACAAGTAAGAACGTTGGAATCAGCCCGCCGCTAAACAGCATGGTAAACACCATAGCCATAGTGAAAAATTTGCGGCCCCAAAAATATTTGCGCGATAACGGATATGCGGCCATGATGGTAAACAGCATGCTGAGCAGCACGCCGACCAGTGTGATGACTAAACTGTTCTGAAAGGCCCTGAGAATGTTGGTGCCTTTGAGTAAAGCTTTATACGAATCCAAGTTAAAACCGATGGGCCACAACGAAACGAATCCGGATGCCACCGCGTTCTGATTGCTGAGTGAAACGGCTACAATATTGATGATCGGCAGCAGACAGCTGAGTGCCACTAAAGTCAAGATGATATAATTGGCCGCATAAAACAGCGATTCGCCCTTTGTGTCGTTCATAACGATCCATCCTTTCTACCAAAGTCCTTGATCAAAGGCACGGGCAATTCGATTAGTGACTGCTACTAGAATAATCCCAATCAGCGATTCGAACAAACCCATTGCCGCGGTCACACTGAAGTTAGCTCCTTGCAACCCTATTTTGAAAATATACGTGCTGATTACCTCGGATACTTGGGAAACAACCTGGTTTTGCATCACGTATACATGATCGAATCCGACCTCCATAACATGACCCATCGATAAAATGAGCATTAACACAATCGTAGGGCGAATACCTGGGAGCGTAACATGCCAAATTTTCCGCCATTTTCCTGCTCCGTCCATATTTGCGGCCTCATATAAGCTCGGATCGATCATGGTGAGCGCAGCTAAATAAATGATGGCGCTAAACCCGGCTTCCTTCCATATGCTCGATCCGATGAAGATCGACATCCAAGGAACCTCATGATAGAGGAAGGCATAGCTAGGAAGGCCGGTCAGTTTCATCAAACCGTTAACAACGCCTGATTGCTCAGCAAATACCGTCACCACAATGCCGCCGACGATAATCCACGAAAGGAAGTGGGGAAGATAGACCAGCGTCTGCACCGCTTTTTTAAACCACAGCCTCCGTGCCTCGTTGAGCATAATAGCGAGAAGAATCGGAAAAGGAAAGCTTAGAAAAACACGGAGACAACTGAGAAGCATCGTGTTGTAGATGATGTCCCGCGTATGAGCGTTTTCAAACAAATATTTGAAATGCTTGAAGCCAACCCACTCGCTGCCGACTATCCCGTCAAAAAAGTTGTAATCCTTGAATGCAATGACTAAACCTAGCATTGGGATATACTTGAATACGAGATAAAACAGGATGACGGGCAAGAACATGGCCATGAGAGGAATGTTCTGTTTAATAATCCGTTTCCTGCGCAGTTTCACGTTCATGTCCGCATGCTTCATAGCGTCTTCAGACAAAAGGGGATGGACAGTGTTCATAAGAATAAATCACCTCTCTTTCGTTTGTAAAATCATCTGCTCGCAAATCCATCTTAACGGGTGTGGCCAGAGGCGTACATAGATATGTTTTAAGGCGATATGCAAAAACAAAAAACCTCCTTTCTCGGCTCGTTTCCTCGCAATAAGGAGTCGTTAAGCCTTGAAAAGAGGGCAGTATGCTTTTTGTGACAGAGTATGCAATTAAGCAAAATCAAGCTAACATCCCTTTTTTGTAATCACCCGGGGTGGTTCCGACATGCTTTTTGAATACGCGGATGAATGATACCGGTAAAGTATAGCCGACCTGAACGGATACGTCCTGGATGGTAAGATTCGTTCCCGTCAGAAGCTTCTTGGCCTGCTCTATCCGCATTTTGGTCAAGTAATCAATGAACTTCTCGCCGAATTCTTCTTTGAATAGCCGACTTAAGTAGTTGGGGTGCAGTTCGAATTGATCGCTTAGCGAGGTTAGACTAAGGTCGGGATCGGCAAAGTGCGATTCGATGTACGCCTTCATATCGCCAATTAGATGATAATGAGTTTTGCTTTCACGGATGCGGCGCATATCTTCGGCCGTCCGATTCAGCACATCATAAAAGCGCGCGTCCAGCTCCGCCACTGTATCGAATTGCTCCAATATCGCATTGTATTCAGGCAAACTTTGCTCCCAAACCTGATGCAATTCTTCGGATAATTCCATCGATTCGCGGTACATTTGGTAGGTCATATAATTCATCATGCTCATTAATTCGTCTTTGGGGATAGGCTCGGACTGAATCTCTTCAAACATCTTGGCATATTCTTGCTTCCAATTTTCGTCGCCAAGACGATACGATTGGGTAATAGCCCGGATTCTTTGCAGGTTTTTGAACATGTCCTTGTAAATTGGCTGTCTAACCATTTGGTTATGCTCCAACAACCGGTTGTTTCCGAGCGTTGATTTGTATTGCAGCGCCTCTAGCGCATCGTTGTATGCATCCGGAACCTCTTCCATTCGACGGGCGAGGGAGCTGACGCCGATCGTAATCGTAAACGGTAAATTGGCAGCCACCCAACGAATGGTTTCTTCTCCAACCACATGCATCTTATCGTTGTCTTCTATGTTATTGGCAATAGGGAACAACGCTCCCAACCGATGCGCATCGATCCATTCCGCCCATACCGCACATGCATGATTCTGACAAACTTCCTTCAAAACGCTGCTTATGATAAATTTCAGAAGGTTTTGATCTTTCATGTTATAGGTTCTAATAAATTCTGAATACTTATCCATTTCCACCACAATGACGACAAAACCTTCGGAATCCCCTCTCAAGCCATAATGCTGAATTTCATCCGCCCATTTCGAAGGATCGTCCATAAGGTTGCCTTCGAGCAATTCTTGAAAGAAATGCTTGCTTCGATATACTTGATTTTCTTCATTCTGCTTCTTGTAATGTATCGACTGCTCAATTAAATTATCGATGCCTGACTCAATGAACTTGAACTCGTCGCTATCCGTTTTTCCCGCAAAAGCGAGATTACTGCCGTTCTGCGAATATTTGTAAATGTGGTTCATAATCATTTCGATCGGCTTGTAGTTTTTACGTGTAATATAAAAAACCCACAAACCTCCGGCTAATAGGGTAAGCATTCCAATGCTCATCCACACATAACTCAATACCGAGAATAATCCGAACAAATGCTTGTCTGAGAAACTACTATTTCCCACCCATTTCGTGTAATCCGAAGTCACCTTCGTATAAGGGAAAGGAAAGGCATGTACGGTTTTATCCGCCATCCTTCCGCTGTTGCCGAATAAAAACAATCCATCCTGATCAAAGACATCAATTTGGCTTATCTTTGAATCAAGCATCGGCTGGACGAGCTGCCTAAGTGAATCCAATCGAATATTAACTATTATATAACCTTCATTTCCAAACGGCGGCATCATCCTTTTGACAAGAGTCACAACAGGTTTACTGGTTTGGACTTCTTCATTTTCTTTGTACATTCGCAAACCGGTATTTCGCCTCGGAACACCGTCTTGTATCAGATGCAGCAAAAATTTGTGATCCCCAAATTCAGCCATCGATGGTGAAGATTTTTCCGTAAGCAATTTTTGATCGGAATTACGATACAAATAAACCGAATCGATCAATGGGACATACCGCAGCAGATCGTACAATACTTTCGATGCCTCAAAATCATTGAAGTACTTGCTTGTTGAGAAATCATTTCTGAAGAAAAGCTCCAACTTTTCGTTAGACATCACTTCTTTAGTGATCGTTTGATCTATCGAAATGAGGGAAGAGTCGAGTGTTTCAAGAATGCGTTTCACAAAAATTTCGTTCGCTTTTTTTGCCTCCTCTTTCGAGAACTCACTCATGGACATAAAGAAAATGAGAATCAGTATGGCTACGACAATAAAAAAAACAGGGAGATAAGAAAGCAGCAAACGGTTGCGCCAATTAATTCTCATAATACCTCCTCAAGGGATCGGTTTATCCTGATTTATTTTCATTATATCTAAAAGCTCGCTTAGCGGAAGTCACATGCGGATAGTCAAACTTGGTTCCCTTTGTAAAAGTCACCTATTTTTCTTTTTGCATATCACATTAAAACATGTAAATATACACCAGCAGTCATCTCCATTACGATTAATTTGCAACTCAAATTGCACTAAAAAAACAATGTGAATGGGAGATGATAAGAATGATGAGGATGAAAATCTTTGTACACCCTTTGATCAAGGTACTGATCATTGCGAGTATGATGTTCAGCTTTTACCCATTGAGTATATGGTTAAGGCTGCGGGAACCACTACCGTAATCGTGGATACTTCCCTACCGGTGCCGCAAGGACTTTCAGTGGGAACGGTAAGAAGCACTTCGGTAGCCTTAACATGGACTACGGTTTCCGGCGCGACAAAATACAGTATATACAGGGCAGATGCGGGAAGCACACAATTTAATTATGTCGGGCAATCCCAGCCTGGAATCGCTACCTATATCGACAATAACATTTCACCAAGCACCACCTACGATTATAAAGTATCTTCCGTATTTGTCGATACAGGAGGACAAGCTAGCGAATCCCCACAAAGTACTAAGGTGACGGTGACGTCTGCAGCACCGCCGGCAAACTTCCCTACCTCCGCGACAGGTTATACGGTTAATGATAACTTTAACGGAAATACAACGGGAGCTGCGCCGTCCGGCTGGAACCCGAACACCTCGGGAGGCACAGTTACCGTTCAGGAAGTACCGTTCCCTACCGATAAGAGCGTGAAAATATACAAAAGCTCAACATCGAACGATGCCGCAGCTACCAAATTGTTTTCCTCCTTAAGCGGCAAGGTGACGGTTGAGGCAAAAGTAAAAACGACAGAAAATAGCGGGGTTCGATACATCCCTAATATTTATGACAACAACGGAAATAAAATAGCTTCTGTAGCTTTCTCGAACGGTAATATCGCTTATAACAAAAACGGGACATTAACCAATATTGATCCCTATGTTGCTGATAAATGGTACATATCAAAGTGGTGCTGGATACCACTGCCAATACGTATGACGTATTCGTAGACGGAATAAGAAAGGTAAGCTCCATTAACTTCCTGTACGCATCCAACAATGTCGGGCAGGCAGGTTTCAGAATCAATTCAGGTGATACCGGAACGCTTTATTTTGACAATGTCAAGGTATACAGTCAGTCCACTTTTATCGGAGGACCGCCATCGCCGGTATTTGATGTGAAAAACTATGGGGCTAAAGGAGACGGCTCAACTAAGGATACTGCCGCGATCCAGGCAGCCATTAACGCTGCTGCGGGCACGGGCGGGTCCGTTTATTTGCATGATGGCATTTTTTTGTCGGGGATGATCCAACTTAAGAGTAATATGACATTATACATTGACTATTCGGCAACCTTAAAAGGCAGTACCTCCATCTCGGATTATCCGGATACCCACCCGCTGACTTACAATACCCAATTGGGGCCCGACTCGAATGTCAATAAAGCTTTAATTTATGTAAACAACGTTGAAAATGTGAGAATTGACGGAGGCGGCAACATCGATGGCAATGGCGACTCGTTTACAACCGGCTCGGAGCCTCAAAGACCCTCAGCCATTTATTCCGTACTAAGCAGCATGGTAACGATCCAAAATTTATACATCAAGAAATCGGGCATGTGGACCGTAGTGCTTGCGGAAACTGATTATTTGACATTAAGGAATTTGAATCTATATGTCAATATATTAAGTAATAGGGACGGCATTGATATTGTTGATTCTAAGCATGTTTTGGTTGAAGACGTCACGGTGAATTCCGGGGATGACGCCATTTGCATCAAGAGCGGCAAGCGTCGCGGAGTAGAGGATGTACTCGTCAAGAACTCCAATGTAACGGCTTCCAGCACAAACGGATTAAAATTCGGAACCACCAGTTACGGGGCGTTCAAGAACGTTAAATTTCAGGATATCATGATCAAGGATGTAAAATATTGCGCTATGTGTGTGGAATCTGTCGATGGGGCGGATGTAAAAGACATCACATTCCAGAATATCGATGTTCAAGATACAGGTAATCCTTTTTTTGTCATCCTAGGGAAGAGAAGCGACCGTACTACCCAAGATGACGTACCTAAAACGGGAACCATGGATACGGTCAAATTCCAGAATATTATCGGGAAAAACATGAAAAATACGTGGGGCTCTCCGATTTCAGGTGCAAATAGGTCGGACGGTACAAAATACAGAATAAAAAATATTTATTTCGATAATGTCAATATAACCTACAAAGGCGGTAAAACATCGGTGCCAGGAAATCCGCCGGAATATGCTCTTGGCCAATATCCCGAGTCCAATCTTTGGGGCGACCTTCCTGCATACGGGTATTACATCAGGCATGCGGATGGAGTTTTTTTTACAAACAGCACAACGAATGTATCTCCCTCGGATGTAAGAAGCTCTACTATAAAAAATGATGTAAATTAGTCTGTGGTCCGTTTTTTGTATTTGATTTGCACTCCTAAGAAGACGCTGAGGTCTGCATAAGGACTGCATAAATCAGAATAAGCAGGTGGCTTATATTCTGCATCAACCTGCTGTTTCATTTAATGAAGAGAAAGTGGAAGGAATTCACCGCAAGGACATGGTATTTATATTGAGATGATCTACGAGAAGCAGAAAGAGACCCACATTATTCTCCGTAGGTTTGTTTCACATGCCAGCACCAGCAGTGCTCAAGATACTTTTCGAGATGCTGATTGCGAATCCGAACGAGCTGGGGCACTTCAACAAGCTATAGGTACGAAAGCTCTCTCCCTCCGTAATATCTGAAGACGCAAAGTTCTGCAACAATAGATTGGGGAGGGGTAATGTATTAGTTTTGTGATGGTTCAGCATAAATTAGAAAAACAGGGTCGTAAAACCGCGTAACTCCGTTCATTTTGGTTCTTATTAAATTGTAAAAAGTGATGTACCACGGGTTATCAACTTTTTCCAAATAATTTTCAGCCTTATTAAACTTTCGCAAGAAATTTCAAGGTCTTGGACCCATCTTCATTGCGGCTATCCTTTCAGGTGCAGGTGATCTAAATCTGTATTCACACGGGCGACAACTGCTGAGAAGAGCAGGTATGAACCTGGCTGAGAGTATGTCGGGGAAACGGCAAAGGAGATTAACATGGATGATGAAAGTACGCGAGGAAATTAAGTCTTATCCTTTATTTCCGTATGCCTTCATGGCCGTTCGGTGGTACCACGACCCGAACGCAGTTTGGTATGCGAATTGGCTGGTAGAAGAGTTAGATGTCGTTTAGAAAGAACAATTCCGCGAAAGTTTGTTGCCTGTGCGACATGTGCATCCTTCGCCATGTCAATGCCAATTACTAAGTGAGATCTCTGAATACACGAAGCAATCACATTCTTGTTCATCAGCCACAATGTGACAAGAAAGATTAAAGTGAATGCTGAACCATACTTAATGAGTAATATCCCATTATGGTAATCGCTTGTATCAGAACCAAAATTATTAACATGCTGCAATCCAATCATTGCGAGCCAAACGGAACCAGTTACCCCCACCATTATTCCTAGAATAGCAGCAAGTTTCATTCGTCGCCCTCCCTTTCTCGTTAACTAAAAAGGCAACCGGTCCATTGTTGTTGGCAGCCTTCCTCTTATTGAGCTATAGTTCTCCGTTACGGAATGATCTCATGCTTTTACCTTTGATACGGTTCACCACATATTATCAAAACACCAAGTCCGCTTTAACCATAAAATATACATTGTTTTAGTGCAGTGCAATAACTTTTTCACATAAATCGCTTTAGTTTATTCCAGTAATCTGCCCGTCCCTCGGTTTTAAGGGTTTATCTCACGTATACTCACTCATTCGCAGGATTTTATCACCCGGTAGATAACGATTGCTTGGAAAACAAACTCATTTGGTTAAGTGGTCTTTATTTTGAGCATGCGGAAATAGAGGAACC
>NZ_WHOD01000119.1 GCF_013141765.1 Paenibacillus foliorum
TCTCGCGCGGCGTCGCTGGGCTGCGCTAGCGCAGCAGCAGCGCCTGGCGCTGCCGCGCTGACCGCCGCGGCAGCCGGGTCCGGCAGCGCCGGCTGCGGCACGCGCAAGGCCGCGAACGGCGCGACCAGCGCTGCGGCGTAGGCCGCTTCAGCGGCAGCGAGCCGCTCAAGCTCGCGCAGGCTGCTCAGGCGGCCGTGCAGCACGTCAAGCTGCGCACGCAAGCCATGCAGCTGCGGCTGTTGTGCAGCACGAAGTGCAGCACTAAGCTCATCGATAAGCTCGAACGCTTGCTTCCTGTACAGCAGCTTTACCTCCGCTGCAACCTGCTTGGAATAATTCAACGTGTAATCGCCACCAAAGCCGGCAGCTGTATTCACCTGCTCTGCCAGCCATTCCGGCTTCACCGTAATATGAAGACGTTCTGCAATCTCTCTAACCTGCTCAGCTGAAACCGCTGTAACTTCATCCATAGATTTTGTTAGCAGCTGCTGAAGATGGCGTTCAATCTGTGCAGCTACCTGTCCCGCAAAATCAAGGTGGAACGCCCCAAGACGTCGTTCCACCTCCTTCGCCGTCTTTGCTGCACCTGCAAATAAGCCAACCTTAAAGCCAGGCTTGCGGCCCTGCAAATACTCATGCGCGAGATCGCGCGTCACCGCAGGCGTAATATTGGCGTTGTCCAATATTACTGCAGCCTCCTTGCGTAGTGCAGCACGCAGCTCCTCAGGCTGCGCTTCCGTGCTTGCTAACGTCGCATTCAACTCGACCCACTGCTGCTGAGCCGATTCAATCCCTTCGTCGGCAGCTAGACGGGCTCGCAGCTCCTCTTTGGCCGGCTCATTGCTCTCTGCAATCTTCAATGCATGTGCATCGGCCAAAAACTTAACTGACTTCTCTAGACTAAGTGCCGCAAGTGGCACTTTCTCTTCGATTAATCGTCCAAGCAGCCAATCCAGCTTGTTCCATTCGCTATGAGGATGATCTGGTAATTTAACAGATGTGTACACAATCCCATCCGGTTGAATGTGCCAGTTCGCGAAAGCTTCCTCTACACCTGTCCGGTAATCGGAAAATGACAATTCCTGGTCTCGATGTTTATCTACTTGGTTAATAATTAAATAGAGCGGCTTTCCCCACTCTTTCATTTTCTTGGTAAAAGCAAAATTTATTTCTGATTGCACATGGTTATAATCCATAACATAAAAAACGACATCTGCGAGATGCAGAGCCGATTCAGTGGCCAATTGGTGCGCATCATCAGTGGAATCAATGCCTGGCGTATCTAAGAGCGCCGTATTTGAACCTAAAAAGGGTATAGGATACTGTAAATTTATGGTTTCAATAGCTTCTCCATCTTTACAATAGGCCGCCAGTTCCTCCAATGGAACCATCTGTATCTTTGCAGATTGATCTGTTCCTTTTACGTCCCTGTGAACCACTTTGGCTACCGCTTCTCCATTACTGATACTCACAATGTTCGCGCTTGTAGGAATCGGACTCGATGGCAGCAGCTGATGACCACACAGCTTATTTATTAAGCTTGATTTCCCCGCTGAAAAATGTCCGCAAAAAGCGATATATAAATTTCCACTCTCTGACTTCTGAAGCAATTGCTCTAGCTTTTTACCATTTTCCGGATCCCCGGCATCAAGAACCTTTCCCAGAAGCTTTCGAATGGCTTCCTCTATTGTTTCCTCTAGCAATGCAATGTTGCTCATTCTTTATCTCCCCATACTGTGAAAATTTACGTTTATTCTTTCCGTTACAACAAAAAAAACCGAATGACTTCGGTTTTTAGTGTACCACACTTTCTGGGGCTGGAATGAAAATTTCAAACAAATTTTTATGCTGCAAAATCGTAATATCTTTATCACGAACTTTCATTACAACTACTTCTGGTTTTATTTTCATTCGATCCAGGTAGTTGTCAGGAACATCTCCGGACTCCGTTACTGTAATACCTTCTATTTGCTTTTCCTCATTCTCTGCCAAGGGCATGCTCAGAACCTGTTCATAGATGTCTGAAAACACTTCAAAATCATTCGTATACACCGATATGCATTTCATATTAATCCCATCCTTATCGTATTCTAGTGATATTAATTTTACTGTATAGGTTTCCTACGACTACCGGATTTCATACGTTTTTTTCCTTCGCGGCATCCTTCCACAAGTGAACACACGTCACATTGCGGGTTTTGCGCTTTACAATGGTAGCGTCCGAAAAAAATGAGCCGGTGATGTGTCAGCGTCCATTCTTCTTTCGGGACCAGCTTCATCAGCTTTTTTTCCACTTCTAGTACAGTATCCTTCAGGTTTGCCATTCCTAGTCGTTTAGATACTCGTTCTACATGCGTGTCCACCGCTATAGCAGGAACACCAAATGCATTCGACATAACAACATTGGCTGTTTTCCTTCCAACTCCAGGTAATTCAACCAGTTGTTCGTGCTGCTCAGGAATTTCACCGCCGTATTTGTTCAACAGAAGGACGCACAAAGCTTGAATATTCTTAGCCTTATTTCGGAAAAGCCCAATCCTACGAATGTCCTGCTCCAATTCCTCTATCGGTACAGCAATATAGTCTTCCGGCTTTTTGTACTTTTGAAACAAGGAAGCCGTCACTTTATTGACAGTTTCGTCCGTACACTGCGCCGATAAAAGTACGGCGATTGTCAATTCGAAGGGATTCGCGTGATTCAACTCACAATGGGCATCAGGAAACATACCGCCAATCGTATCGAGAATATTACGAACCTGCTTCTTGTTCATAAATGAGGACTACCTCTTTCTAATGGTATAAAATTTAGTTTACCCAATCCGCCGAGAGGAATCAATGACTTTACACGACAAAATCCGAACTTTTAACGAAATTTACCTTAATTTAAGGAACTTTTAAGAAAAAACCGCCTAATCGGTAGAATAAAACTCCTCTACCCCATAGACGGTTGTTTGACTATAAAAGTTTCCTCTTAAAAAATTATTATTTTTCTAACTCTATAATTTTGTTTGCTAGTACAAAAACGGTTACTTCATCATTTTCTACGAAAGCATTCGCAGCTACAATATTAGTCCCTTTATGAAGATATGCTTTTGAAAATAAGTTGTAGGTCGTTTTGTCACCGTTAGCTGTAGGCTTTAATACGATCTGATTGAGTACAATATCATAAGTAGCTACTGTACGTTTAGTGGAATCAGCTACTGTAATGAATGTTTTATCATCTGTATCACTAATAATTTCAACGCGATCATTCGGTTTTATAGATGTTAAGGCTGCTGAAGTCAACCCGCCTTGTTTTATTACAAACTTTTGGCCCACTGGAATGACTTGAACTCCATTGGCATAATCCTGAACAGTTACCGTGCCAGCGGCCGTATCAACACCAGTTACTTTACCACGGATAGTTTTTAGAATAGTAACATTGGTCAATGTATTGCCGGTGTAGGATACTTTCAAATAATCATCTTGTTGAATATCTCCAAAGGTATGAGTGTTTTTGTTCGCATTTGAAATAATATCATTATTATCGATTTTGAATGTGAATAGAGAACCTGTTTCATCCTCAGCGTTGACTTGTCTGGTGTCTGAATTCGCCATCAAAATTTTGTAAACCGCCGTTTTCTTTACACTTATTTGAACAATTGAATCTTGAGATGATTTCATTCTTGCTGAAATACTATCTCCAACCTTCAAATCTTTTAATGTACCGTTCGTGGTCGACCAAAAGGACACCCACAAATTATCAGGCACCTTGAAAGTGATGCTTTGACCGCTTGCCGTACGTATACTTACCTCATTCGTTGTTGTATTAACTTGAGTCAGAATTCCTTCCAATTGCTCAGTTAATTGAACCGTTATGACCTTATCTTTAGAAACCTTCAGGTCAATCTTATCTCCCTTATGGAAGTTTGCGGAGAAATCCGCCAATGGATAGGTCCGGTTGCCATCTTTAAAGACGGTGCTTTCAGTCAGTTTATAAGCAAACAGGTCTCCGTTTTCAAAAGTTCCTGTAAGTACCTTCGTATCATTATCATAATTAACAATTGTGGCAAACGCCATTTGTTTGATAGAACGGCTCGTAACATTTACCTTAACAACTTTCTCATTAACCAATTCCAATTTCAATTCATCGCCAACTACTACATCGAACAGCCCTGCGCTAGGCAATCCTTCAATGCTTACAAGAGCATTCTCAGCAATGAAATAAGCTCCGAGGCTTTTGCCTCCAATATTGATGGTCATATTCTTCTTATCGTCACTTATACTGATCAAAGTACCTTGAACTACATTGCTGATATCCGCTTGCTTGCGAATGGAAATGCCTGCAATTTGATTAGCCTTAATTTCGTATGATACTTCATCGCCTACACGCAGCTTAGATAAGTCAGCTGCTGTTTGATCCGGTAGTTTAACCGGAACAATAGGTCCCAACGGGAATGTTTCATTCTTACCGGATGTCTTCTCTAGAAAAGTAACGGTATTTTGATCTTTTTGTATGCTTATTATTGTACCTTCCCCTGTTTTACTAACAGGAGTTTGCTTAACTATTATTTGACTAATCTTCGCGTTAGGAACTAATAGATTCCATTTCAGCTCAATAATACTGCCTTGGGTAATAGAACCAAGACTTAAACCTCGTCCATCCTTGTCCGTCACAGTAACATTAGGAGCAAGCTCTTTCAGATCTACCCCTGAAGCCTGGTTAATAGCTATTTGCATATTAGGCAAAAACAGTTGATTCAAGCTGCCTTCAAGTGATCCCATTCTCTCTTGATCACTCGTTAATTCTATGTACGAAGCCGTCCCTTGGGTCTGAATCACATACACTTCATAAGTTTCCTTTAAGGCTGAAGAAGCTATGCGGCTGTCATCCTTTGCATTATAAATTACGGTATTAGCATTTATCGAATATTCACTAGATTGACCACGTTCATTTTGAATGGTCATCTTACTATTACTCAACCCCATCACATAGCCGATTGAGACTTTGTCCGAACGCGTAGTCAGCTCTTTATCCGCTCTGCTCAAGAAAGTAGCCATCTGTGCACGGGTTACGGCACCCTTTGGTTGAAAATTATTGTCATCAACTCCGTTGACAATTTTCAAGGATACAGCAGCATTTACATAACCAACAGCCCAATTAGATAAGTCCTTTTCATCTTTAAAAATCGAAGGTGTTAGTGCTTTCTCCTGAGCTAAACCTTGCTTACCAATAGCTCGAATAACAAGCTTTGCGACCCACTCTCTGCTCGCAGTACGTGCTCCCCATGCTGTCTTAGAAGCTGCTCCAGAGGTATCGGTCTCTTCTTTAATATCAAGCAGTTGTTTATCGAATGCGTATGCAATATATGGTTTAAAGAAGCTATCGACAGCAACTGGCAATATAGTATCCGACTTGCTCTTCAATGCTTCATTCTCAAGTCCCATCATTCTAATAGCCATAACGATAACTTCTTGCTGAGAAACTGGGTTTTCCGGTCTGTACTCATTTTTTTCATAGCCTTGAATGATGCCTAAAGCAGCCAATTTGGTTACATGCTTAATAGCCCAATGCTGTGCACTCACATCCGAGAATGCAGAAACTGCATTAACCGATGTAGACACTGGAGTAGTTGTTGTTTCTGCAGCATAGACAGGACTGCTCATTAAAACTGATAAAGCTACGAAACCCGCAGCTATTTTTTTTGTTTGCTTCTTCTTATGATTCATTCAATTGCCCTCCTGGCGTTCTCAACATTTACATTTAATACGAAATCTAAAAGTTAGTCACGTTTAATTGGATGCGACAGCTCCATATGCCCCATTAAACTATCAACTACTTTTCCATCAACCAATATTTCTAAACTCTGAATCTCTGAAAATTGAAACATCGTTTTTTTCATAGCTTGCAGCAGCAAATCTTCACCACCCGCGCCCATTCTGGCTTCAGGAGCTATAGATATGTCAACTGTAAGCTGTTGATTTTTCAAAACAGCTGATTTAATAGTAATTCCTTTGAGCAATGCTATCCGCTTACTGTCAGGAGCTTTACTCAGTGCTGCTAATGATGATGAATATTTCTCATCCTCTTCCTTATAGCTCACCACTGTTTCTTGTTCAACTAATTTCTCACCATTCTCATCGCCGAAATACACTTTGATACTGGTTTGCTTCATCTTATCTTGAACAGGTGATTTAACAGGCTGATTGGGCTCAGAAGCATTCGTCTGCACCTGTGGCTTTGTAGTTTGATCCCCTGTCCCTGTCCCCTGCATCTTTGCTTGTCCGCAAGCAGATAACAAAGCAAGTAAAGAGACGCTAATTAGCAAGCCGTTTAGCTTATTGTTTAGCATCGTTACCATCTCCTTAGTCGATATTCAACTGCTGCTTAATAGCAGTAACGATGGACGCGGCAACCTGATTTTGAAAAGCATCCTGAAACATAGTATTTTCTTCTGCTTGATTAGATAAAAAGCCTACTTCCAATAGCAATGAAGGCATGTTTGTATTCTTCACAACATAGAAGCCAGATTGCTTCACCTTACGGTCAGTAAACCCGGTGGATTTGAGCATTTGCTTATGCATCACATTGGCAAATTCTAAACTCTGCTCCGTATAATAATACGTCTCCACACCTCGAACGGTTTCTTTCCCTGCAGAATTTCCGTGAACCGAGACAAACAAATCCGCATCCCTGTCATTTGCAAAAGCAGCACGGTCAGCCAATTCGATGAACGTATCATCTTTGCGGGTAATAAAAGCTTCGATCTTAGGCTCCTTTTCAAGCAATGCAAGGATTTTGGTTCCCATTGCAAGCACGAAATCCTTCTCAAGACGTTTGATCGCTGAGATTGTTCCTGAATCCTTCCCGCCATGTCCTGGGTCAATTACCACTCTATAGCGATCTTTTGCAGGAATCAAAGCCCAAATAAATTGATTGGATGTGCTTGTTGTTACTGGTTTAAAAGCTGCCTTCTTGGATAAATCTATTATTATTCTAACGATAGATGAATCTTTTGAAAAGAGCAAATATCTAATTTGTGACACGGACTGATTGTTTCCTTTAATGATTCCCTCTCCATTTGTACCCAGCTTTAGAGCCGGATCCAGCTTGCTATTAGGAAAATCAATGATAATTCGGTTAGTATCAGCTGTGTAAGTCATGTTCGGCGTTGCTTTTGCTCCACTCGTTTTAACTATAAACTGATCACCATCCACTGCAATTGAACTTAGAGTCGTAAATAACTCTAAATTTTTATCAGCGGCAGAAGGATTTTGCTTACCAGGCTGTGCTTCAGTTATTGGCTTCTCACTCGGCTTAGCTGCTCCCTCTTTGGTAGGCAGTTGAGCAGAAGAATCCGTTTTGCCAGGAACGGTTTCAGTTACTTTAGCTGTTGATTTATCAGTATCAGTAGACTTGTCCGTTCCTTTGCCGTTAGAATTGTCGGCTGGTTTGACTGGAACTTTTGTTTGATTTCCAGTGCCAACTTGTCCTTCATCATTCTGTTCTGAATCAAATAAAAATACGGAATGCGTTAATTCATCCCATATGACTTTAACTCCAAGTTGTTCACTTACAAACCGCAACGGCAGCATCGTGCTGCCATCCATAATTGAAGGCGCTGTTTCCAGCTGATAACGTTTTTTATTTACTATTACATCCTGTTTGTTAATAAACAATTGAATATTCACTTCATCTTTATCTACCGTAACTTTGCCTGACTTCTCTTCCCACGACACCTTGGACCCGAGTGACTCGGCGATGATCCTAACAGGAACAATCGTATTACCTGCTACAATTTTGGGAGCAACATTAGCAGAGAGCTGCTTTCCATTCAAAAATAAACTAATCGGCTGCTCCGCGGCAAACGCCAACATTGGAATCAGCAATAACGACAAAAACAACAATGAAATAAACGTAGTTAGAACTCTCATTTTACACCTCAGCTTATCGTATGTATTAAAAAATATGCAAATTGAAAATAATGGGTAAGCGGCGTATAATGTGGCGAAATCTGCCAATCTATTAGACTATTAAAAACTAAAAAAGTTGCGGAATCTGACAAAAAAACCATAGCTTCACTCAGGCTTACTTCATCTTATGAATGCAAAAAAACCTTTAGCAGCCATAGGCTGCTAAAGGTTAGGCCATCTGTAAACGGGATTGCTCCAATAATTGACGGAACTGATCTCCAGATAATACTTCTTCTTTAGTCAAAATATGCAGCGACTCATCGAAAACTGGGCGATGCCGTTCCAGCAGCTCTCTTGTATTAATCGTTAACTGCTGCAAGATTGCTGCGTTTTCTTTCATTAACTCTTCTTTGGTTACCATCTGTCTATCGATAATTCCCAAGCTAGTTAAGCCTGAATCCATCATTGTACCAACTAAGTGAAGAGCTTGCTCGAAATCATTACGAGAACCAGTGCTGCGTCCTCCATAGTACATTTCTTCTGCAACTGAACCTCCAAGAGCAATAATAATTTGTTCCTCAATATTCTCTTTGGTATATAAATATTGATCCTGCTGAGGATTATGACGGACATAGCCCAACGCCTTGCCGCGCGGACTAAGTGCTACTTGAGATACCGATCCCGGTCGTACAACTTCTGCGGCAATAGCATGTCCGAGTTCGTGCAAAGCGACACGATCGCGTTCCTCCTTAGTCGATTCACGATCAGTCTTCTCACCAAGCATCACCTTGTCAACAGCTTGTGATAAATGCCGCTGTTCAATTTCCTCAGATTCTTCACGCATTGCGTATATCGCAGCTTCATTCATTACACTCTCCAACTGTGCGCCGGAAAACTGAAATGTTTCTTCTGCAATTAATTCTAAACTTGTAGTATCTGCTAGAGGCTTGTTTTTGGCGTGAATATTTAATATATGCAATCTGCCTTTCTTATCTGGCAAATCCACCTCGATATGACGATCAAATCGCCCTGGACGCAATAAAGCACTATCCAGCATTTCTTTACGGTTTGTAGCGGCTACAATTAAAATACGTGGAGTTTCGGTAGTGTGAATCCCATCCATCTCCGTAAGCAATTGATTCAAGGTTTGATCATACTCACGGTGCTGACCCCCGTCTCTTTTACCTCCAATAACATCAATTTCATCAATGAACAATATGGCACTATCCTTATTTTCCTTTACGGCTTTTGCCCGAGCTTCTTTAAACATATCCCGAACTCGGCTTGCGCCTACTCCAACATACATCTCAACAAATTCACTACCTGCTGCTGCCATAAACACGGAATTCGTGTAATGCGCAGAGGCCTTAGCCATTAATGTTTTTCCGGTTCCTGGGGGTCCGGTCAATAAAATACCTTTCAGTGGTCGTATGCCGAGCTTTTGAATTTCTTCATGCTTAATCAGAAAGTCAAGCGCTTCTTTTAATTCTCCTTTGGCCCGATGCTGACCCCCTATATCGTCAAAAGTCATATAACTTGGGGCCGCAGCATTACGTGCTTTGCGGTCAGATCCCCCGCCAAAGCCACCTCCAGCACCTCGCATTCGAGTCATATAGAAAAGTGCACTCAATATTATGGTCATAAATAACAAGGGAACTACGTTTACGCCAATGAAATAGAGGAACACTAAAATTACAGGAATAACCCCAATGAAAATCTCTTTATAAATTTTACTCATTTGGCCACACCCCCATTACAGAAGCTGCCCTAGGCATCATAATAAACTTGCTTTGATCACCATCTGAAAGGGTGATATAAACAAACTTATCATCCATTTCCGTTGATACTTTTAAACTATCTGACGCTGCAGCACGATCTTGTAAGGTTTTCGGAATCTGTGCGTAACGTTTGGTTTCCATAGCTTGAGCCACATCAAATAGTGCCGATGACCACCATTGCTCTAATTGCGGTGATGGATCATTTACTATCTTCAATTTCAATTCTCTTTTACCGAGTGCCGAGCCACCTTCATTCTGAATTTTACTATAAACCTCCCGAAGACTAACTCCAGATTGAAGCTTCAATTCCAACTCTGTAGCCGTATTGGTAATATGAGTATGCACCAATTCTACACCTGAAGTACTTTCAACAACTTGTTTCAATGGATTCTCCATAGCAACGCTTTGATATACGAACCATCCGCCGAATAGGACAACAGCAGAAATAGAAACACTTATTATCACAGGTAAGAGACGTAACTTCATTAGCTGACGTCCCCCTTTCTTATATATCGATTTGTATACCGTTAGTATATCACATGATATATACGAATTGATGATGCAATGTGTGGAAACAACAAAAAGAGCGTCTAGCCAAAAGCTTTTCGGATATCCGATCGCTCCTGAATAAACACTCAAATTAAATTATTCAATACTTAACCGATAAGTATCTATATAGGTTCCATCATGGAACGCATAGTAGTCATAATAGTATCGGCCGCTGCCAGCATTCTCAGGCAAAACTTTATAAAAAGCTTCCCAAACCGGACTCCCATTAATTATCCCTGGCATTAATCTTAATACTTCTGCCTCCGGCTGCCGCCCTAATACAAGCTGTTCGGCTTGTTCAGCGGAGATTCCATCAGTAGCCATTCGTGTATAAATACTTTCTTGCCCTACCCAAACAATAATATTCTGCCCGATCTTATCTTCACCGAAAATGACGGTGTATGGTTGATCACTCACATAGTTTTCAACCTTATTCGCCTTTGTTAAAATTGTTTTCTGGTAGGCTGTCTGCACGGCATTACGTTGAACCTTCCACTCATCCTCTTGTACCGCGTTAAAAAAGCGAATACCAAAGAATATGAGCAGCGATACTACAATTATACTGGCAGCTATTATTTTATATTTCACGGGATGCAGACCTCCTCCCCGTTGTAACTCGTTATTTTAAGCTTGTCCAACCAAACGCTCGAAGCAGCTTTGAGCTTCGTACAACACCTTTTCTTCATCCAAAGTAAGACACTCGCCATTTTTAACGAGCATTTTTCCGTCCACCCATACATCCACAACATCTTTAGCGGATGCTGAATAAATGGCATGAGAGATAAAATTCGTTTTGGGGAAGAAGTGCGGCTGATCGATATTCAATGCAATGAAATCAGCTTTCATGCCTGCTTGCAAGGCGCCTACATCCTCTAACCAAATGGATTTAGCACCATCAATGGTTCCCATACGTAGTGCTGCATCAGCAGGAACAGCAACAGGATCTCCGGAAACTCCTTTATGGATTAAGGCAGCCAGTCTCATTTCCTCAAACATATCCAAGTTATTGTTGCTTGCAGGTCCATCCGTGCCAAGTGAAACCATAATACCTTTGCGTAAAAGCTCAGGTACCCGCGCCACTCCACTAGCCAGCTTTAAGTTACTGCCTGGGTTATGGGAAACACGTACATCATACTGCTTCAAAATATCTATTTCTTCATCTGTTAGATGAACAGCATGTGCAACCAAAGCAGGTCTGGAAAAGACGCCTAGCTTAGCTAGATGGGCAACGGGTCTAGCCCCATACTGATCCACGTTATCTTGTACCTCGCGTGCCGTTTCGGACATGTGAGTATGAATTGGGAGCTGTAAGTCATGTGCCGCTTGTACAATCTTTTCAATATAATCAGGAGGACAAGTATAAGGAGCATGCGGCGACATCATAGTTGTAATCCGCCCCCCTGCTTTACCATGCCAATCCAGGGCAAACTGCTTAGCTTCGATTAGCTTGGCCGTCTGAACCTCTGGCGGACACAAGCCGATAACTCCACGAGTTAAGCAAGCACGCATACCGCTCTCTTCAACTGCTTGAGCAACTTCATTCATATGATCATACATGTCAACAAAAGTAGTTGTTCCACCCTTAAGCATCTCTATAATAGATAGTAGTGATCCCCATCGAACATCATGTGCTGTGAATTTGCCTTCCATCGGCCACATTTTCTCTTGAAGCCAGACCTGAAGCGCCAAATCATCACCATAGCCGCGAAGTAAAGACATCGCCGCGTGGTTATGAGTGTTGACTAAACCCGGCATATACAGCTTCTTCGAACCATCGATTCGCTCGTCATAATAGTCAAGAGGATGAGGAGGGTTGGCCCCTATATATGTAATCTGATTATTTTCAACAGCCATACACCCTTGAAGCACAGGATTCTGTTCGTCCATCGTAATAAAAGTACCATTAGTAATAATCCATTTTTTCATTATTCACATTTCCCTTCGCGCACAATAACAATCAAATTTAACTGTACATCTTCAAACCACAGAAATCAAGTAATAAGAGGTAATACCATCTAGCTAAAATTACATTTTTACACTTTGATGAACATATTCTAAATTGGATAAACTATGATTGCAATCCATCTGTCTATTGTGTTATTTTTAATTTTGTGTTAATTTTTCTCGGCAAAATTCTACATATTACTACGTAAATTGTTAATTTATTGTTAAAACACAAAATCTAGGAGGCTGCTTCATGCTTTTTGCAAAAAAAAATGACACTGACTTTTTGCTGCTGCTAATCAAAGCATCGGAAAATACGCTTCATGCCGCACAAATGTTCCGGAACGCCATTATGGGGGATCAACCGCCGGCTACATTTTACCCGCAGTTGAAGGATTTGGAGCATAAAGGGGATCAAATTACACATCAAATTTTTAAAGGGCTTAACAAAGTATTTATCACACCTCTGGATCGTGAAGATATTATGGAGCTTGCATCCAAGGTAGATGACGTAATTGACGGCATTGAAGCAACCATCGCTCGTTTCGATTATTTGAACATTTCGGAGAGCGATAAATATATGAAGGAATTTTCAGCAGTCATTGTTGCCAGCTGTCAGCATATTCTCGATGCATTCAAGCTGCTTGCCAAAAAGAAATATATGCAAATGACGGAGCACACAGTTCAAATAAACAGTCTAGAAAACGAAGCCGATCGTCTTATGAGGGAAGGCATCAGAGAAATATTTCTTAATCCTAAGGATCCGTATCATGATTTTAAACTGAAAGAGCTTTATGAACGTATGGAGCAAACAACGGATGCATGTGAAGACGTTGCAAACATATTGGAAAGCGTAGTATTGCGTTATTCGTAAGCAGCGTCCATATTTGGTAGGAGGATACTATGTTAACCTTATTGTTGATCATTGTTGGACTGGCGCTGCTGTTTGACTTCATTAACGGCTTCCACGATACAGCCAATGCCATCGCCACCTCAATTTCTACCCGGGCGTTGACTCCAAGAGTTGCTGTTTTCTATGCGGCAGTTTTGAATTTCATTGGCGCATTTTTGTCTTCAGAGGTTGCCAAAACTGTCGGCGGTAAAGTAGCAAATCCGGCCGAAATCGCAAATGGAGTGCCAATATTAATTGCTGCACTTTTGTCTGCCATTATTTGGAATCTGGTTACTTGGTATTTTGGAATCCCTTCTTCTTCCTCCCATACCTTGATCGGGTCTTTAGCTGGCAGTGTTATTGCAGGAGCAGGAACAGCAGCGCTTAATTGGGGCGGTTTTAAAGAAATCATTATTATTCTGGTCTTATCGCCAATAGTAGCTTTTGGAACTGGTTTTATCATCATGTGGATTATTCGTCAGCTTATCATAGTAGGCGGTAATCATTCACGATCCAAGCTAAATAGAACCTTCCGATTTTTTCAAATTATTTCAGCAGGTTTACTTTCCCTTTCACATGGAATGAACGACGCTCAGAAGGCTATGGGAATCATGGTATTCGCCCTTGTCACGCTAAATTATCAAACAACTATGGATGTCCCGCTTTGGGTTAAAGCAGGCGCAGCAATTGCTATGGGACTAGGTACATCGATTGGTGGCATGCGCATCATTAAAACAATGAGTAAAAAGCTGATCAAGATCGAACCCATAAACGGCTTCGCTTCCGATCTAAACTCATCGATAGTAATCCAAGTGTCTACCTACATGGGAATGCCATTATCCACCACTCACGTAATCTCATCCTCCATTATTGGTACCGGCTCTGTTATGAGATTCCATGATGTGAAATGGGCTACTGTTACGAAAATGGTTATGACCTGGATCATTACAATTCCAATTAGTATGGTTGTTGCTTTTCTACTTTTCAAAGTTGTGTATCTATTCTTCTAAAATAATAAAACGATAAAAAAGATCGTCAGGAAACTCCTGACGATCTTTTTTTTATGCGAACCGTACGTATGTGTGAAGGAAACAGATAGGAGTAAGGGCTATTCATCCAAATAGTACGCCAAGCTTTGCAGCTCGGTAGTGAAGTCAGCATGATGTATTCGAACCTCGCTAGGAACTTTTATTATAATCGGAGCAAAATTCAAGATAGCTTCTACCCCGCCTTCAACAAACTGATTTGCAACATTCTGCGCTTCCGCTGCTGGTACCGTTATAATCCCTATTCGTATGTTCAAGCCCTGAATCGTTTCCTTCAGCTCGCTCATTGGTTTTACCTTCAAATGATTGATTGACTCCCCTACTTTGCTTGCCATCTCATCAAATATAGCGACAATTTTCATATTATCCTTAAGATAGGCATTATAATTGCAGAGTGCACGCCCTAAGTTCCCTGCACCAACCAATACAACCGGAATAACCTTATCAATCTTAAGAATTTGACGAATTTTCTCAATCAAATAATCCACATCATAACCAATGCCCTTTTTACCGAATTCACCGAAATAGGCAAGATCCTTACGTATTTGAGCTGGATTTAAATCAAGCTTTATACCAAGATCCTGTGAAGAAACAGTATGCACATTTTTCTTGCTCAGCTCGTTAAGAAAGCGTAAATAAATCGGCAGTCTTCGTACGACTGCTTCCGATATTTTCAATGTTTTCATATATCGCTTTCCTCCATCCACTGCTTAATTCTTGGAACTAATTGACTAGTAGGCATATGTTCAATTTTGGGACCAGGCAGAGAATATAGAAAGTACTTGCCATACGTCGTATCAATTACCCTCGTGTCGTATATGATAACGATACCTCTATCTTTTGCCGTTCTTACGAGACGACCAAAGCCTTGCTTGAAGCGAATGACCGCTTGAGGCACCGATAGCTTCATAAAAGGATTATGGCCTAGCTTTTTCAAATTCTCAGTTTTGGCCTCAACTAATGGATGGTTAGGAGGTTGGAATGGCAGCCTTACAATAGCCAGACAGCTCAATGCTTCCCCAGGAATATCCACCCCTTCCCAAAAGCTGCTCGTTCCAAGCAAAATACTAGCGGGACTGCTTTGAAAAAGCCTTGTCAGCTTGCTGCGATTACTGCTATCTACACCCTGCCCAAGCACTTGGATGCCGAAAGGACTTAGCTTATCTTTCAAGGCCGTATGTGCCAGTTTTAGCATCCTGTTCGAAGTAAATAATACCAGCATACGTCCCTTCGTTTCTAAAGCTACCTCTGCTAATGACATACTCAAATGCTCCATGAACACTTTCTCACCGTTATTGCCGCGAATGCTCGGAAAATCTCTTGGAATGGCGACAAGTGCTTGCTGCCGATAGTTGAATGGAGATGGAAGCTGAACTGTCTTCAGCTTACCGTCATCTTCCTTAGTTTCCAGACCCAATTGCTCGCAGGTATAATCAAAGGATTTGCCCACCGACAATGTCGCTGAGGTCATAATAACACTATCCTTTATACCGAAGAAAAATTGCTGCAGCATAGAGCTTACATCAATAGGCACACTAACCAGCTGAAGAGACTTACTTTTACCGTTTCCTGCCTCTATCCAATACACATAATTATCATCGGGCATAGTCATGAAAAAATGTAAATTATCACGATGACGGTACATTTCCTTAAGTGTTCCGTTCAGATCGGTTAATAATCCTTGGATGTCTAATTCATCTTGAATTTCTTTCATTTCGTTAAACAGCTTTTCCAACTTTTTTAATACTTCGTTCATATGAATAAATATATTGTCTTCCAGCACTAATAATTTGTCCCAACCATTAGGCGCTTCGTCTTTTTTAATTCGGTATACTAGCTGGCCAGCATCGGTTTGTGATGGATCCGAGCGAGTAATTACCAATTGATACAATAGCTCAGCAAGTTCGTCCCATTCCTCTTTAATTTGCAGCAGTTTAGGCGTTACTTCATCAATCGTTTGACACCATTTCTGTGTTTGCTCCTTCTCATGCTTCTGAAGCTTTAACCGAAGCAGCGACAATTGACCACTTCTGCTGTCCTTGAACAACCACCAAAGCGTACTCAAAAAAGCTCCGTAATAAAGCTCTATTCCCAAATGCTTGCTAGCTACCTCTTCAAAATGATGCGCTTCATCAATAACAAGATGCTTATAGCTAGGTAGAAGTCTGTTTTCCGCTTTCATGTCCGTAAATAACAAAGAGTGATTCGTAATAATTACATCGGCAGTGTTGGATTGATGACGCGCACGATGATAGAAGCATTTCTTAAACCAGGGACAAGCCCTATTTAAACAGGAATCCGTGTCACTTGCTACAGAATGCCAAAACTGCACACCCTTATTTCCAAAATGCAGCTCTTCATCGTCTCCATGCTTCGTTTCACTAAGCCAAACCAACATTTGTCCCGCCGATAACCGATCATCCTTGCCGTTCTCAAAGTCCTGAACATTCATCTTATGCTCAAATTTGCGTAAACATAAGTAATGGCTTCTGCCTTTTAGTACGGCGGCCTGAAAGCCTACAGGAAATAAATCCTCCAGCAGTGGAATATCTCTTTCACGAATCTGCTCCTGCAGGTTGATTGTATGGGTACTTACTATAATTTTCTTATCTTGTTTAAGCCCATAATACAGAGATGGAATTAAATAACCCAGCGATTTACCCGTACCAGTACCAGCTTCAATCATGAGATGCTGCCCTTGCTGAAAAGCAGACTCCACTTCTTCAAGCATACGAACCTGTGCTTCGCGATCCTCATAAGACTCAAAACGCTGCTTCAATGCTTTCTTCAAGTCATCGTAAAATAACGCAAAAGTATCAGGCAAAACCTTTACATCCTGCTCACCGCGAATGGGTTCCTCTTCCCCCCAATCTTCAACATTAATTGCAAATTGTCGAAAATAGCGTGCTGTATCAGAATCTATGCTTGTGAACATTTCCTTATACGCTTTCATCTCTTGTATGAACCAGCCGAAATCTGTAGTTACTTCGTCAAAGATCAAAGATAACCTTTGAAGAGTTAATAAAGGCAAAGCTTGGAATCTTTGAAGACACTTAATCCATATTAAAGCTGTCACTTCAGCATCACTGTCAGCTTGATGCGGTCGTTCATGCTCAATACCAAAAGCATGGCAGACCATACTAAGCTGTAGGGTTGATAACGATGGGTAAAGTACCTTTAGAGTATCCATGGTGTCTAGCACCTTGCCGTCAAAAGGGAAATAGCCTTCTTCATCAAGAGCTCGTTGTAAAAAAGCTAAATCAAAGGCAATATTATGACCAACCAAAACACAATCTTGGAGTAAAGGCACCATATTTCCCATGACGCTATTAAGTTCTGGTGCGCCAGCAACCATGCTGTCATCAATTCCAGTCAGGGCAGTAATAGAAGAAGGTATACCGATCCCGGGATTTACCAAGGAGGTATACCTGTCAATGATGTAATCATCCTGTATAATGACGAGGCCAACCTGAATAATGCGATCCGTAGACTGGCTCCCGGTCGTTTCAAAATCCAAAACCGCGAATTTCATTACTCTTATGTCAATCCCTTCATTCCCAATTTCTTTCTAAGCATACCAATACTCATGGGAAAAGGGAATAGTAAACTTATTACAAGAAACTAATAATAATCAGCTAGTTTCTTGTAGGATGCTGTAGAAAATAGAGCTTGCCTTTGATTTCAGAGCATAATCCCATATCTACAAGTGGTTCGACACTGGATGGATCCGAATGATGTGCCATTGCGAAATATTCAAATGCTTTTTCCATATTCTGATATTGAATTTGAATACATCCCATAGCGCTATAGGAAATAGCTCTCATTCGATTGTTTTCCGTTACTTGGGATAGAAAATGGAACTGGTTATAGCTTTCAGATATCTCGCCCTTTTGCAAATAGCTCATGGCCAAATAGATGCGCGCCAAAGTAAATTCAGGCTGCTTTTTCACAATAGCTCTAAATTCTCGAATTGCTTCCTCATACATTAAGAGCTTATAAAAGCCCTGCCCTTTTAAAAAAGCATCTGAACGTTTTCCCGCCAATTCCGGATCCAGTAAATCATTTACTGACACAGGCTGATGCAGCTGATAAAAGGCCGCGAGCTTTTCTTCAAATAAAAGCCACTCTTCAATATAGGTGTCGCTCATTGCCTTCAACGTGTGGAGCTTATCTTGAAGCTCTTTTCTTTGGGAGCCAGACGCATCTGCGAACTGGTCATTCACTTCGTCGAGCATTTCATTCATGGAGGCAAATAGTTGTTTGAACATGATGATTGCATCCCACCTTAACGTTGAGCATACTTTCATTTTTTGTTTCATCGGCCTTTTTCATGCGTTACATAACAGTGGAATGAATTTCTTCTTTTAGAACGCTTATGACTCGGTTGTTTTCACCCATAATTGCGATTTGAGGATGATGCTTTCTTGCTTCTTCATCTGTCATCATCACGTAAGATAAAATAATAACCGTATCTCCAACATGAACCATTCTGGCTGCAGCACCATTTAAACAAATAACGCCTGAACCGCGCGGGCCTGGTATAACGTAGGTCTCAAACCTAGCACCATTGTTATTATTGACAATCTGGACTTTTTCATTAGGCAGCATATCTATCATATCAATGAGGTCCTCATCAATGGTAATACTACCTACATAATTAAGGTTAGCCTCCGTTACTGTAGCGCGGTGGATTTTGGATTTAAGCATCGTTCTGAACATAGAATTTCCTCCCTAGAGTTTTCATTTGAAAACTTTCTTCGTAAGTGTTACTTTTAGTAGTTTTCGCAAGAAAACTTTTTCCTTATGCTTATTTAAGACGAATAATTACATTGTCTATTAAACGTGTTTTGCCGAATTTTACCGCCAAGGCTATAATAATCTGCTCCGTATCTTTCAAGCTGCTTACAGTTTCCAAAGAAGGGTAGGCTAATATCTCCACATAATCAATAACAGCTAGCGGCGCTTGCCGTATAGTTTGGGATAGGGTCTCTATAAGCGACATCACATCCACTTCACCGTTTTGTTCACGAATCAAACCTTCAGCCAGCTTTAACGAAGCCGAAAGTACTAGTGCCTGCTCACGTTCCTCAGGCAGCAAATAAACATTGCGGGAGCTCATAGCCAAGCCGTCGCTCTCTCTTAGAATGGGACACGGCACAATCTCTACTGGCATATTTAAATCGTTCACCATCTGATTAATGACAGCAATTTGCTGTGCATCCTTCAGACCAAAGTATGCTGCATCAGGCTGAACGATATTAAACAATTTACTAACAATAGTCCCCACTCCATCAAAATGTCCTGGACGCGATGCTCCACATAGCCTATCCGTTATCTGGGACACCGTAATGATGGTTTTAGTTGGCTGCGGGTACATTTCGTCAACTGATGGTAAAAATACGATATCCGTTCCCACTGCTTTTGCTACAGCAAGATCCCCCTCTTCATTGCGAGGATATTTATCAAAATCCTCATTTGGACCAAACTGAAGTGGATTGACAAAGATACTTAAAATAACCAAATCGCATTGTCTGCGAGCTGCTTCCAGTAGGCTGGCATGTCCTTTATGAAGAAATCCCATTGTTGGAACAAACCCGATTCTTATACCGGGATGGTTAATTTTTGCTTGTTTAACTGCCGCGCGAAGTTCATTAATGTTATGGATAGTTTGCATAGTAGGATCCTCCTATTTCTTAGCGCTGCCATATAAAGCCCCTGCAACCTCATCCTCCATTAGGAACGCATGCTCCTTTGTTGGAAAGGTACGGCTCTTCACCTCATTGACATATTGCTTTAAGCCGTTTCTAATTAAGCTGCCGGCATCCGCATAGGTTTTAACGAACCGTTTGGGCGCCAAATCAGAGCCATAGCCAAGTGCATCATGAAAAACAAGCACCTGCCCATCACAGCGCGGTCCTGCACCAATTCCGATGGTAGGGATCGACAGCTGCTCCGTAATGTGCGCGGCTAGCTGCTCTGTAACCAACTCCAGTACTATTGCGTAAGCTCCTGCCTGTTCTAATGCTTTTGCATCATCAAGCAGCTGCTGTGCTTGCGCTGAATTTTTACCCTGGATTTTGTAGCCGCCTATTTGATGAATCGATTGTGGAGTTAAGCCAAGATGACCCATTACCGGTATTCCTGCCATTGTACAGGCTCTTACGGCATCAGCAATTTCGCGTCCACCTTCCATTTTAATTGACTTCGCCAAACCCTCCTGCATAATACGCGCCGCGTTGTGTAAAGTCTGATCGATACTGCCATGATAAGTCATAAAGGGCATATCCGTAATAATAAAAGTTGACTGAGCCGCTCTTACTACTGAACGTGTATGGTAAATCATATCATCGAGCGTAACCGGAATAGTCGAGTCATAGCCTAGCACAACATTTCCTAATGAATCCCCGACCAATATAGCATCAACTCCCGCTTCCTCTGCTAACATGGCTGAAGGATAGTCATAAGCTGTAATAACGGAGATGGGATTGCCGGTTTCCTTCATTCTTCTTAACTTGGCGGTCGTGGCCGCTTTGCGCTGTTCCATTCATGCACCAGCCTTTCTAATGTTTAGTTGTGCTCTTAGTATGAACAAAAAAAACCTTTTAGCCCCTAGGAGCGAAAAGGTTCACATGTTAAAAAAATCATATGATCCTTCTGTCTCGGTCCGTTAGGCTCAGAGCAGAATCCGACATACTTACAAGCATGGGTCGTATTAAGTTCGTGCAAATTCGAATAAATCAGATAAATAAAGTTACATTCGAGTGCAGTTCCTAGCGGATACCACCTCAGATGTAACCTTATTATACCAAACTTTTTATTCTGACGATAGTGGGATAAATTGAATCGTGCCTGAATACCACTTGGTTAATGAACCATCCTCCAATTGCACGATTAAGGCCCCAGAGTCATCCAGGCTAATAGCAATACCTTCTACCAGCCCTTGCGTTGATTGATTACGCACCTTACGGTTCAGAGATACGCTAAGTGCCTCCCACAGCAGTTTGATAGGTCCGAATCCTTGACTATGAAACAACTCGTAAAGTGTCTCCAACTCCTCCAAAAACCGGCATAACAGCTCTGTACGGTCAACAACATGGCCGGACTCGATCTGTAGTGAGGTTGCTATTGCTTTAAGCTCTTCCGAATAATCATCCTCGCCTAAGTTAGCGCTTATACCTACTCCCACGATTACATACAGAGGCTTCTCGTCCTCTGCAATGGATTCGGAGAGAATGCCGCTGATTTTCTTTCCATCAATTAATAAATCATTCGGCCACTTAATTCCAGCAGGAAGCGAAGTAACCTGACGAATTGCACGGCACAAGGCAACAGCTATCAATAAAGTTAGCTGAGGGGCGAACTGAAGCGGAATTCGGGGTTTCAGGATCATACTCGTCCAAATACCCTTTCCTTTGGGGGAATGCCATTTACGGCCCATTCTACCTCGCCCTTCTGTTTGCTGCTCGGCAATGACCAGTGTTCCCTCCTCTGCTCCTTGTCGTGCTAACTCATGGGCTTTCGTTTGTGTTGAACCTAACTGTTCATAATAATGGATGTTGCGTCCGAACACCTTGGTCTTTAATTGCTTTTCAATCGAGATAAGCTCCAGTTTATCCGGTTTTTCAACGAGACGATAACCTTTACGCGATACCGCTTCAAAAACATAACCTGCACTACGGAGCTTTTCAACATGCTTCCAAATCGCTGTACGGCTGCATTGCAAGGTGGAGCTTAACTCTTCGCCTGATACGAAAGCTCCCTCTTTCTCCTCAAAGAGCCGCACCAATTGTTCACTTATGTTCATGTGCACCACTTTCCTGCTGAATGATGCTTTCATAGAAACGTTCAGCTTCAGCTAACAATAAATCACTCTCATTGGCCAATCGTTTCAGCGCTGTTTCACGGAGCAAGTGGGCGAGCACTTTAGATACCCAAGGACCAGCCGGTTTGGATAGACGAGCAAGAAGCTCACGCCCGCCCAAGTCAAGCTCTTCTAAGCTGTGTACGGGCATATCTTTCAACCAGGTCAATCCGCAAGTAATTAAACTCTTGCTCCATTTATCAGCTACACCCAATTCGGTAAGCACCCCAGGTGAAGCTTGGAGAATTTGATGCAGCCCAACTATCGATTCCTGTCCGTATGAAATCACCGTTAGCTTCCAAGCTTGCTGCAAACCATCCTCATTGGGTTCTAAAGCAAGCTGACGGCTCAGCTCATGTGCTGCAGCTATTACCTGTCGCACCTGCTCAACCTGCTGCTTAGAAAAAGTCAGCGCTCTTAGCTCTTGTTCCGTTTCAGCAGCACTGACCCCCATGGACAAATACAGATAGGCCCATTTGAGAAGCGGATCATTGAGGGTGCTCCAGTCTCCAGAGAGCTTCTCCTGGTTCAAATCAGCCAGCCTTAGACTCTGTTTGACATAATCGAGAAGCCGGCTGCCCTCGAGCAGTTGGACTGCGTGAGCAGGAGCTGCTTCAGCAATCATACGCTCCAGCTCCATACGTACACGTTCCATGGCAATATGTTCTAGCAGCGGCGCTTGCTTAAGCAGTGCGAGCCACGTTTGATTTTCGATCTCAAGACCATATTGCGACGCGAACCGAATGCAGCGAAGCATCCTCAAGGCATCCTCTTGAAATCTTTCATTCGCATCACCCACACAACGCAGCAGGTTCTTCTTCATATCGTTAACCCCATCGAAGGGATCAATTAAATGGCCATCAATATCCAATGCCATCGCATTCATAGTAAAATCACGACGGCGTAAATCCTCATACAAGCTATCGATAAATTGAACCTCGGTTGGATGGCGAAAATCCTCATAGCCCGACTCCGTACGGAATGTAGTTACTTCAAACAAGCAATCATCCATCCTAACGGACACCGTTCCGTGTTGAAGTCCCGTTGGAATGGTTCGTTGAAATAATTGCTGTACCTGCTCCGGTTTAGCTGCTGTGGCGATATCGTAATCCTTTACCGGTCGATTTAACTGCTTATCCCGAACACAACCGCCCACCATATATGCTTCATAGCCATGTTCCAACAGCTTTCGTATCACTTTTTTCGCTTTTCTTTCCAGGTCCTGCGTCATAACCATCACCTTTTTAACAATTCAATGGTTTTAATTTAAGTTCTTCAGGCAAAGGCAACCCTAGCACGCGGTAATATATCTCTTCATATTGGCGTGTAATAACGTCATTACAGAATGTGAACCGAGCACGGTGCAAGCATGCCTCAGTCATTTTTTCATATAAGGCTGCATCTGTTAATAACATTTTCGTATAATGAGCCATCTGATCCACATCACCGATTTCTGCTAAAAAGCCACTTTCCCCATGAGTAATCAATTCAGGAATGCCGCCTGCGTCAGATGCTACAGTTGGAACTCCGCATGCCATAGCTTCCAGAGCAACCAAGCCAAAGCTTTCCTTCTCAGAAGGTAAAAGCATAACATCGGACAAAGATAACAATTGAGCCACATCGTCCTGTTTGCCACAGAAAGTCACCCGATCGAGCAACCCCTTCTCTTTAACTTTGCAAAGCACCTTGGACAGCTCAGGGCCTTCACCCACAAACAACAGCCTAGACGGGACATCTTTACTTACACGGTCAAAAATTTCAACCACATCTGTAACCCGTTTAACTGGCCTAAAGTTGGAAATATGTATCAAAATCTTCTCATCAGGGTGAGCAAATTCCTTACGCAGTGCGGTAATTTCCCGAGGGTAGTACACCCTTTTATCAACAAAGTTATAAGATAAATCGATCGGCTTATCAATATCTAACAGACTACGAGTTTCATTAATTAAATCCTTCGAAACGGCTGTAACTGCATCGCTTTTATTAATGGCAAAACGGATCAAATCGCTTAAAGATTCATCCTGTGCGAGAACGGTAATATCCGTACCATGCAGCGTCGTTACTACTTTCAATCGATCGCCAACCATTTGCTTGGCTAAAATTGCACATACTGCATGGGGGATCGCATAATGTACATGAAGTAAATCAAGCTCCTCCAGCTGAGCAACCTGTGCAAGCTTACTAGCAAGTGATAAATCATAGGGAGGATATTTAAATACATAATAGTCATTCACTTCAACTTCATGATAAAAAATATTTTTATCAAATTTACCTAAACGGAAGGGCATACTGTGCGTTATAAAATGAACCTCATGTCCTTTTTCCGCAAGCAGCTTGCCCAATTCCGTCGCTACAACTCCAGAGCCGCCAAGGGTTGGATAACAGGTTATGCCGATTTTTAATCGTTCTTTCATTGGGCTCCCTCCTTAGGGTTTTCGTCTGTAAACTTATTACAAGCCTTATTTTCGGCTATGGATTAGAAAAGATTAATCAAATAGGGAAGCTTGCTTACAAAACCTTCTGCGTATGGGAGCATATGCTTCTGTCCTAGCATTCTATCCTTAGCTTCCACTCGTTCCAGATAACCTTGATTTAAGGGTGTAACTACAAAGTCATTAGCCGCGCCCACCGCTTCGAACTGAGTTCTATACGCCTTCAAAGCTTGCATCTTCACATCATGCGTTCCCGTTATATCAACTAATAAATCGGATTCATAAATATCATTGATAAAATAAAAGTAAACTTGTTCCACTGTATGAGCTTCTGTCTCGGATTCGTAGCGGCGAAGCTTTGAATTAAAGACAGCTTCCTGAACGAGCTTGCTGCATGCGATGTGATCAGGATGCCGATCCTCCCAATAAGGCGCAAAAACAATCCGCGGTTTGTACTTGCGAATCTCCAGGGTTATCTCTTTAATCGATTCAGGACTCATCCAAAGACCCCGGTCAGGCAGACCGAGATTTGAACGAACAGTTAGACCTAATATCTCGGAAGCCTGAGCCGCTTCTTGCTGACGGATTACAACTGTTCCATTAGAGGACATTTCCGCTTTGGTCAGATCGCAAATACCTACACGGAGACCAGCAGATGTGTGCTTGTAGATGGTACCCCCCATCCCAATTTCCGCATCATCCGGATGCGCTCCGAAAACAAGAATATCAAGCCGCTCGCTCATTCTGTCTCACCTTGCTTATATTTATGTACGAGTTCTCTCCATGCAAAATCTCCGCGATCCAATGCTTTCACCAATATTTCTGCTGTAGCAATATTGGTTGCTACAGGAATCCCCTGAACATCGCATAAACGAAGCAAGGCTATAATATCTGGCTCATGTGGCTGTGCCATTAATGGGTCACGTAAGAAAATGATTAAATCCAGCTCATTGGTCGCTACCATAGCTCCAATCTGCTGGTCGCCGCCAAGCGGCCCAGACATATACCGGTGAACTAGAAGCTCGGTACTGTCCATAATTCGAGAACCCGTTGTACCCGTAGCGTATAATTGATGATGCTTAAATACCTGCTCATAAGCTATGACGAAATTTACCATTTCTTCTTTTTTACGATCATGTGCGATTAATGCAATTTTCATGGACATCCCTCTGAGCTCCTTTATTATTCTTACCCGATATGCACATAGAACAAAAAGCCTTTCTTAGGCTAGTCCTCGTGACTTTATAAATTAGTCAATAAAATGCTCGAAGCCGTATACAATTCCTGTTAGCTCCATAACCTTCTTTACAGCAACATTAACGCCTGGCATATAACCTGCTCGGTCATAGGAGTCATGACGAATTTTTAAAGTTTGACCAAAAGCTCCAAATATAACTTCCTGTTGGGCAAAAACCCCCGGCAAACGTACGCTATGTATTCTAAATCCATTGTATAATCCGCCGCGAGAACCTTCAATTGTTTCTTCTTCACGAGGATTCCCTTGACGTAATTCTTGTCGATTCTGAGCTATTAATTCGGCTGTTTTAATTGCTGTCCCTGATGGCGCATCCAGCTTTTGATCACCATGATATTCTATGATTTCCAGGTTCGGCAAATATTTGGCCGCCTGCGCCGCAAACTTCATCATTAAAATGGCGCCAATAGAGAAGTTGGGAGCGATAATGCCACCTATGCCTTGTTCCTTACATTGTTTATCGAAGTTCTCAATATCCTCCGGAGAGAATCCTGTAGTCCCGATCACGGGGCGTACTTTATGCTTAATTGCCAATGCTGTATTGGAAACAACGGACTGCGGCGTCGTGAAATCAACCAATACATCAGGTCTAGCTTCCACGAGAGCAAGCTCCAGATCCGTACTTAGCATAACGCCGCATGGTTCCAGCCCGACAAGTCGACCTGCATCTATCGATAGCTCTGATGAACGGTTCACAGCTGCAACTAGCTGCAAATCAGCATCCTCCAATACCATTTTCACTACTTCTCGACCCATACGACCGCTTGCTCCTGCTACTGCCACTCGAATTTGACTCATATTGATTTTCGTTCCCTTCGTCTAAATATCTGCAATTAAACTAATAATTATTTGATTAAGAGTTCATATATTGTCTGAGCATTAGTTGATATTCTGTTAATAATTGATTCCCTATTTCATGCTGAGGATCCAATATCAACAGTTCTTTAATTGCCCGAATGGCTTGACTATACTCCTTCAGCCGAGAGTAAGCAAGACCTAATAGCAAGAAAGCATCCGAAGATAAAGAATCAAGCTTAATTGCCTCTCGAAGCAGCGTTACTGCCATCCAAGACCGCTCCTCAGGTTCATCTATAAAATTTTGCGCCTGTTGGATCAATTCCTTCGCCTGTAAGTGCTGGAAATGAAATCGATAATGCTCCTCATCAGGCTCCAGCTTAACTGCTTCCTTGGCGTGCTCAATGGCTTTATTCAGTTTATTACTTCTCGCATACGTGATTGAAAGCTTGTAATGGTAGGCAGCATTGTCAGGTGCAATTGCAATTGCCTGCTCGAACCATTCTACAGCTTGTTCAAAATCATGCATTAAAATCGATTCGTATGCCTTCTTAATTTGCTCTTCTCCATCCATCTGCCCATCCTCCCTCATAACAAAGATGATGGTATAACATATGAATTTTGTTAGCTATCGGTGTTAATTTTAGTCCATCGATCAGCATCGCGTGTTTGAAATTTGTGCATTATCTTATCATGGGCCTCAGTTAAATCGATACCCAAAGAATTAGCAAAGCAAATGGTAATAAACAAAATATCACCTAGTTCCAGCTCAATCGAGTTATCTGCTTCGGTCGCCTTTTTAGGCTTTTCTCCATACTCGTGATTTACCTCTCTTGCTAATTCCCCAACCTCTTCCGACATACGGGCAAGCATTGCAAGTGGACTAAAATAACCTTCTTTAAACTGAGAAATGTATTGATCCACTTCCTTTTGCAGCTCTTGCAATGAACGTTCTGCCATATCGAATATCTCACCAACCTTATCCTTGTTCATCCTGATCCTCAATTACCACTTTTGGTAAAAAAGATATCTCTATCCATGTTATCGCAAACAAGTAGGGATGACAAATTTATTTTGTACTAGTAAAGGCATACTAAAGAAGAAGTTCCCTGCGGTTGAAAATATAAGTTAATGAAAAATAATTTACTTCGGAGGCCGAACATCCAATGTCAACCAAACACTCGTTGGAAAGACTCCATTCTATATTGCCCATATTACTGGGCACAGCCATCTACGCTTTTGGATTGCATTATTTTGTCATTTCAAACGAGTTAATGGAAGGTGGAATAACCGGGATCGCCCTACTCCTCAATTACATCTTTCAATTCCCTCCTTCAATCTCAACTTTAGTTATTAACGTTCCATTGTTTTTGTTAGGGTGGAAGTTTCTAGGGAAAGAGACCATGTTCTATTCCATCATTGGCACCGTTTCTCTTTCATTGTTTCTGTGGATTATGGAATGGTTGATTCAGCATAAATGGCTGGTACCCTTTCGTACAGAGCATGATTACTTTCTGGTCACAGCTTACGCTGGGCTAACATTGGGGATAGGTTTGGGGCTTGTATTTCGCTATGGAGGGACGACCGGTGGATCAGATATTATTGCTCGAATTGGCCAAAAGTGGAAAGGCTGGAGCATGGGCCAGGTCATTCTTTTGTTCGATGGCTTAGTTATAGGAACTGCGTTTTTTTTTATTCCTAAGGAAAAGATATTGTACACCTTAGTAGCCGTTTTCATTACTACCAAGGTAATCGATATTATCATTGAAGGTGCCTATGCGGCGCGCGCATTTACCATCATTACCGATCATGCCGAAGAGCTCGTTACGATGATTTCTGAGCAAACCGACAGAGGAGCAACCATCATTCCCGCAATTGGAGGTTACTCGAGACAGAATAAAAATGTTGTGTATTGTGTTGTCTATCGACAAGAAATGAAAAGGCTCAAAGACTTAACCCGTTCCATCGATCCCCATGCGTTTATAATAATAAACGAGGTTCATGATGTTTTGGGTGAAGGCTTTAAGCCTGAGTAAACTGATAAAGGTGATTCTTTAGAACCTCTAAATTAATCTGCATCCTGTCTTTTGACGGGTATAACTCCATTATCCTTTTTGGCCAGACGCCAACCTGCGAATGCCAGAGCCGCAATAATGAATGAACCTATTGCCAATGTCCATATAATTGGGTTTTGCTGGTCAATCACTGGCAAGTATGCTGTTGCTTCCTTCTTCATAAATAGCTTGTCAATATGCTGTCTTAAGGTTGGCAATATATTCGTAATCTGCTTATAGTTCTCTTGCTCAAGACGAGCTTGTCCCGATACAAAGCTGACGAGAGAGTCCAGCTTATCTACATCTGCCAATTCACGACTTATCAGCAAGCTGGGATGAATAACGGAGATATGCTGCTCAAATTGCAGTACGCCCTTTTGTATTCCGGCCTTCCTTTGCTCTTTGGCTGCTTGTTCCAATTGATCCATGTCTTCTTGAAGTAATTTGTAATACTGAAGCCACATTGGCTGTGTTGCATGCGTCAGCGCATCTGTGGCTAATCGAATTTTGGCTGCTGAAATTTGACCTTCTTCTGGTGAAAACCTTACGGAGTTAAATACTTTATTAGCTTCTGTTACCGTTTCCGTTAAAGCATTCAGTCCATCAACCGAGGTTATTCCCTCATAGCTAATTTGCGGAATCTGAACTCCTAGCTGTTGAAGAATAGCTCGTCCACCTGCATAATCTCCTTGCATCACCTTGCTGTACATATCATCTGCTGCTTGGTTCAGCAGTCCTACCCTTTGCAGCTGCTCCTGCGTTGGCTTTGGTGCTGCCGCTTCACGCGAGCTTTTGCTTGTGTTTTGACAACCTACAAGCAGCCCCACTCCCAGCAGAACTGCCAGAATGAGGCCTACCCCTTTCCTTTGGCTAAGGTACCACATCGGACATCCCTCCTACCATCATCGTATGGGGGGATGTCCATATTTAGACCTGTTTTAAAGCTCTCGCTTTGCCAAAATCAAGCGTATCTTCATCATCACATACGCAACTATTACACTCACAAAGCTCAGCTCCACTGTAAACGCTGCCACAGCATACAAATCGTCCTCTAACGATTCTGGCAGCCACGGATAAACTCCATAGCCATAGTCCATATAATCATTCAGAAAGGTCCAAGCCGCAACAACAAGAATGGACATTGAACGATAGGTGTATAATCGCAAATATAAAAGCGCCTCAGCAGCCATACCCAGATGAGAGATCGTTAGCATCCAATCCTGCCAATTAAGAGAATCCCCTTGATAAACTCCTGCCCATATCATGCTCACAGCCCATATTCCATATTTGAAGGAGGTGATTACTGCAAATGCCTCAACTATCCCTCGAATCCATCCATTGCTGGGTTGAGCACTCTGTTTTCGGTACGAATCCACCAATAGAAATCCAATAGCCCCAGTAAAAAATAAACTGGCAGTAGGACTATCAGGTACAAAAGGAAGATAAGCAGAGGACATCGTTTCAGCTGTAAAAGTCATTTGCTTCCAGTACCACTGATATCCATAGATCGTACCTAGCAAATTGATCCAAAACAAGCTCCATAGCATAAAGCGGCTTGATAAAAATGCCTTCGAAAAATACGTCTTAAAAGACATGCTCAACAAAAGAGATTCCTCCCGTATGACTTCTAATTAAAGAAAAAAACCTGACCGATCGTACGGTCAGGTCCATAAATTATTGTGCTTTTTGCTTGCCTAACCATTCTGCAAGTTTATTGATATCTGCATCAGTTAAGCCTTTTGCAATGTTCGCATCATACTGGGCGCCCATATTGCCTTGGCCTTTTTTGATGATTCCCATAATCTCATCTTTACTGTGCTTGTCGCCCACACCACGTAAAGCTGGGATACCGGAAGATGGCATACCTTTTAACTCGCCGCCATGACATTGAAGACAAGTCGATTTTTTATAGATCTCAGCAGCCGGATCATCAGCAGCAACAATTGCTGCTGCAGCAGCAGGCTTCTTAGCTGCGCCGCCACCGCTGTCACCTTTACCTGCATGCATCTCTTGTTCACGCTTGATATGCTCAGGAATAATGTTCTTTTCTTTCAATTCATGCTGATAGTGAGACCACGAAACTACAGTTAAGTAAGTAATAGCCACTAAGCTTAAAAGCATCAAAGCTGTAGTAATAGGACGTTTATAAAAACGTCTTTCCTTACCCGTATCGAGGAATGGTGCCAGCATCAGTCCTCCGAACAAAATTCCAGGAACAATAACCGTACCAAATACAACGAATTTATCGGAAGCATAAGGATATTTAAGCAACTGGTACATAAATAAGAAGTACCAGTCAGGCATTGGAATAAACGCTGTATTAGTCGGATCAGCCGGATAGCCAAGCGGAGCAGCCTCGGACATAACCAATACCAATATACCAACTAGACAAACAACAGCAACCATCCACTCTTTTAATAGGAAGTTAGGAATAAATACTTCCGACTTTCCGGGATAGGCTGAAAAATCCGGTTGAGGCAAACGTGAGGTTTTAGCACGTACGCGGGTATCCCCAACATAAACAATTTTCTCATCAGGCTTATGACCATGTGCCACTATTGATGCACCTCCTTGCTTTCTTTTATAGCGGTCCAGAAATCCCTTGTTTACGAATCATAAAGAAGTGTCCAGCCAATAGGGCGAGCAAAGCGCCTGGCAAGAAGAACACGTGTAAAGCAAAGAATCTTGTAAGGGTTTGTGCGCCTACAACTTCTCCACCTTGAAGGAATGTCTTGATGTAATCACCAGCATACGGAACCGAAGCGGCAATTTTGATACCAACTTGTGTTGCGAAATAAGCTTTGTTATCCCAAGGAAGCAGGTAACCAGTGAAACCTAGTCCCAACATAACAAAGAAAATCAGAACACCAACAACCCAGTTCATTTCACGCGGCGCCTTGTAAGAACCTGTAAAGAACACGCGCAGTGTATGTAAGAACATCATAACGATAACCAAACTCGCCCCCCAGTGATGCATACCACGCACGATGACGCCAAACGCCACCTTATGCTGAAGGTAGTCAACACTCGCATAAGCATTGATAATGTCCGGAACGTAGTACATTGTCAAGAACATACCGGAGAGAATTTGAATAACCGTAATAAAAAACGTCAATCCGCCAAAACAATAAACAAAAGCGGAAAAATGGTGGGCTGGATTCACGTGTTCTGGTACTTCGTGATCGGCCACATCTCTCCACATCGGCGTGATATCTAGACGTTCATCAATCCAGTTATACATGTTTTTAAACATCAGATTTTACGCCTCCTTATACCCTCTTGTTCGGACCAAGCTGTCCTACGTAAACAAATCCGTTTTCCACTTTGAGTTCGTACTGATCCAAAGGCAATGGCGCTACAGCAAGGTTTTTTCCGTCTGCCGTATAATGTGCACCGTGACATGGACAATAGTACTGGTCTTTGTATTCCGGACTTGCATTCCAGTTAACTGTACATCCAAGATGTTTACAGGTTGGATTTAAGGCAAACAAATTACCAGCCTTATCCTTGGAAATCCAAGCTTCCAATTCTGGATCACTCTCATACCAGCCGTCTACTTGATGCACTTTAAATTTGAAAGAAGTCGGTACATCGGTTACCTTCGAAGCCTCGACCACTTTTACCCAAGCCGCTTGCGATTTCGGTTGAAGGACCGGATCAATAGCAAAGCGAAGCATAGGAACAATCATACCAGCGCCCATGAATGCTCCTGCTCCCCCTAGGGTATAAGAAAGAAACTGTCTGCGGGACATCTCGCGACGTTTAACAGGCTTTTCCCCTTGATGCTGCGCATCATGATTATTGTGCTCACTCATTCTCGTTCTACCCCCTTTTGCAACATATATCACGTCGTTCGACATAACTTTACAACACATACTAGGACATTACTAATAATAGCTTACGAGTTAGGGTGCGTCAAGAATATAGCCTTCTCTTTAAAGGCTCCAATGCTTGTCCCAAGCGTAACTTTTAACGAAATTGTCACATATGCCCCTTCGGATTAATTAGTTTGTCCTGTACATAGAATTAGCAAATATGTCACTGAACATACACTCATCACAAACTATCCCTGTTACAATTGTTACACACCACAAGCTGTATCACTTGATAATCCTCTTGTGATTATTACACTCGCATTGCTTTGTCAGCTTTCAATCTTTTTTAACCATAATTGCTGTAGCTGGTTAGAGATTTGTTCTTTAACGCTTGGCATTGAATTACTTAACTGCTCTTTTGTTAACGTGAAGAACAAATCTGCTTCTTCGTTCATCAATAAGGATTCGAGCTCCGACTTTGCGCTAATGATCACAATATAACGAAATCCATTTGCTCTTAGATTACTGCACACAACCTTTAGCATCTGACTTGTTTCTTCGCCTAACGTATAATGGTAGGCTGGATAGGTCAAAACCCTTCCTTTGTATGGTATTTCAAAGCAATCGAGAGCATCCCTTAGCTCCTCCAGTGCTTGAACGGCCTCCCAAGGCTTCTCCGAGCCGGTTAACCCGGTAACAGGCAATAAGCAGGTATCCACGTAAGGACGTAGCTCCTGCCATGAACTCTGCGAAACATCACTAAATTTCATCTTTTTCTAACCTCCTTAGAGTCTCGCTTTAGCGAAGCTTACTTCGTATGTATATGTCTTAGTAGTACTTTAACACAGAAAAAAAGACATATGAACCAGCTTCATATGCCTTTCATTAAAATGTCACAACCTAAGGCCCAAGAGCATCCAGTTATTTTCCATGAGTGTAGAGCGATTTCAGTTCTGTGGTGAGGGCTAGAAACGTGACTTCATCTCCCTTGGCCAAAGCCAAATCAATCTCTTTGTACAAATACTGCTCCCTATGTTTGCGTATAGACTCATCAAGTACCATTTCGGCAAACAAGCTCAGCATCATATCATTGGAAACGTTCATTTTGCCCATAGAATCTACCTCCAGCTGGGTCGAGCTTCAAAATAGTGTGTTACCAGGGTTCACTTGATGCCGGTATTCGCTACCTTTTACACAATAGCTTTCCATAGTACGCTGCATTCGTTGCAAGTCGGCTTCAATCAATTCACGTATTACCTTTGCAGGAGAACCCAGTGAAAGAGTATGGGAAGGAAGCTGCTTATTCTCCGTAACGAGAGACCCTGCCCCTACTAAAGCATATTCACCAACATCGGCGCCGTTAAGTACAATAGCCCCCATACCGATTAATGTGCCTTTACCTATACGGCATCCATGGATTATGGCTCCATGTCCAACCGATACTTCATCTCCAATAATTTGGACACCAGCCGCAAGAAAAACGGTTGGATGTATTTGTGGCAATGTTCCGTTATAACTGTGCAGCATCAGGCCAACACTCCTTATTCCAATAGTTGGTGGAGTGATCTTAGCAAGCCTCTTAAAGTTTGACAAATGGCAAAACGATAAGATCTTCCTCTGGCACATTTATTCCCTGTATAATACGCCCACCTATTTTAGTCAACTGAATGACAGTCCCTTTTTCCTCATGCTGACCAATGCGGATTAACCCCAAATGCATCATCATTTGTAAGATACGCTGTTCCAGAATGGAATCTGGGTTATCGTAATAAAAAGGTCTGATCAATGGAACCAAAGCGGTTTTGACAGAATCAACAGTCGCCCATGTTTTCGTGAGTCTTTCCAACCATTGAGCAATCGACTGCAGGTTGGGAATGGCTCCTTTATACAACCTTAACCAAAAGCGATACACTTGAAGCAAATCTTCCTTTTGTGAGTTAGCAACTCTTTCTCTTCCCTTCTCACTCAAAGCCAGTACTTGATTATGCTCTGTAATTAGATCCTCAAAATAACAGTAATCATAAATAAACGAAAAGCGGTTTGGGTATTCCTTGAACATACGTCCATAGCCAAAACGCCATGCTGTTTTACCTACCAAATCTTCTTTAACAGAAAGTCGATCCAGCACCTGCAGCAAATAACGCTTATACATGTAGTTTTCTGCGGTCAGTACGGTTTCCTGCTGCCCTACAAAGTGAAGGAAATGATAGATATCTTCAATAATCAGCTTTTGCTCATCGCGATATACGCCTGGTTCATCGGATATATCAAGATGCTGCTGAAGCTGCTTGCCAAGAGCATCACCAAACCTTTTCTTTAAATCCGCTGGAACCTGAAACAAATAACGAGTGTCTCGAGAATATCCGTTAAATAACCATCCACGTTGTTTAAAGCGGGTAATCATGTCTCTCGGATTCCAGCCATCATCCTCTTCTTTAACAAACCGGCTTTGCTGAACACGAGCTACAAGCTCCTCTAGACTGAATGAACCTCTTTTATCAAAAATAAGAGAGTTCAAAAAACGAACGTCTTCTATGGAGAGTTCAACTACATGCTGTTCAAATACTTCTCTACGAGTTATTGTGGATAGGATTGATTGTATCAACTCATTTTTGGAGTGGCCGTTGCATTCACAATTGTACGTAGTGGCAATTCGACCCAAGTCGTGAATATCCGCATAACTTAACATATCCGCTAAATTCATGGAACTATACCTCCCGTACACGCTTAATACCATTATTGGAAGTTGTGCTGAATTTAAACACAGTTTGAAAAACTTTTCTTGAAAAACGAACTCAGAATAACCGACAAGGAAATCTGATATAATCCCTTTAAGTAGATAAGTTTTAGAAACAACACTAACATCTACTTTCAAGGCAATAATCACGGAAGTAGAGAATAATAACGGAAGTACTGGTTGCGCAATCACCTGCAATGCACACAAAAGCAAAGAGATACCGGAACATCTGGTTCCGGTATCTCTTTGCTTTTATGTATAATGCTCCCATTCACCCATTCAGATCTACAAATCATTCAAATGGGCCGTACAATTCAACAACAAACAATTCCATATTGATACATCACGCTTTATTACAGTTAATGATGTATTGCTCAAATGAGATTCAACTGGTTTGCCCATTAAATGTTCAAGCACAGGAGCAATATACCCACCATGACTAACAATCAACACTTTCTTACTCCTATGCTGCGACTCTAGATCTTTCAGAAAGGAGAACCACCTTGCGAGTAAATCTTCATCGCTTTCCATACCAAGATCTAGCTCTCTCCAACCTTCACCCCAGCGATTAAGCCGATCGTCTAGTGTGGTACCTTCCAGTTGACCGAAATGTCGTTCTCTTAACCTAGAATCCAATCCCCATAGAGGAGTACCTGTCTTTTCAGAAATAGTCTGCGCCGTCTGTTTAGCTCGGATTAAATCACTGGACATGATTCCATCCCATGTTTCCGATTTTAATCGTTCACCCAGCCGCTCGGCTTGAAGACGTCCAACCTCTGCTAAATCCGTGTCCATTTGTCCCTGCATTCGGCCTACTAAATTCCATTCCGTCGTGCCATGCCGTATTAAACCAATTGTAATCATGAAGTCTCCGCTCGCTTTCAAGTTCTTGAGATAAAAAGACCCCTAGTTAGGGGGACTTTATTGCCTATGATTTTGTCCTGGATAACCAATTCATTACAAGCAATGTGCAAGTCAAGCCAAGCAATGATAAGAATAGCATGTAATCCTGATACGTATGAATAGGTCCAACCTGATACATAAATGGCTCATTAAAACCCTTAAGACTGGCTACTGCGGATGGCATAGTATGAACATTCAGCGATTCCGTCTTACTGGCGGCAATTACTACCGGATCTCCAATCCGTCCAAAAACAGATGAATTTGTATGACCTGCTACAACTTCCCCTGCTGTTGATTGATGAGTAATGGAGTAAATAAAAGAAAATATAAACAAAGCCAAGCAGAATGCTATTGCAGCCGTAATGTTTCTGCGGAGTTTAAATGATATTGCGTATAATCGATCTGCAATAGGTACTCTCCAGCCCTCTTCTTCATAGATGCGATTCATAACGCTTCGCGATATTGGAGTTGACTGATCCGAATACTCACCAGATACAGCGGCTGATTTGATTAATTCCGTACTCTCCTGCCACATTTCGAACTCAGCTTGACAGCTCTCACAATGCTTTATATGCTCATCAACGCGTTGTCTTTTTAAATCATGCTCCGGCAGGTCCCAGTAGACGCCGAACAATTCCTGTATTTCTTCACATTTCATCATCGATTCATCCCTTCATACTCCTCAAAAATTGGATCAAGAAAGTATGGTTCCAACTGGAGCTTTACGCTAGCTCTCGCCCTGAACAATAAGGATTTAACCGAACTCACGGTTTGCCCAAGGATATTCGCAATTTCCTGGTAATCCAGCTGGTCATATTCACGCAGAATGAGGGCAGACCTTTGTTTTTCAGGAAGATTATTTATTGCATCGCGAACCATCGAAACTTTCTCATTGCGCAGCGCACTCATCTCAGGCATAGCATCTAATCCTGCGTGAGGCTCATGTCCGCTTTGATCCAAAGACACATTATTGCTTTTATTTTTACGCAGTTCGCTCAAAACTGTATTTCTGGCAATTGTATATAACCATGTCGAAAAAGTCGCTTCAACTTCTCGAAAGGAATGCAGGCTGCGGTAGGCTTTATAAAATGTCTCGTTACACAAATCCTCAGCATGAGACTCCATCTTTGCGCTTTTTAACATATGATAAATAAAGGCCAATATTTTACGTTCATAGCGACGCATTAAATCGTCATATAGTTGGACGTTACCATCTTTGATCTCTCTGATCAACTGGGAATCGGTCATTCACTACGACCCTCCTTGTGATTCCTAGCTTACTCCCAGTGATTCTAACAAGTTTTACTGGTTGGGAGTAAAAAAGTTGCGCTTATTTTTAAAATAATTCAAGAATATTTAATGCATAGTTATTATCATTCGGTAAAAACGGCACAATTCCTGCCTAATCGACATCTTTCAGAGTAATTTCCAATAAAAGGTGTATAATCTTACTACTATTAGTGTACGAGATCAGAGAGAATAAGAGAACTTTTATTCGAGTCCATATTCAGGAAGATATCATGCATACTCCTGTATTAAATGTATCGAACCTTCTAAGGGTTAAACACAAATAAAAAAAGGACAAAAAAAATCCACCTTATAACTAAGGTGGCTGCACAGAGTGCACAGGATTCGGATAGGAGTGGAGAGAAACCATACTGTACTTTTATTATATGTATACGTTTTCAAAATGTCAATGCTTTTTTTGAAAACGCTTAACTTCTTGTGGGAAAAACAAAAGAATTACACGTGAACCGTGTAATTCTCCTGTTTTAACAGTTCTAGTGCTCTGTCCATATGGCATTCTTCCCGGAACGATAGTCTTAAAACGCCAGGAGTATCTTCTCGGCTTTCGATAATATGAATGTTGCTCAAATTAATCCGTTGGTTACCGAGGAGCATCGTAATCTGCCCAATAATTCCTGGATGATCCGGAACATCCACATAAATTTCGTATACCGAGGTTAATACCCCTTTGCGGCGCTCAGGCAAGCTGCTTCGAAATTCTCCTGCCTTCTGAAACTGCTTCTCAATTTCAATGCCATCCTGATCCTGGAGCAGCTTAATGAAACGAGCTACTTCCTCATTCCAATCGGCGAGCAGTTTAAGCATAACGTCCCTGTTGTTGATTAGGATATCCCGCCACATGATGGGATCACCAGATGCAATCCGGGTAATATCCCTGAAACCACCAGCAGCCAGGTCCTGATACAAATGGTTATTTTCATTATAGGCAGCGATTTGATTTACAAGAGCGACAGCAATAATATGCGGTAAATGACTGATTGCACCAACCACTTCATCATGCAGTACTGCGTCGACTTTAATCAGAATCGCTCGGGTCCATTCAAGAAGCTCCTCTAAACGTCGGTAGCTCTCTTCTGGCACGGCTGCACTCGGTGTAAGTACGTAGAATGCATTTTCAAACAGATGAGAGGTTGCTGCCTCCACACCCGATTTTTCTTTGCCTGCCATTGGATGTCCACCGATAAAATACACATGGTCAAGATCCAGCTTAGCTGCACTGGCTGCCACTGAGGCTTTCGTACTGCCTACATCCGATATGATGCAGCCTGGTTTTAATTGCAGCTTAGAAAGTTTAATTAAATACTCTTCTAAAATGCCTACGGGGCCGCACAAAAAGATAAAATCTGCATCAGCCGCCGCTTCCTCCATCGAGGTCGTGGCTTGATCAACAACCTGGCGTTTTAAATATCTGTCAACGGATTGCGGATTATTGGAGTGGCCGACTACGGTTATTCCCGGCTTCCCCTTAAAGCAGAGTGCCAGAGAACCACCTATCAAACCAACGCCGAAAATAGCGATTTTTGTCATGAATAGGTTCCTTCTATTTTGTTATGATCCGTAAAAAATAACGGACTCCCTCGAACTATGCTTCTACAGCTACTTCATTTAGCGCATGTTCAAGAGCGCCGATGAATTTTTCATTCTGATCCTGGCTTCCTACTGTAACTCGAATCATCGTCGGCAGCTTCCAACCTGGGTCATGACGTACAATTAAACCTTTACGAAGCAAGGAATCATATACTTGTCCGCCTGGACGCTGAACATCGACCATCATGAAGTTGCCATGGGCTGGATAGTAGCTCAGCTTCATTCGATCAAACTGCGCTGATAAATATACAATACCCTTCGCATTGGCCTCACGGCAATCATTGATAAACTGCTCGTCCTTCAATGCTGCAAGAGCAGCCTTCTGAGCAAACCCTGTCGTATTAAATGGCTCACGAACTTGATTAACAGAGCGAATTACATCAGCATGTGCTATACCATATCCGATACGTAAAGATGCCAATCCGTAAATTTTCGAGAAAGTCCGAAGTATAATAACATTCTTGTATTGATTCACCAAGCCAATACTGTCTGGGTAAAGTCCACTCACATTGTACTCGGCATAAGCCTCATCCAACACAACCAGAACGTGTGCAGGTACTTTTTTCAGAAAATCAGAAACTTCCTGATCTGTATTCATTGTGCCTGTAGGATTATTGGGATTGCACAGCCAGAGGATCTTGGTTCGCTCTGTAATTGCACCCAGCATAGCTTCTAGATCATGTGTGCCATCCTTTAAAGGTACTTCGATACAAATAGCACCTTCAATTTCAGCATTGTGTTTATATTGCGGGAAGGTTGTGGTAGCCATAATGGTTTCGTCACCAGGTTCAAAATAAGCCCGAGCCAGCATCAAAATAATTTCATCTGAGCCCGCTCCGAAAATGACTTGATTAGTTTGAACCTTGAAATACTCAGCAACCGCCGCTGTTAATTCTACGGCACCGCCGTCTGGATAAATACTTGCTTGATCAACATGAGCGATAATTGCTTCTTTGGCTTTAGGAGAACAGCCGAATGGATTCTCATTGGATGCTAATTTAATGACTTCAGATAGTCCTAGCTCGCGCTTTACTTCTTCCATCGGTTTGCCTGGCTTATACACCGGCAGGTGGACAATATTTTTCTTTGGCTGCACGCAGGTCACCCCATTCAAATAGTTGGAACATCCATGTTATCGATTGCTTTATAAAAAGTGCCACATCGTTATGTAAGACGTAAACACTATTTTAACTTATCTATACCATAGTTACCAGTCTGTTTCATTATTTTTATTAGTAGTCGTTATGCAACAAAGCCGAATATAAAAACAAGCCCCCCCATTATCTATCGATTGTGTAATGAGGAGGTTTGTTAAATTATGAGCCTACTGAATAAGATTCCGCACAAATTGGTCAATTTGTATAAGTGCTTGTGAACGTGTAGCCTCTTTCTCAAACAAAGGGAGCACATCCTCAACCTGACGGACAAGAGCGCTTCCTACAACAACACCGTCGCATACTTTTGCAAATCGGGCAAATTGTTCATTTGTAGAAATACCGAAGCCTACTGCTATCGGGAGAGTAGTAGACTGCTTCACCGTATCGAGAAATTCATCAATACCGCTATGGAACTGTGATCTCGTACCTGTAACTCCTAGCGAAGATACACAATATACAAAGCCTGATGCCCGGGATACTATACGTTTAATCCGTTCATTGGAAGTCGGAGCTACCAAAGGAATCAAATGGATACCATGCTGCTCAGCCAGCATCCGCATTTCTGCATCCTCTTCCATAGGCAGATCAGGAATGATCATCCCACTAATGTCGCTCTCCTGCAGTAAACCGAAGATTTTATCGAGTCCAAGCTGGAGCACTGGGTTGTAATAAGTAAAAAGTATGAACGGAAGCTCGCAGCCCTCACTTCTAGCTTGACGTGCAGCTTCTATACAATCCTTGATCGAAATCTGGTTGTTCTTCAATGCACGCCCTGAGGAACGTTGAATGACTGGTCCATCCGCAAGTGGATCCGAGTAAGGAACACCCAGCTCTACCATACTGGCTCCAGATTGCTCCAGTTGTTTAATAATATCGATGGAGGTCCGTAAGTCCGGATCGCCAATCGTCAGAAAAGGAATAAATGCCGGCTTGTTCTGTCCTTTAAGATCGGCAAATGCCTTATCAATGCGATTCATTCGGCGTACCCCCCAAGTATTTCATAATAGCTTCGACGTCTTTATCGCCGCGTCCTGATAAGCTTACGACAATGATTTCATCCTTGGCCATTGTCGGAGCTACCTTCATAACCTGAGCAATTGCATGAGCACTTTCCAGAGCAGGAATAATTCCCTCTGTTCGGCTAAGTAGCTGCAAAGCGTCCAATGCTTCCTTATCTGTGATCGGGAAATATTCAGCACGATTAGAATCCTTCAAATAAGCATGTTCTGGTCCAATACCAGGATAATCGAGGCCAGCAGAGATTGAGTGCGCCTCTTGTACTTGACCATAGGTATCCTGGAGCAGGTAGCTCATAGAGCCTTGAAATACGCCATGACTGCCTTTAGTCATCGTAGCAGCATGCTCATTCGTGTCGATCCCTCTTCCAGCAGCTTCTGCACCAATCAGACGTACTCCCTCATCACTTACGAACGGGTAGAAAATTCCAATAGCATTGCTTCCTCCACCAACTGCAGCAATAACCGCATCCGGCAGCTTGCCTTCTTGCTCAAGAATTTGTCTACGGGATTCATCACCGATAATACGTTGGAAATCACGAACCATCATCGGATAAGGATGCGGCCCTGTAGCTGAACCAAGAATATAGAAGGTGTCCTCCACGTTGCTGACCCAGTAACGTAATGTTTCGTTACAAGCGTCCTTAAGCGTTTTGGTTCCAGAAACTACAGGAACTACTTCCGTCCCGAGCAGGTTCATACGGAAAACATTAAGCTGCTGACGCTTCATATCTTCTTCACCCATAAACACCTTACACTCGTAACCTAGAAGCGCGGCGACCGTAGCGGTAGCCACGCCATGCTGGCCAGCACCGGTTTCAGCTATTAGCTTCTTTTTGCCCATTGCTTTGGCTAATAAGCCTTGGCCCAACGCATTGTTAATTTTGTGCGCGCCTGTATGATTTAAATCTTCTCGTTTTAAATAAACCTTGGCCCCGCCTAAATGGGCAGTTAAACGCTCGGCATAGAACAACGAAGTAGGTCTACCAGAATAACGATGCAGCAAGTAGTTCAGCTCTTGCTGGAATTTCTCTTCCTTGACATACTTTTTATAGGCATCTTCCAATTCAATTAAAGCACTCATTAAGGTTTCAGGAACATAGCGTCCGCCAAATTTCCCAAACCGCCCCTGTTCATCAGGTACGTTATACACGATGCTTCACCCTCTCTACAAAGCTGATTATTTTATGCAAATCTTTCACTCCGTTTGTTTCCACGCCACTAGACACATCAATCCCATCAGGGGAAAAACCATCTATCAGAGAACCCACATTATCCGTTTGCAAGCCCCCAGCTACGAGCAGCGGAACTCCTGCAGCTCTACACCATGCCTGATAAGGAGGGATTGCGTCCCAAGCAAATGTCTTACCAGAACCCCCACCATATACGGGGTCAAATGTATCTAACAGTATTCCGTCAACTGAACCCAGGTAAGGGTCCAACAAAGCCGCAACAGAATAAGCAGCAATATTATAGTCAATCGGAACTTCGTTTAATGGAGATAATGGTGCCGAACCGATACTTTGGTGCTGCAACTGCACTTGTGTTACCGAAATGACTTTCCACACCTTCACGTAAGGGAAGGCTTCCTTCACACTACGACAGTATGCTGGGCTTTCTTGCCCATGCAGTTGAATCACATCTAGCGGTGCCTCCACCATCACTTCAGCAAGCTCAGTAAGCCCAGGATTAACGAAGACTCCAACCGTTAGTGGAACCTGCTCTCCGTCCCGGCGATTGTCAGTCAGTACTTGAATCATCGCTCTCGCCTGCTGCGCCGTAACCTGGCGCTTACTCTTAGCAAATAAAAAACCGATATAATCAATCGGTAAATGCAAAATAGCCTTCACCATATCCGGCTGCTGAAGCCCGCATATTTTCACAGTACTACTCATGCCCGACTCACAGCTCCTTTACAGCAGGAAGCCCCATTAAATCATACACAGCTTGCTCTACAACCGGCTGACGCATGAAATGCTCACCGATCAGAACAGCTTCAGCTCCAATGGACTGTAAGTAAGCAATCTCAGATGGCTGTGATATACCGCTTTCGCTTACAACGGTCACGCCCTTAGGAATATGCGCTATTAGCTCTTCCGTCGTTTTCAAATCAGTTACAAACGTTTTTAGATTGCGGTTATTAATTCCGATTAAAGAAGGTGCGTCTAAATCCAATACTCGATCAAGCTCTTCTTTATCATGAACCTCGATCAACACATCTAATCCGATTCTTTTGGCCGCCTCTGAAAATTCCTTCAACTGTGCAGTGGTCAAAATAGCAGCAATAAGCAGAATAGCATCAGCCCCAATTAAGCGAGCTTCATAGATTTGGTGCAGATCAATAGTGAAATCTTTACGTAGAATCGGGACTCCAACAGAACGTCTTACCAAACTCAAATAATCATTCGAACCTTGAAAATAATCCACATCAGTTAATACAGAGATGCAATCCGTTCCCGCAGCTTCATAGGCTTGTGCTAAGCTGACTGGATCAAAATCCTCACGAATCAATCCTTTGGACGGAGAAGCCTTTTTCACCTCGGCAATAAGTCCCATAGTACGATTGCGGCCCTTTGCCAATAATGCCTTCTCAAACCCAAGACATGCAGGCAGGGAAGCGATACCCTGCTCCATCTCCGCCAAACTGATTCTGCTCTGTAATGCCGAAACCTCTTGCGTCTTAGTAGCTACTATTTTATCTAGAAACATGGCTGATTTCTCCCGTACATTGGACTAGTTGTTGCAGCTTGGCCGCGGCTTTCCCCGAATCAATCACATGAGCCGCATATTTAACACCCTCCTGAAGGGTAGCACTTATACCTGTTACATAGAAGCATGCGCCAGCGTTCGCCAGAACAATGTCACGGCATGCCCCTGGTTCACCGCGAAAAATATTACGAATAATTTCCGCATTTATAACAGGACCTCCGCCGACCACTTCCTTTATATCATAGGAACGCAGCCCGAGTAAATCAGGAGTCACATCATAAGTGGTAATCTCACCATTCTTTAACTCTGTCACCTGCGTTGCATCCGAGATGCTGATTTCATCTAAACCGTCATAACTCGCCACTACAAGCGATCTTTTTACATTCAATGCTTGCATGACATGAGCGATAGTTTCCGTCTTGCCGCGATCGAAAATTCCAAGCACTTGACGATCTGCGCCTGCAGGATTGGTTAACGGACCCAAGAGGTTGAATACGGTGCGTATACCAAGCTCCTTGCGGGGAGCAGCTGCGTGCTTCATCGATTGGTGATACAGCTGTGCGAACATAAAGCAGATACCTGCCTGCTCTAAACATTGTGCTGCCTGTTGGTTGTCAAGCGTAATATTAACTCCCAAAGCTTCTAACACATCAGCACTTCCGCTTTTGCTCGACATCGCGCGGTTGCCATGCTTAGCTACACGAATCCCCCCAGCAGCAGCCACAATAGCGGCTGTAGTGGAAATATTAAACGTGTCTGCACCATCTCCACCGGTACCGCATGTATCAAGCAGATCGTTTTTCTCCGTTTGAACTAAATTTGCTTTTGCTCGCATAGCTTCGGCGAATCCAGTAATTTCCTCAATCGTTTCGCCCTTCATGCGAAGAACGGTTAGAAGACCACCGATTTGCGCCGGTGAAGCTAATCCGTCCATAATGCCGGACATCAATTCATTAGCTTCAGATCGTGTTAAATGCTGAGTTAAGATCACTTTTTGTATTGCCTGCTGTATTGATAATTTATTATCCATTTATAACTGCCTCCCCATCCATATACTAAGCAGCTTTCAATACTTAATGAGCTTGTTTAAGGGGTCCCCATTGACCGTTTAAACGGATACTTACAGCCAGATACGGCTGTTAAAGCTCATGAAGTGGTTCATTTATTCGTAATAATCGTGGTTGATCACGGAATGAGCATATGATTTTCGAGCAAACACAGCCTCAGCGATGCGAATCGATTTAAGCATCCCTTTTGCTTTATTAACTGTTTCCTCGTATTCATTCTCTGGAATGGAATCCCACACAATCCCTGCACCTGCCTGAACATAGGCTTTACCATTTTTGAAAATGATAGTGCGGATCGTGATGCATGTGTCCATGTTGCCCGAGAAACCTAAGTAACCGATAGCGCCGCCATACGCACCACGAAATTCATTTTCCAGCTCCGCAATAATCTGCATCGCTCTCAACTTAGGTGCTCCCGATACAGTCCCCGCAGGTAAGCAAGAAATAAAAGCATCGAAGAAATCTTTGTCTTTAGCGATCTTTCCCGTCACATTAGAAACAATGTGCATAACATGGGAATATCGTTCGACCTGCATAAATGTATCGCAATGCACGCTTCCAAATTCGGAAACACGACCGATATCATTACGTCCCAAATCAACTAGCATTAAATGTTCTGCTCGTTCTTTCTCATCAGCCAGCAGCTCTTGCTCATAAGCCTCATCCTGCTCAGGAGTTTTCCCGCGAGGTCTTGTCCCTGCAATCGGTCGTGTGTCTACCTTCTCATCTTCCACCCGCACCAGCAGCTCAGGTGAAGTCCCCACGATTACTTCATCGTCCATTTTTAGACAATACATATAAGGTGAAGGGTTTAAGGTTCGCAAAATACGGTATACATGAAGTGGCGAAACATCTGTCTTGATCTCGAAACGCTGAGACAGCACTACTTGAAAAATATCGCCTGCACGAATGTATTCCTTAGCTTTTTCCACATTGCCAATGTATTGTTCCTTCGTCATATTCGATTGGATCTCACCAAGCTCTACATCCTCCGGTATTGGCTGCTGGGACATCGATAGACCAGGAAGCGGACGTTTCAAACGTTCTATCGTTTCATTGATTTTCTTGCAGGTTGCTTCATAAGCGGCCACTATATCTGCATCCGTTCCATGCTGAGGAACATGCACATTAGCAATAACCTTTAGCTGCTGTTTAAAATGATCGAAAACAATAACCTGGTCGCAAAACATAAATTGAATGTCGTTCATCTCTAGATCATCAACTCGATGCGCCGGAAGCTTTTCGTAATATTGAAGCAGATCATAGCCAAAGAATCCTACCGCTCCACCCGTAAATCTCGGCAAATCAGGCAACGAAGGGCTCGAATAAGTACGTAAGCACCCTTTCAGCACTTCAATCGGCTTTTGTTTCGTAACTGTCTTCCCGTCTTGTCTCTCGATTGTAGTCACACCGTCTTTGGCTGTAATCATCAGAAATGGATCCGTACCAATAAAAGAATACCGAGCCCATTTTAATCCACCTTCTACACTTTCCAAAAGAAACGCCCGTTTCTCCTGATAAAAGTGTTGAAATACCCGGATCGGAGTTTCAGTATCAGCCATAATGGAACGTACCACGGGAATTAAATTGTACTGCTTAGACAGCCGAATGACTTCTTTAGCTTCCGGTGTGAACATGTTCATTCTCCTCTCGTCCGTCCCCCATCCTAACTCTTCCCTAGGGAGAGCTCCGAGGGCTGCTGCCCTCTGGACACCCTATGGTGACCGAGCTACGTTATATGGGGGATCGCTTTCGTCCCTATGGGGCTATATGAAATAAAAAAAACCTCTACGTCAAAGTAGAGGTGGTTTCGCAGATGATCATTACCGTACCGCAGCTCCCATTGCCAAAATAGCAATAATAAATAAAAGTGCTGGAACAACCCAACTTTTTGCGGGCATGCACGGGAACGGTGTTTCACTCGGCTCATCTCTGCTCAACTGTCTTGCTCACTCTACTCATCTCAACTGATCTTGCAACTCACTACTGATACTATACTATTGCGTTTATGCTTTTGTCAATTTCGATAAATCTGGACGTAAACGCATGGCTTCTTTCAAGTACACATGTACAATCTCATCCTGCTTTTTCTCTGTGTTAGTCATTACCATCAATCGGATACACAATGGCAAGCTGCCTGCAACTGGTACTTCCAAGGAACACATCAATGGAACCAACTCCCAACCAGCCATTGCACGAATGGCACGCGCTGGAAAAGTTGCTGTTAAGTCAGTTGTTACTGTAACGAACACACTCGCAATTTCATCAGGAATAATGCTATTCTCTGCAATAATATGATTCAGCAGCTCGGTCGTTGCTGTTAAAATCTCATTTTCCTCATTATGTTCTACTGTAGTTGCACCGCGAATTCCCCGAACAAACATAAACTAGACCTCCTGTTTCAGTTGCTCCACGACTTCTCTCACCCATGCCGCGGATACATTTTTGTTAATTTCTACTTTACCGATCTCAGTAGGGATAATATATATCATATTGCCTTCACTGAACTTCTTGTCATGCATCATAGCATTCATAATCGCATCCGTGTCCAAATCTGCCGGTACGCTAACAGGCAGACCGAAAGCTTGCAGAATCCGTTTGGTTACGGTGTAAATATGCTCGGGGTGTCCAAGTCTGATAGCCAATTTGGCTGCTCCTACCATACCGATAGAAATGGCCTCGCCATGAAGCAGCTTGTTGTATCCACTCACTGCCTCCAAAGCGTGTCCAATCGTATGACCCAGATTCAGGATAGCTCGAAGGCCATTTTCTTTTTCGTCTTGCGAAACCACTATTGATTTCACCTTACAACCAAAGTATAACCCATACTGCAAAGCTTCTTGATCAAGTGATACTAGCTTCTGCGCATTTTCCTCCAGCCAAGCTGTAAACTCAGCATCCCAGATCAAGCCATGCTTGATCATCTCGGACAAGCCAGCCTTTACTTCACGGTCTGGTAACGTCCGGAGTGTAGCCGTATCATACAGCACCAGTTCCGGTTGGTGGAACGCACCGATAATGTTTTTGGCAAGCGGATGGTTCACTGCTACCTTGCCGCCAACACTACTGTCATGCGCCAGGATTGTAGTTGGAATTTGCACGAAGCGAATGCCCCTCATATAACTAGCCGCTACAAAGCCTGCAAGATCGCCTACCACGCCGCCACCTAATGCAACAACTGTCGATTTACGGTCAAGCCCTGCTTGAAGCGCTGCTGACACTACATCCTCCAGTACGCTAAGCGATTTGGACTTCTCGCCCGCCGAGACCGTATATGAGGTAGTAGTGTACCCAGCTTCCTCCAGCCTGCTAACAACATCGCCGAGATGATGCTCAGCAACATGAGAGTCAGTTACTATGAGGAGAGGTGAACCTTTCCCAATGCCGTGCTTGGCGAAAAGTTCGCCGATTTGCTGTAAGATGCCTTCCCCTATGTAAATAGGGTACGAACGCTCACCTAAATCAACTGTTAGTTCTTTCATTCGTATCAGCACCCCATACCGTCCGAAATTAGTAGTTCTTAATTTGCTCTAAATAACTATTGTAGTTATTCCGTATCTCTTCCAAAGAGTCTCCGCCAAACTTCTCAAGAAATGCATTAGCAACTTCCCAAGCAACGATATTCTCAAGGATTACGCCTGCAGCAGGCACAGCGCAAGTATCAGAACGTTCAACCTGTGCAGTAAAAGCTTCCTTCGAATCAATGTCAACGCTTTGCAGCGCTTTGTAAAGTGTAGAAATCGGCTTCATAACACCACGAACGACGATCGGCTCACCCGTTGTCATACCGCCTTCAAATCCGCCAGCTCGATTGGATGCACGATAAAAACCACGATCCTCTTCATACATAATTTCATCATGTACTTTAGAGCCTCTAAGCTTTGCCGCTTCAAATCCAATACCGATTTCGCAGCCTTTAAATGCTTGGATGGACAGAACTGCTTGCGCTATACGACCGTCCAATTTGCGATCCCATTGCACATGGCTGCCGAGTCCAGTTGGCACGCCTTCAATTATACATTCTACTATTCCGCCCAGCGTGTCGCCTTCTTCCTTAGCGGCATCGATAGCAGCGATCATCTTGGCTTCCGCATTCTTGTCAACTACCCGTACCTCTGATTCCTCAGTAATGCGAATTAGCTCATCAATCGGAAGCTCTTGCCGTTCCACTTCCACTTCACCAATACGGATTACTTGACCTGCAACTTTAATACCGAATGCTGCCAGCAGCTGGCGCGCTACCGCACCTGTTGCTACACGCATCGTTGTTTCTCTCGCACTTGAGCGCTCCAAAATGTTGCGCAGATCCCTTTGATTGTATTTCAAGCCGCCATTCAAATCCGCATGACCTGGACGCGGGCGGTTTACTCTCCGTTTGGTTTCATCATTGCCTTCGATAGGCTCAATATTCATAACAGACGTCCAATGCTTCCAGTCATTATTTTCAACAACCAAAGCAATCGGTGCACCTGTTGTTTTACCGTGTCTTACTCCACCTACAATGTTAGCGGTGTCTTTCTCAATTTGCATCCGTCTTCCACGGCCATAGCCTTTTTGACGGCGACCCAATTGAAAGTTAACTTCCTCAAAATCAATGGTTACATTGCTCGGAAACCCTTCAATGATCCCAGTTAGCTGTGGACCATGTGTTTCCCCTGCCGTTAAATATCTCACGTGTTTGTCCCCTTTCATCCTATCCCAAAACACAGCTGACTGCTGCAAGCACATTCCGTTTGCGTTGTCTAAAAAACATTTACGCACTTTAACGCTTTTATGTACTCAATTCATGTGCTAATTATAGTATAGGTGTCACCGTTTGACAAGAAAATGCCCAACAATTAACGTCATATATTCCCAATAATCCAAAGTTAACACCATTCGAATCCTTAAAGGAAGAAGATGTTCGTTATGTATGTACTATGCTGGTCTATAAACTTATAGCTTATTCCAACAAAAAAAAGAGGCATCCTGACAACTTTGGAAGCTGCTCGGGTGCATCTCTACGAGTTTCTTTCAGTTTCAATTGATCTTTATCCATTGACCGAATGCTTCTTAGCTGCACGAGACTTATTATTCGGCTCCGGCTCCGGATCATCTACCAGACCTATAACCTGCAGCGAATCAACACCTAGAATCTGAGCGCATTCCTGTATCGTAATAAAACCTCTTCTGTAAGCCATGATCACTTTCCTTTTGTCCATCTGAGCTCCTCCTGATCATAAGCTGCCCTTCTGCTGCACAGACAGTAAGTTTAGTCTTATTTCGAATGGTACTAGTATGGGGAACAATGGAAATAATCATACCTGCGAAGACTACTCTTTTTTACGGTAAAAGAACGTTTCAGCCGTTTCCAGCTGGTATTGCCCCGGTGAGAAAATTTGCTCTGTACTGCCTACAAATAAGATGCCACCAGGCTTAAGGGCGTTTGCAAATTTTTGATAAAGCAGATGTTTGGCCTCTTCAGTAAAATAGATCATTACATTTCTGCATACAATCAGATCGAACTGAGTGTCAAATGTGTCTGTCAGCAAATTTTGCTTTTGAAAACGGATGCCCTTCTTCAATTCATCGGAAATGAGATAGGTCAGATTCTCCTGTTTATAGTACTTTTTCAAATAGTTTGACGGTACGTCTCTGACAGAACGCTCCGAATAAATGCCATTCTTAGCTTTTGCCAATGCACCATCATCTATGTCAGTTGCCAATAATTGAGCATCCTTCAGCACGTTCAACTCAGATAAAATCATTGCGAGAGTGTATGGCTCCTCACCTGTTGAACAGGCTGCACTCCAACATTTCAGCTTCCTGTTTTTGCGCAGCATCTCTGGAAAAAAGGTTTGTTCCAGTACCTGCCATCGATTAGGATTACGCCAAAACTCAGAAACGTTAATCGTCATTCTATCCAAAAACTCATAAAACAGTTCCTTGTCCTTAGTCATAGCATCGAAAAAGGAAACGAACGTGTTATAGCCTTTTTTCATCCTCAAAGTCGTAAGGCGCCTTTTCATTTGAGCTTCTTTATATTGTGAAAGATCAATGGATGTATAATCTTTAACCTTTTTAATAAATAATAGAAAATCCTGATCTTCCATTCTCTTAACCCCGCCTTAAATCCACGTTTGTACAGCCTTGTTGTAGCTAATCAGTTCTTGCTCACTGAAAAAATTGGCTATTTCTCTTTGTGCGCTTGCCGGAGAATCCGATCCATGTATCAAATTCAGATTAGTGTGGACAGCGTAGTCCCCCCGAATAGTTCCTGGTGCTGCATCCAGTGCACTTGTCTTTCCAATCATCGTACGAGAAAGCGTAATAATTTCGTCGCCCTGCCAAACCATAGCAAATACAGGGCCGGAAGTGATAAATGTAACCAGTCTTTCAAAAAAGTCTTTTCCCAGATGCTCTTGGTAGTGCAATTCCGCTTGCTGCCTCGATATTTGAACTAGCTTAGCTCCTACCAATTGAAATCCCTTTTGCTCAAACCGTTTAACAATTTCCCCAATCAAACCCCGTTGTACTCCATCAGGCTTAACCATTAAAAAAGTGCGTTCCATCTTCAATTCCCCCTATTCCTTATTTTTATTTTATAAGAGCTGTTAGTAAGACCTGTTGCCTATAAAGTGCGCGATACCGATAAAGTCTTTTTTTGCCTGGATATTTGGTAAAGGTTGCAGCGCGGTGATTGCTTTATCAATATAACGAGAGGCTAAATCCTCCGCTCTTTTTATTCCGCTGCTGTTACGGATTGAGCGCAGGAAATCACTGATGTCTGTTTGTCCATCAAATTGCTGAATGCGAGCGATCTCCTTCAACAAGCCGGACTTGAGTTCAATATCCTGAAGGGCAAAAATGACTGGAATGGATATATTACCTTGACGAATATCGCTCCCCGGAGGCTTGCCTAATTCCTTCTCCGTTCCGCATAAGTCAAGTATATCATCTCGAACTTGAAACGCCATCCCCACATTATAACCGTATGTATATAAACATCTGGAGATTTCTTCACTTGCCCCAGAGGCGATAGCCCCAAGCTGGCAGCTGATAGCAATAAGCAAAGCGGTCTTACGTTTAATTCTAAGCAAATAATCGCGCACCGTTTGATCTGAATTGAAGAAGAAACGTATTTGCTCCATTTCACCGATACTCATTTCCACGATGGCCTTCGACATAATCTGATGGATCACTGGATTTGGCAGCTGCGTAACTACACTAAGAGCTTTAGCAAAAATATAGTCTCCCGTGTACATGGCAATCTTGTTGTCCCACTTGGACTTCACTGTAAGCTGCCCTCTCCGCGTAGTTGCATCATCAATAACATCATCGTGAACTAACGAGGCCATATGGATAAGCTCTAAGGATACAGCCACATGCTTGATACGTTCCAGGTCATATGTACCGAATTTCGCACCAAGCAGCACATATACAGGACGAATTCTCTTTCCGCCTGCCTTCAACAGATGAAGCGATGCTTCTCGCAGTAGAGCATTGTCATTATCTATGCAGCGTTCCAGCTCTTTTTCTATATAGGAAATATCTTTTTTCAATTTTGCGTATAAATCAATAAGCTTCATTCCGTCACCTGTGTCAGCGTTTTATCGTTCCATAATTGAATGGGTGCCTCTTGCTTAAGAAAGCCCAATTCCCACGCATAGCGGTAATAAAGCTTTAAACCAGCCTGCTGCTCAGGACCGAACTCATAAATTAAAGAGGAGAAATACTGCTCCCAATAAGAAGCCGTGCCTCCTAACAAACCTTGTGCATCCCGAACCATGGAGGATAAATCTGATAACGATTCCCTTTTGCTTTCCATAAATGCTCTATAAATCCGGCTCACCAGCTCAGGACGTTCTTCTACCAGCTGCTTTCGTATCGCACACACTGCAAATGACATCCATTGGCCTGTCAAGCGATTCCATTCCTCTGCAAGGTCTGTAACCATTAAGCCGTTATCTTTCCAGCTTTCACGAATAGCATGATCTCCTATAAGCAATGCCGCGTCAGCAGACTTCAGCATGTCTTTCAGAACTGGGGCGTCATAATGATATTCAGGCTCCGCCTCATAGAAGCGACGCAAAATAATTTTGAGCAGATTTACTGACGTTGCAGAAGTTGTCGGTAAGGCTATGGAAGCACCGGATAATTCCTCTAGCGGTTTGCGGTGAAACAACAGGATGGATTTCACTCGTTTGTGAGCACTGACCGACATATTAGGCAACAGTACATAATCATCTGTATGCTCTCCGTAAGAAAACGAAGATATCGGACCGATGTCGATTTCTCCTTTAGCCATAGCCGCATTCAATTGAGTAGGCACTTGTGTTATAAACTCAACCTCTCCTTGAAACCTCTCCAACGGAAAGTTGTAAAACAAAGGCCATACGTTTGTAAAATCAATCCGCCCGATGCGAACGGGCTTGTACGTGCTGCTCATCCGACATACCCCATCTTTTATACAATTCGTGTTCCACATCCATATTATCCAGTACCTTGCCCACCATAAAGTCAATCATATCATCCAATGTTTGAGGCCCTTGGTAGAAGGCCGGCATAGCAGGAATAATACGCACGCCCATTCGGGAAAGCTTTAACATATTTTCTAAATGAATGGCATGAAGAGGCGTCTCCCTTGGCACTATGATGAGAGGTCTGCCTTCCTTCAGCATTACATCAGCGGTTCTTTCGAGGAGGTTATCGGATGCCCCGTTCGCAATTCCTGATAAAGTCCCCATCGAACAAGGAATAATAACCATACCATGCGTACGGAATGAGCCGCTGGCCGTGCTGGCACCAATATCCTGAATAGAATGATACTGGTAGGCTCCGGTACCATATCCCCCAAGTTGGGCTTCCAAAGTATCCTTGCGTTTAGTTACATCCCAGCCAAGCTCTTCTTTAAGCACTCTCCAACCAGCATCCGTTATGAGCAAATGAATATGCATTCCTTGCGAAAGCAAGTAACGGCATAATCGAACACCGTAGGCAGCCCCGCTCGCCCCAGTTATTCCTATCACCCAAGGCTTGCTCATTTTGGCAGCACCACCAGATCGATGAATGTAAACACAAACACTCCAATACTCAAAACAGAGTTCAAATTAAAAAATGCGATGTTCAGCTTGCTTAAGTTTTGGGGATTCACAATTTTATGTTCATAAAACAATAGCCCATTTGCAAAAATAATCCCAATTAAGTAAATCCAGCTTAAGTCCGTAATATAAAATAAGGTTAAGAATCCAATGGCAGTTACAATATGAAACCAGCGAGCAATATGGAGTGCATTAGCAATCCCAAAACGTTTAGGGATCGAATGCAGCCCTTCTTTTTTGTCGATCTCATAATCCTGGCAGGAATAAATAATATCGAAGCCAGCCACCCAAAAGGCAATGGACACATAGAAAACGATAGCCGCCGTAGAAATATCATTAGTTACCGCAACCCAACCCCCGAGAGGCGCGAGTGCAATGGTCATTCCTAGGATGATGTGACATGCCCACGTAAAACGTTTTGTATAGGAGTAGAAAACAAGAAAAAAAACTGCAATTGGCAGTAGTTTCATCGATAGTGAGCTTAGGTTGGCCGTTGCCCAAAAGAGCAATGTGAAGGAAATCACAATGAATATGATAGCTTCTTTAGATGAAATTAATCCAGCAGGAATCGCTCTTGCAATAGTTCTCGGATTCCTTCCATCAAACACCTTGTCGATAACACGGTTCAGTCCCATAGCCGCACTTCTCGCGCCGACCATCGCCATAAGTATCCAACCAATTTGTCCCCAGCTGGGAAGATGCTGCGATATTACCACAGACCCCAGAATAGCTCCCATAAAAGCAAAGGGCAACGCGAATAACGTATGTTCAATTTTAATCATTTCCAGAAAAATCTTTGCCTTTTTCAGCAGCATGTAGAATCCACTCCTGTCCCTTATTCCGCTTCCTGCTTCTTGATGCCGATATGAAGTGCTGCGATGCCTCCGGTTAGCGGATAAGCTTGTACATGGGTCAGCCCTGTTTTTCTGAAAATATCGGCTAATTTCTTATGATCAGGAAAGTGAATCAATGATTCAGGCAACCACTTGTACTGCTCGTAGCGTTTGGCTATCAGTTTACCGAGCAGCGGTAAAATATTTTGAAAATAGAAATAATAAAGACCCTTGAAAGGCTGCCAGGTAGGCTTGGACAATTCCAGTGAAACGATCATACCGCCAGGCTTGACCACCCTTTGCATTTCTTCAATTACTTTAACCAAATCAGGCACATTCCTTAATGCAAAACCAATTGTGGCATAGTCGAAAGTATTATCTTCGTATGGGAGCTCCATAGCATTGCCGCGAACTAGCTCAATCTGCTTGTCCAGCCCCTTCTCACGGATCTTCTTACTCCCGTAATCCAGCATGTTTTGGCTGAAGTCTAGACCGACAATATCACCAGTACCGCTTTCTTGTGCTAAACTGACTGTCCAATCACAGGTCCCGCAGCAAAGGTCTATAGCTTTGCTGCCTGGTTTTACATTCATCTTCTTCATTGTAAACTCTCTCCAGGCTTTATGCCTGCGAAAGCTAAGAATATCATTCATTATGTCATACTTGGGAGCTATGCTTTCAAATACGGAGTGAACGAATTCTTCTTTTGACTTGGATTCCACAGTAGTCACCTCAAATTTCTTCCAGTACTTTAGGTGTCGATAGGTAACGTATAAAAGGCTCTCCAATCGACAGCAATTCCTTGCTAAGCTCTTTAGAATCAAGACCCTGCAGCTTATCCTGCAGCAACAGCATACAACTATCCAGCTGCTGATAAAGCTGTAAGGTTACTTTATACTTGAGCCAAATAGAGCGAATTTTGCTTGGATCAGGTTCTTCAGACAATAAATACTTCCGCTCTTCTTTGGTTGCCTGCTGCATCACATGCCAATATCCCCAGCTTTCCCGAAATTGCTGAGCTAACTCTGATCTGGAAATCTCCTGCAATAGAACCTCACATTGAGTAAACAGCTTCAAGATCTCCGGCCAAGCGCCGTGTATCGATTCTTCCATATACTCAGTAAATGCGAGGTACAGCTGAGTGCGAATCTCCACCGCACGCTTCAAATACTCTTCTGCTGACAGCTTCACTTGCTTCATCAATTGGTACATATCGATCTTCAATCGGTTAGCTTCGCAAATTGCATGCGAAATGACCCGAATCAGATCAATATGTCCGGCATTGGAGAGCAAATAATAAAACCGGCTGCTGAAATAATCGCCCGCCAGTATTTTGAGTTGCCTCGATCTTGCTGCTTTCATTTCCTTAACCTGATTCGTTACGCTAACCATATCGTGTGTGTCCAAGCCAACCTGGACTAAGGCTGTTACGAGACTGAAAAGCTCGCTATAGCTCGACATTGTGCTATGTTTGCTTAAAAAAACATATAAAAGCTTTGTACGAAATTCAGGAAACACCGGTAATTCAGTATGTGTTTGGATCATATCGTATTCTATATATTTTCTCGCCATCTCTGGGATACGATAAGAATTCATAATTAGCCTCCGAACGAGTACAAAGAATCATTAGATCATAATCTTAACTATTATAGCATAGTACAGCCTTACGCGCATAATATCCGCCTCAACTTTTTATCTCAAAACGCTCTCTCCACCTAGTTGTGTAGGTCACCCGAAAGTGAGATTGCAGGTACTGTTCCATTTCCTCGATACCTCGAGTAGGAATCACATTTTCACTAGGGAGCCACTTTTCTCTTCTGGCATCTGTTGCAAGCAGCAGAGCCGTTCCGTTACCAGTGTTGCTTTTGCCACTATCAAGAACTCGCACCAGTACTTGATTAATATTCGTTGAACGGCTAAACAAAGCACGTGGAATTTCATACATATCTTGAACAATCTCATCTTTCTCCGAGGACGGTGAAGAAATGAGATCTACTGAAACAATAGCATGCGTTACTTCAACCTTCCGAATGCGAAGGTGCAGCTGCAGCTTACTCATGACATCCACAATATTAGCTTCAGATACAGGCTGCGCTTTAACCGAACGGAACACTGCGGAATTCGAACCATTCTCTAATTGGGGCAATAAAGACAATGTCACTACGACACTTACAGACAATAACGTTGTGATAAGAAGTCGGGGCAACCATTTCATCGGGCAAACTCCTCCTAAGAGTTTTTGCGTAAGCAAAAACTAGCGTCGTAAGCATCTGCTGAGTTCCACTTTAGCGAAACTCACTTCTCAAGCACCATCTGTGTATCGCAAAAGTGAATTCACCACGTAAGCAGCGTATGTAATAATGCGTTACAATTGAATGCTTGACCGAGATCCCTACTCTTATCATTGTACAACGAAAAAAAGCAGGCTATGCCTGCAGAAGCTGAAAAATTATTCCTCTGTATCCATAACTCCGTACTTTGTCATAACTGTAGCCTTACCTCTAATTTTTACTGCTGATGTGTGTGCTGTAAATTGAGCTATCATAACTTCGCCTTTATCAAGCTTTTCCGTATGATGGAACCTCGTATCCTGGCCTCGGGTCAATCCGATAACCTGAACTCCGTTTTCCTTTGCTTTGATAACAAAATAATCGCCTTGAGTCGGACTTGTGTTAGTATCCATCGTTATCTTCTTCCTTCCTGTCAAAACATACTTACTTGTATGATGCACAAAAAATAGGGCTGATGTCAACTGTTCAATGCTCAAATGGACAAAAAAGGCCGCGGATTAAGCGACCATTGTTTCCTTAGAGTAAGTTTTACCCTTTTTGCCGTAAAAACCTTTGAAACTGCTTGGCAGCAGCTTGGACGCAAGGCCAATAACTAAATCAGCTAATTTAACCGTTCCGTAAGCAAATGCCATTCCTGCAAACACATCCAGCACCCAGTGAATTTGCAAATACATGGTAGAAAAAATAATAGAAGAGCAGTAAGCTACCATCATATATTTAAAAATGCGGTCTTTCTCTCTTAATGCCAATAACAGCATAGCAAACGATATCGAAGTATGCATACTCGGGAAACAGTTCATTACACTAACAAGCAGTTCATTCTCAGTAGCGAAGCTGCGCCCTAATAAATCAGGTTGATGCTTAACCCACCAAACTTCACGGAGAAGAATCAAATTATAAAAGGGCAGGATTAATGGAAACTGCATTAAATGCCCTGATAAAGCATAAGAAAGCATCTTCTTCATGCTTCTTGTCCAAAAGCTGCGCACAATGCAAATCCATAACGAAAGCACGAAGCCATAATTATAGATCCATACCATCGCATGGTCAAGGGAAGGGGTATTGAAAGTTCTCGCCCAGGCACCATCGTTAAACGGAATACTGTTCATCCAAGCATCCCAATTCCAAGGATGACGGTTATTTTCAAACATCCAATTGGCGATTTTCCACCAGAAGCCATTGCCGGATCCATAAAAATAATAAAACACATACAGCATAGGGATAGCAAAAATAAAAAAACGTTTCCATTCGACTTCAATTTGGTCTCTTCTGACACCAAGCAAACACAATAATAATAATACCCAGCAAGCAGCGCTCCAATTCCCGGCTGTACCAATACGCCAAATCAAATAAATGGAAGCTATAATACCATACATCGTCCAATCCAACGATGATAGATATGCTTTTGTCTTATCCCCCACCCCAGTATCCTCCTCTAGCATGTCACCACTGAAAAAGCCCAATATCTTTGCTTTCAAAAGAAAAAGACACCGGATCGACGATGTCTCTCTCATGGTCGGAGTAACACGATTTGAACGTGCGACCTCACCCACCCCAAGGGTGCGCGCTACCGAGCTGCGCCATACCCCGATTCTTTACATTGCTTATTATAATTGCGGTCTTTTTAATTGTAAAGATGATCTTTATAATTAAAAGAATCACTCATTAATCCTCTCATTGATCAAGGTATAAATTAAAAACACCTGAATCAAAATCGATTCAGGTGTTACGGCCTACTCTTAAGTTCCAGCTATGATATGTAGGAAAGCATGGTTCTTACTGAATACCGTCTTTAAGTGCTTTACCTGGTTTGAAAGCTGGAATTTTGCTTGATGGGATATCGATCTCTTCGCCAGTTTGCGGGTTACGTCCTTTACGAGCGGAACGTTCACGAACTTCAAAGTTTCCGAATCCTACCAATTGCACCTTATCTCCACCCTGCAAAGCTTCAGAGATAGCTTCAAAAACAGCTTCCACTGCTTTGGTTGCATCCTTCTTAGAAAGCTCAGAGGTTTCTGCAACTTTGTTAATCAATTCAGATTTATTCATGCCATTCACCTCCCCCCACTATATCTCATATTACCCTTTGTTAACTGAATTGTTTAAAAATATACATATAGAACAAGGAAATCAAACAAACAAGACTATATTAATACACCCTAGTAGCTTTTTCAAGTGAAAACGAAAAAAATGCACCCAAAGGAGTGCATTTTCACTAGATTTTGTGACCAAAATCACAATATGATAGCTATTAGTCCACCCGAGCCTTCATTGATAATCCGGCCAAGAGTTTCTTGAAGCTTATAGCGTGCATTGTCCGGCATCATCGCTAGCTTGCCTTGAATTCCTTCACGAACGATAGAGTGAAGCGATCTGCCGAATATGTCGGATTCCCATATTTTCAATGGATTGTCTTCAAAATCCTGCATTAAATAACGGACAAGCTCCTCGCTCTGCTTCTCTGTTCCAATAATAGGTGAAAACTCAGATTCGACGTCTACACGTATCATATGGATAGAAGGTGCAGTGGCTTTCAGCCTCACACCGAACCTAGACCCCTGCCTGATCAATTCCGGCTCATCCAGAGCCATTTCCTCTAGGGTAGGCGGCGCAATGCCGTAGCCAGTCGTTTTAACCATCTCAAGCGCTTCGGCAAAATGATCGTATTCACGTTTGGCATGGCTGAACTCCTGCATCAGCTGCAGCAGGTGATCCTTGCCGCGAATTTCTACTCCAACTACTTCCATCAGAATTCGGTCATAGAGCTCATCTGGTGCGTACAAGTCGATTTCTGCCACACCTTGCCCCATGTTCATACCTGCCAGAGCGGCTTTGTCAATGAATTCATATTCCTCGAAGTGGCTTACAACGCGATCCACATCACGCAGCCTGCGAATATCCTGAACCGTTTCACGGACTGAATTTTCGAAATGCGAGCGCAGCCAATGGCTGTCTTCCAGTACCATGACCCAGCTCGGCAGATTAACGTTCACTTCGTGAACCGGGAACTCGTAAAGCACCTCACGCAGTACAGAGGTCATATCATCTTCATTCATGTTAGCTACACTCATTGCAACAACAGGGATATCATGTGTCGCCTGCAGCTCATTGCGTAATTCCTGAGCAATTTCACCATTAGGCTTCGTTGAGTTAACAATGACTATAAATGGTTTGCCGACTTCCTTCAGCTCATTGATTATTCGTGCTTCAGCGTCCGCATAGGAAGATCGCGGTATTTCTGCAATGGTACCGTCTGTTGTTATCACCACGCCCAATGTCGCATGCTCCTGGATAACTTTGCGGGTACCGATCTCCGCTGCTTCCTGGAATGGAATCGCCTCATCAAACCAAGGCGTATTAATCATACGAGGACCGTGCTCGTCTTCATAGCCTTTCGCGCCTTCGACAACATAGCCTACACAATCGACCAACCGAACATTAACATTCAGTCCTTCAGCCACATGCAGCTGTACTGCAGTATTAGGCACAAATTTCGGCTCAGTAGTCATGATGGTACGGCCTGCCGCGCTTTGCGGCAATTCATCCGTAGCTCGGATACGATCAGCATCGTTCTGAATGTTTGGTAGTACGATCGATTCCATAAAGCGTTTAATGAACGTTGATTTTCCCGTACGGACCGCTCCAACGACCCCCAGGTAAATATCCCCGCCTGTACGCTCTGCAATGTCCTTAAAGATATCCACTTTTTCCAATGAGAATCCCTCCTACAGGTTGTTTAAGACGAAACTCGTACCTATGCTTTCGGACTAGTAAAAATATATGTACTAGCAGAAGAATTATGATGAATTATTGGCACTTTTTATTTTAATCACTCCTTGCCCATAACGACTTTAGCCAAGCCGCCGCATGATCCCTAAGTGAATATATGAACAAGGGGCTGCGTATATGACGGAATATTAAAAAAAGCTTCAATTCGAAGCCTTTTCGGCGAATATGCATAGTGATAGTACAAAAAAACCTCTGTTACCCTTCTAAAAGGTTTACAGAGGTTTATATCATTCCGATTATTCCTTAATATCTGGTACAGGCTGCCCATTCTTCCAGCGGTACGCAAACGAGCGCGCAGGAACATAGAAGGATTCTTTCACCAATAACTCTCTTAAATCCTGCTTGGCATCTAAACTATTCTGAAGTGATTTCTTATCAATCAGCCGCATCAACTCTTCAGAATAGTCAATGGCTACTTGTCCGGAATCGTTCATAATAAAAGGCAAGATAACCTGACGCGTATACATGCTCTGAATCTGAATCGGCTTTTTATTTAACTTTTCAAAATCAATTCGAGTAAAAGAAGGAGCCACCACTTCACCCTTGGGCAAAGCGCCTGCATGCTTCGATTTGTAATCATCTACAAGCTTTTGCGCTTCTACAGTTTGCTGATAAGAAATCAAGTCCATCATTTTGACCATAGGTTTAGTTTCTGGATCAACCAGTACATAGATGGCTGTCCCGCCATTCTCAAAGGCGTTAGTCGGCACATTGCTAATAAATGCACGTTCTTTTAATTTTTTGAAATCAATTGGATATTTCTCGAAAAGGGGAGTAGACTCCGTACTGTTTTTAATAGGGAGGACACCCGTTTTCGCATGATATTGATCCACTGCATTTTGTACGACTACTACAAACTCTCCTGTAGCCGCTTGACTCTCTTTGCGCATTTCTTTAGGGTACATGCATCCTGTCATAATCGAGCAGCAAAGTAGTAGTAAAATAACAACAGAGGCTGCCTTTTTAACTTGCTTCACGTCTATTCATCCTCCTGCTGCATCATTTCCAGTTGCTTACGGATAGCTGCCTTTAATGGATCCTCGGGGATCGATACAGTTACATTCCCAACCACCTTGGCCTGGCAAGACAATCGGTAGCCCTGTTCCTGCAGTCCACCCAGCTTCAAACGTTCATTTTGATTCATTGGAGCCAGTCCAGAAGCATCAGAGTCCTTGACTATAATCTTACACATTAGACAGGCTGCTTTGCCGCCACAGCGCGTCCGAATCTGTACCCTCACTTTACGAGATGCATCCAATACAGTTGTTCCCGGCCGTACCTCTATGGTCTTGCCGTCCGGTAAAAAAGTTACATGTATACCCATCGGCTTGTAAACTCCTTTATACACACTCTGCCTACCTCATTATTTATACTTAAAGCAATTCCTTCAACTGTGCAATCACTGCATCGTCCAAGGAGTTGCGCTCGATCAGCTCCCTCATAATAGGAGTCAATTCAGCATTACGATTGCGTAAAACTACCGCAATCGCCTCATACCGATCTGGACGGTTTCTCAACACATTAAATAACAGTTCATGCTCTAATGGCATAACATTTAAAGCAGGAATAAGAGCTTCTGCATCTTGGTTATTTAGTAGAACTTCACCTATTTCCAGTGAAGGGGCCTCGGCCAAAAACGCGGCCTCAACTTTATAAATACTACCGAGAGCTGTTACTTCAAATTCACCAACCAATTCGACATGGATACCATTTATTTCATAATGACTTAATATCGATTTATAAATTCCAGACTGATCCTCTATCTGGTGGTCAATGGAATACGGTAACAAGACTTTATGTATTTCTGTCGCGCCCAGACTATCTGTATATAAATCGAGATCACGAGGGGCCGCATGTAACGGCACACCATGAAGAAGCAGACCGCAGCTGCCGCCAACGAGCCACGGTTCTTTCACACCCCGAAGACTTAACTGCACCTGTCTGAGAACTTCAATCAGTTTATTTATTGATGATTCCAAAGTACTAATCCACCTCTTCTACCCTGGATGGTTTTGGGACAGACTCACTTATTCCTTTTTTAAAAATAAGGCTTGTGAATCACAGTAATAGAACCATCTTGCTTAATAGCCGCCTGACAGCTAAGCCGAAACCCTTCTTCAAGTTCTTCAGGCTCTAGACGGTCCCATTCTTCGTCAGTTGGTTCATTCAAATACTCTTTACCCTCAGTTACGAGACAGCGGCATCTAGCGCACGTTCCACGGGCACATGAGAATCCCCAATCCACTTCATGCTTCAGCGCTAAATCCAGTAATGTAAGCTTTATCTCTGCAGGCACTTCTTTATGTACTTTCCGTCCTTTAAGCATTATCATAAGCAATTGAGCTCCCTTAGCTATTCAGCAATTAATAATCATAATCATCCTAATTGTATAGGGTTACAAAATAGACACAACCATATAGAGTAAAATGGGAACAAACAATAGAAAAGCAATAGTAGAAAGAATGAATCGCAAAACGCCAGTCGTTTTGCTGCGCGCAAAAGAAATCAGAAATGACGCACCCACCATCAAAGCAATGGCTATAAAGGATGCCCACATTTTATCCATAGAACTCATTTTATTGCTCCTATTCTATATTTTTTTCTATTCATACGAATTTAAACAACCCTGATTATAACATAAAAAAAGCACAAGCGCCCTTTCAGGGAACTCATGCCACAAAACTGTCTATTTTTTTGAAATCATTTTCATGAGTTGATCCATATTGTTTGCATTCATTTTGCTGGATTTAATTGCAGAGATCAACTCATTCATAGTCGCTTCAGAAACCGGTATATTCACTAAACTCGAAACCTGCTTAATCAATTGCTTCAATTGAGCATCGCTTTGAGTCGTAGAGGGCTTCACGCCGCTGGCCAGTTTATATATATCCTTCTCGCTGACGCTTTTACCGGTTTTTTTCTTAACTACGCTTAGCACATCTTTAGATACGTTCTTGTTGCTCATTGTCCTGTCCCTCCTTAACCTCATTGCTTCCACTGACGTGGAAAATGAATCTAAGGTAGTTTATGTACAGGAATGATTAATCGTGTAGGCGGTTGTCTACCCGAACCATTTTGTTTGAACAGGCTTGGCTACTTCTTCAATTTCGTGAGTGCGCCCACGTCCCATTAAATCCTGGGCTGCTGCTATCGCTGACTTCCCCTCAAAAAGGACGGCGTAAAGCTCATCCGCAATTGGCATAGTTATCCCATACTCACGTGAAAGTCTATAGGCGGCCTGAGTAGTCTTAACCCCTTCTACGACCATTCCCATTTGTTGAAGCACCGTCTCAAGAGGTTCACCTTGTGCCAGCGTGTAACCAGCACGCCAGTTGCGGCTGTGCTTGCTTGTACAGGTTACTACAAGATCACCGATGCCGGCTAACCCAGCGAATGTTAAAGGATTTCCGCCCATCGCAGTGCCGAGACGCGATATCTCAGCTAACCCTCGGGTTATCAGTGCAGCCTTTGCATTATCTCCATATCCAAGTCCGTCTGTAAGACCTGCGCCAAGCGCAATGATATTTTTTAATGCACCGCCTACCTCAACACCTATTACATCGGGATTTGTATACACACGAAAGTAGGAATTAATCAATAAATCCTGTGCGGCCTCTGCAGCTTCGGTATTTTCCGATGCAACAACCACGGTTGTTGGACACTGCTTAATCACTTCCTCAGCATGACTAGGACCGGACAATACAACAATAGAGTACGGATCATATTGAGGCAGCTCTTCAGCTAAGACAGTACTCATTCTTCGTAAGGTCGTCGCCTCAAAGCCTTTTGTTGCATGAACCAATATTGTCTCCTGCCGTAGAAAAGGACGCATCTGTAAAGCAACCTCGCGCATAGAAGCAGAAGGAGCAACAACAAACACTGCACGTGTTTCGTGCAGCGCTTCCTCCATTGATGTAGTAGCTCGAATCCTTGGCGATAGCTCTATATCTCCAAGAAAACGATGATTTCGGTGTTCGTTATTAATTTCCGCTACCTGCTGCTCATTACGAGACCACAGCGTAACATCCAATTGGTTCTCCGCCAACACAGAAGCAATGGCCGTCCCCCAACTGCCTGCCACCAGAACGGCTACCTTGTCAGACATGAACGCCACCTCCCTTAATAACTATTCAAACATAAAGCCTGAGCTGTCAACCCGATTTTGTTTTGGAACCAATTTTATTCTCCTGGCCCTTCAACAGTCTGACAATATTAGAACGGTGACGAATCCAAGCAAAAACGAAAACTAATAAACTAAAGTAAAAGATTTCAATCGGAAAGTGCATAATCCATACTAGTATAGGTAAAATTGCGGTAAACAATAAAGATCCGAGTGAAACATAGCGTGTTACTACAATTGCCAAAATACAAACGATACCCGCATACAAAGCAGGAAGTGGCGCTAAGGTAAGCATAACACCGATCGTTGTAGCAATCCCTTTACCTCCGCGGAACCCAAAATATACAGGCCAATTATGTCCTGCAATAGCCGCTACACCGCAGAGCACCAAAAGCAGCGCACTGCCATCACCGATCCAAATTCCGAGTAGGACGGCAATTACTCCTTTTATGGCATCAAGCAATAAAACCGTTACACCGGGTCCTACCCCTAGAACCCTCAATGTATTGGTCGCACCGGCATTCCCACTGCCATGTTTTCGGATGTCAATTCCTTTCAGCAGCTTACCAGCCAAAAAACTAAAACTAATCGAGCCCAACAAATACCCGATCAGGATGGATATGACAAACCACACTTGTCATCTCTCCTATTCATCATCCGATTTTTTACGTGTAAAGATCCTAAGTGGGGTTCCTACAAAACCAAAAGCTGCACGCACTTTGTTTTCCAAATATCGCTCATAAGAGAAATGCATAAGCTCTGGATCATTAACAAACAAAACTATCGTAGGAGGCTTGACCGCAACCTGTGTCGCATAGTTGATTCTTAAACGTCTGCCTTTGTCTGTCGGAGGAGGATTGATTGCAACCGCATCAGAAATAACATCGTTCAACACATGGGTTTGAATCCGGAGAGCATGCTGCTCCGCTACCTGGTTGACAATTGGAAGTAATTTGTGTACTCTTTGTTTCGTTTTTGCCGATAAAAAAAGAATCGGTGCATAGCTCATGAACAGAAAATGATCACGGATTTTCTGCGTGAACACCTGCATCGTCTTTTCGTCCTTATCAACAACATCCCATTTATTAACAACAAAAATTGCAGCTTTCCCAGCTTCATGGGCATACCCTGCAATATGCTTATCCTGCTCGATAATACCTTCTTCTCCATTGATCAGTACGAGAACCACGTCAGCACGTTCAATAGCTTTCATCGCACGCATTACGCTGTATTTCTCCGTGTTTTCATATACTTTGCCGCGTTTACGCATCCCAGCTGTATCGATAACTACATACTTTTGACCATCCTTCTCAAAAGGTGTATCGATTGCATCACGCGTTGTTCCCGCAACATCGCTGACAATAACTCGATCTTCTCCCAAAATGGTGTTCACCAATGAAGATTTCCCTACATTAGGTCGTCCAATAAGAGCTATTCGAGTTACGTCCTCACCATATTCATCATCAGTGGCATCAGGAAAATGCTGAACAACTTCATCCAATAAATCCCCTATTCCTGTACCATGAGAACCTGAAATGCCAAATGGAGTACCAAAGCCTAGGCTATAAAATTCATAAATGTCATCCTGCCGTTTGATATTATCAATTTTATTAACAGCAAGCACTATGGGCTTTTTAGAACGGAACAACAGCTCGGCCACTTCTGAATCCGACGAGGTGATGCCACCTTTGCCATCGACCATAAAGATAATAACATCCGCTTCTTCAATAGCTAATTCTGCTTGCACACGGATGGACTTAAGCATCGCATCGTCACCGTCGATCTCAATACCACCGGTATCTATCACACTAAACTGATGTTCTAACCATTCACCTATTCCATACAACCTGTCCCGGGTTACCCCAGGCATATCTTCTACAATTGCAAGCCTATCTCCGATAATGCGGTTGAAAATCGTTGATTTTCCCACATTAGGTCGACCGACTATAGCTACAACGGGTCTTGCCATCAGACTTCATTCCTTTCTTGGATCCAGCAAATTCGTAACATGAAAAATTTCACATTCTACATCATAGCACTTGCCAACCAGTAAATCAACGGCGCTTCCATATCTAATTATCAAGAATAAGCGGCTTCAATGACCTAATTGGACTAACATAATTCTCAAATTGGAGAACAAATTCTTAGATCTTATGATCAACCAATATCATGGTGCCATTCTGTAAATCATGTGCTGAAGCATCTAAAATCTTTTCTAATTTAAACGAAACCTTCTGCTGTTCATCTGAATTATTCACGATAAATATTGGCGCCCCTCCAGCTACTTGGTTCTTATCCGCTGTTACCACAGCAACGATTTTCCCCATTATACTATCCTTCCTTTCCCTCCGGTTTCAAGTTGGCTTCCGTTGGCATCCGTACAGCGCTTTCCAATACGGGTGATTGCAGTATCACACACCTTGCCTTCTCAATATCTCTTTCCTGAGGCAGTAAAAAAACAGCCAGCCGTCCATCAGCCATATCCAGCTTGGCTAACGGCAACAGAGAAGGTTCCCCTTCGTCACGATAAATGCCCAATATAGTTGAGAGATCATGAAGGAGAGCTTGGCGCTGTCCGACATTCGCAAGTGTGACACGGCAATTTTTGTTTTTTGGAATTAGAATAAGCCCGATTCCACGTTTAAGGATGATTTTCCTCGTATCCTCCAAGCCAACGTTCATTATATAGATGTCATCTACAAACAAATTCGGACCATCCAGCCTAACCTCAGAAATCTGCACATCTGCAATATGACTAATGCTTTTACCGGATTTGAAGTGGTTTGTAATCAGAATAGCAACTATCCCTGCAGCAATTCCCCAATACCACGAAAAAACTATACTGAACAACGCCGCTAGAAACGAGGTGAAAATAACCATATAATTTCGTCCTTCAAACACCATCGCTATCCCTTCTATGTAGGTTGCTCCTCGAGGAACCAGCTCCATACTGTCAATTTTGGAGAGAGTCTGGCGTTCCATATTCCTAACATCGCGAAATTGTTGAGCAGCAAGGGAGAGAAAGGTAACAGCAGTATAGTTTTTGTCGAGCAATGACGGGACAGCAACCGAGCCGAGTCCTGCGGCTATAACGCCTAGTGAAATGTGAATGATCTTCCCGTGCGGGTAAGTCGGATATTGTCGATAGTCCGTTCTTAGCATACTTAATCTCGCTGCAATCCCGAATACAACCCCCAGCACAATTCCGACTGTATATTTTTGCTCCACAATCCAGTTCAGCATAACAGCCTCTACCCCTCATTTCTATTGATCCCGAGTTTACTCACGGTGTCGGACTATTTTTCTAACTCCTGTTACAATCCAACTAACACTTTTCTTACTGATCAGAATCATACTGGCTAAAAGTAGTGATGTCACCCGAGTAATATATACGGTAAGCCACCAACGGTCCTGCAGCATAGTTGTTCCTAATTGAAACTCGATTTGTCCCTTATGAATAAACCGGAAATAAGTCTCTCCTAATAGAAGACCTAATGAAACTACAGCCAATTGAACAGCTGGCACTTTAATTAGCGAACTAACCATAAATCCAATCAGCAAAGCCATTGAGAATTCAACACTTCCGAGAACCATGGAGGGAAACAGATGAATCGTTTCCTGCAAAAAGAAAGAAACAGATCCTAATAATATTCCTACAGACAATACATGCAAATTATACATAATCCCGCTGGAACGCCACAAAGCAGCTACAATTAGAACCACTAAAACTATAATCCATAAACCAATCCGTGCATGTGGTAATGTGATCATGATCTCCATAGTGACTAACCATGAGACAAAAAAAAGAAGTATCACCTTTGAAGTTATACCTCTCATAAAAAAATCCATCCAGCCACTAGCGAATAAAATCAACGATACGACTAGGAATAATATTGACAAATATCCTGGATTCATTTGCACCACCTAAGAGCTTTACTTCAGTACCAGTTCTTAGTATGGCTTTATTATGTAATTTTTATCAATCCTGTTCTAGCGGCATACTGCCGGACATTTATTCCCCTTACCTCGCACCACTGTGCACTTTCTCCTGAAATGACTACAGGGACATTCCATAGATTCTGAATAGTTGGAGCTCCCAACGCTGTCATAATCAGGTTTAACTCCTGATGATAATCAGTAATTTGTTTGACTAATGCTGATGTACCTTCAGCACGTAGCGTTCGGAGGAACGTTCCTGCGATTCCAACAGCCGATGCCCCCAGAGTTAGTGCTTTGCATATTTCTAGAGTGCTGCGTATTCCTCCAGATCCTATTACTGAAATGTTGGATGGTATAGCGCTATTCAGCGAATTGGAGATATTCATTACTTCCATTAGTGAAACTGCCGTTTTACAACCCCAGTCGTTCAACCAATTCATAGGCAGAGTACGCCGCGCATTCTCGATAGCTGCAAAATTGGTGCCCCCAGATCCGCCCACATCAATAATTTTCACACCTGCTTGTACTAAAGCAGCCGCGCTTTCCTGAGCCATCCCGAACCCTACTTCTTTGACAATAACGGGAACCCCGACTCTTTCATTTATTAACGAGATCCGCTCCAGCATACCAATAAAATTACGATCACCCTCAGGCATTATCAGCTCCTGCATGACGTTCAAATGAATCTGCAGAGCATTAGCCTGCACCATCTCAACAGCTCGTTCCGCTTGTTCTAATGAAGCCTCGCTCCCCAAGTTGCCAAAGATGATTCCTCGCGGATTCACCTTACGAACGACTCGGTAGCTGGAAGCAAGCTCAGGATTTTTAATAGCGGCCATTTGTGAACCAACCGCCATTGCCAGTCCAGTTTCCCTTGCAGCAACAGCCAGCTCCCGATTGATCTCTTCTGTCTCCTGCGCTCCGCCTGTCATGGCATTAACAATAATCGGCGAGCTCAGAGTGAGTTCGCCGATTATTGTTTGTAATGAAATAAGCTCAGTAGAAGTTTCAGGGAGACAATTAGGTATCAATTTGATGTCAGTAAAGCCTTGTTCACCACTTTGCCCAAGTTGGAGAGCATGATGAACATGCTCCATTTTTCTTGGAATACGCACCCTGACTCCTCCTAAAATCCCATGATATTATTTCAACTTATTTAAATTTGCTCAACTTATCGCCAAAGCGCTCGCCTAGTGTCAAGTTAAGTCCTTGATTTTGATATTCTTCAGCAATAACAGTTTCTTTAGGCGCTCTTGCTGGTCTATCAGATTTAGGAGCACGTTCCGGAGCTGCTGGAGCTTCTTCTGTTTCTTTGATGCTTAAGCTGATGCGTTTGTCTACAGCATTAACATCAAGGATTTTCGCCTGAACCTCTTGACCTTCCTTCAATACTTCCGAAGGAGTTGCAATATGTCGGTGTGCAATCTGAGAAATGTGAACTAGACCTTCAACACCTGGAGCCACTTCGACGAAAGCACCGAATTGCGCAAGACGTTTTACAGTACCGGTTACAATATCACCAACATTGAAGCTGCTAGTTACTTGCTGCCACGGACCTGGTTGTGTTGCTTTAATACTCAAGCTAATACGCTCATTAGCAGGATCCAGCTTCAAGATTTGAACTTTCACTTGATCGCCTTCTTTTACAACTTCAGCAGGGGTTTCAACATGATGCCACGCCATTTCGGAGATATGCACTAAGCCATCTACTCCGCCGATATCAACGAAAGCGCCAAATTGCGTCAAACGTTGAACTGTACCATCTAATTTTTGACCAACGGAAAGATTCGCAAAGACCTCTTTCTTTTTCGCTTCGAACTCTTCATCCAATATGTCCTTTTGGGACAAGATTACTTTGTTCTTTTCACGATCCATCTCTTTTACACGCAATCTAAGTGTACGTCCTTTGTAATCACTGAAATCTTCAACAAAAGAACGCTCAACCATCGATGCAGGCACGAATCCTCTCAGGCCAACGTCAACTACAAGACCGCCTTTGACAACCTCAGCTACAACAGCCTCAAGGATCGTCTTGTTTTCCATTTCGCTTGTCAGTTGCTCCCATGCTTTTTCACTGTCAACTACACGCTTGGAAAGCTCCAGCTTCTCCTTGCTGTCATTGATGGATAGTACCTTTAATTCTACTTCCTGACCAACCTGAACACTTTCACCTGCGCTACCTACTGTTACGGATGAAAGCTCGCGAACTGGTATTACTCCATCATACTTATAACCGATGTCAACGAATGCTTGATCGTCGTCGACTTTAATAATCGTACCTTTAACTGTATCACCCTTCTTCAGAATCGCTACATTAGCCATAGATTCCTCTTGGGATACCTCTTGTTGTACTTCTTCTGCTTGAACGTTTTGTTCTACTTTTGTTTCCTCTGACATGGTTCAATTCCCTCCTTGATTAGCAACCTCAACCAATAATTTATTAGTTACAATTGCTGCTGTCTTATATAATTTACCGACGCAAAAAAAATACGCGGTTAATTGTTTTTCTAAGTATTCCACATTCTATCATTTCGATTCGTATTGCTTTACCATAGTACGGATAACCGACAAAATTTTGTCAGTAGCTTGCTCGAGTCCTTCTGACCCTTGATCGGCAAATTCACTTATATCAACGGGTTTGCCATATACCAACGTCAATTGTCTAAATGGCTTGTATCCACCAACGATAGCCGCAGGAACAACTGTTGCGCCTGATTTCAAGGCTAAGCTCGCAGCACCCTTCTTGCCCATCCCCCCTGCATTACTTCTAGAGCCCTCAGGAAAAATGCCAAGAATTTTATTCTCGCTCAGCAGCTGCAGCGACAAGCGAATCGATTCTTTGCTTACTCCGCCCCGTTTAACTGGAAATGCACTTATTCTTGGAAGAACCCAGCCAAGTACAGGAACATCGAATAGCTCAGCTTTCGCCATATAATGTACACGTCTTCCTACTAACGGACTCCCTAACAGCGGAGGATCCATATTACTTGTATGATTAGCACATAAAATGACGGGTTGGCCGTGCGGAACATTCTCCAAACCAACAACTTTCAGACGAAAAACAAACCGAAATATAAAATGAAAAAGGGCGCGAAGCGTTGAATAAAGCATACTATTTACCTCCGCCGACTTCAGTCCTGCAAAGCTCCAATATACGTTCAACCACTTGAGGTATGGGCATGCCGGTAGTATCTAGCAGAACAGCATCCGGTGCTTGAATCAGAGGTGCAATTTCCCTTGACTCGTCCATCCTATCCCTTGCCGCTATTTCGGCTTCAAGCTGCTCCAAGGTAACATCTGTACGGTCATCTTGAATTTCTTTGTACCTTCGTTCAGCTCTTACCCTCACACTAGCCGTTAGAAACACCTTCAACTCTGCGTTAGGAAGTACATGGCTGCCAATATCTCTGCCATCCATAACTACTCCTTTATCAACGGCCAATTGCTTTTGTTTGACAGTTAAGTTTCGACGAACTTCAGCAATGGCAGCAATTTGTGACACATTATTCGTCACTTCAGCTGAACGGATATCCACTGTCACATCTCGTCCATTCACAAACACCTGTTGACCATTCTCACCAGGGGCAAGACGAATCTCCATCTGTTCTGTAGCAGCAATAATCTCAGCTGGATGATCCAGACTCAAACCACTTTGTAGTGCATTCCACGTGACTGCTCTGTACATGGCCCCGGTATCTACGTAAACAAATCCTAATGTGTTGGCAACAAGCCGGGCAATAGTGCTCTTCCCTGCTCCCGCCGGACCGTCTATAGCAATGTTGAACTTATCCAAAACACGGGCCTCCCAGCAATAAAAAGAAAATACGATAAAGCTTTAATTAACAGGCCCTGCCTGTGATCGAAGAAAATTATACCATAGGTGAAAGAGGGATTGCAAAGACGCCTCCCTCTTAATCATTGTTGTGACAGTTTCCTTCATTCCGAACGAATGAAAGATACCCCCTCCAATTGTTCCACTCTCACTAAAAAATAACGGATACTTGGATACTGCAGTAACAGCTGAAAAATCAACAATAACGTCAATAATCCGAGTATTATTCGTATAAGCCATCTCTCCACTAAAGAAGAAAACTGCAAAAAAAGTTCTTCATAACTACTAGTTTGTTTGGAGTCATTATTATGAACCACAGTCACCGCTCCATAAAATACTTTTGGAGGTAGTTTGTCCATATAACGGTAAATTATGCATTAACGTTTACGGAAATCCAGCTGTCGTTCAAAGCAATAACGGATAATTTTCTGCCGGTCTCTGTCGGATATTTCAGCAAACCTCATCATGACCTGCTGTTTTCCGCTCTCCAATTGCTTAACGCGAACCAATTCTCCATTAAAAGGGATATGCTCGATCTGCCCGTTCCTGTAATTGGCCAATAACCAGCAGCTTACAATTTGTTGATTATCCAGTGGTATGTATCCGTCACAAATAAAAGATATGCCACCTCCGCCAACATCATCCGTTACGGCTATAAATTGCAGCTGCTCCGAAAATTTCACAGCCATTTCCAACTCTGCAGGCACTCTTAGAAAGCTACGACGTTGAACCTTAGTAATGGCATCAGGTTCCGGCTTCTTAATATGAACCATGCGGATGACATCATCTGAAAAACCTAATACCGAGGATGTAAAATAGTTCTTAACACCGCCGTCGGTTATAAAATAGGCCGACATCTCATCTCCTACATACAACCTCTTTAAACGGCCTGTTTTTTCGTTAATCGGAACTTCCATGCTGATATAGCTTGAACTAATATCAGAAATTCTCGACTTTAACTCTTGCTTTGCTTCTTCCTCATCAATCGAGTTTATTTGTATATGTAAAATTTGATTTACTTTTGGAAGCAATGTTTGCACCTCCCATCGATGTTATAACCAGTACCATAGTACTAGACTCTACCATTTATTATAGCATGACGAGAACAGATGGGAAGCAAAAAAAAGGAGACTTTGTAAAAGTCTCCTTAAAATTTACTCATGTTTTGCTTACATTTTCATCATTTTGTCGAAGCCTCTCTATTTTCTCCTCAACGCCGGTTTCCGCATTAATATAGATCCGGTATACACCACCGTTAATCTTACCCATAAATTGATAACACAACACTTCCTCTTGTGTATCATTGCGTATTAGCGCCAACGCCTCATGCTCCGTTTTAAAGTTCGGATTCAGCACTTTTCGAGCTTCCTCGATTGTTAGTTTGGCAGCCTTCAATTGGCGTTCCTTATGATCAAATACATAATCTGTTGCTTGAAGTCCAGTCACCTCACCATTGTCAAGCGCTACCTTAACCGCTAACTTATCCAGATAGTTGATGATCTCGTTATCTCGGCTTGCAAACGTAATATTACCTATATTGTTATACTCATCATAGCTTACTGCTGTCATATTAGCGTAGCCATGTGAATCCAGAAATTCAGCTGCAGTATCTCTGGCACTGCGAATATCCAGCTTCTTCTCCTTTACATCCCTTGTAAATGAAAACCACAACAATTGACCGCCTTTAGTGCTGTAATCCATGTGAATCCCATCCAATGAATTCTCCTTAGGTGCAGAAACACTAAAGGAATGGTATTCAGTTCCGGGACCATTTTCAACCACTTGAAAAGAACTAGTATCTTGCACTCCAAGAAATTGAGCTGCTTTTTGCTTAATTTCTTCAGCAGTCACATTATTGCCTGATAACATATTCATGTCATGCTTTTGATAAACATTTAACATGGTGGGACTCCACTTCACGTCCGAATAATCAGCAACTTTCTTGTCAACCGTTTGAAAGCCGTCAATGATTACATTATCCAGTGGCTCTTTCTGCGTAGCCAATGCCGTCTCAACATCCATCCAACGTAAGTTATTATCCAGCACCTTGGTCTGCATGCTCCGAAGATCGGTTGAAATTTCAGAAGCATGTGTATACAGCGCGTTCAATGTCTTCATTTCTTCTTCAGTCAACGGCTGCTTAGTTAAATCGCGAACTGCGGCTCTGTAAGAGAAATTAGCCATATTGGCCAAAAACTCCTCCGTCTTATTAAAAGGCAGTAGTGTCAAAGGCAGTTGATTAATTTCGCTTTGCGCTTGGCTGGTGATCCTCCAGACGTTGATTAAACCTTTTTTATACGAATCCTGGGACAATGTGTTGACTGCTAACGTGTTCCCTAATTCATTATGAAGACTTTCTACATGGAACGATAAATCATGAAAAGCCCTTTGGTACTGATTTTCGGCTTTGATCAAAATAGCATTTTTTTCTTGATGCTCTAAATATCCCCACAAACCGGCTCCAATCAAGGCTATAAACAAGATGGGGAACATGACATAACTTAATCTTCTATACATATTCGTGAAATCTCCCTTCATCAGCCAAACTTGGGCTTAGTTTTCGCTGAAGGAAGAAGTCTTATGCACATAATCGTTCAAAAAACGGTCAAAACAAAAAGAAGCCCGCAAGGCTTCTCACACACCATTCGTATCAATATCAAAATCAGAATCATTACTGCATATACATTGCTTGAACCCTGTATCAATTTTCCCTTTTTCTCTTCTCCCTTTAAGTACAAAGCGTTCGCCGCATTGTTTACAGCGAATGGTCACTTTGACACGATCGTTTACCGTCATGCATTCCCTCCGGTTTGTAATATTACTATGCAGTATGGACAAACCGGTTATATTTTAACCTGATCCTCTGCTTGCATAACTCGGAGCGGTGATTTGGAGTTGGCTCGATTGACCTTCCATATGCTGCGCGCCCACAAGAATACCATCAATGGAATCATAAACCACACCCAGTTCGATTTGGTAGTCAGCAAAATATAGTCGTATAAACCATGCCAAAAAATAGGGAATAAAATAGAAAATGCCAAGTACCTAGTTTTGCGATCAGGTGTAAACTTCGATTTTCCTAAGTAATAACCCATCATGACCCCAAACATCGCATGACCGGAAACAGGAAGCAGCGCTCTAGACAATAGTGAGGTTATAGTCGCCGAGTTAAGGAAGGCATAAAACACATTTTCCAATGTGGCAAAACCAAGGGATACGGCTACTGCATACACAATACCATCATACGGTTCATCAAATGAAGCATGCTGATATATTACAATGTAAACGATAAACCATTTTAAAAATTCCTCTAAGCCCGAAGAGATGATAAATGAAAATATGAGCGGATCATCACCTAGGCCATGAGCAAATGCCCGCTGCAGCACCATAACCGGAAAAACCAGGAGCACACCGAACAAAAATAATTTCATAACCAGATGAATAGGCTCAGTATCGTACCGGTCCTTCAAATAAAAATAAGCCAGCAGAGCGACACCCGGCGCAATGGCCGCCGTCAAGACTGACAAGACGCTCAACGTGTCCCCTCCGTTCCTGGGTTTTAATGGGATAAATCATTTTCTGACAAAAGTACATAATTCCGGATCAGCAGTAACTGCCTCCGACCACTGTTGATAATCGATTATTCGGTTAGAATTTTACAAGGTAGATAATCCATTATCAAAGGCAGCACGTAAACTCTCCGGCAGTTACTCTGACCTCCATTATTTCCTTCGTCAGAAAATAAGAAATCCAATAAAACCTGCCATTACTATAAATAAAAAATCAAACCCAGCCGCGGTAACGGGAGGCTTCAGCCATCTTACGTACACCGACCATGTACGCGGCCAGACGCATATTAATTTTTCTCGTGATATGAACATTATAGACATTCTCAAAGCCTTTTTCCATCATTTCTTGTAATCTGGCATGCACTTCAGCTTCTGTCCAGTAATACCCTTGGTTATTCTGTACCCATTCGAAATAAGAAACGACCACACCACCAGCGCTTGCAAGTACATCAGGTACTATTAAAATTCCCCGGTCAGTCAAAATTTCGGTAGCCTCCAATGTAGTAGGACCGTTGGCAGCTTCAACTATTATAGAGGCTTGAATACGTTCAGCGTTCTCCAAGGTTATCTGATTCTCAATTGCTGCCGGAACAAGAATATCACATTCCAGCTCTAACAATTCTTTGTTTGTAATGGTGTCTTTAAAAAGCTTAGTTACCGTCCCGAAGGAATCTCTTCGATCCAATAAATATTCAATATCAAGACCATCCTTATTATAAAGTGCTCCATATGCATCTGATATACCAATTACCTTGGCACCCATCTCATGCATGAACTTGGCCAAATAGCTGCCCGCATTTCCAAAGCCCTGAATAACAACGCGTGCATTATGAAGAGGGATTCCCTTCTTCTTTAATGCCTGGTCGATCATGATGGTAACGCCTTTGGCTGTCGCCGTTTCGCGTCCATGAGAGCCGCCAAGCACCAATGGCTTGCCTGTAATAAAATTGGGAGCGTCGAACTCTCTAATTCGGCTATATTCATCCATCATCCAGGCCATGATTTGGGAGTTGGTCATTACATCAGGCGCTGGAATATCCTTGGTAGGCCCAACAATTTGACTAATGGCTCTTACGTATCCGCGGCTCAATCGCTCAAGTTCTCGGAAAGACATCTTCCGCGGGTCGCATATGATTCCGCCTTTTCCCCCACCATAGGGCAAATCAACAATGCCACATTTTAAACTCATCCAAATGGACAGAGCTTTAACTTCGTCCTCCGTCACTTCCGGATGAAAACGAACGCCCCCCTTGGTTGGTCCAACAGCATCGTTATGCTGCGCTCGATAGCCCGTAAATATCTGGATAGAATCATCGTCCATTCGAATAGGGATTCGTACTGTCATAATCCTCATAGGCTCTTTCAGCAGCTCTACCATCGCGGAAGAATAACCAAGCTTGGTTAGAGCCTCTTCGATGATCAGCTGTGTGGCTTGAAGCACGTTTAAGTTTTCAGTCATCAGAACCATCCTTTGCTACTGCATTGTTTGTATTCTTACACTTTCACGCCGCCCTGATTCATCATTCCCTATACAAATAAAAACGTGCTGTATTTTCAGCCGTTCTATACGAACTAAAAAACGTTGTAGAGCCCTGCCCAACCGCAAAAAAGCACCCCACAAAAACAATACTGTTTTTGAGAATGCTTTGGGCAATTATTTGAAGTGCGTACAGAGTACATTAACAGCATCAGCAGCAATAACTGTTTTACCGTATTCCTCAAGAACTGCCCGAGTTACGGAAGCTGCATCTCCATACTCCGATAGAACTGCTATGACTGCTTGATAACCGCTCTCTTCCATATCAACGGCATCGAGCTGCAAAAACCATTTGTTCTTATAGGAGAATAAGATACCACCATCGGTTACCATCGGCTGTAACACTTTGGCCATACGTACGAGGTCTTCAAAATCATGAAACACATAAGAGATTTGATCGGACTGCTCCAATGTGACCTCTAATTCATACATCTCTTCGACTTCCTCATCATAAGAATCGCTTGAATGATGGAAGTCCATCTTGCTGCGTGTGACGATAACAACCATTCCTTGAGCGGGTAGCGCTAAAACTTCGACAGCCAAAGGTCCCGAAGGATCGAATCCTAATTCGGTGTAAGCTTGATCCATCATATCACTGAAAAGCTCGTGAACCTTAGGGATCTCCCTCCACATATCATCCTTTTGAATGCCTCGCTCCGTCAAGTCGTCGAATGTGAGAAAAATCCGTATCTTGTCCTGACTTAAACGCTCCATTTTCATACAGGATTCCTCCCTTGCCGCCACTTATAATAACAGCTTATGAAGTAAGGTTAAAAAGGTGAGTAAGCTTCACAGCTTGTATTCAATTATATGAGTATTATATCACAACATAACAAAAAATGTCTTGTGCTCACAAAAAAAGAAAAGGACATAAGCGAAAAATCCGCTTATGCCCAGCTTTTTATGGGTAAATTAGATTGGCTAACATAAATGACCGTTCCTTAAAAAGAAGTTCTATACGAAGCTCTATTGTGTTTGATAAGTTTCTTTGCCATTATTATTTTGAGCGATAATTTCTTGAACTGTTTCATTTAACTTCGGATCTTGCTTAATGATTTCTTCAACTTTGCCAAGTCCGCTGTTACTGTTTGTAGAGAAAGGATCTTCCTTTTTGAAGCCATTTGATGAAGATGTGGATGAAGCCGACTTATTATTCGTTTTGCCCTCAAATCCATGGGTTGCTGAGGAATCTGAAGCACCGTTGAATCTATCCTTCGCTTTGTCCATCATATTCCCAACCGACTGATTGCTGCTTAATGCGGAAAATAACATCGATTTGCTTTTATTATTCAAATATACGACTGCTGCTGCTCCAACTAATCCACCAAACAAAAATGATCCTAATTTCATGTTATCCCTCCATCCGAATAGGTTCAATCTTATTTTTTACTATGTACGAACGAAGCATGCATGATAAAATTAGGAAACCATCATGAATAGGAGCAACTACAAATGAATATGAAACTTACAACACTCTTTGCTGCATTGCTGATAATAACCACAACTGCCTGCTCCAATAATACAAGTACACCTGCTGCATCACAGCAGCCCTCACCTACGGTGCCGACTGCTCAGGGTTCAACAACCATCAATACGCCTCAGAGCACAGACCAAAAACCAATTCCCGAAAAGCAGACGGGAGCTGTCCCTATTCCCCCAATCGTTGATTCTAAAGTTCCTGCCGCCGGTAAAGAACCTAATGCATCTAATGAGCAGGCAGCCGCTCCTCAAACGACAACCAAACTTTACAAAATGAATCCAAAATCCTACGACATAGTTCCAATCGATCCTGCTACTACAGATAAAAAGGTTGTATTGCTCACCTTTGATGACGGTCCACGCAACAAAGAAGTACTGGAAGGCATATTAAACACATTGGATAAACACAAAGCCAAAGCTATCTTCTTCGTTAATGGTTATTTAGTAAAACAAAAGCCTGAGCTGCTCAAGCTAATTAAGGAGCGCGGCCAAACGATTGGAAATCATTCTTGGGACCATATTGATTTAAAGAAAGAAGGCAAGGATAAAATAGATCAGCAAGTCGAAGACGTCCAGAAAATTGTGAAGGAATTAACAGGCAGCGCACCCCAGTTTTTCCGCCCGCCTTTTGGTTCAGGCAGTGATGAATTGCGAGCCAAGGTGAAACAAGAAAACATGCTATACATGACATGGTCAAATGGATCTTTGGATTGGGAAATGTCCGCTAAGAAAAATGATCCGAATAAGGTAATCAGCAATGTTATGGAGCAGCTAAGAGGAGGCAGCAACATCTTAATGCACGAGCTGCCCTGGACTGAAAAGGCTTTGGATAGCATGCTTACTCAGTTGGAGGAGAAGCAATACGGCTTTGTTGATCCAGAACTTATCGAGGTAAACCCATAATAAAAAGCCTCCCATAATATGAAGCCATGCAGCTTACTTCATATTGCAGGAGGCTTTTTAATTTTTCCCTATAAGCAGCTAACTTACACCCTACGGATGTCAAGCTTCTCCTTTAACTTTACGCCAGCCCCACACTAACAGCCCTACAACCAGCAATATAAATAACCATAATAAGGTTCGGTAGAAAATGCGCAGCCATTTTTCTTTCTCAGTTGGATGGACCGCATTGCGCGGAGGAAGAAAAGTATCATCCTGCTGATCTTCTGCCGTTCCTTTTTTCATGTCATTTGATTGATTCTGCAGATTTTGATTTGAATTGGAAAACATTAATCTTCTCTCCTGTAGCGAATGATGCAACCCATGATAAAGTCGATAATAAAATGTGCAACAATTGGTGTCCACAACGACCCTGTCTGAATATAGATCCAGCCCAGCCCGTAGCTTATACTAAAAACCAAGCCTGTCATAAGCCAATGCTGCAAATACCTGATATGAATAGCAGCGAACAGAATACTTGTCCAATAGGGACCCCATGATGCTTGAATCGCGCCGCGGAATAACCATTCTTCGCAAATAGCGACAACAAACGACAGTAACGCAATGTGCCATAACGGACGATTTTTAAAAATCATTTCATTAATACCGCCGTCATCCATAACTTCTGCTGGAACCCATCTCGAGACAAGAATATCGACAAGGAGCACTACCCCGGCAAAAGCTATCCCCCAAATTGGAATATATATGCCTTTCTCTAAAGATAACATCGTTCCCAAGGAAGGTCGTTGAAATAGCATAATAATACATGCTATCACAAACACGACTAACTGCGTCATGTACAAGTTGATCAAAAGCATTCTGTCATCTAAAGTTTGGATATCCACTTTTTGAAATTTAAACTGTTTGAAATTAATTTTTTTCATCAATTATTCCCTTTTTCGACAATATCACCTATACTATCAATAGAATTTAAGATAAGGAGCTAGGGTCATGAATAAGCGGCTGTCACGTACCGATTACTTATTTGCCATCATGTTTATCTTTATGCTTGTACTTGCTCTTGGCACCTTCTTCTTTGGTCTAAGGATGGGACAAGAACGAGCCACAACAAAGTATGAGGACCTGCTCTTCAAGAAAAATGAAGTAGCTAATGGATACTCTGCTTATCATCAACAATATTTGGTGTCCTACTATCATACCATTTATCAGCCTTACAGGGAATTTCATAAGAAATGGTTTGAGAAAATCAATGAATTGGAGCAAAACCGCTCTGCCGATGGGGCCCTTATTTTAAAAGAATTAAGTAAGCTGGCTAAAGAGAAATACGATGAATTAAGCAATAAAACCATGCCCGATTCTTCTCCACTGCTTCAAGAAGCTCAACAAAATTATGCGAAGAGCCTTAAGCTATTTAATGAAGCGCTAAACAGTCTAACCGCCAGAGCGAATGGAATGCCTGGATCCGAACTGGTTAAGCTAATGGATAAGGATGTTTATTTATCCGAAGCTCAGCAATTTTCTCTAAACTCGCAAAAAAACTATTATGAATCCATCATTAAATGGAATGAAGCTGATAATCCACAGCTAAAAAAGGTCGATCTCACTAAATCGCTTCTCCTTACTGATTGGGGTACATTAAGTCTGAACGTGAAGAACGAATACATAGCACAAGCACTTTTAACCGGCAAATCCTTCACACCCTTTACTCCACAAGACTTATCTGTTCGAATCGATGAAATCATTGCATCCGGACAAGCTAAGAAGATGAATCTGACCGAGGTTCAACAAGTAATCAGTGTACTTCTGGCAACGGAAGCTGTTCGTACGGGCGATTTTATCCGGAATAAAGCGAAATTTTATCCGAATGAAATCCTTCCGCAGCTCCCATTCTTCTCAAGTCAAAATTAGTGATACACTATCGAAGTGAGCCCTTACAGTATATTATGAAAAAAAGCCATCGTGTAGGAGCCTTGCTCCTACAACGATGGCTTTTCATTTGAATAGCACAGATGTCCTAATCGTACTGAAACCCTCTAAGCATAGCAACAGCCGCCATGCCACCGTCGACATTAATTACATCCTCATACCCCTGCTCCTGTAAGAAATAGCATACATTCGCGCTGCGTACGCCATGCGCACAAATAATATATAACTTGCGATCCCTGGGTAACTGATCCAAATTAGCAGGAATAGTATTCATGGGGATTAAAATCGATTCTTCCAGGTGATAATATTCCCATTCCATCTGTTCGCGTACATCTATGACTAAAGCATCTTCCAGTTCACCCTTATTAAGTAATCCGGTAAATTCTCTTGGTGAAATGATTTCAAATGAATCCATATTCGTCACTCCTCTCATTAGTGTTGATTGAAGAATAAACGAAAATTCATATTAGATCAACCCAAAACCATTGCAATTCTGCCGAGATTGCCATAAAATATGGTAGTGCTCTTACACAAGTCAACATTTTTTTATGAAGTGCACACCCCTGTTTTCCTTAGGTTTTGAATAAGCTGTGACAACATTCTTCATCTATTGACATGGCCTTCCAGGTCATGTTACGCTTATGAAAATTTCATTTGTAACAAAACATTGACGGAGAACGTGTAAACTTGCTAATGCACAGAGAGCCGATGATAGGTGCGAATCGGACATTATTGTTTACACAAAGCACTCCAGAGTTGCTGAGCTGAAAAGTGAAGGGTTATTCATTAGAATATCTGCTTCCTCTAGGTACAGCCGGGTAGAAACCGTTATATTTCTGGGTCTTTAACAAGGACCCATAAGGTTGCAGGTGCGAGCTTGCAACGAATTAGGGTGGTACCACGAAAGTTACTCTTCGTCCCTTGTATACGGCAATCGTATGGGGATTAGGAGTTTTTTTGTGTTTGTTTAAATATGAATTGGAGGTCATTAAGAATGTATAAAGTGTTAGTTATGGATGGCATCAGCGATTTGGGAATCCAACTGCTGAATGACGCAGCTGATGTAACAGTGGATAAGAAGGCAGGCCTATCCGAAGATGAACTGATTGCAATCATTGCTGATTATGATGCAATGATGGTACGCAGCCAGACGAAAGTAACCGAGAGAATCATGGCAGCAGCTCCTAAGCTTAAGGTTGTTGGCCGTGCAGGTGTTGGAGTCGATAATATCGACCTCGAAGCTGCAACTCAGCGCGGTATCGTTGTTATTAATGCTCCTGACGGCAATACAATTGCCACTTGCGAATTAACGTTCGCCATGATGATGGCAGTAGCTCGTTCCATCCCTCAAGCATACAAAAAAACGGTTGAAGGCGAGTGGGATCGTAAAACATTCGTCGGTGTCGAGCTACGTAATAAAGTACTTGGTATTCTCGGCATGGGCCGTATCGGTAGTGAGGTAGCTAGACGCGCGAAAGTATTCGGCATGGAAGTCATCGGATATGATCCTTTCCTAACGGAAGAGCGTGCAGAGAAGCTTGGCGTGAAGCTAGGTACAGTTAATGAAATCGCAGCTCAAGCGGACTTCATAACTGTCCACACACCACTTACTAACGAAACTCGCCATATTATCGCCCGTCCACAATTTGAATTAATGAGAAAAGGCGTAAGAATTATTAACTGCGCCCGCGGCGGCATCATTGATGAGTTGGCATTGGTTGAAGCTATTGACGCTGGAATCGTGGCAGGAGCTGCTTTTGACGTATACGAGCAAGAGCCGCCTCAAGCTGACCATCCTTTCTTAAATAATCCAAAGATCATTGTAACCCCTCACTTGGGAGCTTCGACTGTTGAAGCTCAAGAGAACGTGGCTATAGATGTTTCCGAGGAAGTGCTTCATATCCTACGCGATGAACCGTTCAAAAATGCGGTTAACATGCCTCCGGTTCCAGCAACCGTACTGAATCAGCTTCAGCCATACTTCTCGCTTGGAGAAAAGCTGGGCCAATTCATTGGACAAACAACTGAAGGTGCTGTTAAGGAAATCGTTGTAAGCTATGCTGGAGATTTGGCAGATGTGGACACTAATCCACTTACTCGCTATATTGTCAGAGGCATCTTATCTAACCAATTGGAAGGCGTGAACATCGTTAATGCGATGCACCTTGCCAAATCACGTGGTGTTAATGTCGTTATTCAAAAATCGGCAGCAAGCAAAACCTTTACTAATTTGTTATCTGTTACACTTAAAACCAAAAATGAAGAGCACATCGTAGCAGGAACTCTACTCAGCGGTTATGGCGAGCGTATCGTTCAAATTGACCAGTATCCGGTAGATATTACTCCAAACGGAAATCTTCTTCTTATCTCACATAATGACAAACCAGGTATCATTGGTAAAGTCGGAACTTTGCTTGGAAGCAATGACGTCAATATCGCCACCATGCAGGTAGGCCGTAAAGTGTTTGGCGGTTCTGCTATTATGGTATTGACGACTGATAAGCAAACTCCAAAGGAAGTCCTAGGCCAATTGATCCAGCTGCCTGAGCTGACTCACGTGAGCGAGCTATCTCTCTAGTATTTTTCGAGGCTAAGCCTACTTACGAAGCCTGATTGTTTCACGAACAACAAGATAAAATCTTACGTTTCAACAAAAAGAGAGCTTCCGATCCTAGAATCGGAAGCTCTCTTTTACATTTTTGGGTCTTTCAGAGGAAGAATTACGGAAAATGTCGTTCCTTGGCCTACAGTGCTTTTAACCTGTACAGTGCCCTGATGTGCCTCCACAAGGTTTCGAACGATTGACAGTCCTAAACCTGTTCCTCCTGAAGTGCCCCTTGTACGAGCCTTATCGGCCTTATAGAAACGCTCAAAGATGTAAGGCAAATCGCTTGCCGCTATTCCGTAGCCTTGGTCACTTATTTCAATAAGCGCAGCCTTCTCGCCTTTAAACTGAATCGTTTCCGCTCGCATCTCAATCGCTGCATCACGCGGGGTATGGCGAAAAGCATTGTCCAACAAATTTGTCATTACCTGTTCTAGCCTGTCTTCATCAGCCTCATGCAGGATCAGTTCTTGATCCGGTAGTTCGCAGGTTAAGGAGATGTTCTGGTCCTTAGATAACACAGCAAACTTGCGATGAATTCGTTTCATGAAGCTTCCGACTTCCATTGGTCTGAAATGGAGTTCTATATTGCCTGTCTCCATCCGAGCCAAATCCAATAAATCACGCACTAGCCTTCCCATACGTAACGACTCATCATGAATAACTTGAGCAAGCTCTTGGCGTTCTTCAGGGGTTCCCGCGATATCATCCAGCAATGCCTCACTATATCCTTGAAGCATCGATAGAGGCGTTCGCAGCTCATGTGATACATTAGCAACGAAATCCTTACGCAGCTTATCTAACCTGAACTCCTCTGTCACGTCACGAAGTACAGCTACGACACCACGTACTGCATCTCTTGAATATAGTGGTGCCATTACAACGGACCAAACTTCATTTTGTACGTGAAGCTTGGATGAAATCTCATGTGCCCCGCTTATCACATCATCAAACAGCATCCTCATCGGTTCGGGTATCTTGCTATCCTGTATTTCCATAGAAGTAACGATAGAACCCTCTGACTTCAAATCATCGTTCCACTGAATCTCGTTCCATTCCGTAATAATTTTGTTCCCTTGCGGGTTGGTTAAGATAACATTCCCATCCGCATCGAACGTCACAACCGCATCTGTCATACTTCGCAGTACGCTTGATAGATGCTCTTTTTCATGGCTTAAAGCCTTAATTGTATCCGATAACTCCTCGCCCATGCGGTTAAACGTTCTGCCTAGTTCACCAATTTCATCGGTTGAGGCTACCGGAACTCTTGTGCCATATTCCCCGTGTGAAATCAAATCAGCTGCTTTCTTAAGGCGAAGCAAAGGCTGAGTAATTTTCGTAGAGAGAAAGAAGGTGAAAAAGGTAGTCATCAGAAAACCGATAACTCCAACATAAGCAAATACTCGCTTTACGTAGGCTTGCGTCACCTCAACCGATTGAGTGGACTGGTACAATATAACCGCGCCGATAATATTTTGCTGAATGCTGTCCATCAGCGGTACAGCTACAGCAGAATACAAATTATTTGTCTGCTGCTTTTTCCCGCCTATTGTTCCAGTTCCAGCAATTTGATTATCTATCGACTCACCACTAAACACAGATTGGAGCGATTGCTTGGTAAAAAAATCATCATAATGCATATCATTCAAATTGCCATTATCGCGAAACGTATTTAGCTGCTTATAATCGGTATTAATAATAAATACGGTCGCTTCCTGTGCACTCAATAAGTCATTTACTAACGTTATATAGCGATCCTCTTCCATGTGATTGGAAATACCGCTTGCTACTTTTATAGCTACTCTATGCAAATTTTCGGTTTGATCCTGTGATTTCGGAAATGAGGTTTCAATATATTGGCTAAGAAACAAGCCTAACACAACCAGTATAACAGCTACCAATCCAATGATGGTCAGCCATAGCTTACCTACTACGCTTTTTAAAATAAACACTTTACTTAGGCACCTCTAGCTTATAGCCCACGCCCCACACGGTTGTAATCATGGATGCAGCATCAGGAGAAACCTTATTTAACTTCTCTCGCAGCCTTTTAACATGAGTGTCCACGGTGCGCAGATCCCCAAAAAACTCGTAATTCCATACGTCCTTCAATAGCTCTTCTCTGGAAAACACCTTATCAGGAGAAACAGCCAAATAGTGCAGCAGCTCATACTCTTTAGGAGTAAGCGCCACTTCTTGACCGCCAGCGCTTACGCGGTGGGCATCATGCTCTATTACAAGGTTCGGGAACACAATATTGTTGCTTGTATTTACTTCCTTGGATAGATAAGCCGTTACCGAAGATCTACGCAAAATCGCTTTGACCCGATAAATCACCTCACGTGGACTGAAGGGCTTCACAACATAATCATCAGCGCCCATTTCAAACCCTTGAACACGGTTCGTTTCTTCACCTTTAGCTGTAAGCATAATAACTGGAGTAGACTTCACCTGACGCAATCTAGCGCACACCTCATTACCGTCGATACCCGGCAGCATGACATCGAGAAGTATTAAATCATAATCAACCTCTAGCGCGTATTTCAGAGCAGTCTCGCCATCTTCCGCCTCTTCGATAATAAAATTTTCTTTTTCCAAATACATCCGCAATAAGCGGCGAATTCTTTCTTCGTCATCTACAACCAATATGGTCATCTTTGCTTCTAGCATCGATATCAACTCTTTTCCAATTAATTATACGCCCGAGTAAGAATGAAGTCCGGCAATAACAAGGTTAACGCCGATTAATGTAAACATTACAACCATAAAGCCGATAACAGCAAGCCATGCAGACTTCTTACCCTGCCAGCCTTTTGACAAACGGAAATGTAAATAAGCTGCATAATACAACCAAGTGATCAAAGCCCATACTTCTTTGGGATCCCAACCCCAGAAGCGTCCCCAGGCTTCAGCAGCCCAAATCATGGCGAATATTAATGCACCGAGCGTAAATATGGGGTAACCAATAGCTATCGCCCGGTAGCTGATCTCATCGATATCCTCTCCATCAATGCCATTAAGCATAGGACTTAGCATCATACCCAAAGGCTTACGGGCAATGAGCCGCAGCAAACCATACAAGATCAAGCCTGAAAGAACAGACCATACAACCGTATTCAGCTTACGTCCTGCATTTGCACCCTTCATCCAAGAAGGAGCTTCGAATGGAGCTTCCGTCATACCGAGGAACGGCTTCATGTCCAACTGCTCCCCTTCGTATGGCTTAAAGATCGGCGGCAGCACGTAATCTACAGGCTGCTTAACAGTTTGCACAATACCCTCTTTATCGGTATATGTAACATCATTTGCGAACTTGGCATGATAGCCTGTTGCATTGAATCCGAATATAGACACCACGAACGCTACGATCATAACAAGAAAAAATAACGTGAACTCAACTCCACGCTGCTCCTTACGATCGGCAGCTTCCTTGCTTTTGAAATTAACGCTGCGCAGCAAGTACATAAGTCCTGCCGCAAACCCGACAGCAAAAAAGGCTTCGCCAGTCGCTGCAGTAGTTACGTGGATTTTGAGCCAATAGCTTTGCAAGGCAGGGATTAGTGGTTGAATTTCTTTTGGAAATACCGAAGCATAAGCAATAATGATGATGCCAACCGGCAGTGCAAATGCACCAAGCACCGGTGCACGGTATATAAAATAAACAATGATAAAAGCAAACATAATCATCATGCCGAGAAAGGTCATGAATTCGTACATATTGCTGATTGGAATATGGCCGCCTTCCGCCCATCTTAAGAAGAAAAAGGATATATGGCCAAGGAATCCAACAATAGACAAACCTATTGCAATGTTGCCCCATTTTCTTGTGTGCGCTTCAGGATCCTCCTTATTCCATTTTTTACCGAGAATTGCGATAACAAAGCTCAGAAATGCCGCATTATACACAATAAACGCGATTAATAAAAACATACTGCTATCCACTATTTCACCACTCCTGCTTCTAACGATTTAGGATCTACATCGATTCCTGACTTATGAAGAATTTGAGCTACTTCTTTACGGACGCCAAACCAGTTTTTGTTAGTATGCGCCCCCAATGCTAATCTTCCATTATCGATACGAAGCCAGATCCGGCGATGATGCCAATAAAAGCCCATAATTAAGCCAATCATTGAAATCGTTGCTCCTACCCAAACGAATGGCATGGCACGATCAATACGTATATTTAAATAACTGATATATTCAGAGAATTTCACATCCGTCATTGAATTCACAGACAATTCCAGTTTGTCCGCCATCGCTCCATTGATTTTATCCTGCTGAAATGCTTCCTTATCAATCTGTCTTGGGAAATAAAGATAAGGCTCGCCCTGTGGCAGCAAATCAGGTCCGGTTATAGAAAAAATAAAGGCAGGCTTTTTCGGTTCATTCGAGTTTGTCATCGGCACTCCCTTGGAATCCAAACCAAAATCAGGGAAATAAGCCTTCAATGTTAGCGTATAAGCACCTGCTTTATAGCTTTCTGCAGGCCTTGACATCGAAAGATCGATACTGCCGTATGCTTCGCCTGTTTTTTTATTCTTGAGCGTCGGCTTCACTGAAATCAGCATCGGTGATTCCTTATAATCGAATTGATAAGCCATAAAACCTTTATATTGAAGCGGCGTATTGACGATAATGTCTTGACGGTATACTTCCTTGAGCTGCGGCTCTTTCCCGGATTCATTACAATCAGCTGTGCATTCATATAAGACCGCCTTGGTCTCATACACTTTAGGAACAGCTTGCTGTTTCTCGCGGAACCCCTCAGACATTTCCTGCTCGCTATAATATTCAAGCGTAAATTTTTCATTTTTCAAATAATACGGCGTATCGGTAATTTTAATGGCTTGGCCCTCGGGAAAAGCAACGTGCTGATCCATATGCCAGCCTGGAATACCTCTCATTAACACAGCCATGAGAAAAATAATAAGACCAATGTGATTAATGTATGGACCCCAACGGCTAAACCTGTATTTCTCTGCAAGTAATGCGGTTCCATCTTTATGTACACGGTAGTTCTGCTTTTTTAGCAGCACTGCTGCTTGATCGACCCATGCCAATTCCTCAGCCTTGGAAATCTCAGTATCCGTACCTGTGTTTCTTAACTGTCCATCATAAGATACCTTTTGCCGTAAAATAAAGTCCAGATGCTTGCGGATCTGCTGTTTATTCAGGGCACGATAAAGTGGAAGCACACGATCTAAGCTGCAGACGACAAGTGAAGTCCCAATCATAAATAGGAGCCCTATAAACCACCATGATTCAAATGTGTGCGATAAACCGGTTAAATAATAAATTTCTCCAAATGTTCCGTAGGTGTCCTTATAGTAGGTAGAAGGATCAAAATTAAGAAAGGTACTTTCCTGAGGATAAATGGTTCCGAGCGATGATCCTATAAGTGTAATTATTATCAGATAGATCGCGATCTTTACGGAAGAAAAGAAGTTCCATACTCTATCCAGCAGGTTGGGATTTTCCTTCTGTGATCGTCTGGCCACCCCATCGTAACGCATCTCCAGTGGAGCCTCTCCTGTGACCTCATACAAGGGTTTTCCACAGGATTCGCAAAGAACGGTACCTACATGATTCTGGTGGCCGCATTCGCATTTTGTGTTTTGAATCATGGTGGTCCTCCTAAGAGCTAATATGTGAGTTAGTTTCAGCGTTGCGTAAAAGAGAGCGCCTTCGGCCGCTGTTGAAAGAGTGTTCCCTTAATTGGAAAAGAATAAGCTGTAGGAATACTCTTTCAAAAGGGGGCGCGTGAAATCTCCTGCAGCTCTCTTTTACTCCACTGACGTAAACCATCAAGACAAATAACTCTAATCGTTATTTGTAGTTGAGATTAGTAAACTCCCTAGTCGTTTACTTTATTGGAGAAAAAACACTAATCAAGAATTAAGCAGCAGGAGATAGTATCACTCCAGCTGCTTTCCTGTATTTCGCTGAAGCGATACTAAGAGCGTTTACTTAGAAGCGGCAGTAATGGAAGCAATGGTTTGCTCAATGAAGGCTTCGGTCATTTCTCCGATCCAGATCTTGGCGATTTTACCATCGGGGCCAACAAAAAAGGTCGTGGGGTAATTCATAACACCGTAGCGCTTTCGCGTTTCCTCGTTATCATCTAACAAGATTGGAAAAGTAATTTTGTACTGATCAATGAAATTTTGGACAGTAATCTTGCTTTCGCCCAAGTTCAAGCCCAAAAACTCCACCTTCTGTGCGTTTCGTTTATCAAACTGATGCTGGATCGCAGGCATTTCATCCTTACAAGGAGGACAGAAAGTACCCCAGAAGTTGATCATTACCGTCTTCCCTTTATAATCAGACAGCTGATGCTCCTTGCCATCTAATCCAACAAGAGTGAAATCCGGTGCCTTGCTTCCTTCTACCGGCTTTTTATCCTTAGCATACAAGTTGTTGATTAGCGTTAAAGCCCCAATCAAAAGAACAGCAGAAAAAATAACCAGCTGCACCCATCGTTTATTTTTTCCCATTGGTTTACACCTCAAACGTTTGCTTATCAAGCCTACACCTATTATATCGAAAATTACAGTCCGTGCTTATTTCCCTTTTTGAATATTATGTGTCTTGAGCGCATTGTCTGTCAGTTCTTTGATCTCTTGTGTTGTTAAATGACGATATCTGCCGCGGCCGACCCCTGTCAAAGCTAACGGGCCAAACATTACGCGACGAAGCCTGATAACAGGAAATTGAATCGCATCGAACATCCGACGAACCTGTCTGTTTCGACCCTCATATATGGTTATGGAGACGATAGTTTCTTTGTTATCCGGACTGATGTCGTGATAATCAACCTCCGCCGGAGCCGTCATACCGTCGTCTAGCTCAATGCCGCTGCGCAGCTTGTCCAAAAGAGAACCATGAGGCACACCTTTTACGGTAGCGTGATAGGTACGGGGAACGTGGTGCTTGGGATGTGTCAACAGATTGGCAAATTCGCCATCATTAGTCAACAGCAGCAATCCTTCCGTATCATAATCCAGCCGACCGACTGGGTATATCCTCTCTGAAATATCATGAAGAAAGTCTGTGACAATTTTGCGTCCTCCAGGATCTGAAGCACTTGTAATAACTCCTTTTGGCTTATGAAAGAGCACATATACCTTTTTCTGCTGCCGAATGGCACGTCCGTCCACATGGATCACATCCTGATTAGCACTCACTTTCACGCCTAAGGTTGTGATCACCTCACCGTTTACCATCACGCGGCCCGCAGTAATTAATTCCTCACATTTTCTTCGGGAGGCTACTCCCGCTTCTGCCAATACTTTTTGTAATCGTTCCATTAGTCTCCATTCACCTCAACCCTAATGATACCTATCCTCAGAGGAAATCACAAGCTGCGACCAAGGAAAGAATGCGCCAGGGCAAGATAAAGTGTGAGGAAAAATATCATCATGCTCGAACTTGAACGTGCCAGCCAACCTTAGAACCAATTTATTCAACAGAAAAAATTGCTCTTTCTCTTCCAATGAAAATGGATACCGGAGATCCGAAAAGTCTCCTTCCAAGCAAACATGAATATACAAAGGGTCCGTTTGTTCGGAAGAAGGGATGATAGCTCCATTGCGAGTGATAAAGAAATCATACCCTTTTCCATTAATGGAGGGACATACTGAATGATGGATAACAATACCAAAAAACTGCACGCAGCTCACTCCTTAGTGCTACCATGACTTCCCATGCATCGTGAAGGTGGTCAGCACTTATTGATCCGTTAGCTGGTACAGTATATGTGCGGAGAAAAGCGAGGGTTCTAGGCAAAAACTAAATAACATATAAGAATCGAGGCTGCGAATCCAATAATATCTGAAATTAACCCCACCTTTAGAGCATAGCTCGCTTTTCGTATACCGATAGCCCCAAAGTAAACTGTAATCACATATAACGTAGTATCTGTACTGCCCTGAATCGTCGATGCAATACGACCTACCATGGAATCGGGACCAAATTGCTGCAGCAAATCAGTGGTGAACGCGAGCGACCCTGCCCCCGTAATCGGACGCAAGATCGCTAGAGGAAGAACTTCACTTGGTATTCCAATCATCTCGAAGAACGGACGCGACCATCCAAGCATAAGCTCCATCGCTCCCGAAGCCCGGAATACGCTGATGGCTACCATCATTCCGACAAGATGGGGAATAATTCGAATTGCTGTATCAAACCCTTCCTTCGCGCCGTCAACAAAAGATTCATAGACCGGTACTTTCCGATAAGCAGCATATAAGGGAATAAAAACAATAATGACTGGAATCGCCCAAGCCGAAATTAAATTAACTATTGAATACAAGGGAATCACCCTTTCCCTTTTGGATTATGATCAGTGGGCCGACCTTGTTGTGACAACAAATATTTACGTCTGTACCATTTATCCACTAGGATAGCAGCAACGGTCGATACAAATGTTGCGAGTAGTGTAGTCCCTACAATTTCTGCCGGGTTAACGGAATTATAATTCATCCGAATCGCAATCAAGGTTGTAGGTATCAGCGTAATGCTGGCTGTATTCAGCGCAAGAAGTGTACACATCGCGGGACTTGCAATATCTTTCTGAGAATTCAAGGTTTGCAGCTCCTGCATCGCCTTGATTCCCATTGGAGTGGCTGCATTTCCAAGGCCCAGTATGTTAGCAGCCATATTGGACATGATGTAGCCTAAGGCTGGGTGATCCTTGGGAACACTAGGAAATAAGAAGCGCACTGCTGGTCGAATCAATGCAGACAACACTCGCAGCATACCGGCATCCTCGGCAATGCGCATGATGCCAAGCCAAAAAACCATTATGCTGATTAGACCAAAGCAAACGGTTACCCCGCTTTTTGCCCCATCAAATGTCGCCTGAGTAACCAATTCTATCTTACCTTGAGCTGCGGCGACAATAAAACCGGCAACGATGAAAAACAACCAAATCACATTAACCATAGGTTATCGCCACTCCTTCCCCGGTTTGGCAGTTAATCGGAATTTCCCATAAACAAAACCCTCATCAGAAAATGTAAATTAAACAACCATTTATCCATAACGGATACTTCGCCTATCCCAGTTTCTGTGAAAGAGAATGCGCTGTTGTCTTTCAGCTTCAATCTTGGACTATCCTTCATATATAATGGCACGCTGCCAATCGATTTGCCGTTTAATAAATATTCTTGTTTGCCTAACTCTCCCATTCGAAAATAGATAGATCCCTGCTTATTCAGATCTATTTTTGAAGTAACTTGCGATTGCTCCATATCAAGAACGGGATAGGCGAAACTCGCTCCTGCTACATATTCCGTACCTTGAATGGCATCTCCTTTTTGAATGTAAGTTTGCAGAGGGTAGTTCTTGAACCCATAATCCAACAGCTTAGAATGATCCGCCCAGTCATCTGCATCATTCAGCGTTACCACAGCCAATTGTTGACCGTTACGTGTTGCAGAGGACACTAAACATCGTTTAGAGAGCTTGGTATAACCGGTTTTCACTCCATCTGCACCGTCATAAAGATTGAGCATTTTATTTTTATTCATCCATGTATAATCCCAAGCTTCATTTGGATTGGGTGCTTTTTTCACCTTCGTCTTCACGATCTCTTGAAATACTGGATTTCGCAGAGCGTAGGCTGTCAGCTTGGCCATATCATTGGCCGTGGAAAAGTGATTTTCCTGATCTAAACCAGATGGATTTTTAAAGCTAGAATGCTCCATACCGATCATCCTAGCCTTCTCATTCATTAGATAAACAAAACCGTCCAACGTCCCCCCCACATGCTCTGCAATAGCTGTAGCGGCATCGTTACCAGATCGCAGCATCATCCCATAAAGCAAATGCTGCAGGCTCATTTCCTCATTCAATTTCAAGTAAATAGAAGAACCCTCTTTGCCAGCTGCGTTTTTACTGATTGTAGCTGTACTCGATAGTTTGCCATGTTCAATTGCAACGATAGCCGTCATAATTTTAGTTAAACTCGCAATACGCATAGTTTTGTCACCTTGTTTGCTGTACAACACTCTCCCTGAACGCACATCTATCAAGGCCGCCGCTTCTGCGTGTGTTGAGATTGAGGGAGCAGCTTGTACGCTAATAGGCGAATAAATCGCAGAACTAAGCAAAGTCAAAGCAATTAACAGCATAATGATTCTTTTCATTTGGATCCTCCTAAGAGTTTTCGTTAGAAAACTTACTTCGTAAGCACAAAACTTTCAGCCCTATATCTTGTACATATATATGCTTATCCACACCAGTTATGTCCAAACAAAAAGAACCCTGCCAAGAACCTGTAGGTTCTTAACAAGGCCATAAATTCGTTTTATATTATGATACAAAGCTGCAAGTTAGACAATAAAGTTCTGATTCTCAATATTGTTTGTTACGGATGATGTCCCAGCGCTTGTTCCAGCACCATTGTTCATCCCATTGCCTATCGTACCTTTCATCATGCTTTGAATCCTGTCAACTACCGTAGGAGCCGAATCAATCAACCGCTCCAGCAAATGAGTCTGATTATCAAGCGGCACAATCTTAACCCCTGATTTACTTACCACCAAGAACGCAATTGGAGTAATGGATACTCCACCCCCGCTGCCTCCACCGAATGGAAGAGATACATTAGCATTCGCTGCATCATTGCGGTTCGAGCCGTTTTCCTCTGAACTAAACTCACTGCCTCCCGCTGCAAAACCAAAGCCTACCTTCGATATCGGCATAATCACACTACCGTCAGGGGTTTCCACAGGGTCGCCTACAATTGTGTTAACGTCCACCATCTCTTTGATGTTTTCCATGGCTGTTTTCATTAACCCTTGTATCGGATGTTCTGTCATCGTCATGTCGTCCTCCTTAATCCTTTTATAATAAAGTTCTTTTAAGCATTTGTTAGAATTCCCTGCAAGGATGCGGCATATCCCGAACTCCTCTTGTTAAAAAATCACAATCCACAATCAAATTAAGTTTCAACCTTATGCCTTAAACAGCACGCGCTGCCATGTTCTCCAGCCATCCTTGATCTTTATAATCCTGAAGAGCAAATGCAACCCAGCGAGCAAAATAAAATACATGCGAATTCGAGCCAAGCATAATACCTCTGTTGAGAACTTCACCTCGTTGAATTGCGGTATGACCATAATTTCCGGGCGGGTATCGAGTTTAATGAAACGAAACAGAAAGCCTAACAGAGATGTTTTTAATCCCCACACCATCCCAGTCGTCAATGCGGTTTCTGCAGCGTCCCCCACTCCCACATTCGTTTTCCAAACTACTCGAGTACAATGAACATGTTTCAATGTATCTAGAAGCCATTCATTAAACTGAAAGCAATGAGAGAGAAGGTTACGCATGATATCGAAAGCTTCTTTTATGGACCGTTTGGTTATTTTTTTCTCTGCATCCATAAGCACTTCGTCCTTCGTTTTATCCACATATTCTGTCTTAATTCCTACTCCTTCTGAAAAGCTCTTAAAAATAATAACGGGAACTTCGAATCGCTTTTTCACTAAGCCGAATACACCTTGAATATCGAGAACAATATCGTCATTATTTTTTTTACGTACAACTTTAAGACTAACCTTCACATTACTTGAAATCAACATGACTAATAAGACAACAGCTACTCCTGCGACCCAGGGCCAAACCATGACTAACCTCCACTCTTGCAGCCTTTGCGAGAAAAAGAAAAACTCCCTATGCAAGAAGCGCTGCTTCTTTTCATTTAGGAGTTAGTATAGCCCTGTATTGGCAAAACATTCGCTGTTACTATCATAGCCTTTCTGCCTGTTTATTCCGTATCCGAAACATCCTCGAAGGTTATTTGCGTAGTGTCATCACTTCCGAGTTTATCAAATAAGAGCCTCGTTTCTTCCTCTAAGTTATCCTCATTGTGGAATAGAGAAGACTCTGGAAGCTCCGCTATACTGGCTAAAGCAAAATAATCGAGAAACGATTTGGTCGTACCATATAGGATCGGTCGACCTGGAGCATCTGCCCGATCTACCTCATGAATCAGATCTTTGGCGACAAGCGTTTGAAGAGCACGGTCTGCTTTAACGCCACGGATCTCCTCGATTTCTACTCTGGTGATAGGCTGCTTATAAGCAACAATCGCCAATGTCTCTAAGGCCGCTTGTGACAATGATGTACGAGAAGGAGAATACGCAAGCCGCTCAAAAAAAGGAGCATGCGCCGGCAGGGTCGTTAATTGAAAGGTTCCTGCAAGCTCTACAATCTGCAAACCTCGCTTGCCGCGGCGCAAATCAGCTTTCAGATCCAATACAAGACCCCTTACGAAATCAGTATTTTGCTCAAGTACCTCGGCTAAATGTTTGACATCGAGACCTTCATCTCCCGCTACAAACAGTAGGCCTTCAATAACTGATTTCATCTGCCGTGAATCCATCTGCAGTCCCATCCTCTCTTGCCTGAATCACAATTTCCTCAAATAGTCGATGCTGATAGCATATAACGACCTTTACCTTCATTAACTCAAGCAGTGCCAAAAAAGTCGTAACAATCCCTTCGCGGGACATGTCCTCATCAATTAATTTGGAAAACAGCAGCTTGCCGCCTGCTTGTTCAAGCCATAACACAACTTCTTTCATTCGATCCTTCACAGAAATCTCATCCTTGCGGATTTTGGCAATCATATTCCGGCTTGTCATTCTGCGAAGCGCTTTCTGGAAAGCATGAACCAAATCAGCAACGTTCAAGCCCTTGACCGGATTCTCAATTTTATGCGGGATATAAGGGGTCAGATCCTCAGGCTCGCGAGTATAAATGAGGCTTCGCTCCAGCTCTTTGTCTCTCAAATGGTCGGCTATAGCCTTATATTTACGATACTCAATCAGCTTGGCTACGAGCTCTGATCGCGGATCATAGTCCTCATCGAGCATATAATCATCATCATAATCCATCTCTATAATAGGTGGCTTCGGCAGCAGCATCTTGCTTTTTATAGACAGAAGCGTTGCCGCCATCACAAGAAATTCACTCGTTATTTCAAGCTCCAATTCCTGCATATCACCTATGTATGCCATATATTGATCAGTAATTTCTTTGATAGGGATGTTATAAATGTCTACCTCAGATTTATCAATAAGATGCAACAGCAAATCAAGGGGGCCTTCAAACATATCCAGTTTGTATGTAACTTTGTCCAACTAGATTTTCCCCCTAAGAGCTTTCTGTAGGAAAGCTAACTTCGTAAGCGTTATGTATTCCTGGCCTTCATATGAAAAGCTTTTTTCGCAAGCATGCTGAGCTCCCAAAAGGAAACTCAGCATGTGTCATTACTCTATTATACTGATTTTATAGGAAAAAGCTAAATTAAGATAGTTGTTTTGTTAAATTTGCCATTTCGATGGCGGTTACAGCAGCTTCCCAGCCTTTATTACCGGCCTTAGTGCCCGCACGTTCCACCGCTTGTTCAATGGAATCCGTGGTTAATACTCCAAAAATAGTAGGAACGCCGGTCTTAAGATTGATAGCAGCCACACCTTTGGCAGCTTCGCTGCACACATAATCGAAATGAGGAGTTGAGCCACGAATTACAGCACCCAATGTGATCACTGCATCGTATTTGCCGCTCTCAGCCATTTTTTGTGCTATCAACGCGATTTCAAATGCACCTGGAACCCAAGCTACCTCTACCTCTTCCTCAGTAGCACCGTGACGCTTCAAAGCGTCTAAAGCGCCACCCAACAGCTTGCTAGTGATGAATTCATTAAATCTTCCAACAACGATTCCGTATTTCAGTCCTACCGATATTAAATGTCCTTCGTATACTTTTGCCATGTTTGTTCAACATCCTTCCGATATTTTTTATATTTGAAAATCAAGCATATGGCCTAATTTTTCATGCTTCGTATGCAAGTAATTCGAGTTAGACTCGTTCTCTTCCATCTGAATTGGAACTCGTTCCACCACTTTTAAACCATAGCCCTCTAGCCCTTTGATCTTCCGCGGATTGTTAGTAAGCAGCCGGATTTGGGAGACCCCTAAGTCTTTAAGGATTTGAGCACCAATACCGTATTCTCGTAAATCAGGGGCAAACCCTAACTTAAGATTCGCATCAACGGTGTCCAATCCTTCTTCCTGAAGCACATAAGCCTTCAACTTATTAATCAAGCCAATGCCGCGGCCCTCTTGTCGCATGTATAAAAGCACGCCAGAACCCGCTTCATCAATCTGCTTCAATGCTGCATTTAGCTGTGGTCCGCAGTCACAACGATGGGAATGAAATACATCTCCCGTTAAGCATTCCGAATGTACTCGAACCAACGTAGGGATCGAACCATCGATCTTACCCTTCACTAAAGCGACATGCTCTTTTTGATCTAATGCATTAGTATAGGCAATTGCTCTATAAACACCGTAGTCCGTAGGAAGCTTTGCTTCAACCTCGCGCTGAACCAGTTTCTCCTTCAGATTGCGGTATTGAATTAGATCTCGGATAGTAATGATTTTCATATCATGCTTGCGGCTGAACTCCAGCAGCTCTGGAACACGGGCCATCTCCCCATCTTCTTTAATGACCTCGCAAATAACTGCCGCTGGGTAAGAACCACACATCCGGGCTAGATCAACTGCTGCTTCTGTATGTCCTGTTCTCCGCAGTACACCGCCTTTTTTGGCGATCAATGGAAAAATATGACCAGGACGTCGAAAGTTTTGAGCTTTCGTAGATGGATCAATCAAGGCTTTAACTGTCATCGAACGCTCAGAAGCAGAAATGCCTGTTGTCGTGTCACTATGATCCACTGAAACTGTAAATGCTGTTCCATGATAATCCGTATTTCTAGCTACCATTGGGGGAAGCTCCAGCTCCTGGGCACGTTCCTCCGTAATGGGCACGCAGACAAGTCCACGACCTTCCTTGATCATAAAATTAATGACCTCTGGAGTCGCTTTATCCGCTAATGCGATAAAATCGCCTTCATTCTCGCGGTCCTCATCGTCGACTACTATGATAATCTTGCCTAGGATCAAATCATAGATGGCTTCTTCAATCGTATGAAATTGGCTCGGTTCCGTCATTTCCACTCCCTGCCTTCCTTATCTCTTAATTTCTATCTATTCGATTAAATAAATCCGTTATCCGCCAGAAAAGCTTCGGTTAATGTGCTTTGTCTTTTTACCGTTTCACCACCGCTGCGGAAATTCAACAGCTTTTCGACATATTTACCAAGAACATCTGCCTCAAGATTAACTTGATCACCGGGCTGCTTGGTTTGTAAAACAGTCTGAGCAAGCGTATGCGGTATGATAGAAACGGTAAAACGCTGCTCTGACACATGAACCAACGTCAGGCTAATGCCGTCTATTGTAATGGAGCCGTGTGGAATCATATACTTCAGAATAGCTGTGTCCTCCGGCTCAATCTGAAATACAACAGCATTCTCTTCAGGTGTGCGACCGGTAATAATCCCCGTTGAATCCACATGGCCTTGAACGATATGACCGCCGAAACGGCCTCCTGAAGCCATTGCGCGCTCCAAATTGACTCGATCACCAATATGAAGCTTTTGGAGAGACGTTCTGCGGAATGTTTCCGGCATCACATCGACTGTTATTGAAGTTTCATCGAACTGGATAACCGTTAAACATACGCCATTTACCGAAATGCTGTCCCCCAGATGTACATCCTCCAATATTCGCTTCGCCCCGACAGTCAGTACCATCGCTTGCCCCTGCTTCGTTATCCTTCTCATGGTCCCAATCTCTTCAATAATACCTGTAAACATGCCTACACCTCGTTCCTGTATAGCGGATAACCGGCAATACAAATGTCTTCGCCAAACTGCTTCACCAGGGTACGCTCCAAGTGAATGGCATCCTTCATTAATTCGAAACCTGGAAACTGAAAATTATCAGGGGCCAAGCTGCCGCCTCCGACAATTTTGGGAGCAAAGAACATCAGTAGCTTATCAATCAAGCCAAGCTCCAACATGGAGCCGTTAAGCCGCCCTCCGCCTTCAAGTAAAATCGACGAGATTTCTCTCTCGCCGAGCAATTCCATGGCTCTAGTCAAATTCACTTGTGGACCAGCTCCACAATCCAACACGGTCACACCAGCAGCATCCAACTCCTGCCGTTTTGTTTGATCGGCTTCCGCTGTTGTTAGCACAAGGGTCTCAGCCGAACGATCGACCACAACTTGAGCATCCAGAGGCAGGCGCAAGTCTGAATCTACTATCACACGAATCGGGTGCAAGCCCGGTATATCCAATCTAGTTGTTAACAGCGGATCATCACTCAGCACGGTACCGATACCAACCATAATAGCTTGATTGCGGTGGCGCAATGTGTGAACGTAGCCTCTTGATTGTGCATTTGTAATCCATTTACTATCACCTGTACGTGACGCAATCTTACCGTCTAAAGTGCTGGCTGTTTTTAAAGTAACAAATGGACGTCTCGTCATGATGAACTTGTTAAAGACTTCATTCAGCTGCCGAGCTTCTTTCTCCAGCAAGCCTACATCCACTTCAATGCCGTGATTTCTCAGCTTGGCAATCCCTGTTCCTGCTACAAGCGGATTGGGATCACTACAGCCGACAACTACCCGTTTAACTTTTTCCTTAATCAACCGGTCACTGCATGGCGGAGTTTGACCGTGATGACTGCAAGGCTCCAGAGTAACGTAGGCGGTACTTCCTTCTGCTTCCTCTCCAGCCATCTGTAGAGCATGAATTTCCGCATGGGGAGTCCCTCGTTTCAGATGTGCGCCCATTCCAACGATACGGCCCTCTTTTACTAGCACACAACCAACAACTGGATTAATACCCGTTTGTCCTGTCGCGCCTTCTGCAAGCTGTATCGCCAGCTGCATGTAGTATTCATCATTCAATAGTTGCAAAATTCAGCTCCCTCCCCCTAACTTACAGAGTAACCGATGGACTCGTTTAAAACGGATACTTCTATGTGATAACAAAAAAGGCCCACTTTTCCTAAGAAAAGGGGCTTGTGTGTGATAGGCATACGTAAAAACGCAGAACAAATAGGTCAAGTGACATAGCTGAATAATACTGACAGCACAAAGTAAACAGTCGCTTGAGACTGTTAATTAAATAAACTGAGGCTGCTCAGTTTCAGGCATGACAAAATAATACTGTTCTCGTTTTCCTTCTCCCATCCAGACTATACTGTCGGTCTCGGAATTTCACCAAGTCCACCGCCTGCGGCTTACAAGAAGCTGCAGAACGGGTCACGGACTGAACAAAGCGCGCTAGAGCGCTTCGTATCACCGCCGGTGGGGAATTGCACCCCGCCCCGAAGGAAATCATTTTACTGTAGGTATCTGAATATTCAAAATACCTCAATTGCTTAGAAATATTATCATTAACTAAAAAAAAAAGCAAGGAAATTATCCTCACTTTTAATTAGTAAATATATTAAATTCATTTAGATATATTAAATTTATTGTTTTCGAGACTTATTTTCAGGCCCAATTCTTCCACCGCAAATCGCCAAGTCATTGGAAAATAAGTGACATCGTTAAAAACCAAAACCGGAAATTCTTCTTTGTCATTATCAATTTCGTTATTATTTACGCGAATTGAAAATTCGGGCATCTTAGCGTACAAATGTCTGGCAGAAATAATAGCTACTTCATTGGCAAGCTTTTTGGGTCCTTGATTGCTTTTATTAATAGCAAAGCCTTTCTCAGCATCCCAACGTACATCTAATCCAAGGGCTTGTGTAAATCCCCACGTCATTGGGAAATAGGTTACTCCTTCGTACATCAAGACAGGATATTTCGATATTCCATTGTCAAAATGTAAGTTGTTGATCGTAATTTTGAAGCTCGGAAACTTGACTTCGTACACCTTCTTCTGATTGATAGTGTCGCCGCTTAGCCCAGAAGAATTGTTCGAAGAATTGGCTAATGTTAGTGAGGGGAATAGGATGAATAGTACCAGGACTAATAAACTACGAACAAAACTGATTTTCATGGGCTTTTGCACCTCCAAATAGTTAGTTATGCCCACGACTATAGTACCACGTTCTGACTATTAGTCTCAACTGAAAAGTATCTATCAGAGCATAACTAATAACCATCCTATGCTTGTCCCTGTACACAAATACCACTTTATTCCCAAAAAAGAAAAAGTCGAACATTCCTTGTTCTCCAAGGAAGTTCGACCTTTTAAACCTATGTAGCTCTTCGATTATGATATGATTTTACACTTCAACGATCTTAACGGATTCCATTTTGTCTTTTCCTTTGAAAGCATCAACAAGATCCATACCGGAAACAACTTTGCCGAATACAGTATGCTGACCATCCAAATGAGGCTGCGGCTGATAAGCAATGTAGAACTGGCTGCCTCCAGTATTACGTCCAGCATGCGCCATAGCTAAAGATCCGCGTTCATGCTTGTTAGGATTAATTTCGCAGTTGATTTGGTAACCAGGACCACCAGTTCCTGTTCCGGACGGGCATCCTCCTTGTGCTACAAAACCAGGAATTACACGGTGAAATACCAAACCATCATAGAATCCTTCGTTAGCTAATTTCTCGAAATTAGCTACTGTGTTCGGTGCATCCTTTTCGAATAAATCAATGACGACCTCGCCGCCATTAGCTAGTTTAACATGTGCTTGCTTTGCCATAATGTATATAACACTCCTTTAATTATTCAATGTGTTTTATTGTACTATATATGCCGAGTCTGCACAAATTTTAGCAAAAAATGAGAACGTCGGCAACCGATGGTTGACCGGAGCCGACGTTCTGCCGCTATTCATTCCGTGCTAAACCGTTTTGGAAACTTGCTTCATCCGCGAAGGCACAAGATCATTGCCCACGATATCATCATAGGTTTCACGCTTAACGACGATATCCGCTTCTCCATCCTTTACAAACAAGACAGCAGGTCTGCGGATCCGGTTATAGTTGCTTGCCATTGAATAGTTATAAGCACCTGTGCAGGTTACAGCCAGAATATCACCTGTATTTACCTTTGGCAGCTCCACATCCCAGATCAGCATATCGCCGCTCTCACAGCATTTACCTGCTATAGAGACTACTTCTTCAACCGGCTCATTCGCTCGGTTCGCAAGAATCGCCTCATAGCGGGAATCGTAAAGCGCAGGACGCGGGTTATCCGTCATCCCGCCATCAACTGCAACATATTTACGAATGCCGGGAATATCCTTGTAGGTGCCAACCGTATAAAGCGTAGTACCAGAATCGCCTACAATACTGCGGCCTGGCTCAATCCAGATCTCAGGTGTAGGATAATCATATTGGCTGAAATTGGTTTTAATCGACTCTGTGATCGCTTGAACGTAGCTGGCAACTGGAAGCGGAGTGTCGCCTTCCACATAGCGGATACCAAACCCTCCACCCAAATTAATGACGGAGAAAATAAATCCAAGCTCATCGCGAACCTTCGCAGCAAAACCAATGACTTTATCGACTGCCAATTGGAACCCTTCAACTTCGAATATTTGTGATCCAATATGAGAATGAACCCCTAGCAGCTGTATATTAGAAAGCTGCAGCACCTCTTGAACCGCTTGATAAGCCGAGCCATTGTCCAAATCGAAGCCGAATTTCGAATCGTTCTGTCCTGTGGATATATACTCATGGGTATGCGCTTCTACACCTGGTGTAATGCGGAATAACACATTCACCTTCTGGCGTTTTTCTGACGCGATAGCATTCAGCATATGCAGCTCTACCAGATTATCTACAACAAAGCAGCCAATCTGTTCATCAATTGCCATAGCAATTTCATATGGCGTCTTATTGTTGCCATGAAAATGAATCCGTTCTGCAGGAAAACCAGCTTGCAGAGCCGTATAAAGCTCCCCATCGGATACAACATCAAGCGACAAGCCTTCTTCTTCTACAATGCGGCACATAGCCATAACACAGAATGCTTTACTTGCATAGGCAACCTGAAACTTCAGACCGGAAGCACGGAAAGCATCCACAAACTCACGGCATCTTTGACGAATTAATGCTTCATCCATTACATATAAGGGCGTTCCGAATTGTTGCACCAGTTCTGTAGCGTCACGGCCGCCGATTTGAAGGTGGCCTTTATCATTTATTTTACTTGTTCCATGCAGGTACATAGTCAGCTTTCCTCTCCTGTAAACATTACCTCTAAGTTACCATAATGAAGTGTATGCTGACAATACACAAAGCGCTTTACGCTTTGGGATTACGAGTGCTGTCTGATGTTTTGGTTAAGCTCATTCTTGTTTTTGCTGTTAAAAAAGGCCTTCTGAGCAATATCTCAGTCAACGCTTTTCCGTTAAATGGTATAAAAGGCCACATATAAGGCGCATTATAGGATCTTTTGGCTGAAAGATACATTAACCATACCGTAGAGGCAATGATAAAACCAGGCACTTTAAAAATTGCAGTTGCTACCAGCAGCATCAATCTGGTCAAGCGGTTTGCAAGACTCATTTCGTAGCTCGGGGTTGCAAAAGTGCCTACAGCCGCAACTGCCAAATACAATATGACTTCATTTACGAACAGCCCCGTCTTTACAGCAACGTCACCAACCAGTATCGCGGCCACCAAGCCCATAGCGGTAGCTAGAGGTGAAGGTGTATGAACGGCTGCCATTCGCATCAGATCCGTACCGACCTCGGCGATTAAGAACTGCAGCAGCAGCGGAATATTGGCTTGTTTTTGCGGCCCAATAAATTCAAGGCCAGCAGGCTTCAGTTCGGGAGCAGTCACAAGCAGAAACCAAAGAGGCAGCAGAAATAACGAAGCCGCGATTCCAATGAAACGGACCCAGCGCAGGTATGTCCCCACCATCGGGGTCTGTCTGTACTCCTCCGCATGCTGGACATGGTGAAAAAATGTAGTAGGCAAAATAATAACACTGGGCGATGTGTCCACAAATACTGCAACATGTCCTTCCAATAGGTGAACCGACACGACATCGGGCCTCTCCGAATAACGCACCATCGGATACGGATTCCAGCCCTTTCCACAAATGGCTTCCTCTAATTGTTTCTCTGCCAGCGGGAGTCCATCAACCTCGACCTGTTTGACTTTATCACGAATGGATTCTATCAAAGTAGGATCGCAAATATCATCAATATAGGCTAAGCAAATATCTGTATGTGTTCTTCTTCCGACTCGATGCATTTCCAACTTCAGCCGCGGGTCGCGAATTCGCCGTCTAACCAGCGTTACATTCGTAAGCAGTGTTTCCACGAAGCCATCTCTTGCCCCGCGCACCACACGCTCCAAATCAGGTTCTGCTGTAGAACGCACCGGGAAGGTTTTGGCATCCACCAGAAGGGCTGAAGAACAACCTTCGAAGAAAAAAGCTGTAGCTCCGGTGGCGACGGTATCTATAACCTCGCTTAAGCTATTGGACTCCTTGACTTGGATGTGAGGAACTAGCGCATCCATAAAAAGCTGTACCGTATCCTGCCCTTCATCTCCGTGAACGCTATGCTTAATTGGGGAAGAGGATAAGTCATTCTGAGCCGATTCTCCAGTATCCACTACCTCTGATAATCGCATAAGTATTTCAGTGAGCACGGTATCTTTTGCAAACCCGTTGTAATAATATATACCTGTCTTCTGCCCTCCAAATACCATCTCCCGAAACACAACATCAAAGCTTATATTAAATCCAACACGCTCCTCAAGCTCCCTTTTCAGCTCACCGAAGTCAGTTGTTATAATGTCATCTTTATTCTGATTAGATCCCTCTTCTTTCTTCTCTCCTTCTTCTGGCGGCTTCCCCATCTCAGTGTTTCGTCTACGCTCTTGAATGCCTCGATGCTCTTGATGAACCTGATCTATGATATTGCCTTCCTCGTCTATAGCAAGCTTAGCTTCTTGGTTTGGACTTTCATAGTTAACTTCATCATGGTTTGCTGCATCCTGGTTAAGAGCATCATTGTGTACGGCTTCTTTCTTATCAACGCGTCCCAATAATTGTGTAGGTTTGATATGTGTTTTTTTCATGGTGTCATCAGCCTCCCTGCATCTTGGTTAAGTTTAACTTAGCACCTTTTATTCTAAAAAATGCAGCCAATCCAATAAAGAACCTACCATTTTCCCAAAAATCATCGCCATCAACAGCCAGATCATATACGAGCCCATTCCAATCCGTTTCGCTAATATAGGAAGCACATTAACCACTTCCGTTAGGGCTCCTGCCAGCATTCCGATAAACCCCCCAGCAAACAGACCAAATACTGCCGCTGACAGCGGGAACAGAGAATACGTGATATTAAAAAAATCGGTGCATGTAAAAAATAACGAGCCCAAAATTACTGCCCCTTCATACCAGCCTATTAAGTGATAGGAGCGGGTAATCTGTGCCAGACGAGGCAGTACATCCAGCACAATCAGAAAAGCCACCATGCCGCTGCCAACTGCTAAACCACCCGCAAAACCAATAAATATTTGTACGGGGATTACCCACCATTCATTCATGACGACGATCCTCCGCTTCAAATATTTTCGTATATTCCTCTGCGGTGACGTAATAATTCACATTTTCCTGATACATAAACATTTCTAATTCCAGCGGACTTGGCTCTTCATTGAACTTCTTTTTGAATAGATGGTTAAAAAACACAATCATGCCTATACCAATCCCAATTGAATAAGGAATTTGCAGAAGCAGCGGATGCTCCACCCATTTCCCTGTTAAAAGCTGATAAATGCGTTGATGCACAACACCCATACTCACATCAGCATGAAAGTTCATTATTGCAAGACCTGAGCCTATAAAAAGTAACAGCCAAACCATAACAATCAATATTAAACTGGGAGGTTTACGTTTCTCGGATATTTCAATTAAGCAATGAGGTTCGCCAAAATGCTCAATCTGCATAAATGGAAATTGCCGTTTTATCCTGTCAACAATAAGTAACATATCGATCAATACAATATTGCCCTCGTTGTCCTTTGGCTCAAGCAGCAGCAGTTTGTGCAGAGCATATTCATACTGGGGGTCTACAAGCATTTGCGCAATCCTTCCTAGGTGAACGGATTCACCGCGACGGATACACATCCTTTTACGCAAACGGATATACAAGATTGAGACGGGAGCTGGTTGCATCCGCATTCACTTCCCTTGTTCATTTATGTGACAACCAGCCTCGTATTGGCTATTTCAGAAGTTATTGGTTGTACAGATATCCCATAGTATGAAAAAAAAGTGCAGCTCATAAACATGATTTTGTCTGGCAAAAATTCTCTCTCCATGTATAACTTTTTATCTTTTATGAAAAGATTATATATACGGACATAAATTCCTATTTAAAGAGAGGATGTTGGTCATGGGCAAATTTGCTCTAACCTTAGTCATTATCGGAGCTTTGAATTGGTTATTGGTCGGGTTATTCCAGTGGGATCTGGTTAGTGCGATATTCGGCGGTGATTCTCACCGGGCATCATCAGGGTTCAGCCGAATCATCTATACATTGGTGGGTTTAAGCGGCTTGTATTGCATCAAATATTTGTTCTTGGACGAATCTCGGGGTAGAGCCAGATAATAGGCGGAAACTACATTCAGACACAAAAAAACCAGATGCCATAGTCATAGGCGGCATCTGGTTTTTTTTGTACAGCAGGGGGCGTCCTCAGCCTAAATAATCAACTGATTGAATCAGCAAATTGCGCTACTGGGCGATCTGGTCTTTGATCGATTGCAGTATTTTTTTCTCGAGCCTCGATACCTGCACTTGAGAAATACCTAATCGATTTGCCACCTCAGATTGAGTTTGATCTCGGAAATACCGCAGATAAACAATCAACCGTTCTCGCTCGCTTAATGTCCCGATGGCTTCATTCAATGCAAGCTTCTCAAACCACTTGTCCTGTCCATCATCAGCGATTTGGTCCATTAATGTTATCGGATCCCCATCGTTCTCAAATACGGTTTCATGAATAGACGAGAGAGGCTTATTAGCTTCTTGAGCGAAGACCACATCCTCGGGCGTGATTTGCAGCTCTTCTGCCACTTCTTTGATCGTAGGCAGCCTTCCATTTCGTTTGGACAACTCATCCTTTGTTTTGCGAATCTTGTTGGCCAATTCCTTAAGCGATCGACTAACCTTAAGTGTGCCGTCATCACGTAAAAAACGTTGGATTTCACCAATTATCATAGGCACAGCGTAGGTAGAAAACTTGACGTCATAGGACAAATCGAATTTGTCCACTGACTTCAACAGTCCGATACAACCAATTTGAAACAAATCCTCGGCCTCGTAGCCTCGGTTCAAAAAGCGCTGTACAACGGACCAAACCAAACGAATATTGCAGTTTACTAACGTTTCTCTGGCAAGCGCATCTCCGGATTGGCTTAAAGCAATTAACCGTTTGACCTCGGTATCATCCAAATAGCTGTGGGAGGCATGTTTCAAATCGACATCCATAGTTGATCAGACCCCTAATTGAACAAAGCTTTTTTAGATTCAATTCGCTTTTTCATTTTGATTTTTGTACCGATCCCAACAGTCGTCGTCACTTCGAATTCATCCATAAAATTTTCCATAATCGTAAAGCCCATTCCCGAACGTTCCAGCTCCGGCTTCGTAGTGTACAAGGGCTGCTTGGCTTGTTCCAGATCGATAATTCCTGCACCCTGGTCCTCTATAGTGAGGTAAACCATCTCATCGTCTATCTCCGCTTGAATAGTAACTACACCATCCGGTCGATTGTTATATCCATGTATGATCGAATTGGTAACGGCTTCGGATACAACCGTTTTAAGATCTGTAAGCTCATCAAGCGTTGGATCCAGTTGAGAAACAAAGGCAGCGACTGCAACGCGCGCAAATGCTTCATTCTCTGAACGGCTGGCAAACTGCAGAGTCATAAAATTCCGCTCACTGTCAGCAAAACTGCGAAGCGTATTGTTTTCACTCATGATACAACCTCCAAACTGCTTAGAGCTTGAGTTTCGTTATCCTGAATGGACAATATTTTGAATAACCCCGACATTTCAAACAATCGATAAACGGATGGATTAACATCACATACAACCATCTTTCCGCCTTTAGCCACAATCTGCTTGTAACGCCCGAGAATGACTCCAAGCCCTGAGCTGTCCATAAAGGACAATTCCTTCAAGCTTAAGATGATATGACTCACATTACCTTTCTCAAGCGCTTCCTCCATACGTGCCCTGACCGTATCGGCAGTGTGATGATCCAACTCACCCTTAAGCCGGACAATCAATGCTTTTCGCTGATGCTTTAGTTCAATATGAAGACTCAAGCTGTTCACTCCTTCCCTTTCATGCACACTCATTTCTACACGGGATTTACCTTTTCCTGCCACCCGACAAAACTAGAAGAAATGCGCCACAATCAGGAAAAATGCGACATTTTACGCTTGAGCCTGCTACGGATTCAGGAGATCATTTTACGCTCTCTGCTGGATCCATATAGAACAAATGTTTGGCCGTACGTTTCATCAGCATCCACCAGCCCGCCTTTTTAACTTCTACGGACGATTCTAATGGAAATTCAGATAAGACCTGATCACCTTTGTAAACAACAATTTTACCTATGGACTGACCGACTGCAATCGGTGCTTTTAAATTTGGATTGATCTGTACTTCATGGCGGACTCCGTCACCAGCCTCACCTTTTTTCAAAACAATGCTAAATGGATGCTTGGCCGTAATTGGCACAACTGCCTGCTCGCCTTTGCTGACTTTAAATTCACCTATGGCATCACCGGTTTTATAGATCGAATAGTTGGTATACTGGGAAAAAGCGTAATCGAATAAACCTGACACTTCCGCATTCCGCGTTTTCGTATTCGGTTCGCCCAATACAACAGCTACGATTCTAAAATTATCTCTCTTTGCGGTTGCGGATAAACAAAACTTGGCCTCACTCGTATAGCCTGTTTTCAACCCGTCAGCTCCGCTGTAAAAGCGCACTAATTTATTCGTGTTAACCAACCAGAACGGTTTCGATGTTTCTTTTCTAAGGTAATCTTGATACATCCCCGTATACTGGGTGATTTCTTCGTGCTTTAGCAGCTCACGTGACATGATAGCAATATCCATAGCTGACGAATAGTGATTATCAATCGGTAGGCCATTAGGATTGGAAAAATGAGTGTTTTTCGTCCCAAGCTGCTGAGCGCGTTCATTCATCATTTGTACAAAAGCGGCCTCAGAGCCTGCCAGTTTCTCTGCCATCGCTACTGAAGCATCATTCCCTGATGCCAATGCAATGCCCTTCAGCATATCTTGTACTGTCATTTCTTCGCCTGGCTCCAGGAAAATTTGCGAGCCTCCCATGGATGCAGCATATTCACTGGTGCGTACTTTATCATCCATTTTGATTTTCCCTTGATCCAGCGCTTCCATAATTAGAAGCATCGTCATGATTTTAGTAATGCTGGCAGGAGGAAGCTTGGCATCTTTATTTTTCTCAAACAGGATCGTTCCCGTATCCGCATCCATCACGACAGCCGAAGTAGCGTTCGGTGTCAAATCAATTGTCGGACTCGGAGCCTTCTTTTCTTCCGCAAACGCGGCCGGCAATGCTAATGCCATTAGCAAATGAATCGAAATAAACAGCTGTAGTACCTTCTTGAGCATCCCTTTCTACCCCTCCATAAATAAGGTTATATTGCTGCTAATCAGTGTTGACTAGTTTGCATCAAAATATTCCATTACAGGAATGAAAAAGCAAAACACCCACTTACCGGACTCTACCGGTAAGCGGGTGTTCTATATTGAACCAGCTAACTATTGAAGCATCTGTACCCCATCCTTGGTGACAACCGCATAGATGAGAGGAGCCTTCACTACCTCACCTTGGCTTAAGGTGAAGACGCTACGTGTCCGCTGCGTCATATCCTCGGTGAACATTGGTTCATTACGGTTCATGTACAATTCTGCAAGGGTCTCGCCTGCTGATACACGATCACCGACTTTTTTGCTAAGCACGATGCCAACCGCTAGATCTATGTGATCCTCCTTCGTTGCTCTCCCAGCACCGAGCATCATCGCCGTAATGCCTAACGCTTCGGCGTCAATGTGAGATACTGTACCGTCCTCCAATGCCTGCACAGGCACCTGATATGCCGCTGATGGCAGCAGCTCCACCCGATCGGCGACCTCCGGGTTTCCCCCCTGAGCTGCGATCAGCTCTCTCAGCTTGCCCAGTGCTGCGCCGCTGCGGAGCAGCTCCTCGGCGAGGCTCCTCGCTTCGCTGTAGGACGCCGCCTTGCCGCCAAGCTGAAGCATATGGGCGCCGAGCACCAGACACAGCTCTGTCAGATCGTCAGGCCCTTCTCCGCGCAGCGTATCAATGGCCTCACGTACCTCCAGAGCATTGCCAATAGCGAGCCCTAGCGGCTCGTCCATGTTTGTTATGACGGCTACGGTTTCCCTGCCGACCTGATCTCCGATCTCGACCATGGCTTGAGCCAGCTTTATGGAATCCTCCAGTGACTTCATGAAAGCGCCGCTGCCGGTTTTCACATCCAGCACAATGGCATCGGCCCCCGATGCGATCTTCTTGCTCATAATCGAGCTCGCAATCAAAGGGATCGAATCTACTGTAGCCGTTACGTCGCGAAGCCCATAGAGCTTCTTATCTGCTGGCGTGATATTGCCCGATTGACTTATAACAGAAACCCCGATCGATTTCACCTGCTCTAGAAATTGCTCCTTCGTCAGCTCCACCTTAAAACCCTCTATGGCCTCTAGCTTATCAATAGTTCCGCCCGTATGCCCTAGTCCGCGGCCTGACATTTTGGCAACAGGTACACCTGCTGCAGCTGCCAGCGGAGCCAGAATTAAGGTTGTAGTGTCCCCAACTCCACCCGTGCTGTGTTTATCCACCTTCACTCCGGGAATTGAGCTTAAATCAGCCTGATCGCCCGATCGCGCCATCGCTAAGGTCAAGTCAGCTGTCTCCGCAGCTGTCATGCCATTAAAGTAAACGGCCATCGCCCAAGCGGACATTTGATAATCGGGTATTTCTCCGCTGACATAGCCCTGAATTAATGCTTCAATTTCCTGTGTAGTTAATGGCTTGCCATCCCGTTTCTTTTGGATGATATCAACTGTTCTCATTTCAGCCACCCCACTAATTTAGATTCATTACAAACAACCATCTAAATTTTAACATAAAACATCCCTTACATCGACCACATACCTAAGCAGTTGCTCCTCTTGCGTTGAATCGATAAAATCAGCTGTATCAGCATAACTCCACTTCGGGTGAAGGCAGCACCGTAACTGTCTTTTAGGATCGCTATAGGATGATGAAGAATTGCGGGATCCTTCTGTTCAACATCAATGAGGAAGTGTATCCTTTAAATAGAGAATTGGACAAAATGAGAGCACTGAACTCTAAGGAGGAGCCCCCTTTGATTCGAATATTGGCTATTAATGAGGAATACGAACTGCTTACTGATATATCCGTTCAAGACCTTAAGGATAATCCGAACATTTTCTGGTATTGGGTTGATTTCAACGAGCCGACGGAGGAAGAAGCTCTTTTACTGGAAACACATTTTCATTTTCACCCGCTCGCTATAGAGGATTGTTTCCACTTATTGCAGCGGCCTAAAGTCGACCATTACGAGGATGTTAACTTCTTTGTTGTGCATGCCCTTAATCCCATTTCCTTAGCTGCTGAAGAAGTAGATTTATTCTGGGGAAATCAATTTATTGTCACCTTTCATTTATTCCCTTGCAGTGAAATAGATGATGCCTGGAGCCGGATGACCGAACAAAGCAAGCTTCGAGAAAAAGGCCATGCATATGCCGCCTACCTGGTTATGGATAAGCTGGTGGATGAGTATTTTCCAAGTGTGTATCAGATTGAGGATCAACTCAATGAAATCGAAGCCAAAGGAAAAGGCGAGTCCATTCATGAGCTGATGAACCAAGTATTTGAAATCAGGGCCCGGTTGTTAAAGCTCCGAAAAACAATTATTCCTATGAGGGACCTCTTTTATAGAATCATAAGCACCGATAAGATTGATGGAATTAAATCACATATCGTCTATTTTACCGATGTTTATGACCATCTTCTCAAGCTTTCCGAACTTATTGATTCGAATAGAGATATGACGGCTGATATAAGAGACAGCTACATCTCTCTGAACTCAAACCGAATGAATGAGATTATGAAAACTTTAACCGTGATCACGACTATCTTCATGCCGCTTACCTTTCTGGCCGGAATTTACGGAATGAATTTTCAATATATGCCGGAGCTTACTTGGCACTGGGGCTATTTCATTTGTCTGCTTGTGATGTTTGGAATAGGGCTTGGAATGTATAGCTGGTTTCGTAAAAAGGGATGGTTTGATTAAAGCAGGAACTATGTCCTCATGGGCAACGGGAGCAGAAACGGTTAGCATTCATGAAAAAAAGACTATTGAGTTAAACTCAACAGTCTTTTTTATGGAAGGCAGCCAGGAAGGCTTCCTTGAATGACGCTATTATTGAACGATCAATTTGGATTTCATTTCTGCATGTCCAGGACCGCAAGGAAGGATGCAGTGTACTTCATAAGTTCCAGGCTTGTCAAAGGTAACATCAGCTGATTTGGTGTTGCCATCCAGCTTAACGTTCAAACCTACGATTTCCATAGCATGAAGACCTTCTTTGTTTTGAAGAGAGACAGTAACCTTTTCGCCAGCTTTCACTGTATATTCAGGCTTGTCAAACTGGAAGTTCGAGGCCACGAATTTCAACGTTGGTCCGGCTTTGGATTCTGAGGCCATTTCCGCTTGGCGCTCAGAGATGTTCTGGAACAATACACCTGCACCTAACACACAGGCAACGATAAACAAACTAAACATAATCCACTTCATTGGAAAATCCCCCTAACTAGTTTACACATCAGACGTATATCATTATTGTACATAAAGAAACGAGCTTTACCTATTCCTATTTGAGGCATTCCGGTGAAAAATTTGTGACAGTTTGTGCCACTTTCTCGTTACCTAAGCCATTTTATCATATATCCTTACAAAATCAAAAATCCCAATGCGTAAGCCGCACAGGGATACAAGTACCTATTAATAACGGAATGTACGGCTCCTGAAGCCAATGCCTTGTGATTGGGTGCGTATAGTCTCCTTGTCCTGCAATTCTTTAATCTCCTTATTAAGCCTGCTGCGGCAAGGGTAACACATTTGCTCCTGACGGATAGGCCCGTTGCAACTATTACAAGGATAGGTTAAGTTAGGGTAATCACTAGCAGGGAGGCGCCTGTCCTTAATCCATGTAAAAATTTGCTGCTGGGATACGCCCGTTTCAATGCTAAGCTGACTAGTCGTTGCTTTCCGGTTGCAGCGCAAATAATTAAAACAAACGTCAAATTCATTCTCTAACGATTTAACGCAGTTCATGCACAAATTACGCAGGTTTTTTTGAAAGACCTTGCCGCACCCCGGACAATTGGCCACCATCAAAATACTCATGGTCGTCACTTCCTAACACCGAATGTAGTACTTATTGCCTAATTATATCACGATATCTCACAGTGTTACAGTCCTATTATGCATCTTAATATATTTTTTTACCGATTGCACATGTATATGCAACAGAATTGCAAGTCATACTAAAAAAGCTTTTTAGTTCTGTTATTGCTTTGGAGGTGAACCCGCACATGTCGGACAAACAACAAGGGCACGGCAATCAAAATACAACAACACGCACCAGTGACAAAGGCTCCAAAAAATCGAAAAAAAAGTAAATAACACAAAAAAACGGCCGTCCTTAGAAATAAGGATAGCCGTTTTTCTTCTCAAGCCAAATCCAACACCATTCTGGTAGTTTTTAAAGTATATTCATTAAATGTTTCTTCGAGATCATTCACTTTACTAAACCCTTTCGAGATATAGAATGCTATTCCTGGCAAATTTTCCTGCTCCACATTGAGAAATAAACAAGTTATTCCTGGTAAATCCTCTAAGCCTTTTTCTATCAGCTCAGAACCAATTCCTCGACCCTGATATTCAGGAACAACATAAATGGCCCACAGTTCAGCAGCATCTTGAATGGTCGTTGATTTAGAAAAATTAGCAAATCCAACGATCTCTCCCTCTGTTTCATCTTTTGCAACAAGAAGCAAAGAACGCTCCATCCTTCTTCTCACATTTCCATCGGAGTATGCAATTCGAAGAAAATCCTGCTGTACTTTCTTAGGAATAATGCCTTTATAAGTAACATGCCATGTTGTATGTGCTACGTATTGGATAGAGGCTACATCTTCTATTTGTGCGTAACGAATTTGAATGGTCACATAAATCTCCTCCTGGGAGTGTAAGCTTCTATTGGATCCATATATGTAATCTCATTATAACAACAAAAAGACTACTTCCACCCGATTGATGATCGATGAAAGTAGTCGCTGCACCGTACATTTATACGACTTAGAGCTGCTCGAGAAAGTTTTGAATGACTAAGAACGGAATGGCTCCTATAGAAATGAAAGCAAAGAAGAAACCATAAAGAAAACTTTTTAACTGTGCCATGTCAATCACTCCGATCTTTTTTGTCAAAATTGTGAACATGCGTTAATTATAAACCTTATCCCTATATCTTTTATTAAAAACAAATGAGTTTTTCATTAATTTTTTTCTAAATTTTAGAAAAAAAAGCTCTCCTTCCGTTTTTTAACCGAAGAAGAGCAGCTCTATTTATTATTTAATGACCTCTGTTTTGAATACATTATCTAACTTCCCATCCAGTCGTTTCTTTAATGGAATTTTAATATCTCTGCCAAGTTCTTTAAAAAATGTGTCCACATCGCAATTAACGTTTTCAAGTATAATTTTTAGCGAGCCATCTACGGCAATATTCTGATTGGTTTCAGCTGGAACCGTGGCATCAACCGCGTATTTCTTAGTTAATGTGTTAATGTATCTGCTGAATATTTCAATTAACTCATCATTATTAAAATTCTCGATTGCCACTTGACCCTTATTAGTAAATTTCAGATTGATTCTCACTTTCCAAATTCCCCTTTTCTGTTAAACCATCTATTTTTGAAGTATTTAGTTAATATGGCTGATCTTATGGTTCTTCACAAAGAAAAGGTGCAATAATCTGCTGAAGACTACCCTTCGTTTTTAAGTCAGTATTTATTGTTTTCTTATCCATCCATAAATATATCATACTTTTGACTTTTTTCCGATGGTTTTCAACGTTTATTTCACAATAAAGTTAAAATAAATGGTCCAGTGCCCTTTTTTTGAGTAATATTCGTCAATTTCAACAGTAAAAAGACTACTTCCTCTCGATTTACCGAATCGATAGAAAGCAGTCCTCGTTACTTAAAATTAATTACAGCTGCCCTTGCCTTACCTCAATTAGTTACTTGAGCCACAAAACGCCGTACAAGCTCAATAAACATAGGCTTCGTCTTGTTCGCTACAGCTACCACCTGTTCGTGCGTCAGAGGCTCTAATTCTTCGCCTATCGCCATATCGGTAATGCAGGAGATTCCAAGCACCTTAAGTCCAGCATGTCTCGCAGCAACTACTTCGCCGACTGTGGACATCCCCACGGCATCTCCGCCTAAGCGAGCCAGCATGGTAAGCTCCGCAGGGGGCAAATAGCTAGGCCCGGTGATGCCGCTGTACACACCCTCCTGAAGACGTATAGATTTACCTTCATTGCGCATATCATCGGCAATTTGTTTCGCCAACTCGCGGTAGCTGCGGCTATATGCCTCCGACATATCTGGGAAGCGTAAACCAAGCTCTGAATGATTAAATCCGATGAGAGGATTATCCCCAGTTAAATTTAAGTGATCGGAGATAAGCATCAGATCACCAGCTTGGAAGCCACGGTTCATACCTCCTGCCGCATTCGTAATAACCAATGTATGGATGCCCAACTGTTTCATAACGTAGATTGGAAAAACGACTTTTCGCATAGAATAGCCTTCATAATAATGAAAACGTCCCTGCATAACAATAACAGACTTACCCTCAAGCGTACCAATCACAAACTGACCTGCATGACCTTCTACTGTAGATACCGGAAAATGGGGGATCTGGTCGTACGGAATGATAGTCGAATTTTCCACTTGTGCAGCCATATCGCCCAACCCAGAGCCCAGAATAAGTCCAAGCTGTGGTGCATTTCCTTGCAAGCGCTGCTGAATCCATTGCGCTGCTTCTTGAATTTGTTGTATGTAATTAGTTTCCAATCTATTCGGTTCCCCTTCCAAGATACAGTTTGAAATTAGTCTAGCTTAGCCACAATACCCAGAATCAATTTCAAGAATTTCGGCTTGACGCGCTCTGTCGTCTCCATAACCTCTGCATGGGATAACGGTTGATCAAGAATGCCTGCAGCCATGTTAGTTATGCAAGAAAACCCTAGAACCTCAATACCTGCATGACGGGCTACCACAACCTCAGCCACCGTGGACATTCCTACTGCGTCAGCACCTAATGTACGTACCATACGGATTTCAGCCGGTGTCTCATAGCAAGGACCCAACAGACCGATATAAACACCCTCTTGGAGCTTAATTCCTTGCTCTGAGGCAACCTCATGAGCTGTCTTCCTCAAGCCGCGGCTGTAGGCCTCAGACATATCCGGGAATCGCACACCCAGCTCATTGAAATTCGGACCAATTAGCGGATTGCAGAAGGTGAAATTAATATGATCCTTAATCAGCATAAGATCTCCCACTTCATAGGAGGTATTAACGCCACCAGCAGCATTCGTAACAATCAATTTCTTAACTCCCAGCTCTTTCATCACTCGGACTGGGAAAGAAACCACATCAACTCCATATCCTTCATATAAGTGAAAGCGGCCTTTCATCAACAGCACCTGTTTGCCATGTATCGTTCCAAGCAAGAGCTCACCTGCATGTCCTTCGACAGTGGAAACTGGGAAATTAGGAATATCCTTATAAGCGATCACCGTCGGCTGTTCGACTAAATCGGCAATAACCCCAAGTCCTGATCCAAGTATCATTCCGATTTCCGGAGTAGCTCCATATTGAGCCCGAATGTAGGCAGCAGCCTCTTTAATATGGTTGAGCACCGATCTATCTTCCATGTTTTATCCTCCTTTGAGTTTGCATTAAACTTGCTTCATAAGACTTGAAATAAGTTTTCGCAACAGAACTGCCTTCGCACACCCTACTGAATAGATTACAGCTTTCCTAAAAAGCTGCTGCCATTGCCTGTGCTCTGTACGCCGAAATTATCAGCTATCGTTGCCCCAAGATCAGCGAATGTCTCCCGGATGCCAATGGATATCCCTTTCTTCAAGCGCGGGCTGTATATTAGCAGCGGCACATACTCTCGAGTGTGGTCGGTTCCAGCATGAACAGGATCATTCCCATGATCAGCAGTTAGAATCAGTAAGTCATCTTGTCCGATTTCATTCATGATTTGCGGGAGCCACTCATCGAATTCTTCAAGTGCTTTCGCATAACCCTCAGGATCACGACGATGACCATATAAGGAATCAAAATCAACTAGATTGGTAAATAACAGCCCTTTAAAAGGCTTCTTCAAAAAATCAATGGTCGTTTGAATTCCATCCAAATTGCTTTTAGTTGACTTCGCTTCTGTTATACCTTCTCCAGAATAAATATCATTGATTTTACCGACCGCAATACAGTCTAGACCCGCATCCTTCAAATGATTCATAACGGTAGGCTGAGGAGGCTTGACCGCGTAATCATGACGGTTAGGAGTCCGTTTGAATGCCCCAGGTTGGCCATTATAAGGCCTCGCAATAACCCTGCCAACCGCGTAAGGCTCCTCTAGCGTCAGCTTGCGTGCAATTTCACACGCTCGGTATAGCTCCTCAAGAGGAATAATATCTTCATGAGCGGCCAGTTGAAATACACTATCTGCCGAAGTGTAGACAATCCAGGCTCCTGTATTCATTTGCTCTTGTCCTAACTCATCCAAAATCTCCGTGCCGGAAGCAGGTTTATTGCCAATAACCTTACGTCCGGTCTCCTTCTCGAAACGATCGATCAATTCTTTAGGGAAGCCATTCGGGAACACGTTGAACGGTATTTGAACTCTTAAGCCCATTATCTCCCAATGGCCCGTCATTGTATCTTTCCCTACAGATACCTCAGCCATTTTACCAAAGGCAGCATCTGGCAGCTCAGATGGCTCAATTCCTTTAAGCGGGGCAATATTGCCAATTCCCAACTGCTGTAAATGTGGAAGCGAAAATCCTGCAACAGTCTCTGCAATATGCCCAAGGGTATGTGAGCCGCTGTCACCGAATGCCTCGGCATCTGGAAGCTCACCAATTCCTACACTATCCAATACGATTAAACATATACGTTGAAAGGTCAAACAAGCCACCTCCTATTGGTAATAACTATCCATTGTATTATCGCAAAACGATCGCTGGTTTGCAAAATCGATTTTCAATTGCAACTGCCAAAAAAAGCCCCTTCCATATACTCGGAAAGAGCCTAATGCATGTATCTCAGCTACACCCCTACCGTTTGGCTCTTGGATGCGCACGGTCGTAGACTTCCTTCATTTTGCTGCGAGTTACTTGCGTATAGATTTGTGTTGTTGAAATATCCGCATGACCTAACATTTCTTGTACCGAACGCAAATCTGCGCCATTCTCCAATAAATGCGCGGCAAAAGAGTGTCGGAGCGTATGGGGTGTAATCTCTTTGACGATCTGTGTCTCGGCCGCATATTTTTTGATGATTTTCCAGAAGCCTTGACGGGTAATTCTAGTCCCCAGATGGTTAATGAACAATGCTTGTTCTGTCTCAGAATGCTTCAAAAGTCGGGGGCGCATTATTTGGATATAGGAAGCGACATAATCAGCAGCAATGCCTCCAAGAGGGATGATCCTCTCCTTCAGTGCTGTGCCGACACAACGAACAAATCCTAACTCCAGATTCACATTCTCAACATCCAAGTAGATCAACTCGGAAACCCGGATTCCTGTGGCATACAACAGTTCCAGCATGGCTTTATCTCGCATTCCGTTGGGTACTTCAGTATTAGGAGCATCTAGAAGTGATTCCACTTCTGTGATCGTTAACACATTGGGTACCCTTTTCTCCAGCTTAGGTGTTTCTATATACAACGTAGGATCCTGCTGTATTCTCCGTTCGCGAACCAAATAATGATAGAACGCTCGGATCGAAACCATATTACGAGACTGAGTAGCAGCAGCCCTTCCTAATTGTTTCAAATGCATTAAATAACTGGATATTTGTATTTTTTTTGTATCTGTAAGCGATTCAATGCCTTGCTCCTCAAGAAAGCTAAGATATTGGATAATATCCCTTTCATAGGATTCCAGCGTATTTCGGGCCAACCCCCGCTCATCAGATAAAAAATGGATGAATGACTGCAGCTCGTTTTTCATTCTGATTTCCCTTCCTATGTCAATCCGTGGATACTCAACTAAGGTAATCCTCTAGTAAATTCAACATGAAAGGGCAGAATCCTGCTGTAGTCGCAAAAGCTTATTATTCTCCAAGCCAATAAAACAATTTCAAGCGGTCACGCATAGAGCCTTGATCCGATATAGACACTTGATTTTGAAATACCTTTACTGCTTTTCCAGCCGGTTCCTTGTAGCGTTGAGTCGGTTCAATCCATTGGGTTATCACGATTAGCATGTGATAAAGCGCGTAAGTGAACACACAAAATACTAGTACAAACTTGAACCGCCCCATCCATCTTCTAATATTAAAGATCACAGCCTGTACCTCCTTAAGAGTTTTTGCTTACGCAAAAACTTGCTTTGTTACTGTCTGCTCAATTTTACAAAGCATCTTCTCTTAAAGTTAGACTATGATCATTGGACCAGCTTTATGATTGGAACAATGCCTATGGCGTTAGCAGTATTTCAACTTTACTATAGGGTAAGCCCACAGCTTCAGCGACTGCTGGGTGCGTAACATGACCCATGAATGTGTTCACCCCCAAACGCAGATCTGCATGAGTGCTGAGCGCTTGAATGACCCCCTTGTCAGCAAGTTCCAAGGCATAAGAAAGTGTGACGTTGGTGAGTGCCAATGTCGAGGTTCTTGGCACAGCGCCTGGCATATTCGCTACAGCATAGTGAAGGACTCCGTACTTCTCGTAAACCGGGTCGTTATGTGTTGTAACCCGGTCCACCGTTTCTATGGAGCCTCCCTGATCGACAGCCACATCAACAATCACGGAGCCTTGTTTCATATGTTTCACCATATCCTCAGTGACCAGCTTCGGAGCCCTCGCTCCCGGGATCAGCACTGCGCCGATTAATAAATCGGCCTTCTGAACAGCGCTTGCTATATTGTACGGGTTAGACATAAGCGTCCGTATCCGTCCTTGGAATACATCATCCAAGTAGCGCAGCCGCTCTGCGCTGCGATCGATAATGACGACATTCGCACCGAGTCCAAGTGCCATTTTGGCAGCATTCGTCCCTACGATCCCTCCGCCCAAAATGATGACATCCGCGGGAGGCACTCCAGGGACACCGCCCAATAATATACCTCTACCGCCATAGAACCGCTCCAGAAACTGTGCTCCAACCTGTACCGACATTCTTCCTGCTACCTCGCTCATCGGTGTAAGCAACGGTAAACTGCCGTTTGGAAGCTGGATGGTTTCATAGGCAATACCTGTCACTTTACTATTTACTAGCGCCTCTGTAAGCTTGGGCTCTGCTGCCAAGTGAAGATAGGTAAAGAGCGTCAGGTTCTCACGAAAATATCCGTACTCAGAAGGCAGGGGCTCTTTAACTTTCATAATCATATCCGACTGAGCCCATACCTCGGCTGCTTGCTCCAGCACTATGGCGCCTACTTTTACATAATCATCATCTGAAAAACCGCTCCCTTCACCGGAACCGGCTTCCATGATTACTTTATGCCCATGCTGCAGCAGCAATCCCGCTCCTCCTGGAGTTAACGCTACTCTGTTTTCGTTATTTTTCACTTCCTTTGGAACACCGATTACCGTAATATTCTGCATATGGCCTGCTCCCCTTTTCAGTTTCTTTCCTTTGCAGGTAATTTCCCCAAAAGGCCATTACATTAATCAGTCCCTACTAGTGAACCAACTCCAAAAATCGCCAGGCATTAGCCTATAGCTCTGGTTTTGAAATTTAGGATTAGAACATGCTATACTTTTAAATGAAACAAATGTGTAGTGTGGGGGATTATGGATGAAAAAAATAACTACTGAAATACGCAGTTGGATATACTCTATCGGAATTGCTTTTGCCTGTGCTCTCTTAATCGGTGTATTTATTTTACAGCCTACCAATGTGCTGGGGCATTCAATGGACCCGACCTTGCATGATGAGCAGCGTATCTTTGTCTCCAAAATTTCGCATACCTTTCACTTGGAGCCCGACTATGGGGATATCGTTATCATTGACAGCCGTGTGGACCGAAGCCGCAGCGTGCTTGACGACCTCATGGAACATCCACTAGTTTCCCTTTTATCTGACAAAGATGACCGAATTATTTATATTAAACGAGTCATCGGTAAACCCGGCGATGTTCTGGAATTTAAAAATCATCAAGTCTACCGTAACGGCGAGCCGCTGAACGAGCCTTATCTTAACGAGCAAATGAACTATACATCCTCACAGCAGTATATCGTACCTGATAAACATCTTTATGTGATGGGAGACAACCGCAATAACAGCAAGGATAGCAGAAATATCGGCTTTATCCCGCTAGATCATGTTTTAGGTATTAAATTAGGCAAATAACTCCTTACTTTTCCAAAAGCGGATATTAAACATACTATGACAAAAAACCTTCAAACTTGTTAAAACAAGCTGAAGGTTTTGTTCGTTTTTATGGTTTGTTTTTGTCGTTGCAGCGGTGACATATTCCTTGAAAATCAAGCCGATGATCCAACACTTGAAAACGATACTCGCGTTCCAAGCGCTCCTCCAGATGCCCCAGCCAGTCTTCCATTATTTCATCGACTGCTCCGCACTGTACACAGATTAGATGGTGATGATGATGACGAGTGCTGTCATTTCGCAAGTCATACCTAGCTACACCGTCGCCGAAATTCATTTTCTCCACGACATGCAGGTCGCTTAATAATTCCAACGTACGGTACACAGTGGCAAGACCGATTTCGGGAGCTTTATCCTTAACAAGCATAAATACATCTTCAGCGCTAAGGTGATCTTCTTCATTTTCCAGCAACACACGGACGGTAGCTTCCCGCTGAGGAGTTAACTTATAGCCTTGTGATTGGAGCTGCTGTTTAATTTTATCAATGCGAGATTCCATGTTCCTCCCCCTACGGGCTTTGCAATAAACAAAACCTGCTACGTAAGCCTATGCCCAATTGCAACAATAAAAGCCGAATATTTTGCTGGGCTTCATCTTACATTATAGGTCGGGTTTAGTTGGAAAGTCAAACATAATAAGGTAAGCTGCTGATCTTTTCTCACAAGGATTGTCGGTTTAAACTCCATGAGAATTTTACATTGTATCCAAATAAGAAGATCACGCTCAAGGGGCCATCGTAATAAGCATCGGAGTCACCCATTTCATAATAACCGGGGATAGGTAGGCCTCAAACAACGCAACTCCAGCCAATAATACACCCGACAGTAGAATGGTTGAGGAATACCGCATAAAAGGCTCATAGAAAGCCCCTTTGCGGGTCATAAATCGATGTTTAACCAAATGGATTGAGAAGGCCATCGCCGTTACACTGCAAATGAGCAGAGCCGGAATAACAAACAGATTTTGCGGAACGATGGAAACGAGAGCAAACAACAGTCCTTTCCAAGACAGCTGTCCTACTAAATACCCTACACTAAAGCCGATCAATACACCCTTTAGAAAATCAAGAATTAATATCAAGGGCAACCCGATTACAGACATACCGAGCACCCATATGATCAGTATCCATTTGATATGCAGGGCAAAGGATTGTTGAAAGGACGCTTTAATATCACTAAAAGCCCCTTGCTCCACAGCTGAGAAAAAGTTGCCCAAATAACGCATAATCTCCTGTTTTTGCTCAAAGGACAACGCGTTGACCATCACAGTTCCAAAAACAACACCGGTTATAAATATAATACCTACGAAGATGTAAAGCGACAGATGCTCCTTCATATAAAGCTGCAGCGAACGGTTACGGTTCATGGTGGGTCAGCCTCCCTTGCACTATTAGTACAAGCATATGAGAAGCTTCTCTAGGTTATGACATTATCTGCCTCTTACTTTACCGTATTTACCTCCGCCGCCTACCTGAAGCAATAGCTTGTCCTCCCGGGCTTGCACAATATATTCAGCAACTACGGAGCCAGCTGCTTGTTCCAGTTCCTCGTAGGAAGCCTTATGAAGCAGGTTCATTTCCGTGCCGAACCGTTCAAGTAGCGCCTGGAGCTTCTTGGGCCCTAGACCAGGTATATATTCCAGCGGCACCTGGTAGTGATAAGGCGGTCTGTCATCGGGTACGAACGGGTGTCCCGCATCACGGTCGGCAATACTTAAGATTCGGTCCAACACACCTCGAACAATCCGTTTGCTGCCGCAGTATAGGCAGCGTTCCACTGCCGTCTCCTGTTCATCCAGAACAGAGCTGCAATCAGCGCAGTACGTACGGTGGTATTTGCCAAGCCTCGGGTTCAGGCCGTAATTGGCCTGCACTTCTCTTCCATCCTCTCGTGCCAGCGCTTTGCGCAGCTCTTCAAAGCTAGGCTCCTCCAGCTTCAGAACATTGTATTCGCGGCCAATTTTAGCCAAGGAATGCGCATCAGAGTTAGTTAAGTAGGTGTAACGATCCAGCTCGGATATATAGCCTGCCATTTCGGAATCAGAGCTTAAACCAAGCTCAACAGCTGCAATCCCATCCAAATCGAGCAAATGCTCCATTCGCGTCGAGCTGCTGCCGTACACACTCTTATGAGGGGTAAATATATGCGCAGGTACGAGCAGGCCTCCGCGTCCTATTATCTCCTGCTGCAGCTCCTTCGCAGGAACATAAATACGCTGTGAGCTTAAGCCAACATTTTTCATATGCTTGTCCATCCAGATGGTGAACTCCTGCATATCACTGAGGTTAGGCAAATACGCCAATAAGTGAGCTGCCCCCATCCCTGGGTCCCGAACTTCAATTTCACTGCCTAGAATGACGGTTGTATTGTGATACCTTATACCTCCACCCCGTAGCTCCTCCATCTCTCCCCTATCCAGGTAAGCCTGCATATCGCGCTGCACGCCGGGGGATTGACAGTCAATGATGCCTACAATATCCATGCCTTTACGCTCTGAAGCTTCATGGGCAATATTGTAAAAGGTCAAGTTATTGGAAGCGCTGATTTTTACAGCCTGACCTTCTTCTGTTCGACCTATATGAATGTGCAAATCGGCATAAAAAGAGTGCAGTCCCATCCTAGAAGCTTCCTGTCAGCTTGTAAAGCTGCCAAGCATACACAGCCATTATCGTTTTGGAGTCACTGATACGCTGTTCGCGTATATACTGCTGAGCTTGCTCCAGGGTAATGCTTTCACAGTCCAGAAATTCATCCTCATCCAAATGAACCTCTCCTTTTTCCAGATGCTCCGCCACGTAAAGGTGAAGAATCTCATCTGCAAACCCCGGTGAAGTATAGAAGGAGCTTAAGTGCTTCAAAGATTCTGCGCGATAGCCAGTTTCCTCCTCCAATTCTCTTTTAGCAGCCTCCACCAAGTCCTCTTCAGGCTCCAGCTTCCCTGCTGGTATTTCCACCTGACTTTTACCCAAAGCCTTTCGATACTGCTCTACCACGAGCATGCGATCCTCTATCAGAGCAAGTACAGCCACAGCACCGGGATGTCTAATTATTTCACGAGTAGCAGTCTCTCCATTAGGCAGTCTAACGGTATCTACCTGCAAGGAAACCACGCGACCTTGAAAAATAGGCTGAGAGGATAGCGTCGTTTCTTCATATTTGTTAGATGCGGGTTTATTCATTATAGATTCCTCCTTGAAAATTTTGTAAAGAACTTTTTCCAATGTTGATTACTTTATTTATTAGGCAGGTAATTATGTTTAAAGTTTAAAGCAGCTTCTTTTACTATTGTCTATTATACCATACGAACAGCAATACTATTTTTATAGCAACAGCTTGTCATAACCTCTCTTCGCTCCGCATAGGGTGTATCAAAGATATTCATTGCAGGAAAGAAGGGGTACAATCTATGAAAACGTATATGACAGAAGGACAAATTCGATTGGTAGGACGTGTGTGGGAGATTCGGAGGTTTTTAAAGCTAGCTCAGCAGCGCAGGACAACTGATGTTAGTTTGCTGGAATTTTTGTCGGAACAAACGGGCTATGCAAATAAGAAGCAATCTACAGATCTACTTCATCTCGATGGCGAAGCTGCTTATTTCCCTGAAAACAGTTCCATGCAGCCGCGGCCGCAGCCTGAACACCAGCAAAAAACACAGGATCCGAATGTAATTCCCTTCCCATTGAGGTAATTGACATTGAATATGCTCTGAGCGCTTCTTCATGATTGATATCGGGGCTGACTGCCGTCCATTGCCAATGCAGCCCATGTTTATGTATCAGTCCAGCACGCTCGATCTGAAGCTTCAACCACTCCCCTTCCTCACCATCCAGTTCGGGCAGTGCTGCAATTACGTTAGCCTGAACAATCTCACGCAATACGGTTAATGTATGATGGCTGATTCCATGATGTCGTTCCCGCTTATCCGCAAAGCTAATTCGTGAGATAATGATGGGCTGCCCGTTTAACGCTGAAACAGCATTAACAATTTCGCCAACCTCCAGTCCACTGAATCCCAAGTGTGTGTTCGTTCCTACACAGCCAGGTCCCATCGTAACTATGGTTAGGTCTGCATGCAGTATATGCTTGGCTGCTAATAAAGCCGTATATTTATTAACGGTTTCGATATCTCCTCCATATGCGTGACCGTATGTAATGGTTCCAATAAGCCAACCAAGCTTACGGAGCTGAATCACATGTTTGCTAAAAGCAATCGGCAGCGCCCCTCCATCTGACATGATATAAGCAATACGAAGAGGCTTCTCCCCTCCATGATCCAACTGCCGTAAATAACAAACGGCAGCAGGCAGCATACTGTGCAGTTCTCCTACGAGTACAGGCATACCATCCAATTCTTGCTCAGAGCTGCTGAACAATTCGTGATAAGGGCTTGAGGGCTCTTCTGCTGCAAGCACTGACCGCTGCAGTGAAGTGTATCTAAGCTTCATAATATGGCCAGACTGCCGATTATTGATTGATGTGCTTTTTGAAAGTATCGCATGCACAAAGTGAACGCCCCCTGTACCCAAGTGAAGAGATCCGGCTGTCGTATTAAGCAGCACCTTATCTCCTGCTTCTAAGACAGGCATACTGTCAGTATAATGCACAGCTTTTTCTAATGTTTGGCCATCTCCGCCATCCATCAGCACCTCAACTTCCTGCAGCCCCCCTCCTTCCGAATCAAAGGAATCGCAAGAATCATCGACAACAACACGCTGAACAACCCCCAATTTCCATTCGATCACCTTTAACACCCCATTAATCTTCCGACATTCGTTCCATTTAATGTATGCATCAACCAAATGCTTCTTTCCTGCTTGTTAAGATGGGGTGAAGGGAGGAAAAAAAAGGACCTTCCAATTATCGGAAGGCCCTGCAAACAGATACTTATGAAGCTTGTGAATTGTTACGGACTTGCTCCTTAAGCTCCTGCAACTTCTTTAACAATTTGAACAACAACCTCGGTCACTTTGACCAAGTCTTTAATCGCAATCTGCTCTTGTGTCGTATGGATGTGTTCATAGCCAACTGCCAAGTTGACTGTTGGTATCCCCATGCCATTAAACACATTGGCGTCACTACCCCCACCGGAATGGAACGTTCTTGGGGTGCAGCCCACTTTTTTCAATGCTTCCACGGCCAAATTAACGACCGGCGCTTCCAAATCATACATGTAAGCCGGATAAATAATCTCGCTCTGGAAATCGACCTGAGCACCCATCATAGCTGCTGCATCCTCACAAGCTTTGCGCATTGAAATCAGCTGGCGGTCCAGCTTATCCTGAACGATACTGCGCGCCTCTGCTTCCAGCTCAACACGGTCAACTACAATATTCGTCGCACCATTCACCCCTCCGGCGAATCGGCCGATATTGGCCGTTGTCTCACTATCAACCCGTCCTAGCTGCATCTGTGAAATAGCTTTACTGGCAACCGTAATCGCGCTGATTCCTGATTCAGGATTAACTCCCGCATGAGCGGAACGTCCAGTGAACGCAATATTGACCTTTGCTTGTGTAGGTGCAGCTACCGCGATATCTCCAATATCCCCATTGGAATCCAAAGCATATCCGAAATCAGCCTGCATCCATTTAGCATCCATCGCTCTTGAACCCTTCAGCCCCGCTTCTTCGCCTGCGGTTATGATAAACTGAATTTGTCCATGTTTGATGTTTTGTTCCTTCAGGACACGAATCGCTTCCAGCATAGCAGCCAAGCCAGCTTTATCGTCACTGCCCAGAATGGTCGTACCATCACTTCGAATAATGCCATCCTCGCCTATGATAGGCAAAATCCCTTTACCAGGAGTCACCGTATCCATGTGTGAGGTGAAAAAGATGCGCGATACCTTGGCATCCGTCGTAGCAGCTAGTGTACATATCAGATTGCCAGAGCCATGTCCAATCTTCTCAGCAACATCATCTTCTTCCACACTTAAACCAAGCTCTGTAAACTTTTTCTTTAGCACACGGCTAATTTCCTGCTCAGAACGGGTTTCGCTATCCACCTGCACCAACTCGATAAATTCGGTCACCAATCGTTTTTCCTGAATCATCTCTTTCCTCCTATGCCCGTTTTAAGTTAAAATAGTATTACTAACAACTGAATTGTCACTAAGAGGAGTTGAATTTGATGCGAAACAAGCTAGTGTTTAAAGTTATTATTTACTTAATGATCGCTTCCATGCTGTTATCAACGTTATTATTTACCGTTAATTTATTTATGTAACGCCCTAACTCAATACAACTTGGATTCCTGATTATAAGACTCCATGTTTTCCTTGACGCGCTGCAGGAATCGCCCACAAATAACTCCGTCCAAAATACGGTGATCTAAGGACAAGCATAGGTTGGCCATAGAACGAACCGCTATCATATCTTGAATAACAACAGGCTTTTTGACAATAGATTCAAAGGTCAATATAGCGGCCTGTGGATAGTTGATGATCGGATATGAAGCAATAGAACCGAACGATCCTGTATTATTCACTGTAAAGGTTCCACCTTGCAAATCATTAAGGGACAGCTTGCCGGCTCTGGCCTTTCGAGATAAGTCATCTACTTCTCGAGCCAGACCGGCTATATTTTTTTGATCCGCTTTTTTGATAACGGGAGTAATAACAGAATCCTCGGTCCCTACTGCCAATGATATGTTAATATCGCGCTTCACAATTATTTTATCGACGGCCCAAACAGAGTTCATGATTGGATAATCTTTAATCGCACTTACAACTGCTTTAAGCATAAAAGACAGATAGGTTAGGTTGACGCCTTCTTTTTGTTTAAATTCATCCTTAAGCTTATTCCGAAGCAATACAAGATTAGTGACATCAACTTCTATCATGGTCCAGGCATGAGGAATTTCTGTCACGCTTTGGCGCATCCGAGTCGCGATCATATTACGGATCGGGGTGACATCGATCAAATATTCACTACGACCTTCAAGTTCTTGACCTTCCACCTCAATATTAGGTAAAGGCGGGTTATGCGATAGATGGATACCCGTCGATCTTACAGGTCCTTTTGGCTGGCTTGGAATAAATATATCCCCGCTTTCAATTGCAGGAGCAGATTTGCTTCCATTTACTGGTTCGGAACCGGCGACGGTGCGTATAGGGTTGCCCGATGCAGTGAAGGCTTCAATATCTTTGCGCGTAATACGCCCCCCCAAGCCGGTGCCGCGAACATCCTCAAGTCGTATTCCTTGCTCAGCCGCCAGCTTAAGCACTGCCGGTGAGTACCTGCTGCGCATGCTCTCATCTGCCTGAGAAGCCTGAGAAGTGGTCTGAACAGCAGCACTCCCAGCCGGACGGCTTACAGCATTAGGGATGGATGATGACTCTGATGAGCTGCCACCAGCCTCCTCAATGATACAAATCGCCTCACCTACTGCAGCAGTAACACCTTCATCAACTAACAGCTTTGTTAATCGGCCTGCAATCGGTGATGGCATTTCTGTTGTTACTTTATCTGTGATCAACTCACATAACGCATCATATTCTTCTATGTAATCACCAGGCTTTTTGAGCCATTTGCCTATTGTTGCTGAGACGAGACTTTCTGCAAGATGCGGAACCGTTACTTCCGTTTCTCGTTTATTTCCGCTCATATGATTTCCTCCTTTATTCGCTCCCCCCACCCCCAGGGATTTTCCCCTCAGGGAGGGTTTGGGAGGGGGACCTCCTAGAATTCCGCTAGATCGCGCATAGCATCCTTAATCTTATCCGAGCTTAGCAAGTAGAACTTCTCCATGGGCGGGTTCATTCCAACTGCCGGTACATCGGGAGCGCACAGCCTTCTGATCGGTGCGTCTAGTTCAAAAAGCAGCTCTTCGGCAATAATCGCCGATACTTCAGCTCCGACTCCGCCTGTCTTATTATCCTCATGGATAATCAGCACCTTGCCCGTTTTAGAGGTTGCTTCAAGAATAGCGTCCTTATCTAGAGGCTGAATCGTACGCAAATCCAAAATATGCACGCTGATACCTTCCTTAGCTAGCTCTTCGGCAGCTTGCAGCGCATATTGTACGGTAATACCGTAGGAAATAACGGTAATATCCGTTCCTTGTCTTTTAATATCAGCTTTCCCAATTTCGATTACATAGTCACCTTCAGGCACCTCACCGGTCACGCCGAGATAACATTTTTTATGTTCAAAATAAAGCACAGGATCCGCATCGCGAATCGCCGCTTTCATCAACCCTTTTGCATCATAAGGATTAGATGGAGCTACCATTTTCAAGCCTGGTGTTCCGAAAAAAACCGATTCCGGGCATTGTGAATGATAGAGTGCACCGCCGCCGGTAGCACCATAAGGCGCACGAACAACAATCGGACAATTCCAATCATTGTTGGAACGATAACGGATACGTGCTGCTTCACTAATAATTTGATTCGTTGCTGGGAAAATAAAATCAGCAAACTGCATTTCAGCAATTGGCTTCATTCCGTACATTGCAGCGCCAATTGCGACCCCAGCGATAGCCGACTCTGCCAATGGTGTGTCCATAACACGATCTTCACCGAATTTATCACGAAGCCCTTTGGTTGCATTCAGAACGCCGCCTTTACCGACATCCTCACCAAGAACAAATACGGATTCATCCCGCTCCATCTCTTCATACATGGCGGAACGGATGGCTTCCAAATAAGTAATAACCGCCATTACCGCACCTCCCCTTCTTCTGCATAGACATGCCTTAATGTGTCCTCTGGTAACGGAAAGGGAGCTTGCTCCGCATAACGTGTAGCATCCGTAATTTCCTGCTTCAGCTGCTCCAGAAGCTCTGTTTCCTGTTCATCGCTCCACAAGCCACAATCAACCAGATACTTCCTAAATTTCGGAATTCCATCCTTCGCACGATTCTCTTCCACTTCTTCTTTCGTACGATAGAGCATATCGTCATCGGATGTGGAGTGCGGCGATATCCGGTACATTACAGCTTCAATCAGTGTTGGTCCTTCACCGCGGATAGCACGCTCACGCGCTTCCTTCATAACACGGTAAACCTCCAGAGCATCGTTGCCGTCTACCTTGATGCCGGGAAAACCATAACCTGCTGCACGCTCTGCTATACTTCCTGAAATCTGCTTATGCAGCGGGACCGAGATTGCATATTGGTTATTCTCGCACATTAATATGACAGGCAGTTTATGAACGCCGGCAAAATTACAACCCTCATGGAAATCACCTTGATTGCTTGAGCCTTCTCCAAAGGTTACAAAGGAGACAAAATCCTGCTTCTTCATTTTTGCAGCCAAAGCAAACCCAACAGCGTGTGGGACTTGCGTTGTTACTGGGCTGGAGCCCGTCACAATATTGAGTTTTTTATGACTGAAATGACCAGGCATTTGCCTGCCTCCGCTATTCGGATCCTCTGCTTTTGCAAACACGGATAGCATTAATTCCGTAACAGACATCCCTACAGAAAGTACAAACCCGTAATCACGGTAATATGGCAAGAAATAGTCTTTTCCTTGTTCCAACGCAAAGGCTGCCGCTACTTGAGCAACCTCTTGACCGATCCCGGAAACGTGAAACCCAATTTTACCCGAACGCTGCAATAAAAATCCCCGCTCGTCAAATTTTCTTGCTTTTTGCATAAATCTATACATCTCAACTGCGCGCTCGTCAGACAGTCCAAGCTTGCGGTGCTTCGCTAATTGTCCGATAGACATGGGTGCAACCCCCTTCTAACTCCATAATTGTTACTAGGTACTAATACTTACCTCTATAAGTATATTATAAACCGTTTTAAAAATGAACACAATTTTTAAAACAAATAAATACCGCAATTGGCCCACTCTATGTATCAATTAAATCCCAATCGCGCGGCCATCCACGGCCAGCATCGCTTCACCCAATGCCTCAGAGAGCGTCGGATGTGGATGAATAGTTTGTCCGACCTCCCAAGGAGTTGCATCCAATACTTGGGCTAATGCGGCTTCGGAAATATAATCAGTTACATGAGCGCCGATCATATGAACACCAAGGATATCATTGGTTTTTTTATCAGCAATGACCTTAACAAAACCATCGGAATCGCCATTAACCAGAGCTTTTCCAAGCGCAGAAAAAGGAAACCGTCCGACCTTAACCTCATGTCCACGATCCAACGCTTGCTGCTGTGTCCACCCAATAGAGGCCGCTTCCGGACGTGTATATACGCAGCGCGGTACTTGATGCGCACCGAAGATATGAGGCTTCAGCCCGCTTGCATGCTCCACTGCAATTATCCCTTCATGACCAGCGACATGGGCAAGCTGCAGCCCTCCATTGACATCTCCAATAGCATATATGTGCGATTCTGTCGTTTGCATGAATTCATTAACGCGAATAGCACCGTTGTCGATCTTAATATCGGTGCCTTCCAATCCGATTCCTTCAACGTTAGCTTGACGTCCAACGCTTACCAACACCTTGTCCGCTTGAAGCTGCTGCTGCTCACCCTTGCGTTCAAACTTGACGGTTACTTGTCCTGCGTCAACCCTCGTATCTTCCGCTAAAACGCGGGCATCGGTCAGAACTTGAACGCCCCTCTTCTTAAGCACCCGCTCCATTTCTTTGGAAATGTCGGTATCCTCAGTAGGCAGTAATCTGGATGCATATTCAACAACCGTCACCTTAACCCCAAAGTCACTTAGCATGGAAGCCCACTCTACGCCAATGACGCCTCCACCAACTATGATTATCGAGGAGGGCAATGCCTCTAGCTCCAACGCTTCATCACTGCTAATAATGAAGCTTCCGTCAGTCTTTAGACCGGGCAGCTGCTTAGGCCTCGATCCAGTTGCTATGATCAGCTTCTCCGGTGTAAGTGTAATAATTTCTCCATCGTCTTGCTCCACGGAAACAACCCCGCTTCTCGGTGAAAAGATCGAAGGCCCAATTATACGGCCATTACCGTAAAACACTTGTATCTTATGCTTACTCATTAAGTATTGGACACCCTTATGCAGCTGTTCTACTATGCTGAGCTTGCGTGATTGTACTTTGGGAAAATTCAATTGTACGGAGGACGCTTCAATGCCATACTTATCGCTATCCAGCATAGTTGCATATACTTCTGCACTGCGCAGCAATGCCTTGCTAGGTATACAGCCGCGATGCAAGCATGTCCCTCCGAGCTTTTCTCGTTCCACGACGGCAACCGTTTTTCCTAATTGTGCGGCGCGGACGGCTGCTATATATCCTCCCGTTCCTCCTCCGAGGATTACGATGTCAAAAGCTTGCGTCATGTTTATTCAACCTCCTATGAGTTTTGCTTTAGCAAAACAAATCTTCCTAAGCATCTGCTTAATTTTATATAGTAAAAGTTACTACATAAGCAGTAGTTTAATCTATGATTCTCTTATTGTAACCCTATTTCATGTGATAAATATAGCACAATTTGCGAAAGATGAATGAAATATGGTCAATAATATGGTACTTTAAAACTTGTAGTTTTGCACTAAGCAGGAAGAAAAGGAGCTCGGCATGAAAGTTATGATTGCCCGTTTTATCGCTGTAATGATGCTAGTCATACCCGGAGTTATGGCTACCTATGGATTTTTAGCTATGAAAGATGCTTGGTTCGCCCAGTTCGGAGCAATTGAGGCGGAACCTCATATACAATGGGGAAAGCTGGTCATCGGACTGATCTTATTTTTGGCAGGAGTTTCCTACCTTGGAGGATGGATTTTTTTCCGTGACCGCAAGCGCAATTATGTCGCTCCCCGCTTCAAAGTAAAGCGTAAAAGACAATAAAAGCCTTCACCTGAGATGGTGCGGCTCCTATGTACTTCTTAGAAAAACTCCGATTTGGAGTTTTTCTTCGTTGATTTTATAGTATCAGCTGCTACTTCACTTCGCACTATGTTCGAGAAACTTATAGGATTCTTTAGTCTAAAAGCTAACCTACACATTGCGAAGTCGTTGTCTGCGATTAAACTCTACCGTGTCGACCTAAAAGGTCAAACCAATGAAGCAAACGATTGCGTTCTATAAGAGTACTCAGTGAAGATCGCCAAGTCAAAATATGCAAGAATACCATCAAAATCAGCCATACAGCCTGCATCATCCATCCGGCAGAAAGGATCACCCAGCAGCCACCTGCAAAGCCCAGTATATTGGCTCCCGTGTCGCCCAGCATCAGCTCCCCCCGCAAATCCGGGCCAAGCAGAAAGCAGGCACCAATCATCAAAGGAAGGATAAAGGGTAGAAGCCACAAGCTTGTAGCCAAGCTGTTTTCCATGACCGTACTAGGATATAACCAAATGCCAGAGGTCAGTAAAACAGCAGACAATGCAAAAAAACTTTTTAACGCTCGGCCCGGCCGTAAATCCAGTAGATTCATCCCATTTGTCATAAGCATTAGTAAAAGAGTGCAACAGACCCACTGTAAGAAGGATATCTCCGTTTGTTGGAGCACAAACACTGTTGCTGCTATTGCTGTTCCAGCAGCTTTTAACAGCCCTGTGCTGAGTAGCCTGCTTTCCTTCCACAGTCTCCAATGACCCGCAATCCCTTTTACTTCTTTCATTCCTGACGCATCGTCCATGAAGCCCAATAATGCTATTACACTGAGACTCATTGAATAAGTTATAAACAGGGAGAAGTGTTGACCTATAAAGGATCCTTCCTCCCCCCATAACCTGTCCAAAACCGATATGATTACCGTCTCCAGTAATATTAGGAGCCATAACAATAGCCCACATGCCGTTGGGATAGTTTCACCTCGATAATTCCTGTCTACTAATCCATGCGCCTCCATAAAGCTCGACATTAATGGTAACAAGGCCCGGCTAGCCAGCGCCAGTAGTCCACATTGAAGCAGCATGACTATTATCAGCATATCGGCTTTGTCCAGCGCGTCCACAGCGTTTCTCCGACAGCACATAGCTGTTTGCCTCGATGCAACCAGCCTTGCATATCCCGCCCTGTTTCCCTGTGTGCAAATGGAATCATCAGCTCCTGCACCCTATAACCTAACTTCACAGCATCTATGGTCAGACCAACCTCTACGCCAAAGCCACCGGATACTCGGCCAATACGTTCCATCACTTCCCTTTGTATAGCCCTTTGACCGGACAATGGCGCAGTTGTCTCGAATCCAGACAGGCGGTATACTCCATGTTTCGCCAGCATTTTCACAAAACCGAAGCCGCCTCGTTTTTTCGCTGCAGGTAGACGTGCAATAACCATGTCTGCTTGTTCCGCACTAATTGGCGCAATAAGCTCAGGGAACCATTGCGCTGTTGCTTCTAAGTCAGCATCTAGAAACACCAACACATTACCTCGCGATGCCCTACTTCCAGTATTCATTGCCGCCCCTTTACCGCGGCGAAAAGGGTGACGAACAATCTTATCCGCCCATGGGATAGCTCTAGAATAAGTTTCATCCGTACTTCCATCATCAACAACAATTAGCTCATAAGAGAAGCCATTTGTTTTATCAGCAGCAGACCTGTAGATGGCCTTCAAAGTTTCAGCTATATACATCTCTTCATTCCAAGCAGGGATTATTATGGATACATCCAGCATTGCCTTCATATTTGGAGCCCCTTTCCTATAAAACGACAAAAGCATCCAAAAATAGCGGAGCCAAAACAACGAATTTCTAAGCAGCCTGTATTAATTGTAATTTCCTTGCAGTTCCGTTAGCTTCCCTATTCCTTTGGCATCTGTCAGCTTATCCCCAACCTTCATTCTGACAAGAACAGTACTGCCCATTCCCTGTCTGCCCTTTTCCAAGAAATCATACATACTGCTATGCAATCCGACTGTCACAATCTGCTCGCACTGATTATCGTAGGATAGCAGCAAGGCCATATCTTCACTTGTTCCGTATGAAGCTAGCGTTACCGCTTGGAGACCCATTGCGCGCAGCCGTTCCAAACCAGGAGCTTGACCGTTTCGAAAGGCATGTACAATAAGCTCAGCACCACAATGCAAAGCTGAATCTGACACGCTATCCATATCCCCAATAATAATATCCGGAATATAACCTTGTTCCAACAGAGCGTCAGCTCCTCCATCAACACCGATAAGGACAGGACGTTTCTGTCTAATGTATCCTCGAAGTGCAGCTAAATCTTGTTTAAACTCACGTCCTCTTACAACAATAAGAACATGCTTGCCTTCGAGAACAGTACTCATTTCCGGACATTGCAACGGCTTAAGTACAACTTCTCGTTCAACCTGTGCATAGGTTAATGTGTTGTCAATAAACTCGCGCAATTGTTCATGCATAAGGTTTTTGGCAGATAAATTTAAATAAAGCCACTTTTCTTTTGTAAAAGGATTACAGGGAATAATAAGACCATCGTCCACTACGATTTCATCACTGTATATCATTAGCTCTTTCTGATTTAGAATCATAGGAAACCAAATAGGCTCTATCTCAACGATCGGGATACCGCTTTTCAACAATAGCATAGGTCCATGTCCGGGAGTTTTACCTGACATCGTTTGTCCAGCATTGACCACAGCCTTAACCTCAGCCTGAATTAGACCACTAGCAGCCAATTCATCCAAATCGTCATGGTGGATGACAGCAACGCTTCCTGGCGAAATATTTTGAAGCAGCCGTTTCGTTAACCGGTCTACTTGTGCCACCCCTCTGGTAACCATTGACTGCTGAAGTGAATGCCTTTTGCTTACTGCCATCGATCAGCACTTCGCTTTCTCCTGCCACTCCGCTTATGCAAAAGTAAGTACCGGCTGTCTATCCGATTCTGCATTTAAGGTACTGGCATTAATATGACTCCATTTCTATAATCTGTTTAAAACATCATTCTCATGCATGAATCAAAATTTACGAAATACAAAAAAACAAACCTCGGCTTGATCCACCTGGTTTGCTTTTACACATTGGTTATTTAATCAAAACTTTAAGCCTCCCTGATACCAGTTAGCATAATCTGAATCAGCCAATTCACCTACAAGGTAATCTTTTATTAATGCGCATTCATCAGGCTTGAAAGTATACTTGCAATCATTACCATTAAAATATAATTTAAGCTCCTGAACAGTTCCATCCTGCAATGTGTCCAATTGAATCACATAAAGCTCATCAGGCTCATCTGCAAAACGACAACCCACAATAATCGTCAAAAAACCACTCTGTAAAGATTCTAATTCATAATAGTCGAAAATCATAAATAAACCTCCATAATTTGTAAAATAAACCAGTTGATCAACAATATTCTACATTTTGTGCATTTTTTCTATGCTATAATTAGGTCAATCTTAGCGTAAGGGGTAGGGACAATGCAAAATATATGTCAAAAAATTGTTCGGGTTCAGAATGGTCTGATAACGGAAATTTATGATGGACTAATGTATCGTGACTTCACGGATAACGATGCCGCATTGAAGGAACTTCTAATGGATGACATTGGATCGGACTTTGATACCATGCTAAACACTTACGAGAAGCTTATTCATGATTTATCCGTTTTCTTCCCTCAGCTTCAAGGCTTTATTAATGAACACCTTCCTGAGGGCTGGTTAGATCGCGCTGAACAATGCTACTCGGACGTAAGTTCGCGTCCCTCACCCTTCTAGTTTAAGGTATTTGTTTTAAAGCAAATTAATAACATAGCCTTTCGCAGTACATAACTATTCACCTTATGATTAGGAAAGCCCGTTGGTTCATTGAGCCGACGGGCTTTCCTATTTGTTTTATAAAGACGTTACTTTTTACTACTTCATTGGGCAAATTAAAAAATCATTCGGAATATTCCTTGACAGGAATATTCCGAATAAAGTATATTGTGATCATGAACACCACTTTTAGCGCTCTTGCCGAGCCCAATCGATTACTCATAGTCGAACTCTTACGTAACGGTCCCCTTTCTGTAGGGGAAGTTGCCGAACAACTTGGCCTCAACCAACCCCAGACATCCAAGCATCTCCGAGTACTTTGTGATGCTGGACTCGTTGAGGTTCATGCAGTCGCTAATCGACGGATTTACAAATTGCGGCCCACCCCGTTCAAGGAGCTTGACACCTGGCTGGAGTCCTACCGACGTGTCTGGGACGAAAGATTCGATCGATTGGACGATTACTTGCTAGAGCTGCAAAGAAAGGAAGTGCCCCCCGACGACAAGCAGTAGCTCTAGCAAACTATTGGCGCATCTCTAAAAAGGCAGCTCAAGTAAACCGGTAATGAGTCATGTATCTGAGAATTTACTTACCCAAAGAAGGGAACGATACTTAAATGAAAAAAATAACAATTGGCTACTGGATCTGTACAGTACTGACGGTAGTATTAATGGGTGTGGGGGCTATTCCGGATTTATTGTCTGTTCCCGATGCAGTAACTTTATTTGCTCATTTAGGTTATCCCGCTTACCTGCTTCCTTTTCTGGGAGTTGCCAAAATATTAGGGATAGTAGCGATTCTTGTGCCAGGCTTTCCGAGAATTAAGGAGTGGGCTTATGCAGGTTTGGTTTTCGATTTGACGGGCGCAGCTTATTCGAGCTTGGCAGTGGGTGACCCTGCCATTGGATTAGTATTTTTCTTAATCGGATTCCTTGTGATATTTGGGTCTTACGTTTTATACCACAAAAGACTTAGAGCAGCATCATTAAGGTAGTACAAAATAACTTAACCATTATGGAGTTTCATTATTTATTTAAAAACAACCAAAATTAGGAGGAATTAAATATGTCCGCAACAAATCATGAAAATGAATTGGTTATAACACGCACCTTCAATGCTCCGCGTGATCTGGTATTCAAGGTGTGGACTGAGTCAGAACACTTAGCGAACTGGTGGGGACCCACAGGCTTCTCAATTAGTGTCTCAAAATTTGATATACGTCCTGGGGGAATTTTTCATTACTGCATGAAATCCTCTGATGGCCACGAAATGTGGGGCAAGTTTGTGTACCAAGAAATCATCTCGCCTGAAAAGCTCGTTTTCGTCAATTCCTTCTCCGATCCAGAAGGCAATACGGTCCGGGCACCTTTTAGCCAAGCGTTCCCTCTCGAAATCCAAAATGTCTTCACCTTTACGGAGGATGAAGGCAAGACAATATTAACGATGCGTGGAGGACCTATTAATGCTACGGAAGAGGAACTCCAATTCTTCTACTCCATGCACGGCTCTATGCAACAAGGATTTGCTGGAACCTTCGGCCAACTCGACGAATACCTTGCAAAGCTTTAAGCATTGTGTCTTTAACATAAAGCGTCGGGATGAATAATCCTGGCGTTTTTTATCATTCATAAAAATATAGAAACCCACAGCTTACTTTCGTCAGCTTTTATGGTTATACTTTTTTAATTTACTTGAACCATTATAGATAAAGGCTACAGCAGACCCTCTTTCACCATAAAAGTCAGTTTTTAAAGTCATTTATTTACCCCATAACATAAAATCTTGGCTACACCGGGTCTGGGTAATTTCTAATTCAACGTGTGGATATATTCTTCCATTCCCTTCTTGTGAAGAACCAGTCCCTAGTAAACTAATGCACTCCTTTTCCACTGGCTTTCTCTTTCCTTCTTTATCTACTAGATAATATTTATCTGTTACAGTTCCATATTCCATATTCACATTAGAAGTAGAAAAAGTACCATCATCTTTAACTGGGATAACGTCAAAATTGTTTTCTTTTATAAGTGCCGGGGCACCCTCTACATTATATGTAACCTTAATCCTGCCCTCATAGCCTTCTGGAATTAAGTAAATATCATTTGTTTGAGACTCACAACCAAAGAGGGGCAACAGCAGCAAACAAATAATTATTTTCTTTGGCCTCATTTCTAAACCACCTTATTTGTTTCATCAAGAGATTTTAATGAATTTCCTTGAGTACTTTAATCTCTCGTCTTTTGTAAAAAATTTATTAACAACTTTGTCTGTCCACACCACGTGGTCCATCGAAGCTAATTTAACGTTTAAATAGTCTTCTACAGTCGAGCGATCTGCATTAACAAAATACGTTTTATCTTGATAGGACAGACTCATAGAGACATTTTGCAGGTCAGGGAATTCCTTTAATAGTATTATTGGTTCTTCCATTAAGACTTTGTTTATTGCGTCATCTGTTGCCCAAAAATTATTGAAATCATCTTTGCTAAGCTTTGAGTCTATATTGGCTGTTTTAAAATTATCATAGGATTCGTAAAATTCAATGTGAGCTTCATTCGAATTAGCGATGACAGAACTCTTTATTAACACTGCACCTTGGATGTTCTTTACAAAAGCATTAAACTTTTCAGTATCTAGCGCTGCCTTAGTGACAGTCGTAGGAGAAGAACTTACTTGCGATTTAGCTTCAGAAACTTGAGTTTCAGGTTGGCGATCACCACACGCTGATACTACCAATACTGTAGCTAATATTGCCGTAAATCTCATGATCTTTGGTAGTTTCATTGTAACCTCCAAAATACCCCATAGCAAAGAATCTTGGCTTCGTTTGGGTAACCTCGTATCAATCTATTACATAGTTCTTAATTTGGAGCCTCATTGGAGGCTTGTTCCTTTTTCTACATTCCCTAGACTCAATAATAACTATCTAAGGACCCCTACAAACATAAACACCCAATAAATCCTAAGATTTATCGGGTGAGATGGGAAAATTTAATCGGCGGTTCACAAATGTTTATTGGCTTTCATTAATTATTAGGAAGTAGTTTCCAACCTCCGAAATCCCTTACACACAAGGCTCCTAACCCTTTCAACTAACCTTATGCTCGATTCTCAGCTTATCCGCCACCATCGCAATAAACTCGCTATTGGTAGGCTTAGCTTTCGATATATTAATCGTGTAGCCGAACAGGTGCGAGATGCTGTCGATGTTGCCGCGCGTCCAAGCGACTTCAATCGCATGACGGATAGCACGTTCTACGCGGCTCGGGGTTGTTTTGTATTTTTCGGCAATTGCCGGATATAATGTTTTTGTAATTGCACCCAGAATTTCGATATTGTTATAAACCATTGTAATAGCCTCACGTAAATACTGATAGCCTTTGATATGCGCTGGCACTCCTATTTCGTGAATGATCGTCGTAATATTCGCATCCAGGTTTTTACCCTTTGGCATTTGGACAATATTTGCTCTCATGCTGCTGGAAGACGTAGACATGATTGAATTACTTTGATTGCTAGTAACTAGCTGACGAATTCGATTTGTTAAAATCTCCATATCAAACGGTTTTAAAATATAGTAGGAAGCACCCAGCTGAACTGCTTTTTGTGTAATATTCTCTTGGCCGAAGGCAGTTAACATAATTATCTTTGGTTGAGGATTAAGGTCCATTTCACGAAGCCTCTCCAACACACCCAAGCCATCCAAATGAGGCATGATGATATCAAGAATCAAAACATCTGGCACACGGTTACTTTGTTCAATCAATCGTAGAACGTCGTTACCGTTATATGCAACACCAGCTACATGCATATCCTCTTGTTCATCGATAAATTCAGATAGAAGGTTTGTAAATTCACGGTTGTCATCGGCTAATAAAACTTCAATCATTTGCAACGGTTTTTCCTCCTTCAAATGGCGACAAAATTATGTTTACATGATTTTCCTAATGTATACTTTCGACAGGCTAAATAAAAATCCTTCTGTCGAAAATTATTTTTCTGGATTTTTTTTCATTTTTATTTTATAATGATAATTTTACATCAAGGATATACATTATTCGACAAATGCAGTGATAAACTAACAAACAAAAAGCTGAGGGCAATTAACTTGCCTTCAGCTCTGTTATTGTTGTTGGCGCCGGTCTAAGCATAATCCCCGCATCCTGAAGCATCCACTCAATAAAACAACCATAACCGCTTGAAGGATCGTTCACGAATACATGCGTCACTGCGCCAATTACTTTTCCATTTTGGATAATCGGACTTCCACTCATCCCTTGAACGATACCACCTGTTTTATCAATCAGACGAGGATCTGTAATCTTAATTACCATCCCTTTAGTTGCAGGGAAATCTTGTTTGGCCACATGGATAACTTCAATATCGAATTTCTCGACCTTCTGACCATTCACAACCGTGTATATTTGAGCTGGTCCTTCCTTTACTTCTTCAGCAAATGCAACAGGAAGCGCTTCTTTAGTCAGTCCATGATCAGGCAGTTCAGCCATTTTACCAAAAATTCCGAATGATGTGTTTTTCTCAATATTTCCAAGAACCTTGCTTTCCTTTGAAAATTGAGCTCTTTTCTCCCCCGGTTCCCCATTCTGGCTTTTCGAGATTGAAGTCACATTAGAATGCACGATTTCTCCTGAACCGACTGTAATCGGAGTCTGTGTATCCATATCCGTTATAACGTGTCCTAGGGCCCCATACACGCCTTGATCTGGCGCATAAAAGGTTAATGTACCTACACCAGCAGCCGAGTCGCGAATATACAAGCCTAGACGGTAGGTCTTGTCCGCAACATCATAGGAAGGCTGAACTTGAAGCTCAATGGTTTCATTATTTCGAGTTATTGTTAGCGTCAGCGGTTTTTTATTTTCTCCTGCCGCGGCAACAAGCTCAGAAACTTTTGACACATCAGTCAATGGCTTCCCATTTATTTTCACAATCAAATCGCCTAGCTGAATTTTGGCATCCTCGCCTGGAGAGATTTTCTTATCATCTGCAATCGTTACTAAATGATGACCGACAACTAGAACGCCTGCAGACTTCAATTTAACACCAATTGTATGCCCTCCAGGAATAACTTTAAGATCGGGGACAACATTAACCTTAACTGTTTTGAGGGGAATTTTGCCAAAAAGCTTAAGTTTCATTTCAGCTTGACCTGCTTTGTAGGATTCCAAAGAAATTGGATTATGGAGATCTACTTGAAATGAGTGCTTGGTTGAACCATTAACCTTGACTATTTCCGGATTATTCACTGTAACCTGTGCACTGACGGGCATTGTCAGCTGGAGACTTGCTTGTTGGCCAGTGAAAAGCCGGAGCTCCTCGGGAAACGAGGCGAAACTCTGGAAAGGTGTGGATAGGCTCCCCAGACAAACGAAGAAGACGAGCAGCAAGCCAATCAATTTCTTTTTTTGGTTGGAACTCATGGTGTCACGCTCCCTTGCTTCCTCTGCTACAGCGGCAAATTCTCACCGCCGTTTTGCGTACCCTTAAGGTATCCCCACACCTTTCGTTTTATAACAGAAAATGATGCCTCACTTGACTTTACATCCTTGATTTCTTGTCATTTGCCAAATCGAGCATTTCTTGAGCATGCTGTAAAGTGGTCCCTGTAACCTCTACACCGCCCAGCATACGAGCAAGCTCATGAATTCGTCCTTCAGTTTGCAGGTCGTCAACATGGGTAAATGTTCTTTCACCGTCTGTTGTTTTATGAATGCGATAATGAGCATCAGCCATGCAAGCAACCTGAGGTAGATGAGTTATTGAAAACACCTGACAGCTGCGGGACAAACGCGACATCTTCTCAGCAATAGCCTGAGCAGCTCTTCCGCTTACTCCTGTATCCACTTCATCAAAAACAAGCACAGGGATACGGTCAACTCTTGCAAAAATTGATTTTAAAGCCAGCATTACCCTTGAGATTTCTCCACCGGAAGCAATTTTACTTAAGGATCTGAGCGGCTCCCCTGGATTTGCTGAAATAAGAAATTCAACACTGTCAGCACCATCTGCGGATAAAGCATTCTCATTGAATGAAACCTGTACTTTAAACTGAGTTTTTTCCATATGTAAATCACGCAACTCTGAAACAATTTCACCTGCCAGTCTTTCTGCAGTCACCTGTCTCTGATCAGATAATTGGCGTGCTAAACTTCTTACAACGGAGATAATCTGCTGTTCTTGCTTCTGAAGCTCCTGCAGCTTCTCATCTTTATTTTCAATCAAATCTAATTCCTCTTGAATTTTAACTAAATACTGCAAAATATCTGCAACACTTTCCCCGTACTTTCTTCGTAACGACGAGATCGTGTCCAATCTTTGCTCAATAAAATCAAGACGGGCAGGATTAAACTCTATATCATCGCGGTAATCTCGAATTTGGTAGGCGGCATCCTCCAGCTGGTAATAAGCATTCTGCGCTTGTTCCATAATAGGTTGTAGCTTAACAGGGTCAAGCGAAGTGATATCTTGAAGCTTTTGAACAGCCTTGCTTATCGACTCCAAACCTTTTTTCCCGCCGTAAACAAGTTCATAAGCATCAGAAGCGTGTTGGAATAATTTTTCCGCATTGGCTAGTTTGCGCTTTTCTTCGGCTAATAATTCATCTTCACCAATTTTTAATTTAGCGGAAGTAATTTCTTCCACTTGAAATCGATATAAATCCAGCATTTGCAGCGACTGCTTACTTGTTTCTTCAAGCTCTTTCAAGTTTTTTCGAATTTGTATGTAGGAATTATAAGCTTCCTGGTAGTCGCGCTTAAATGGCCCAATCTCCGTTTCTCCAAACAAATCAAGCCAGCGAATATGCTCGTCTACATGGAACAGAGATTGATGCTCATGCTGTCCATGAATATTAACAAGCCATTCCCCGACTGATTTTAACCCTGATAAATTAACCAATTGTCCATTAATTCGGCTAGTGCTTTTACCTTGAGAAGTAATCTCGCGGCGAATGATCAAATGTTCTTCCGCATCAGCTTCGATGCCAAGCCCTGCGAGGGTCTGCCAGACAGGATGGCCCACCTCAATGTGGAACAATGCTTCTATATAAGCTTTGTCACTGCCATACCGAACTAAATCTGCTGAACTTCTTCCACCTGCGACAAGGGTTAAAGCATCGATGATAATTGATTTCCCCGCTCCTGTTTCTCCGGTAATTACATGAAAGCCTTTGCGGAAATTCAGGTGAACAGACTCAATTACGGCTAAGTTTCGTATAGATATTTCAAGCAGCATCGTTATCTCTCCCGTTAACTTAACATGGATAAAATCTGATTGACCACTACAGAGCTCTGGTCTTTGTTTCGGCATATGATCAAAATCGTATCGTCACCGCAAATCGTCCCCATAATTTCGTTCCACTCTAAGCTGTCAATTAATGCTCCAATTGCATTAGCCGTACCTGGCAAGCTTTTTAATACGACCAAATTTTCCGTATAGTCAATATGGACGAAGTGATCATTTAGAGCACGTTTAAGACGGTGCATTGGGTTATAACGCTGATCTGCTGGAACCGAATATTTGTATCGCCCATCATCCAGCGGCACCTTAATCAGATGTAATTCCTTTATATCGCGTGAGATGGTTGCTTGTGTTATAGGAAAGCCAGATAACCTCAGTTGATCAACCAAATCATCCTGCGTTTCTATTTCATTGTTGGTTATAATTTCTCTTATTTTTATGTGCCTTTGGCCTTTCATTGGTTACCTCCTAATCGTAAGCATAATCTCAACTAATCTTTTCCTTCGAAAAGGCTAGTTAGTAAGCGTATGTATTTTATCTTATCCAGCGTGTTCTTCGGTATCTAATTCAAACACAATCAAGCTCACCTTACTCTGTCCAAGGTCAACATATAACACACCGGACGTTTGTGGGTAAACCAGCTGGTATACTAATAATCGGTCTCGAAGGGCGCTTCCTCTCATGTCCAGTGGCCTGCGATCCTTAGCTATTTTTACTGCGTAATAAAATCCATCCTTTTCGGCAAAATAATCTATAAACAAGCGACTTTGCAAAAGCTCCGCATCATCATTTATAGATATTTGAATGGGAATTCGCTGCTTGCCGCTAACAATGCTATAACCTTCTTCAGATAACAACTGCGTAACATCATCCTCTGACACTGTTTCATCATCTTCTGGGATCGTTGGAGTGGCCCCATTCTGCACTATATTATTCATCCGATTTCGAATATAAAAAAATAGCCAAATGCCCAATACCAACAAAAGAAGAACGAGTATGACCCCATCTCCACTTTTCATAGAAACATCACCTCTACCTTTAATGCGTTAATAAATAGCCACATCATTAGTATTCTAGAAATTAGTGTCAATATCCTCCAGTTAGCCACTTTCCATTCAACAAAAAAACTCATCATCCCGATGAGTTTTGAAGCTTCCCGGCATCGCTGACTGCTTGACGAATCCAATCCTCCACTACCTCTGGAGAAAGAGCAGGCTCGTCCGAGTTGCATACCAAATATGCCAAAAACTCCACATTGCCTTCTCCGCCTCGAATCGGTGAATAGGTCAGACCCTTCAATACAAATCCCGCTTCCGATGCGAATCCTAGCGTTGTTTGTAAAACTTCTGTGTGAACGGCAGGCTCACGTACAACACCCGTTTTGGGTACCTTCTCACGTCCTGCCTCGAACTGCGGCTTAATAAGAGCTACTACTTCTCCCCGTTCCGCTAATATCTTCCTCAATGGAGGGAGAATCAGCTTTAGGGATATGAACGACACATCGATTGAAGCAAAAGTGGGCTGAGGCCCCTCTAGATCCTCTGGCTGCATAAACCGGAAATTGGTTCGTTCCTTCACATGAACCCTTGGATCATTACGAAGTGACCAGTCAAGCTGGTTATAGCCCACATCTACTGCATAGACAAATTCAGCCCCATTTTGAAGAGCACAATCTGTAAAGCCACCTGTCGAAGCTCCTATGTCCAGCATGGTAACTCCCGAAACATCAATGGAGAAATGCTTTAAAGCCTTTTCCAGCTTCAAGCCACCTCGGCTTACATAAGGATGAAGAGCTCCTTTGACAAGGATCTTTGCCGTTCTTAGTATTTTGGTACCCGCTTTATCAACCGGCTCATTATCAACTAAAATCAATCCAGCCATAATCGACGCTTTGGCCTTCTCACGAGTTTCAAAGAAACCCTGCTCCATCAATAGTATATCTAAACGTTCCTTATCTGCTGCCATGGTCATTCATACTCCTATTATCTTCTGCTGCAACGGGTTACGCATGCTGACGCTTACGTGGTACAAGCGATTTGACCTCGGACACGAGCTTCTCTGCTGTAAGTCCAACTTCCTTACGCTGCTCAGGAACCGACCCATGTTCCACAAAATAATCGGGAATGCCTAGAATTTTGATTCGAAGCCCATAGAGATTCTGATTCGCGTAGTATTCAAGCACGCTACTGCCAAAGCCGCCCATGAGCGCGCCTTCCTCCATCGTGATGATCGGCAGATTATCCTTCGCCAGCTGGAGCAGCATAGCTTCGTCCATCGGCTTAATAAATCTGGCATTAACCACTCGCAATTGAACTCCATCCTTGCTCAACTGCTCAGCAGCCTCCATAGCAAGTGGAATCATCGGTCCTACAGCAAGCACTACAGCGCTGTCCCCAGGTCTTAACACTTCCCAGGTTCCAATAGGAAGGGTCTGGTAAGGATTATCCATCGAAGTTCCAAGACCACTGATCCGTGGGTAACGGATTGCAATTGGCCCCTCGTTATAGTCGACAGCTGTCTTCATCATATGTCGTAGTTCATTCTCATCCTTAGGCATCATGAGCACCATATTCGGAATGCTGCGTAAATAAGCGATGTCGTAAACACCTTGGTGAGTCTCACCGTCAGGTCCAACGAATCCAGCACGATCAATGGCGAATATTACATTCAAGTTCGCGCGGCAAATATCATGTACAACCTGATCATAAGCACGCTGTAAAAAGGTAGAGTACACGGCAAAAACAGGCTTAATGCCTTCATTCGCAAGTGCTGCACACAATGTGGCCGCATGCTGCTCTGCGATGCCTACATCTATCATGCGATTAGGAAATTCAGCAGCAAAGCCTAATAAACCAGAACCACCCGGCATTGCTGGTGTAACGGCAACGATCCTCGAGTCCTCACGGGCTAACTCAATTAATGATTTACTGAATACCTCTGTATACATAGGAGGACCAACAGATTTGAGCATTTGTCCAGATTCGATCTTATACGGACTTGCTCCATGCCAAGCATGGGAATCGGCTTCAGCTGGTGAATACCCTTTACCCTTCAAGGTAACGACATGCAATAAGACCGGGCCTTCCACTTTCTCCGCTTGCTTTAGCGTTTCTAAAAGTACAGGCAGATTATGACCATCTAGGGGGCCCAAGTAGGTTAAACCCAGCTCTTCGAACAATACGCCTGGTACAACCATATATTTCAAGCTGTCCTTCAGCTTTTCAATTGTTTTGGCAAGTGTCCCGCCAATGGCAGGAATTTTTTTGATCAGATATTCCACTTCTTCTTTTACTTTCACATAATGCTTATCGGAACGAATTTTACCTAAGTAATTATGCAAGGCTCCTACATTAGGAGCAATGGACATTTCGTTATCATTAAGAACAACGATCAAGTTCTTTTTTTCATGTCCAATATGGTTTAATGCTTCGAGCGCCATACCACCTGTCAATGCTCCGTCGCCGATAATAGCTACTACCCGATTATTGTCGCCTTTAAGATCACGAGCTATTGCCATCCCCATAGCAGCTGACAATGAGGTGCTGCTGTGTCCGGCTTCCCAGACGTCATGCTCACTTTCGGATCTTTTAACAAACCCGCATAAGCCCTTATATTTACGCAGCGTGTCAAATTTGTCCATACGTCCGGTTAACATTTTATGAACATACGACTGATGACCCACATCAAAAATAAATTTATCATTCGGACTATTAAATAAATAATGAAGCGCTATAGTAAGCTCAACAACACCAAGGTTAGACGAGAGATGTCCGCCGGTAACCGAAAGCTTTTCAACAAGAAACTGCCGGGTTTCCGTAGCTAGTTGTTCCAGTTGCTCTATAGACAGTCGTTTCAAGTCTTTGGGCTGAGTAATTTGTTCGAGCAGCACGTGATTCCCCCGCTTTCCTGTTGGGATAAAAGAAAACTCCATCAGATGGAGTGATTGTTCATCAGGTTCATCTTTTTTCGACATAAACCTATGTATCCCATTAAACTTGCACCCATTATAGCATAGAGAAGGATGCCACTCAATGATAGTGCGATACAAAAGTTATACAATTAACCATTTAATGGTCTCTTTTCGTCAAATAATCAGCAAGTTGAAGCAGCCTGTCGGGATTAGGAAAATGTGCATTTACAATGGCTTGCTTGCCTTGCTCCGTTAATTGCCTGATTTTCTCCTGCGAAGCTTCTATTCCCACAAAATAAGGGTAGGTCACTTTTTGCTGCTTCTCATCGCTTTTAACCGGTTTGCCTATTTTCTTCTCATCCCCGATTAGATCAAGAATGTCATCCTGAATTTGAAAGGCTAGTCCAATATGATACCCGTACTTTTCTAATGCTTGCAGCTGCTTAGGAGTTGCTCCGGCCAAATGGCCTCCCGCCTTGAGAGAAAACACGACCAAATCGCTCGTTTTGTGAATATGGATATACTCCAATTCCTCCAGCTTAGTGATCCCCTGCTCCCCCTGCATATCAGCGGCTTGGCCGCCCACCATTCCCGACGCGCCTGCCAGCTTGGACAAATCCTCGATTATCTCAACAATTTGTTCAGCTGGAACTTCATAAGCACGGAACGATTGAACAATAGAATAAAACGCATGGGTCAACAGCGCATCTCCCGCTAAAATTGCCATCGCGTCACCGTATATCTTATGATTAGTCAGCTTCCCGCGACGATAGTCATCGTTATCCATAGCAGGTAGATCATCATGAATTAGTGAATACGTGTGTATCATCTCAATCGCGCAAGCAACAGGCATTGCTGCCTCCGTACTGCCACGCAGAGCTTCGACTGTTGCCAAAACCAAGGTAGGACGAAGTCTTTTCCCACCTGCCATTAGAGAATACATCATAGATTCTCTAAGCGTGTCCGGTATGCTCCATATCGCAGGCAGCGATTCCATAAGCTCCGCTTCGATCCGTGCTGCTTTTTCCTCTATGTATTGTTTGATGGTTAACTCGGTACTCATTTGATTTCACCCTTCTCGTCAGTTGCAGGGTTGAACGGCTTCTTCACAAGTCCGCCCTCTTGCTCCATTAGAATCTCAATCTTTCGCTCAACCTGCTCTAGCTTTTGTCCGCACAGCTGAGAAAGCTTCATACCTTCTTGAAAAAGCTCGATAGCCTGTTCCAAAGGTACATCTCCGCTCTCCAGCTGAGCAACGATTTGCTCCAGCTTATCCATCGCCTGCTCAAAGCTAGGCGTCGTTTCCTGTTTTGTCATTTTGCTTCTCCTCCATTGACCACACATGACAATCCACACTGCCGTCCATCAACCTTAGCTTCAACACATCCCCAAGCTGCACCTGTTGTATGGATTTGATTAGTTGCTGTTCCTTCTCGTCATATACGAGGCTGTAACCCCGCTGCATTACTTTTAAAGGGCTCAGAGCATCCAGCTGGCGAATGGCAGCGAACAGATTCTGCTGCTTATGTTTCTTAGCTGTTTGCATCGCTTGCTGAAGCTGTCGCAACGATGTTCCCAGTCGCCGCTTGGCAAAGCTTGCCTGTTCCTTCGGATTAAACGAAGATATCCGAAGGTCAAGCTTCATACGCTGCTCCTGCAGCTTGGCAAGACGCCCACGCAGCTTGTAGGCAAGCTGCTCCTTCGTCCGGTCCAGCCGCTCCATAGGCTGTATAAGAAGCTGCCTGCGCGGGTTAGTCAGAACTGGCGATCGTTGCAGCCTGTTTAAGCGCTCACGGTTTCTGTCCAACTGATTGGACAGCCCTCCGTAAAGCTGTTGCTTGAAATATCCAAGCTGCTGCTTCAGCTCTTGATGGTGAGGCACAGCCAGCTCAGCAGCTGCGGTAGGGGTAGCTGCTCGAAGATCAGCCACAAAATCCGCTATGGTGAAATCAGTCTCATGACCGACCGCGGAAATGACCGGGATTCGTGAGGCAAAAATAGCGCGTGCAACACTCTCCTCATTAAAAGCCCACAGCTCCTCCAAGGAGCCGCCGCCCCTACCAACTATCAGCACATCCACTTCATTCATCGTATTCATCGCTTCGATAGCTTTGACAATCGCTGGAGCCGCTTGGTTTCCTTGAACCAGCACCGGATATAACTGCACCGGCACATTGGGGTAGCGGCGCTGAAGCGTTATAATAATGTCTCGAACTGCTGCTCCAGTTGGCGAAGTAATAACACCGATAGCCTTTGGGTAGCGAGGAAGCGGTTTTTTCCGCTGAGAGGCAAACAGCCCTTCTCCCTCAAGCTTCTTCTTCAGCTGCTCAAAAGCCAGATACAGGCTGCCAATGCCATCAGGCTGCATTGTCGTTGCATAAAACTGGTATTGTCCGTCCCGTTCATAGACGGAAATATTCCCGCAAGCCAGCACCTTGGTGCCTTCCCGCGGGATAAAGCCTAGACGTTGGTTATGGGAAGCGAACATAATGCTTTTCAGACGGCTGTCCGCATCCTTCAGCGTAAAATACATATGTCCGCTGGAATGATGGGTGAAATTGGATATTTCTCCACGCACCCATACATCCTGAAGCACGTTATCCGTCTCCAGTCGCATTTTTATGTATCGGTTTACATCTTTGATTGAGAAAATACGCTGATCTTTCATAGCTTATCGGTTTGTTGCAGACTGTAAAGCTGCCGCACGTTTAGCCGCTTCCAGCGTATTTCTCAGCAATACCGTTATTGTCATTGGGCCAACACAACCCGGAACCGGGGTTATATAGCTTGCTACATCCAGCACATCATCAAAATCAACGTCACCTGCCAGCTTGCCCGTATCCAAGCGATTTATTCCAACATCGATAACAATGGCACCCGGTTTTACATGCTCGCGCTTCACCATCTTCGGCTTGCCGACCGCTGCGATCAAAATATCTGCTTGACGCGTAATTTCCGCCATATTGGCCGTTCTGGAATGACATACGGTAACCGTCGCGTTCTCTCTTAACAGTAAGATCGCCATTGGCTTGCCAACAATGTTGCTCCGTCCGATAACTACTGCGTGCTTGCCTGCTATATCAACGCCGATCTTCTTAAGAATCGAGATGACGCCAGCCGGCGTACAAGGAGCAGGGCCTTCCTTGCCGATCATCAGATTGCCAACGTTAACAGGATGAAAACAATCCGCATCCTTGTGTACTGCGATGGCTTCTACGATCTTCTCTTCAGAGATGTGCTTGGGAAGTGGTGACTGTACTAAAATGCCATGAATCTTAGGGTTCTGGTTTAACTGTTCAATCAAACTAAGTACATCGGATTCCGCTGTGGCTCCATCCAAGGTGTGAACCTCAGAATAAATTCCTGCTTCTTCACAGGCTTTCGCCTTATTACGAACATAGACTTGAGAAGCAGGATCCTCGCCGACCAGAACGACCGCCAAGCCTGGTTGAATTCCTTGCTGCGTCAGAGCCCCTACTTCTTCTTTAATTTGTGCGCGATAGGCGCTGACAATTTCTTTTCCGTTAATGACTTGTGCTGGCATGATGGCCCCCTCATCCTATTTGTTAGCTTTTTGATTTGATTTCTTCGAGTTCCTTGATCATCTTTCCAAGTACGCCGTTAACAAATTTGCCTGATTCATCTGTTCCAAAATGCTTGGCCAGCTCGATAGCTTCATTTACTACAACCTTAGGCGGGACATCATTGCGGTATACCATTTCATAGGTAGCCAAACGCAGGATTTCGCGGTCAACTCGTGACAGTCTGTCCATTTTCCAGCCCTTTAAATAATCCAGCAACAGCCTGTCTATCTGCTCTTTGTTCGAGTAGGTTCCTTCAACAAGCTCACTTATTTGTTCAAGAGCGATAGTATCCTTCGTATGGGTTAATTGAGCCTCGTCGTCTGTCTGTGCTTCTTCCACCACAATACCGATTGCCTCGCCCATGTTGACTTCGTTCATTTCCATTTGGTACAGGCTTTGAACCGCCAGTTCCCTTGCCAATCTTCTTCTCATTCTTTGTGTTTCCTCCTAAGAGTTTCGCTTAAGCGAAACTTGCATCGTAAGCATTTGGCTGAGTTTCGCGTTAGCGAAGCTTGCATAATAAGCATTTGTTGAATTTCTTTGAGTTCTTCTTCATAAACATGAAAAAAATCCTTGGGTTCGAACCAGGGATTTTCATTGCAACTGCCACACACGCGCAGCTGTGTCAGTTGTCAATTCATCTTAACAATCTCCATTTGTCCAATAACCAACGCCAAAATTGTTGAATGGGAACAGGCGTATCGCCCCGTTCGATTCTTTTCCCTATATTATAACAAGTATATACGATTAGGACAAAGATTAACATATCCCACAAACCGCAAATCAAATAGATGAGCCCAAGCAGAACACCTGCGGCTGCGCCCAAGGTTTTGCCCCTGTGCCTTTCCCATAGATGTTCCCACAGTTGAATCCACATGTTGGAGCTCACCTCTATTCCACTCTACTTTTAAAAGTAGGTGCTGATTGTTGAATGTTTGCTACAAACACGGTCACGACTGCAACGGGAATGCCAGTAATCTCTTCGATATGATTTTTGACACCAGACTGCATCTCTTCAGTCAATTGTGGAATCGAGCTTTCCCCATCAACAATAACACGAATAACAATTTCCAAGCCCGCCGGGCTTACTCGCACACGCGCCTTCAAATCCTTCACGCCGCGGGTACGTTTGGCTGCCTTTAATGATAAGTTTTCCACCGTCTCTATTGAAATACGGATATCGCCATAATCTGTACGTTGATCAATAGAGGGAGCATTGGCCCTGCCTCTGCGTACTGCGACATATAGAAAACGGATACTTACCAAGGCTACCACGATCGTCAAGGAAATGAAGGGAAGTGCAGTATTTAAATCATAGTAGACATTATGAGCGAAAGCACCTACACGCTCAAACGAAATCCAACCAAATGCGCAAACCAGAAGAGTACAAGCTGCAATGAGAACAACCAAGCTAAAAATAAATAGAAGTAATCTGTCTACAACTTTAACCACGAAACCGGACTCCTTCCCAATTAGAGGAAACCCCCTTACAACTTGAAGGGGGTTAGCCAAACGTTTATTTAGTTGACTAAAAAGCATGAATTGTTATGCCTTCTATACATCAACCTTGACAAACGTGCGCGTCCTGAAAGGACGGCTAAGCCGTTTATCCTTGCTTAGTTACTTGACTCGATTTGGAGATGCTTCTATCTCTTCTACTTTCTCTGCACCTTTGAAAATGACATCATGAATATGTACATTCACTTGAACCACACTAAGTCCTGTCATCGACTCAATCGCATGTTTAACATTTTGTTGAACGCCGGATGCTACCTCAGGGATTCTTGTTCCGAATTCAATAACAATGGACACATCGATTGCAGCTTCACGCTGTCCAACATCTACCTTTACACCCTTGGACATATTCTTACGCCCCAACAATTCGGCGATTCCGCCAGCAAATCCGCCGCTCATACCAGCAACGCCAGGAACTTCAACTGTCGCCATCCCTGCAATGATTTCAATAACCTCGGGTGCTATCTGAATCGTACCAATATCGGTTTTCTCATAATCCGCAGCTATGATTGTCATAATCGGCGCCTCCTTGGAGTTTTACAAGCCCTTGCATAATAAGTGGTATCATAATAGATGAATCTTCTTCTCTAAATATGTGTTTAAAAAGTTCACTTTCAGAACCGAGAATATTGGGCAAAAGCCGAGGAAGGAGGACGGAGCGTAGGCAATATCTACGCGAGTACCAGACTTCCCGGGCTTGTTCAATATTCGATGCCGATTCACTTCCTGTGTTACTTCGTTATCAAAGTGGACTTTTCAAACAATCTCTATTATGGATATGCTTGAGTCAAACAAAACTTGTCTTAGTCTATATACTATATCATTATCCTAAAATGTTGACAAATTACGGTTTACGAGTCAGGATCATTCACATCATGCTCTTCTAGGAACTTAATGTCAAAATCACCTGCAATAAACTTCTTATGTTCCAGAAGCTTTAGATGAAAGGGAATGGTAGAGTGGATGCCTTCTACCGAAAACTCGGATAAGGCACGTTTCATACGTTGAATGGCCTCATCTCGATCCCTCCCCCATACAATCAGCTTAGCGATCATCGAATCATAATGAGGTGTGATGGTATAGCCTGGATAGGCAGCACTGTCAACCCTTACACCAAAACCGCCCGGCGGGAGGTAAAATTGAATTTGACCAGCCGAAGGCATGAAGTTGCGGGTAGAGTCCTCAGCATTAATCCTGCATTCTATAGCCCATCCATCAATCTTCACATCATCTTGAGTAAAGGATAGAGGCTCGCCTTCCGCTACATGAATCATTTCCTTGATGATATCTATACCCGTGATGAGCTCTGTAACCGGATGCTCAACCTGAATCCGAGTATTCATTTCCATAAAGTAAAACTGCCCGTCCGCACCAAGTAAAAACTCTAAGGTGCCAGCTCCTGAATAAGAAACGGATTTAGCTGCACGTACTGCGGCGTCCCCCATAAGGGCACGAATCTCCGGAGTCAGTATCGGACAAGGAGCTTCCTCGACCAACTTCTGACGTCTACGTTGAACCGAACAATCACGCTCACCCAAATGCACTACATTACCATGCTTGTCTGCTAATATTTGAATTTCTACGTGCTTCATACCTGTCAAATATTTTTCCAGATAAACACCTGCGTTACCAAACGCGTTCTGAGCTTCCTGCTGGGCTGTTGTGATTTGTTGGATCAGCATTTCCTCATTCTCAGCTATACGGATCCCTTTGCCGCCGCCACCGGCAGTAGCTTTAATAATAACAGGGTAACCGATCTCACGACTGATTCGCACTGCTTCGTCCATATCCTGCACAAGTCCATCCGATCCTGGAATGACAGGAACATTAGCTTCCTTCATCGTTTGCTTGGCAACCGCCTTATCTCCCATACGACTTATCGCATCAGGAGAGGGTCCGATAAAGGTTATATTACAACTTTCGCATATCTCTGCGAAATTAGCATTCTCAGCCAAAAAACCATAACCAGGGTGAATCGCATCTGTTTCCGTTAATGTAGCTACACTCATAATGTTAGTTAAATTTAAATAACTGTCTTTGGAAAGAACGGGGCCGATACAATAGGCTTCATCAGCAAGACGAACATGCAGCGCTCCCTTATCAGCTTCCGAATATATCGCAACGGTTGATATACCTAATTCACGGCAAGCGCGAATGATTCTGACAGCAATCTCACCGCGGTTGGCAATTAATACTTTTTGAAACTTCAATTGGGTATTCTCCTCCTAAGAGTTTTCGTAAGAAAACTTACTTCGTAAGCATAAGCAGAGTTTCGTTTTAGCGAAAAGGCTTTACTTTACGGGACTATGATTACAAACAATTATTCCGGTCTCACCAGGAATAACGGTTGACCATATTCTACCAATTGTCCATTTTCCACAAGCACTTCGACAATTTCACCTTTAATTTCAGCTTCGATCTCATTCATCAGCTTCATTGCTTCAATGATACAAACAACGGACTTTTCTTTCACTTGGCTGCCCTTGGAAACAAACTCTGGTGCACCTGGTGATGGAGATTCATAGTATGTACCTACCATGGGAGAAACGATTCTATGTAAGTTGGCATCCGTTGCGGACGTCTTATCGGCAGCGGCTTCTGCTTGGGGAGCTTGTCCCCCTGCAAATGAAGCTGGCTGCTGAGTAACAATTGGTTGAAACGATTGCTGATAGGGTGCTGCGTTAACTACAACCTGTTCAGTTTTATTAGGTTTACGAATCATAAGGCGGGAGCCTTCGCTTTCAATTTCTAACTCTTGCAAAGAGGTTTGATCCACTAGTTTGATTAACTCTTTAATTTCGCTTAGTTTAAACACAAGATTCACTCCTTCAACGATAGGTGAAACAATAACGTTGTTATTATAACACATAGATAAGAAATGGAAAGAGTCCAGTTGCTCCGGACTCTTTTTTTCTGTTACCTATATTCAATTATACAGCTTAAGGAACATATTGAACGACAATTTTTTCTGCACCGACATTCATTTCATTCATTACCTTCTCAATAATGCTGACCGCTTGGCTTTTCTCTAGCTTATTGCTCTGAACAGTTATCTTCCATTTGCTGGACTCTTCAGTAATAACAGCTTGCGGGAATTCCTTCATCAAAGTTTCTTCCAGGCTAGTAACCTTGGCTTCGTTATCCTGAATTTTCCTAAGCTCCGATTCAGCTTTAGCTGCTGCTTCAGCAGTTTGTTTAGGATCTGATATAATAGTCATCCACTTTTCAGTTTGCTTGGCTAAATCTTCATTTCGTTTAAGACCGATGTTGGTAAAATAGTCTGTCCCTGATTTGGCCTGCGTCATTACTTGTTGAAGGACTTTGGCGTCAGCTGCGCTTACTTGAGTATCTGCTTTTGCCGTTGGCTGTGCAGCTTTAGCGTCTGTTGCGGTATTGGATTTGGCACCAGACTGGGCTGCATTGGACTGAGCGCCCTTGCTTGGATCTGTTTTAACGCTGCTCTCTTTTTGCTCCGGTTTTACTGGTGTAGCAGATTGCTGATTCATTTCTGGAGTCGTGGCTGCACTTGCTTTCTTGTCGGTTTGAGCGCCAGATGGTGTTGGATTGACATTAAGGTCATTAGTGTTCACAACAATTTCTTTAGTGCTGGGACTCATTGTGCTTGTAGTACCAGTTGATTTGGTTGTTTCTTTGGAGCTGAATTGCAGGTTATTAACGTCCTCGGTAAAGAGATAATAAGCGGAAAGCACAACCATTAAACTCAGCATAGAAACCAGCCAAATTGTTTGCCTTTTCGAATTCATGTTCAAATTCCTCCTTAAGTTTTTGTATGATGATCAAGTTTGTTCCAATCCTTACTGTTTCCTGGGAAGGATTGAGATACGATTAGCCGGCACATCCAGACCGCGTTCAACGGCCTCAGTTATCATTTTTTTCACAGTCAAATTTTCAGCGCCTTTCGCTACAACCAAAACCCCCCTGATTTTCGGTTTAATGGTTTTCACAACCAACGGCTGCTTACCTCCTGAAACTTCATACAAAACCACTTCCCCGCTCCGGGAAACATCCGTAATATGGCGGGTTGCTCCATGTTGGTCCTTCTCATTGGTTACTTGCTGCGAATCTTTGGAATTGCGCTCCACCATGATCTCCTCAGTGGATTCAATAGTAACCAGCACTTCCGCTTCGCCGACTCCGACAATCTTGGTTAATATCTCTTGTAATTGCAGCTGATAAGCTTCCTCGTATTCACGGAACGCGTTCCGCTCCTTGCTTACGGATCCGCCGAAGGCCGGCTTGGCTGGATCAGGAGGAGATGCCCTCCCTACACCAATGGGATCAACATCCTTCACTGTTACATAGGAGTTGAGAATCATAAACGCTGCACCTACTAAGCCAAGCAGCATCAGCCAGCGAAACGTTGCAATTCGCTTCGTTCCACCCGGTCCGCCACTAAACCATTGCTCCAACCATTTCATCATACCGCCCATCAGATCACCTCCTCGGCATAAGCTTTATGGGATCAGGAATCGGCTTTGCCGTTTGAAGCTGCAATCTCAACCGTGATACGCTCCAAAGGAACCTGCCAGTCTTTGTTCAGGAGCATTTTGATTTGTGTTTGTTCTTGTGTGTTTGCCGTATTTGGTTCCTTGCCTGATATTACGTTGTTAGGATTGGGGCCAACCTTGTCCTTATTACCTCCAAATGCTGCCTCCGACTTAGGTTCAATCGTAATGTCAACCTGCTTGATAGCTTCAATGGTTATTGGTTTGACAGTGGCGGAAGAGGTCTGTTTGACACCTTTTGATTTGGAAGGCGCATTGGCTTGAACATCTACTTTGCGAATCTGCATTTGACCGCTCACGTCTTTCCCAATCTCCACACTCAGATTCGTCACCATGAGGCCTGTGGTTTGTTCAATGTTTCTCTTCATCAATTCGCTAACCTGCTGCTGAGCTAAACTTTGGGACTGCTGTTCTTGCCGAGTTTTAAGCTGCTCGGCCTGCCGCTCAATACTATCCAACGACTGCATGTCAGCCGCCCCCCCCTGCCGTTGACCTAATGCCGCGAGCACGCTTTTGTCACTAGAACCTTTAAACAAAGCGTCAGCATCTGCCAGCATGCTATCGATCGAGGTGTTTTTTTGAAACAAAGACAGCAGAGGCTGTAAAAGGGTCAGTAGAATAAACAGACTCATAACTGTTTTTACATAGCGCTGCATGGTCTGGTTCGGGAGAAGAATATCCACAAAAGTAGCAAGCATAATGATGAGAATAATAGCTTTGAGCCAACTGCCCAGCCAATCCAATTGCAAACCGCTCCTTTCTGCTAATCGGCTAATCTAACGCATCATAACTGACAAGTTTCCTGCGGTAATTAAGATCGTAATAGCAAGAAAGAACATTAATCCGACTATAGCCAGAGCTGCAAACACATATATCATGCTTTTTCCAATGGTCTCCAAGCAGGCAATCATCGGGTTATCTCCAAGGGGCTGCATGATCGCGGCGGACAAGTTGTATATCAAGGCTAACGCCATTATTTTCAAAGCTGGAAAAGCGCAAAGCATAATGATGATCACTACTCCGGCCAGTCCAACCGCATTTTTCACAAGTAAGGAAGCTCCGATAACCGTTTCTGAAGCATCCGAAAACATTCTGCCGACTACCGGAACAAAATTCCCTGCAATATACTTAGCTGTCCTTATCGTAACTCCATCCACTACCGCGCTTCCTACACCACGTACCGATATAACCCCTAGAAACACAGTGACGAACACCCCTAGACAGCCAACACTAATGGTTCGAAGCAGATTGGCAAGCTGCGTTACCTTGTATTTGTCCGATAGAGAGCTGACTATATGGAGTACTGCCGAGAAAAACAATAATGGAAATACAACCAAGTAAATTGCGGTTCCTACGGCGTGAATCATGAACACGATCAAGGGGTGAAGCACTGAAACTGAGACGACATTCCCCATTGAGGCCAGCAGTGTCAGCAAAAGAGGAATGACAGCGACCATGAAATGTATCATGTCTGATATAGCCGCATTGGCATATCCTATCGCTACGCTGAAGCTATTGATAGCCATAATCATTAGCACCATAAATGCAATTGCATAAGCCACCTTACTCACTGTATTTTTCTCAAATGAGCTCTGCAGCGTCTCCAGAAGCATGCTGAAAATGGTCAAAATGACTATGGATGCAAGCAGCTTCCCGTTGTATAGGATCTCATGAAAAAAATATAGAAATATTCCTGAAAAAATAGAACTCATTTTAAAATCCTTAGCTCCTGAGAGAAGATCGACAAATGTCGGGGTTTTACTATCAGGAAAGTAACCTCCGTACTTCTTCATCAATTGATTCCAATACTGCTCCACCTGATCTGTCTGCAGCCTCTCCGCCTGTTCCTGAATGATCTGTTCTACCGGTGTGGCTGCATAAGCTTGAGCACCTGAACCGTCACCAGCCATAAATCCAGGAGCTCCGAAGGTAAAACAATAAACGGTAAACATAAATAGCAGCATCGTTTGTTTAAGATATACGGACGGAGCTCGGTTTGCCTGCAAAGTGTTCTCTTTCATTAAACCGGAGGGTCGAAACTTTGTTATCAGCTTCAGCAGCTTGAGCGTGGTCGAATGCTTCATCTCCTGGTATCCTCCGTCTTCATTTACATAAGCGTTTATGCCGGCAGAAGCTTAACTACGGTTTCAATAATGACAGACACGATAGGAATGGCCATGACCATTATTAAAATTTTGCCGGAGAGCTCGATCTTGGATGCAATGGACTCCTGACCGGCATCCCTTACGATCTGAGCACCGAACTCGGCTATATAGGCTATGCCGATGATTTTTAGAATTGTTTTTAGAAAAATCATATTGATGTTTGCCTTGAGCGCCAGATCTTCCAGTACTTGAATGACAGACGAGATTTTGCCGATCAGAAACAAAAATATGGTGATACCCGTAAAGGCTGTGAGCAGGAAGGCAAACATTGGCTTCTGCTCTTTGATGATAAGAACCAGTACGGTGGTAAGAAGGCCCAAGCCTACGATTTGTATGATCTCCAAGACGGTTCACCTCTCCTGTATTTCGGAGAATAATCTACTGGAATAAGAAAATAGTTTTGATCTCTTTAAATAAGTTATCCAGCAACCTTACGACCATGAACAGAACGACTACGAATCCGATTACCGTAACCCAATGTGCCATATCCTCTTTGCCCATTTGCTTCAGGACGGTATGGATCATCGCGATAATAATGCCAATTCCGGCAATTTGGAATATCGCGTTCACATCTACATTCATTCGTGGCACCTCACCTCCAGCCTCAAAGCACTAACACATTCAAGGTTATTCAATACATCAATATGACTATGAGCGCCCCCATCAAAAGCCCTAAGGTCCTCCACATGCTCTCGTAACGCTTGCGGTCCTCTTGAGCATTTTCCAACTCACTTTGCAGCTGCTGCACAGCCAAACGGAGATGCTTCACCTGATCAGCTCCATCTGACAAACCTAATGTGAAACCGAGCTGGCGAAAAATATCCTGTTCACCTGACTTCATGGAGGTATGTCTCCAATCTGCTGCAACGGTCTGCTGCCAAATGGACTGAACCGAACGCCCTCCCGCTCTCAGCAATTCCTCGGCTACATGGCGAAAGATTAAATGAAGGGGAGCAGGACAAGTTTTTGCTACTTGCAGCAATGCATCGGGTAATGGTGTCGAACCGTAAATAATCTCGGTTTCCAACCTTTGCAGAGCCCGTATCATGTCACCAATCTGTTTCGGGCGTCGTGCAAATTGCTGTGCTTGGTAAAAGCCAAATAAGGTAGCTGCTAGCAGAATCAGCATGGCTCCCAGCAGCTTCAGCATAATGGTTCCCGCTTCTTAGGCAAGAGCTTCCCTTGTAGCAGAGAAGCGTTCGCTGTCCAGTCGATTGATACATTCGGGCTTCCTCGTTCTTCTTTCCACGAGGCTTGGACTGTTCCAACGGACTTTGAAAGCTCGGTATGCAGCATCACCGGACATCCCTCAGCATCATAGACTCCCAGAAGCGTTCCAACGCCATTCTGATTGCCCAGGACTACAATCCGACTGAATACTCCTTCTGCAAGCATCTCATGCAAGACTGGCCGCTTCATTACATCCACATGATCCAAGCCATGTGCGGTAGCAATAACCCGAATACCTGCATGAACGGCTTCGTGGATAGCAGCTGCGTCTTCTGTTCGTCCGATTTCATCAACAACCAACACTTCAGGGGACATAGATCGGATCAGCATCATCATCCCTTCCGCTTTTGGACAAGCATCTAGCACATCGGTTCGTGGACCAAGTTCAAACCTGGGCACCCCTTTGACACAAGCCGCGATCTCTGAGCGTTCATCTACAATGCCTACCTTGTAACCTCTGTGCATCAAGCTGCCATCACGGATTGAAGGTCCGCTGCTAACGATTCGAGCTAAATCGCGAATTAGCGTGGTCTTGCCCTGCTGAGGTGGCGAAACAATCAATGTGTGATGTATGCCTCTATGTCCCTGCTGATGATCCAACAAATAAGGAAGAACCTTTACTGCCGCACCTCTATGTTCATTGGCAATGCGGATATTGAAGCCGGTAATTTCCTTCAGATGCTTTACCTTCCCATGCTCGAGCACCGTCCGACCCGCTAGTCCGACCCTATGCCCACCCGTTACGGTAATGTAGCCTCTGCGAAGCTCTTCTTCAAAGGTGTACAGGGAGTGCATCGTCAACATCTCCAAAAGTGTCGCACAGTCCTCACGAGTTGGCAGATAGGCCAGAGATGGGTCTTCGCACAGCCCAGATTGTCGGGATACAAAACCATAGCTGCGTCCCCAAGCGATTTCTAACGGCCTCAGCTCCCGTACCCTTATCTCTTGTAATTCCTCAATAACTTGCTTTGGTAGAGTTGCTAGTCTTTGCCGCAAAGGGACAGAAAAAAGCCGGAGTATCGATTCCATCCTTATCATCCCTCCAAGCTCTCCATCATTAATACTTGTACTTTTAATATTCATATGTATGCTTGGACGAATTAAATATGACCATTTACTTTTTCAAAATACCAATGAAGATACAGCTAACTCCAGCCAATACCCAGAGCATTTTGCCATAAGACAGCTTATCCGCAAGTCCTGCCAGCCCAATTGTCGTAGTAGTCAGCAGTATGAGCGGTCCGACCATCGCAAGCCCTGTATTGACCATCAGAGCTTTATCAATTTGATTAAAACGAAGCATCAGCAGCGCCGCTATGATCTCAATACTGCCGGACATTAGCCGCAATGTTGCCATGCTGAGCACGATTTTGTTCAACATCGTTTAGTTCACCTCCTTAGAGTTTTCGTCGAATACTTGCTTTGTAAGCATTTGGGTGAGTTTTGCTTCAGCAAAAAATTGCTTCGTAAACTCTAGACAAGCCTCTCTATCAATCTATGCAAACCCAGCTAAATTTAGGCATCATGGGCACACCACTAATTCCAGCTGCATATGATGACACTGAAACTTAAACAAATAGAAAACGCGAGGCGATCAATCATGGAGGCAACATCACATCTCAAGTGGCATCCGCTACTCAGAGATCCGTCAAGCAGACGAACGGACAAACCGAGAATGCTAGGTAAAACGATGGTTATTGATAAAGGCTTGGGCCTACATGCACTCGATGATTTTTTGCAAACTGCAGGTGCTTATGTAGATATGCTAAAAATGGGATTTGGCACTTCCTCCCTTTATAAGACGGAGTTGTTAAAGCAAAAAATTGAAATGGCCAAGGCGCAACAAATCCTAGTGTATCCTGGTGGTACTTTCTTGGAAGTAGCGATCCAACAAGGAAAAGTTGATGCTTTTTTTGACATGGTCAGTTACTTAGGCTTTAACGGTTTAGAAATTTCCGACGGAACGATTCAGCTTGACCGCAGCTTGCGCAGCGAATTAATTCTACAAGCAAAAGAACAAGGCTACTCAGTAATCACTGAATATGGGAAAAAATGTTGGGGATCGTCCATTGAAATCGATGATTTAATTGAGACGGTTATTATCGACGCTGAATTGGGTGCCAGCCTAATAACCATTGAGGGCCGAGAATCAGGCAAGGGCGTTGGTATTTTCGATGAAAATGGAGCCTGTAAAGACAATGAAATCGAGCAGGTGCTGCAGCAGGTGCCAAGCAAGCATTTACTACTTTGGGAAGCACCACAAAAGGATCAACAGGTTCATTTACTGAATATGTTGGGACCCGATATTCATCTAGGGAACATTGCACCTCAAGACTTAATTTCATTAGAAGCGCTGCGCAGAGGGCTAAGGTCCGATACCTTGCATTTTGGAACTAGAACGGATGCTGCCGTAAAGTACGATGGAAATTGGGAGATTTAAAGGATCAGAAGCTCTTGAGGTTGGTTTTTCTATAGAAATCCAAGGATAGGCTTACGAAGTAAAGTTTTTGCATATGCGAAAACTTTTAGGAGGTTACATTTGTGGAAATATTGGTAATTCCCAGCGTCAATGAAGCGCGCATGGATGACCTAGCGAATAAAACCGTGATAGTCATCGATGTGCTGCGGGCAACGAGTACGATGTTAACCGCGTTAGCTCATGGATGCAGGGCGATCATTCCTGTGGAAACGGTATTGCAAGCTAAGCAGCTTCAACAACCAGGCTATTTACTCGGCGGAGAACGGGCTTGCAAAAAAATTCCTGGGTTCGATTACGGAAACTCACCTTTTGAGTATATGGATGATAAGATAACCGGTAAACACCTTATTATGACTACAACTAACGGCACTCGGGCCATACAAAAATCGCTTAAAGCCAGCACCATAATTGCGGCCTCGCTGCTGAATGGAAAAGCTTGCGCCAAAGAAGCCGCTGCTTTAAGGAGGGACATCGTAATTCTCTGTTCAGGAACTCAGGACATCTACTCTTTAGAGGACGGAATTTGCGCCGGACAACTTATTGAGGAGCTCCAAGACATCCTGCTGTCTACTGGCGGCATAGAGCCTGAAATCAATGATTTAGGACTCAGCATGTTATATGCTTACAGACAAGTTCAGGGCAATATGACTCAGGCCTTGCTTAATTGCTCTAATGGAAAAAGGCTTAGTAAACTAGGGTTCACTGACGATATTATTTATTGCTCACGTCTTAATTTAATCGATCTGGTGCCCATCATCCAAGATGGCAAGCTAATAGCCACTCCTGTAAACCAGTTCATCTGAAGCAGTTCTAAAACAATGCCCCCCTCATACACTTAGAGAGAAATCAATGAGACAAGGGGTCCTACAAATGTACGGTGACATATTACTCGTAGTACTCATCATTATCGGGCTGATCGGACGCTCACACATTATTACGACGGCAGCATGTGTACTGCTCATAGTCAAGCTGATTAGCCTTGAAAGATTCCTCCCGACAATCGAGCGCAGAGGTCTTGAGCTTGGATTGCTGTTTCTAACCATGGGGGTTCTGGTTCCTTTTGCAAGTGAAAGGATCTCTTACAAAGACGTGGTCAGTATTTTCACATCATGGCCCGGTATTTTGGCTTTGCTCGGAGGAGCAATCGCTACGTATATGAATGGTAGAGGTCTAGCTCTATTGAAAATAGACCCACAATTAATTGTGGGTCTGGTAATCGGTTCGATCTTTGGCATTGTCTTTCTAAAGGGAATTCCCGTTGGGCCGCTAATGGCAGCGGGAATCACTGCTTTTTTATTAAAGCTGTTTACATTTGTGTTCGATAAAATAAAGTAGCTCGACCGCTAGCTATGGGACGAGCTATGAAAACTAACGTCTGTCAGAAGGTCCACCAACAAATGCCTGCTGATCTGTATCCAAGCCATATGCTGTGTGCAGTGCTTGAATAACCTCGTTCAGTCGAGTGTTATCGATAACGCAGGATGTTTTGATTTCGGATGTGCTAACCATATTAATGCTTAGGCCCAGGTCAGAAATCGTTTCAAACATCTTAGCAGCAACTCCTGGAGTGCTCACCATCCCAGCACCTACGATGGAAACCTTAACCAAATTCTCTTGGGAGGTAACCTCGCGGAATCCCACTTCAGAACGGATGCCTTCGATGACACCTAGTGCACTGTCTTTATCAGTTAGTGCAACTGTAAAGGAGAAATCAGCCAGTCCGTGAAGGACTCCGCTTTGAACAATAATATCCACATCAATTTGTGCGCTGGCCAGAGCTGTAAATACTTTAGCCAACTGCCCCGGTTTTTCTTCTACTCCGAGAATACTGATTCTTGCTACATTCTTATCGCTTGCAATCCCGCGAACAACGATTCCTTGTTCCATCGCTGCTTCCTCCTTCACATTCGTACCTGCATTATGGTTGAAGCTGGATCTTACGACCAGCGGTACATTATAATTTTTGGCATATTCCACAGCTCTTGGATGCAGCACTGCAGCTCCCAAATTCGCAAGTTCCAGCATCTCATCATACGTGATCTCAGGAAGCTTACGAGCGCATTTAACCACACGTGGGTCCGTAGAATAAATGCCGTCTACATCGGTAAAAATTTCACAAACGTCCGCTTTTATTGCGGCTGCTAAGGCAACTGCTGTTGTATCGGAACCGCCGCGGCCCAAAGTTGTGATCTCGCCTTCTTCAGTCATACCTTGGAATCCTGCAACAATTACCACATTTCCCTGGTCCAGCGCATTTAACACACGCTCTGGCTTAATATCTGTGATTCTTGCCTTTCCGTGCACGGCTTCGGTGTACATCCCTGCCTGCCAGCCTGTATACGATACGGCCGACTGCCCCAAGCTATGTATCGCTATTGACAGCAAAGCAACAGAAACCTGCTCCCCTGTGGATAACAGCATATCCATTTCTCTGGTCGGTGGCGTTTCGGTACTAATCTGCTTCGTCAAGTCGATCAAATCATCCGTAGTATCACCCATAGCAGAGACAACAACTACGCATTGATTACCATTCCTTTGTGTCTCTACTACACGGTTAGCCACGCGCTTCATCCGTTCCGCATCACCCACAGAACTTCCGCCAAATTTCATTACTATAAGAGACAAAGCTGTTCACTCCCTACCGAAAAATACATAACAATGTATCATTATACCATAACTGCCTCTAACGTTGAAGCAGAAAAATGTCCGCTATATCGAAAGCTGTTTCCAGCCCGTTAAACCTACCTGTTCAGATCGCCCAGGCAAATCATCTCGGCTTTGCTTGCCTCTTCGTATGTACTCCACATAGGAAGCGATCGTTCCATCGTGACTGACTATGTGCACCTTTGTTTTATCCAACCTTTTACACCAAGCGATAAATTGATCCGCCCATTTTTCAAAAAGGAATGAAGGTACTGTATTAATTCCTTGAAGCCATAAATAAGCAGGAATATCAGTAGGCAGCAAAAAATCGCTGAACAGCTCTATTAAACGCGGCGGCTCTAATGTACTATCACAGGGCATTGTTGTAAAGTCATAGCGATTCGGAAACTGCCGCGGCCCGATAGCCGGATGAATAAACCGTGCCGCATTCGTTCCGGTGCACCACAATTGGGCCGTTTGCAGCGAGCATCGTGTTGGACTTGCAATAACAGCATCCTGCTCCGTTAAAGGCAGCGTTAATCTCAGACGGGCTGCTTCCTCTACACCCTGTTGAGTTAATCCGGGATCGGCTACATTGTAGCTGGCCGGTATATGCACCATATGCTCTCCATGACCATGACGAACGAATACAATCTCCATATGCCGCCACCCCTAATCTTGTTGTTATCCTATTTTATGCACTCTCACCTCGTCTTACATCCTTATTTATTACTACCTATTTTCTAGCTCCTTTAACCAAACCAAGCCAAACCATTAATGAAAAACAACCTCTTCCTATCATCACGCCAAGTAAATTCAATAAAATATCATCAATGTCAAAGCTGCCTACTTTACCAATGAACTGCAAGGATTCAACAGCTGTTAAAACCAATACAAAAAGACTTGCTAGGTGTAAGCGCTTAATATAGCGGGGGAATAACATAGGTATCAAGATTCCAAAAGGGATAAAGGCCCCGACGTTACCAAATAAATTAATAACCCAAATGCCGAAATTATAATGGTGATATTCTTGAATATAATTGGCGATCGTTTTAAAAGGAATAATGTTATACATCCGATCTGTCCGATTAGCACGCGAAAAGCCAAAAAACAGCAGGTAGATCATAAAGGAGGAGTACCCGGTAAATAGAAACCATGCAGCTACCCGCAGCCGTTGATGAAATCGAGCTGTACTCAAGCTGACCAGCTCCTCTTCACAATAAATTTAGTGCTTTAATATAGACCAGTATTACCGTTTCGCATCCCATTCTCGAGCAAGCATCCCGTAAATAACATGATCAATATAATGATCATAAAGCCATTCAGCCTGCCGAACAACCCCTTCCTGCTTAAATCCAAGCCTCTCTGGAATCGCTCTGCTTTTGGCATTCAATTCCCCAACTTTAATTTCTACACGATTTAATTGCATGACTCCGAACAAATGATCAACAACTGCACAACAGCTTTTCGTCATGAGCCCTTTACCCTCGAAGCCTGTGGCAAGCCAGTAACCAATAGATGTTTTTTTATGAGTCCAGTCAATGGAATGCAGACCAATATTACCAACAAGCTCTCCCTGATAAAACATTAAATAATTAAAACCATTGTTCGCAGCATGCTGCCTTATACAGGATTCAAGAAACATCTGGATATAAGCTGCGCTTCGCGTACCATCTACCCAAGGCAGCCATTCGCGCAGGTGAGCCCGATTGCTGTTAACCAGATCATACAATTGAGCGGCATATTTAACCTCACACAATCGAAGCTCCAGATCTTCATCTACTTTACAATTAATCATAAGCTTGTTATCTCCATGTCTGTAACATCAATTTTAAATCCTAAAAAAGGTTCAACCTCAAAAGCAGTGCTTGACCCTCCCCCGGCCATCAGCCTGCACAATCCTGCAAACATGCAGTTATTAACTACTGAAATTTGCTTGTGGAGGAAAGAACTGCAAAAGTACAGCCATTTTCATGTAAAATGGTCCGATTAAGCTTAGAATGCACAGAAAGATGCACATTTACATGAATTCATGAACACTGCCGATAAAATTTCCAAGAAGCTGTATAGATGCAGGTTTTCGGAGTAGGCCGTAGCTTCGAATAATGTCTATTTGATGCCAATGCCGTTCGAAAAGTCTTATCCAGCGATGAGTTAGGTATGAAACTGAAATCGAATGGCTTCGTCAAGGGCTGAGCAGGATATGAGCCGAAATCGAATTAGATTTCGTCAAGCGCTGATTTCGTTTCTGAGCCAAAAAAAGATTTACACCTTTCGGCAGCTGATAAACAGCAAGCTTAACAGGCATAAATCTTAGTTTGCACTACTTATAAGAAAGCTTCAATTCGAAGCCTTTTCGATGAAGGTACCTATGTGTCTTAACGGTAGCTTTTCATGCTATACCAGAATGGTTCAGCTCCGCTGAAGCTTATACATTCTGATACATAAAATGACTGCAACTACTCTTTGGCACGGGAAATATATTTGCCTTCGCGTGAGTCAATTAGTAGTACGTCACCTTCATTAATAAATAGAGGAACCTGTACACTAAAGCCGGTTTCTAGCTTAGCGCTCTTCGTTGCTCCTTGTGCAGTATTACCTTTAATACCTGGCTCGGTTTCAGCTACTTTTAGCTCGATGCTGTTAGGAAGGTTAATTCCTAGAATCTCACCTTGATAGCTCATGATATGAATCATCATATTTTCTTTAAGGAAATTAAGCTCCCATTCCAGCTGCTTGGCAGTTAAAGTGAATTGGTCGAAAGTTTCAGTATCCATGAACGTATGTTCAGTACCGCTTGCATACAGATATTGCATCTCACGGTTTTCAATATGTGCGCGACCTACGTTCTCACCCGCACGAAAAGTACGCTCAACTGTATTTCCGTTACGCAGGTTTTTCAGCTTGGAGCGCACGAATGCAGCACCCTTGCCTGGTTTTACGTGTTGAAAATCAATTACTGTGAACAAATCATGTTCTACTTGGATGGTCAAACCTGTTTTAAATTCGTTAACTGAAATCACTGAAAAATACCCCCTAAAAATGTGAGCAGACGGCATGATTTGCCGTAAGACAAAGGTTCAGACGCTGCTAAATTGTAATGCTAATCAAGCACAATCAAGTCTTTACTTGAATGTGTTAATTTCTGGTTACCGGTTTCAGTAATAACGATATCGTCTTCGATGCGTACTCCACCAAAGCCCGGCAAATAGATACCCGGTTCGACAGTTACCGTCATTCCTGGTGTTAGAACAACATCCCCTTGGGTGGACAGCCGCGGCGCTTCATGTATTTCCATGCCAAGTCCATGGCCTAGTCCATGACCAAAAAACTCGCCGTATCCATGCTGTTTAATGACATCTCGGGCTATTGCATCGGCCTGCTGCCCCGTCATTCCAGGCTTAATCTTATCCAATGCTGTTAGCTGAGCCTCCAGCACGATGTTGTATATTTCCTTGTGCTTGTCCGTCGGTTTCCCGAGTACGATAGTTCGTGTAATGTCCGAGCAATAGCTTTTGTAGTAAGCACCGTAATCCAATTTCACAAACTCATTCATTTGCAAGATTCGATCGCTTGCCTTACCATGCGGCAGTGCGGATCGTTCACCGGAGGCGACAATGGTTTCGAAGGAAGTCGAAGCAGCTCCATTCTTCCTTACGAAAAATTCAATTTCAAGCGCAATATCCAGTTCTTTAACTCCTGGCTTCAGAAAGGGCAAAATATGTGTAAAGGTTCGGTCAGCCAAATCAGCCGCTTCCTTCATGACATCAAGCTCAGCAGCATCCTTCACCAATCTCAACCTCTCAACAAGCCCGCCGGTGGCAACCAATTCAATCCCTTGAAGCGCTTCGGCTGTAGACAGGTAAGTGCCATAGGTCATATCCATTTTCTCAAAACCAACCTTAGATATCCCATGTTTAGTCAGTAATGCACGAACCGTCTCCATTGGCTTAGGAGCATGCTCTACAACCTCATAGTGTACAGCCTGTACAGGCGCTTGACTCATGTAACGGAAATCCGTTAGCAGATAAGCTTTGGCTTCAGTTAGGAGTACATAACCGGATGAACCGGTAAATCCAGTCAAATATTGACGGTTTACCCCATTGGTGATAAGCAGTGCTTGCAATCCTTGTTCTTGCATAACAACTCGGATTCGACCCAATCGTGCTTGCTGCATTGTTATCCCTCCAGTGACTTGAGGTGGTTTACCATAGCGCGTAGGCCAAGTTCATAGCCTTCCGCACCCAATCCTGCAATTTGTCCCAGTGCAACAGGAGCGATCACCGATACATGGCGAAATGCTTCTCTTTTGTGAATATTGGAGATATGCACCTCAATAAGCGGAAGCTGTACAGTACTGATTGCATCCCGCAGTGCATAGCTGTAATGCGTGAAGGCACCAGGGTTCATAATTATGCCATCCATAGTGCCAAAGGCCTCATGAATTTTATCGATCAAGGCCCCTTCGTGATTGGATTGAAAGCAATCCAGTTCAATTCCAAGCTCTGTTGCAAGCTTCCGAAGATTGTCTTCAATGGCCTTTAACGAAATAGAACCATAAATACCGGGCTCACGTACACCCAGCATGTTTAAATTAGGACCGTTTAATACTAAAATCCTCTTCAAACGCAGAACCTCCACATACCCTTAAAATACACGTACAAAATATTTTACCATAACTTTCTTCTATTTGAGAACTTTTTTTTACGAAGATAAGCTAGATGGCTATTCCGGCTGTGGATTGTTCGATCCTGTACTGAATGGTTCACGAGCACTTTCATCGTTAAATTCGAAGGCAATACTGTATCCAATAAACAAGCCCCAAAGCATAAATAGGCAAGCTTCTGTGAGGATGGTGTTCCAATCCAAGAACGCAATCCAGTTCATCATCCCTGTGATGGGTCCAATTAAGAGGAAGATAATCCCCCAGATTGCCAGCCCGTAAACAACACCAACCCATGGTCCTATGGCCTTAGCAAAGAAAATGGTATACAACAGTGTCGCCACAATTGAAAATAAAATAAAAACCGCCCAACCGAGCAAATAACCTTGCCAGGTCAGCAAAAAGCTCCTTTTGAAGAACGGCTCCACTAAAAATCCAGGCGGCAAGCTGGTAAAATGAAAATAATGTTCTACCATTTTAACAGCTCCCCAAAACAGTCCAGCAAAAAAACCAATATACAGTGAAAAAGTCCATTTATTGGAACGTTTTATGGTTTCCTTTTCTCCCTCGACTTCCATAACGGCCCTCCCTTTCTTCTAGGATGATTAAATGGGTTTAGGTTCTGAATAACTTTAGTATATGCAATTTTTTGTACCCTAAACTTTACGTTGTCTATAGGGCAGATATGTATTAGTTACCAATCTAATATCTAGGACATTTAGCATCGAAGTCCTCATGGATGGGCAGGTTTATCGAAGTTTACCAAGCAAAGTATATAAACTTATACTTCCTGTTTAACTTAAATCTAAGGCTGATTCTTATTTTCATACCCAGCGGTAGCTTTCTCTCTTTGAATCCGATACAATAAATAATGAAACCTACACATATATATCAAAAGAAGGTGTTTTCGTTGTCGCAAAATGAGCAGCCATGTACGATTTACGGCGGTCAAGCCGTGATCGAAGGAGTAATGTTTGCAGGTCTTAAAACCCATGTCACGGCCGTACGCAAAAAGGATAATTCCATCGCCTATTTCGAAGTGCCAAAGAAGGAAATCGGCTGGGTGCAAGCTTTGAAGAAAATACCTTTCATTCGCGGAATTGTTGGCATAGTTGAAGCAAGCGCGAAGGGTGCACAGCATTTGAACTTTTCTGCAGAAACATTTGCTGAGGAGCAGGGTGAAGAACAAACACCTAAGGAAGAACAGAAAGAATCCTTCACTGGAAAAATTTCGATGATTCTCGGTGTAGCTGTAGTAGGGGTTTTATCCTTCCTATTTGGGAAGTTTATATTCACACTGGTCCCTCCTACTATTGAACAAGTATTATTCGGTAAACTATTCGTCAACCAGATCGGACATAACTTGCTCGAAGGACTTATCAAAATCGTTTTGCTCGTTGCCTATATATACTTTATTTCACTCACACCCATGATTCGCAGATTGTTCCAATATCATGGAGCGGAGCATAAGGTTATAAGCGCATATGAGGCAGGTGTTGAGCTGACTGTAGCAAATGTACAGAAATTCAGCACACTTCACTATCGCTGCGGAAGTAGTTTTATCGTCTTTACGGTATTAGTCGGGGTAATTATTTATTCGTTTTTCACTTACGATACCTTTGTTGAAAGAATTGTGCAGCGAATCATTCTTCTGCCAGTAGTAATTGGGGTTTCGTACGAGGTGTTGCGTTTCACTAATTTGCTTCGCGATATACCGGTACTTCGGTACCTTGGTTATCCAGGATTGTGGCTGCAATTGCTAACCACCAAACAACCTGATGATTCTCAAGTCGAAGTGTCAATCGCTTCTTTTAATCGGATGCTGGAGCTGGATAAACAAGCAAGAGTGTGAGATGAAGACTCACTCACTTTCGAAGAAAGTTCTGTTAAAGCGAAACTCTAAGGAGGAAATCGTGATGAAGAAACGTTATCCTATTGCCGCCTATATTATCCTTGGATTAGCCTTGATTGGATTGGCGTCCAAAGCATTATCTCTTATTATTCCTATAGCTGTGTTTGCTGTCATTTTTCTGCTTTATAAATTCCCGCCAAGTACTTGGGGACGAAGTGGAAGAACCAAGCAGGGACCCAAAAATTTCAGCCGCACTAAAGAGAAACGAAGCAGAAATGCTACGTTCCGCGTCATTGACGGCAATAAGGGAAGCTCAGATGAGCCTCCCAAGTATCACTAAACGGCGATCTAATCGCCGTTTTTTTATTTTCCAAGTCTCAGTTGCACGCTGTGGCGCAGTAGGCAGCAGTTAAACCCCTATTAGAATGTAATGGGGGCTCTCTTACGGACCACATGCTGCATATAGCTGCTTTTGTAATCAGTCAATTTCCACTTGTTTAAGAAATTCTCAGCGGCTCGGTTGCCTGATTCATAAAGCTCCCGACTTTTTTCCTTGGATATGTCAAACTCTGTGTTACTGACTCCTAAGGTAGGAATTTTCACTGTACGGAAGCGGTTCGCATCTTCAATGTAACGTTCATCATGGGCATCCATCATTGTAGAGAAGAGTGCCTTCAACATGCTTAAGGGGCCGAAAATTTTATTGGGCTTACCCGTTCCACGCCCTACCAATTGAAAGCCGATGGTAGGTATCATGGAATCCAAAGCCGGAACCTCATCTTGATCAAACAACCATAGTGGAAAATTGCTTAATAGCCCGCCATCTACGATATAAACAAATTGATCGGCAAAGGTTTCCGTTGGGAGCCTTTTAGATGCTGATTTACGGATTATGACGGGGTCGAAAAAATAAGGAATGCTTGTACTCATGCGCACAGCCTTGGAAATGGGAAACTGAACGGGATCAATGCCATAATCAGCAATATCGTCCGGTAGAACTAGCAGCCTACGACCGGAAATATCCGAAGCGACAATACGCAGCTGGTTAGGCCGAAGATCACCAAATGTACGGATCCCTTTGGCTAGAAGCAATGTGTGAATCCAATACTCCAATGTTTCCCCCGAGTACAAGCCTTTTTTCAAAAATAAACGTGCTAACGGTCCGACCAATTTGGTATCAAAAATCTTGGAACGCTGCATAAAAGCACTGAATGGAGTAGCTTCTATGACTGCTTTCAGTTCATCCGACGTATAGCCGGCAGCTACTAAAGAGGCAATAATAGCCCCTGAAGACGTTCCAGCCACTTGATTAAAGGTAAGTCCCCTGCTCTCTGCAGCGTGTACAGCACCGGCCAATGCGATCCCCTTAACCCCTCCACCTTCAAAAACGGCATTAATTTTCACATATATCCCATCCCCGCTGTTATATATTCCGCAACAGACCAAGCAACTCATTGGAATATATGCAGGGCGGGTTTGACCCAATACCCGTTTTTTCAAGGAACAAATGACTCGCTGACCAAAGAATCGTCCAAGATTTCGGGGTTACTTGGGCTGCTACCTGATGTGATGGAATTGAACTATGTGTGTACGACTATGAGGTGCGGCATAAAAAAAGCATCCGATAAAT
>NZ_WHOD01000120.1 GCF_013141765.1 Paenibacillus foliorum
TCTTATTGAACAAACGTGTCCCGTTTTAATAAACAGTGTTCCCCTTATTATAACTTATACCTACTTAATATTTCTTCTGGAATATGACAATAATCATTTGGACATCTAGCTAATCTATCTTGATGTTCTTCTGCACTTCTCACATAGTTTGTGAGAGGTAATACTTCAACAACTATAAGGTCATAATCATTTCTCTCACTAAGAAACGCCTTCGCCTCTTTTAAGTGTTCAGGCTTTTCACTATATACTCCTGTTCTGTATTTCTCGCCAACATCCTGTCCTTGTTTATTTAAACTGTATGGATCAATGATTTCAAATAAATACCCCATTAATTCCCTGATCGTTGCAACTGTCGGATCAAATCCTGTTTTTACACATTCGGCGTACCCATCATAATCACCCTCAAGTGTGTGACTTGTTCCATTAGCTCTTCCTGCTTCTGTAAACTTAACTCCAGGTAAAGTTTTTATAAAAGCTTGTACTCCCCATAAACATCCACCTGCAAAATATACTACTTCCATATTGACTCTCCTCTTCGTTTAAAAAACCAAAAAATTCATTCCAACTAAATAGGAGGAAAAAACTGTAGTTACTTAGTCTACTACACATTAAAATAATGACAAATTTTCTTATTCCACAATATGTCCCGATTGTTGAACACAAATTAAACAACACTGTTCAACTATCCTGCCCGTTGAATAAATGTAACCAAATCGCTTTAATTTATCAAGAAGCCCTGGAAACTTATCCGGAGCTTCTTTTATTGCATAAAGCTAGTACTTATGTTGTGTTTGTCAAGAAAAACGGAACATCCTTTTATTGGGAATTAAAACATTTTAAGGAGTATATGATCCTTGGCTATACTATACAAAAAATGAACGTACTCAAGGAAGCAGTGGACTCCTTTGTACGTCCATTTAAACTATCGTTA
>NZ_WHOD01000121.1 GCF_013141765.1 Paenibacillus foliorum
TCTTGACCTTTTCCTCCACCTTTACCCTTGCCTTGCTCTTGGCCTTTTCCTTTACCTTTACCCTTGCCTTGCTCTGGGCCTTTTCCTTCACCCCCAAGAGATTTCAGCACCCCTTGAATTACGAACACGTCAGGTCCATTCGCACCTTTACCGACCGCCCAGCTGACATTAGGCATACACAATAATAATGCTATTGCCAGCAGCATCGTGCCAAGGTATCTTCCCACTAACCACCTTGATTTTGAGTGTGATCCGCGGGACTTCCAATTCCAATCCTTCATTTCAAACAAACACCATCCTTATAATAAAATTGTTTTGACACAACCCTTACTATTCCCAACTTTTCATTTTCATTCTGTCAATTTTGGACAATCTTTTCTCGTGAGAAGAAGACGCATCTGCACTTCCACACAAGAAAAAAGCCGCCCCCTACTCGATAACACGAGAAGGAAAGCAGCAATCGTAATTACATTATACCTACCTATAGCTTCAAGCTTCTAGAATGCCCAGTTTCCTTTTTGAAATACAGGCTCTTCAGCACCTTCAGCTGTAACCCCGTATATGTCCATTTCACCGGAACCAATCATAAAATCTACATGAGTGATGCTGGTATTAAGCCCTTTGGCTTTCAGCTCTTCCTGCGATAGCTTTTTTCCGTCCTTTAGGCAAAAAGCATAGGCGCTGCCAATTGCCAAATGATTGGAGGCATTTTCGTCAAAAAGTGTATTGTAATAAAGGATATTAGACTCGGAGATTGGGGATCGATGGGGTACAAGAGCCACCTCACCCAAATAATGCGAGCCTTCATCTATCTCAATCAAGCCCTTCAACGTTTCTTCCCCCTGAGCCGCGGAAACATTGACAATACGCCCATTCTCAAACGTAAGCGTAAACCCATCAATAATATTGCCTCCATAGCTTAGAGGCTTGGTACTGGATACTTTGCCGTTCACTCCGCCAGCAGATGGTGCGGTGAACACTTCCTCCGTCGGCATGTTCGCCACAAATGAATGACCTTGCTCATCAATACTGTCAGCAGCCACCCAAATATGTCCCTCAGGCAATTCAATCGTCAGATCAGTTCCGGGAGCCCGATAGTGCAGCTTCTTGTATTTCTTGGCGTTGAGGTAATCCGATTTGCTGTTCAGGCTTTGGACATGTTTCTCCCATGCAGTGATAGGATCAGCCTGATCGACTCGTACTGTTTTAAAAATAGCATCCCAGAGCTTCGCCACACGCTCCTCCTCAGGCAGCTCAGGAAACACCTTCGCAGCCCAATTCTTCGAGGGAGCCGCAATCACGCACCAGCTGAATTTGTCCGATTGTAAATATTGCCGATACTTAGCCATCGCTTTGCCGTATGTTTTCTGGTAATTGACAATCCGATCCTGAGGTATTCCTTTAAGAAGGTCAGGGTCTGAAGATACTATACTAATAACCGCGGCGCCTTTCTCGACTAGCTCCAGCATTTCTCCAGCATACCACTTGGGCTCCTCCAAGAATGACTCATCCGCCGCCAGATCATACCGCAAGCGGGATACCGTATCATCGGTCCAATTGACCTTGACCAGGTAAGCGCCGGCTTCATAAGCTTTTTTCACGATCAACCGAACTAGCTCGGCCGCATCAATGGAGCCGTTAACGACCAAAGTCTGGCCCTTGTGAATATTGACACCTATTTTGACGACCAACTCGGCATAGCTGCTCAGCAGTTGTTGGAATTCCGACATTGTGATCCCTCCAATAAGTACTTAGTTTCTCTTTATTTTATAGCAACAAAGTCATGAATTCAAAACTAGGAAGCCAAGTAGTCTGTCCAATGATTGATTTTCGTAATCTCCCATCGTATCCTGAAAAAACTTGGTCCTTAGAATTTTACTATAGTATATCTGTATACGGACACAATTAGACATACTTAAGGTATAATAGATGTATCTTATACCATCCAATACGAGGAATCGAAATGACCGAAACACAGCGTATCAATTGTATAAAATGCCAGCATTTCTATGTCACTTGGGATCCCAAGTTTCCCAAAGGGTGTAAAGCTTTTGGATTTAAATCGCATACAATGCCGAGTCAAACCGTTCTGTCTTCATCAGGCAAGCCTTGTATGAACTTTGAACCCAAGGAAATCCCCAAGACTTGAGCTTTACAAAATAGGTATAACCGCTCGCCACTCCATCAGCCAGCAGTCCCGCTTCTCCCCTTCATGCCATTCTTGCTCAGGCAGCAGCTTCACTTTGCGGAAACCGCTTTTTTCATAACAGGCAATGGCTCGCTCATTCCATGCTTGCGGATCCATAACAACGCGGCTGACCTGATGCTCCTCCTCCAAATAGCGAAGCATCGAGCTCATTAACTGCTTGCCGATTCCACGGTTCCAATAGTCAGGCTCACCAATGAACTGATCGGTACCAAATACTCGTGTACCATCCGACTCCTCCAATCTGAAGTACCGTATCCCTTCATCGTCCAGCAAATAAAATTGGATGTATCCGATTGGATGCCCATCATATTCCAAAATACTTCTGAACAAACGGTCCTCCTCAGGGTAAAAATGGTCCTGCACCATTTCCGGGGTATGCGCCCGGTCCCGTCCATCATAATAGCGGAGTACTTCCGGATCATTCAGCCACTTATGAAGCAGCGAAGCATCAGACTCGGTTAGTCTGCGTACAGTGAGCGGATTGCTCCGGTATCTAATAGGGCTCTCGCCCTTAGTTACATATTCCATCAGAAACTTACGGTCCTCAGGGTAAGTCAGCTTGAGCTCTTCGATCTCATTGGCCGATTTCCACTGAATATCATAAATCAGACCGTCAGGGTCATGCAGCGTCGGCACGCCTCCCTCCACTTGAGTCTCGTAATACTTAACCTTGTAAACCGTTCCTCTGCTAACACCGCTTTTTTCATGCAAATAGCTGCCCACCTGAACCTTATAGCCTGTCTCCTCCCAGACCTCACGTGCACAACAGGCTTCATACGATTCATCGCTGTTTGCGCCTCCTGATGGGACAGACCACCGCTTCTCTTCATCCGCTCTCCCCTGCAGCACCATGAGCAGCTGCTTGTTTTCATTCACACAAATGGCTGCCGCGCCTCTCCAAATATTCATAAAATCTACCGTCCCCTTTTCCGCAAATATAGGATGATTTCATTATACTACCAGAGCCCATTAGTTTTCAGCGATACAATTTTCTTAATAACCATTCATTATTTTCCATTTTCGTCCAATCGTTAGTAAGATGAAGATGAACCTATTTCTTACAAATAATTGAGGTGCATAAAATGAACATTACAATAAGACCCCTAGAAGTTCCAGGCGACTATGAGAGAATGGCTGAGCTGCTTAATACCATCTTCTCGGAGCCAACGTGGGCGGAGCGATTAGAGGAAGATGACCGCAAAATGTACAAGCAAGGCAAGCCAACCTACGATGAGAACGGCAAGCTGACCGGATACGACCGGATTCGTTTAGCTGCACTGTCACCGGACGGACTCATGATTGGATATGCCAACAGCTGGCGGGCTCCTTGGACCGAAGCAGGCACCCTGCATCATACACTGGTTGTAGACCCAAAGTTTCGCAACAAAGGGGTAGGCGCTGCACTTGTGGGGGCTTTAGAGCAATGGGCCCATGAGATGAAGGCATCGGAGCTAGTGGTCAATGTAGCCGACCATGATGAAGCTTCCCTCGCATTTGCTCAAAAACGCGGGTACCTAACAGCCCGACATGCATTTAAATCCATCCTCAAGCCTGCCGAATTTGTGGAAGCGTCAGAAGGAGATGATGAGCTGCGGCTCATTTCGGAAGGAATCCGTTTTTTCACCCTGCTGGAGGAGCCTGGAGAGGAAAGCGAATTAAAGCTGTACCACCTGTATAAACAGGCCGCAGCCGATATTCCAGGAAACCGCGAAAGCTATCCGAACGTAGCTGAGTGGAAAAAATGGTTTCTCCATATGGAGGGATACCGCCCAGAGCTCGTGCTCATTGCGGCAGATGGCGACAAGTACGTTGGTGTCGTACATCTATTGCATAACGAGAAAACCTCCGGTATGTATCACGAGTTTACCGGAGTCGACAGGGAATACCGCGGCAGACACATCGCCTCAGCACTCAAAATTAGAGCAATCCGTTTATCCAAGCTGCTCAATGCCCCCTACATGAGTACACATAACGATTCAGCAAACGCGCCTATGCTCGCCATTAACCGCAACCGTTTAGGCTACATCGCCTCTCCAGGCAACTACCGGATGATCAAAGAGCTTCGCTCCGACTAGGTGCAGGTCAGAGTTTGGTGCTGCTCCATACAACTGCAACTGATATAAAGAAATACAGGGCTGCAGCTGAGAGAACATTTCTCAGCCGCAGCCCTGCCCATATGTTACCTGAATGCTATTTCAAGCTCTTAACAATAACGGTGACCGCTTCCGCCCGAGTAGCAAGATTCTGCGGCTTGAAGCTGCCGTCAGAATACCCGGCTATGACTCCCTTCTCTTGTACCGCTGCCACAGCACTTTGAGCCCAGCCAGATATTTGCCCGCTGTCAGTGAACGACACGGCTCCCGTACCCGGTTTGATCCCTGCTGCACGCGTAACCATCAATGCCATCTGCTCGCGTGTAATAGAATCATCCGGTCCGAAGCGATCTACACTATAGCCGGTAACGATCCCTGCTGAAACTGCCTTGGCAATCGCATCTGAAGCCCAATGAGTTTTCGTATCTGCAAACGATTGACCCTCACTTTTCTCCAGCTTGAATGCTTTTACCAGAATTGCGACAAACTCTGCCCTTGTGATCCTGCTATTAGGCTTAAAGCTGTTGTCAGAATACCCATTAATCGCACCAAGGGAGACAAGCCGTTGAATGGACTGCTCTGCCCAATGTCCGGATATATCTGTCAGGTTAACAACAGATTTCACTGCTGCTTCGTCAGCTTTGGCAGTAGCCAATACGGCAAATTTCGTGAAATGCATGGTATCCCCGCTGACCTTCCCGTTGGTCAAATCGACTTTGATGTTATCCAGTTTAATCCACTTTTTCGTATTTTCGTTGAACCAGTATACGGCCAACTCAACCTTGCTAGGATCGATAGTTGATTTATCAAAAGGCAAGGTGATCGTAACGAGCTTGTTGAAGTTCCCGTCTTTGTCCTTTGTGATGGAGAACACTTCGCTTACCAGCTTAGTACCCGCTTCAACTGGCGTAGCCGATGTATCCTTCAATGGTTCAACTGTGACTTTAAAGTTGCCATCCATTACACCAGCCGGGAATTGAATGTCCACACCCTTAATGGAGTCAGTTCCTCCCTTGGAAGCGTTAATGGTAATCGTGTTGCCAGGGTTAGAGCTCGCGTTTCCTTCTGAAGTCGTCGAATGACCACTATTACCTCTCACTGCCGGTTTGACAATTACTGTACGCGTAACCTCAACGGCTGCATTCCCTGCAAGATCCTTCACGTTATATTGCAGAGTATACGTTCCTATAACTCCCGTATTCACGGTTCCCGTTATAACGACATCCCCGGCGATTCCAACGTTATCCGTTGCAGTAGCACCCAGCTCCGTATAGGTTCCGCCTACCGTCAGACTCACACTCGCTTCTCCGTTCAACTTGATAACCGGTAAAATCGTATCTACGATATGCACCGTTACCGTGGAAACATCGGAATCCTCAATGCCGTCATTTGCTTTGAACGTAAATGTATCCATACCGAAGGCACCCTGTTTCGGCGTATACGTAACCGATCCGTACACATAATTCGTAATCGTTCCGGTTACTTGATCTGTAACCGATCCATATATACGGTCTGTAACCACTGCATTGCCTTTCTTCCCATTGCTTACGATACTGTAAGTCAGCGGATCTCCAATCGCATCGCTTGCAGTCAAAGTACCAACTACAGCGGTATTTGCCGGAGTGGTTAGCTCTGAATTTCCTGCTACAGGTTTATCGTTCGGAATATCTAAAAGTCCGCCTCCCACTCGGGTTTTCTCAATATTCTGAACAGCAGCGGCACCTAGACGTTCCTCCAGCTGCTTGAGGTACAAGCTTTGAGTCAACACAGGCTGATCGTATTGATCCCAGAAAGCATCGGTTCTCGGACGAAGATCATCGCTATTCGGAAGAAACGGCTTAGCTTTCGTTCCTTTATGACCGATCACGTAGTTCTGAGCTGTAGGCGGCTGCTGCGCCGAGAGAAGACCCTCGGAGTTCCATGCCACATAGTTAGCACCTGACCATCCATGCCCACTGCCTAACCATCCGCGATCTACAATGGCCATCGAAGCCTTCACATTATCGTAAAGTCCGCCTACAGACCAACGGTGATGCGGTTCACTTGTCGAGTGTTCGATTTTCGCTTCGCTATTAAGGAATACATTCGGACCCTGAACGCGGCTATCTACTAAAAAGGCATGCCTAGCAGTTTCCGTATATATCCTTTGCACAAGAGCCAATTGGCCTGACAAACTAATGCCATACCGATTCCCACCGACAATGACACTCACCATATCAAGAACCTTGGAATCCTGCACAGTAACCCATTTCGCTGACCGTCCGACCGTAACCAAGCTGTGACCCAAATGATAGGCGGTAACATCTCTCATCCATGCGTTCTTCACGCTGTCCAGTGCAGCGAAGATCCACGCGTGATTATCGTCCGAATAATAGGTCTGGCCGTTTAACGTTGGGGTTACCGATCCTGATAATATGGCGGTTTTACTTTTATCGAATTCGGAATCGACGCGCATATTTTCGATACCCACCTGCTCAATCCGGTCGGTGTCATCGTATTTGATTAACAGGGCACCGCCCCATCGGCGTTCTATCGAATTGGCAATCGGAGCATCGACGGTGACGACATTGCCTTCAATCCCCGTGATGATCCGGTCAAAATTCAAATCAAATGGCGGCCACTGCTGGGTAGCATCTCCTGCGCCCGGTCTATCGACAATTTGATCCATCTCGATGTTGTGTATCCAGCGATCATTACCTATACGGCTGACCATTATCTTATCTCCGACTTTAAACTGCCCCGCGGCTTCCAGATGGAAGGAACGAGCACCCGAAGGAACAAATAGATCCGTCACTGGAGTCGCCGTTTCTTGAAGAAGCTGAGGGCCGGATGCGCCACCAACGGTCAAAACTGTTCTTTTTACTTTACCGGTAGCAAACAATATCGTTCCGTCTTCACCCTGGCCTTCACCTCTAAGCACCACGCCGCTTGCTTTGATGGTAAGCGGGCCGCCAACCTCATATTTACCTTTCTTAAGCAAAACCGCTCCACGGAAGCCATCGGCAGACAAAGGCATCGCGGATACTTGATTAATTGCGTCCTGGATGCGTTGGGTATCATCCCCTTCGCCAGGCTCAATTGCCACTCGTGCCTGAACATCAGGCAGCTTGACCCCGCCGCCCATATAACCAGCGTTCGAGAAGTCAATAATTCGGTTGCCTTTATAGTCAGACACATAATCGAGATTGCCGTCCGCACCTGGGAATGCGATGCTGCTTTGGCCGGTACGGTTTACTAATGGATCCAATACGGTGAAATAGAAGGAGTCATAAACGAGCGGCTTCCCTTCCTCTTTCACCTTCAGGCGAATTTGGTATAGCCCTGGCTGCTGAGCGATACCGGGGATTTGAATCTGCTTAGCCGTACCGGATAACATAACCGTTTCCGGCAATGGAACGATAGTTTGATTGGAATTAAGCACGACCTCTCCGCTTATTGTTACGTTCTTATACACATTGACCGTAACGGAGGGATAGGAGTCACCTTGACTCAGCAAGGCTGGCTGGCCGATTTCTTGCTTCATTGTCGGGTGGTTCAGCACGGCATTGACAACAAGAACAGCAGGATCGTAAACATCCAGCAAAACTCGCGTTGTCTGGCTCACGCCATTTAACGAAGCCGTGCCTATTATTTGCGAAACCCCTGCTTGCAGCGCCACAACCTTGCCAGTCGGATCAACTGAAGCAACGGTCGGCTTAGAACTGGTCAGGTTAACTGTAGCTGTAGAAAGATTCGCCGGGGTCCCGTTTTTCATCTCCCCATTTAAACCTAATTGCAAAACATCGTTGGTGCTCATCGAAATAGCTTCATCGGATAGATAAATACGGTTCGGAGGGCTGGAAAAATAAACACTTTTCAAAACATTATCATTCAGCTGAGGACCATGGCTATAATAAACCGCAAATTCGTTTATTTGGAAATTCGGGTCTAAGGCTGCTGTATTATTTAACGAAATAGTAAGCTTGATATATCTCCCCGTTACTTCAGGAAATGTTGCCGCTTGATCCGGGGTAGAACCGGGCGTTACGGACTGGTCATAGGCCACGGACCAACTGCTTCCGTTAGTCGAGTATTCGATCTTGTAGCCAGTCATGCTGACAGGATTTTCTTTAAAATCCAAATCAAATTGATCAAACTTTTCATTATTGCCCAGATCGATCTGGAGCCAGACCTTTTGATCATCCCTGCGATCCGCACTCGTAGGCTGCCAATAGGTGGCTGTATCCCCGTCTATTGCCTTGTCCGCACGTCCAGCTGCTATATCCGAGCTTTTGGTGTACGCTTTGTTCTTCACCAAATTCGCGGTTGCTGCATTCGCCGTATCCGTCTGGAAAACCAATCCCGCAGGCAAGCATAACGTTACGGTAAGAACCAAAATAAGCCATGCACTAATGGTTTGTTTATATTTCATTCTATTTTTCTCCTTAGAGTTTCCCATATTTTTGTAAGCGTTATCATTAAGCGTGGGTGGTACTCCTGTACCGGTTTCGTGCTTCCTTCTATGAACCCTAACCGTAATTATGATTCTGCAAGATTCTATTTGGTTTCAGATTCATAAACCGTCATAGTTGAAAGACTTTCACGGTACTTGCCTGGAGTAACCCCTTCATTTTTTTTGAATACGCGTATAAAAGCCAAATCATTCGTGTAACCGACCATTTGTGCAATTTGCAGATTCGTCAAAGCTTTGTTTTCCATAAGCAGCTTTGCCTGATCGATACGAATTTTAGAAATATAGTCCGTTATATTTTTCCCGCTTGCTTTTTTGAAAAAGGTGGATAGGTACTGCGGCGTCTTCCCGCAATGATTGGAAATCATAGCAAGGCCGAGATTCGGATCCGTGAATTGACCATCGATAAACCGCTTGATGTCAGCGAGCAGCTGGTCGCTATGATCACTTCGCTCAGACTGCAGCAGTCTAGTCAGATGCTCATAAAACCGTTTCGTTTTCACATGCATCTCTTGGGCTGTATTACATCCCTGTAGCTGCTTAATCGGATCGAATACGCCTGCCTCTTCCATCCCGCCGTAGCCGGTATTTGTGGCATTCATAATTTTAAGCAAGGTACTCACCATATTGAAAAAAATACAGGTTCCGAGTTCTGGCGTTAATTGGTTCGAAGAGAAATTCAGTTCGTAAATAGTGTCGAGCAGCTTCTCAACGCTTTCAAAATCTCCGCTTTTCACCAGGTTCATCAGCTGTGCTTCCGTTTCGATCGGATAATGATAGTGCAGCTCGGCCTCCTTAATGTCATCGAAACAAATAATGACGCTTTGTCCCATGAGCATTTTGTAATCTAATGCTGCGAGAGCTTCCTCGTAGCCTTCACCAATCTCCTCAAGACTTTCATGAACCTTGCTGATAGCTACGGTAAGGATCACTTTGAATCGGGTTTCGATGATATGCTTAAGTGAGCTGGCTATAAATTTAAGCTCGGCAGCTGCTTTCCCATGCCCATCGCTATCAAGGTTGATCAGCACCGCTAACCGATCGCGGTCCAGATCGACCATGTACCCGATGTGACGTTCATTCAGCAGATCCATGCCGATATTCGTAATAATAAACCGGATAAGGGCCCACTGTTTTTCTGATTGGTTAGGGGTAAAGCCTGAAGCATCGTCAACCTGAATCACTAGTACAGCATAAGAGCTGTAGACAAACGGTGATATGTCCATGAATCCGAGCGACTCCTCAGAGTTGTTCTGGCTTAGATCGACTTGTCCCCGAATTAAACGGGATAAGAAATTCGCCCTCATTACTGGAGCTTGCTGAGAGAGTATTCCCCGCAGCTGTTTCTCCTCGACAAGCGAGCCCTCGATTGATTCCCTTATAAACTCATATTCATCCCCCGAAGGACGTTTCACGGTCCGTTTGCCCTGCATAATGGCATTGACCATATTTTTGATAGGGCTATAGTTCCGGTAGGCAGCCAGATAAGCGAATCCAGCTCCAGCTATAAGGCATAATATAAATAACCAGAACGCCGTCATTTTAATTCCATTAACCGGCTTCATATAGAGATCCTTCGGCATCACCGAAATATATTTCCATCCAGCCTGACTGGTGCTTGTATAGGAAACCATCATGTCCTTCCCATTCAAGATATAGTTGAACAAACCCGTCCCACTCGTCATTTGGGCATAGAAATCATCAGATAACGTATATTCATCCGAGGTGCTCAAGATCAACTTCTGTTTGTCATCAACAATATAAAGAGAGCTTTGATTCGCCTCCTCAATCTGTTTCAGCCGGTCTTTAATCTGCTCTTCGTCAAGGAGAATGACTAGACTGCCTCGAATATTCGAAATTTCGCGGACGGGTAGCGACTGCACATAAGTGATGACGTTGATCGGCATTCTGTCTTGATTGTTCATCATTCCCATCCCCCCGTCTCGCAGCAGCGTAGCGGTAGGGAGGAAATTCATGTTGTGATAGCTTCCGAGCAGCTCCTTGCTCCACTGCTCGTAGCTCATATCCTCGTATTTGTAATACCGATCATAAAAGGTTTTGGAATCCGTTCGCATCGAAGGCGATAGGATGGTATCACTGCCTTGAAAGTACACGTAATAGTCTTTGATAAAACCGCTGTCTATTTTTTGATAGGTCTTTAGGTAACGTATAAATTCAATTTCATTGTACCTGTCCTCCGAGCTGTCCTTGTTTAACAACAGGTCAATCTTCGGGTTAAAAATGATTTGCTGGGCTAATTGATGGACTTCCTTGAATTGATTATCCATCGTCAGGCGCAGCTGCTCCAGCATAGCCAAGTTAGAGCGGTTTGCGTTGGCAATCATGATCTGTTCCACCTTGGTGTACAGAACGAATCCGATCACCAAGGGCAGCAGCAAAATCACTATATTCGAAATTAACATGCTGATAAACACACTGCGGTTATTGAGCCTCTTATTTATAAGGAGATTTCTAACATAAGGCAGCATAGTAAGATAACCTCCTCGAAATAGGGCTCCAACCTTATAGCGGAAGTTCCAAAAGTCTCCTTTTGAACATTCATTTATCGCGCAAGCCCTTACAGTTTAATAGTAATTTGTAGTATATTCATTCCTTAATAGCCCCAATCATAATTCCTTTAACGAAATACTTTTGCAGGAATGGGTAGAGGACCAGAATGGGTAAAGTGGAGACAATGATCGTAGCGTACTTAATCGTTTCTCCCACATCAATTTTGTCCAAGGTAGAAGCGCCAGTCATCATGCTGTCTGTATTGTTGTTAACCAGAATCTCCCGTAAAATCAGCTGGAGCGGATAGAGCTCCCGATCACGCAAGTAGATTAACGCGCTGAAATAGGAATTCCAGTGACCTACTGCATACCACAGAACCATAACGGCGATAACCGGCATCGACAGTGGGATTATGACACGGAATAATATCGTAAAATCGTTCGCACCGTCCATTCGAGCTGACTCCTCAAGGCTGATAGGCACCTGCTGAAAGGCAGTACGCATAATAATCAGGTTAAATGTGCTGATAGCACCCGGAATAATTAACGCCCATGGCGTGTTCAGCAGGCCCAAATTGCCTACAACTAGATAAGTTGGGATCAGGCCCCCGTGAAACACCATCGTGAAGACGATAGCAAACATGATGAAATCCTTGAAATATACGTTCCTTCTGGAAAGCGCATAAGCGCCTATTGCAGTCATAAGCAAGTTGACCGCGGTTCCAGCGACTACATAGAATATAGTATTTTGATAGCCTGTGCTAATCATCGGATTATCTAAAACCGCTTTATAAGCTTCCAATGTGAACCCCAGCGGGATGAGCAGCAACCCTCTGTGCATAGCAACTCTCGCGGGATCACTTAGCGAAGCGAACAGGACATAGAGAAATGGATACATAGTAATAAAACAAAGAATTATCATCATAATGGAATTAAGAATGCCAAATACCTTTTCACCTGAGCTAAGTCTCAAGATTGCTCCCCCCTTACCATAGCTTATTCTCACTGAAGCGTTTGCTGATGCTATTCGCACTAACGATTAGGATGAAGGAGATAACGGAGTTAAACAAGCCGACTGCCGCTGTATAGCTGTAGCTGGCCTCCAAAATCCCTTTACGATAAACATAAGTAGAAATAACATCCGCGGTAGAATACGTCGACGGATTATACATCAACAGTACTTTTTCACTACCTACGCTCAGCATAGAGCCCATGTTAAGGATCAGCAAAATGATAATAGTCGGCATGATGCCAGGGAGAGTAATGTGCAAGGTCTGCTTCCACCTGCCCGCTCCATCCATTTTGGCGGCTTCGTACAGGGTTGGATCGATGTTGGCCATAGCAGCCAAATAAATAATGGATCCCCATCCAATCCCTTGCCAAACGCCAGAAGAAACGAAGAGGAATCGGAACCATTCCGGCTCACGCAGGAATGCGATGGACTCAAAACCGAAGATAACGAGCAATTGATTAATCAAGCCGTCTCGGGCTAGAAAATCAACCATCATCCCTACAACGACAACGATGGATATAAAGTGAGGCAAATATGAAATCGTCTGAACAATCCTCTTGAACATATTACTGCGAATCTCATTTAAAAGTAAAGCCAGAATAATCGCAGCTGGGAAAGCAAACAGGAGCTCATATATATTGATGAGCAGTGTATTTTTTATCAATCTCCAGAAATAAAATCCATTGAAAAATTCAATAAAATGTTGAAATCCAATCCATTCGCTTCCCCAGATTCCGAGACCTGGGCTAAAGTCTTTGAAAGCAATCTGCAAACCATACATAGGTGCATAGTGGAAAACCCCATAATAGGCTAACACCGGCAGCAGCATAATATAAATGTACTTATTTTTCTTTAAGTCCTTTAGTATAAAGACCAATTTGCTTTCCTTCTCTCGGGACCTTCCCCGGGGATTGGCGGTAAGCTCATTCTCCATCATCGCCATATAGTCCACTTCCTTTCTAATCCAGATAACGAAAGAGTTCAGCTGGGGATTCACATAAGATCCCCAGCCCCCTCAGTGTGCTGCTGTTATCTCTTGTTATATCTCTCAAGCGCGGCCTGTTGAATTTTGATGGCGTCGTCAATTCCCATGCTTTTCAGCGTTTTTACATATTTATCGAAATTTTCAATGGGTTCGGCTCCCATAACAAACTTATTGTACATCTCATCCCTGTACGTATTAATGTCAGTCATAACTGCGGCGTATTTGGTGCTTTCTTCTTTATTTGGAGTAACCGGTGGCATTTCCTTCTCATTGGTTGGCGTCGACCATATATTGATCGATTCTAATTGCTCTGGAATTTGACCTTGAAACTGTTCGGAATACCGTTTATCCTGTACCATGATCCCATCCCAGGAAGCGCGGTTATGCTTAGCCATAGCCTGGCTCATCGGCAAGCCTTCTGGATTTTTCGTAATGATATCTGCATATTTCGGGTAGCCGTTCTCAAGCTTGTAGCTAACGCCTTCTTTACCGAAATTAAAGAGCATATGTCCTTGCTCACCATAGCCCATATCGAGCCATTTTACAGTTTCCACAATGTTCTTATTGCTTGTGCTGATCGCCGCGGATTTACCCGGTACCGGTTGATCCAAATGTCCGAATTGCGGCTTTTCGCCGGCCTTCAGCACGGGATATGGCACACCAGTAAGCTTAAAGCTTTTATCCTTCGGGGACATCAGGCTCATATATTTACCAAGACCTCCGCCTGCATTCCCAATCATGGCTCCGAGCTGGTTACCAGTGACTTTAGCGTCAAGAAGCTTAGTGTCGGTTGCCGCAAAATCCTTATCGATCAGTCCTTCTTTGTACCATTTACTCATCGTAGTCAGGAATTCTTTATACCCCGGCTCAATAGGCCCGTATTTAACTGTATTTCCTTCTTTATAAAAGCTGTTCGGTATGCCATACGCACCAATGAACGCATGAGAATTCTTTAATTCAGAGAGCGTAAGCAGAAGTGGAATTTCATCGGCTTTGCCATTTCCATTCGGATCCTTCTCCTTAAACGCTTTCAGTACGTTGTACCACTCATCGATTGTAGTAGGCTGCTTCAGCCCCAATTTATCCAACCAATCCTTCCGAATGATAGGACCTTTAAATACCTGCAAAGAACGGTCACCACGAATAAAATGGAACCCGACAATACTGCCGTCATCTGTAGTTACCTGCTTTTTCCACTCCGGATTGGAATCGAGCACTTTTTTGTAATTGGGAGCGTATTTGTCAATGTAGTCATTCAACTTGACGATCCGATTGTCTTTGATCGCTTTCTCAGGTCCACCCGGGTAGGTATTCCAATTGTACTCGACCACATCTGGAAGGTTTCCGGACGTAAGCATAAGATTGAATTGTTCCTTTTCTGCTGTCGCTCCCTGTGGAGGATGCTGGAAGTCCACCTTGACCCCTGTAATTCGCTCCAGTTCCTTATAAACTTCCATTTCATTGTAGCTTTTCATTGTAGCCGCTGCCGCAGGATTAAATGCCGCCCAATAAGATAATGAAGTCAGCTTAGCCGCTGCCGCACCTTCTTTAGAGTCTACCTTCTGGCTGGCCTTATTACTTCCCGGCACACACCCTGATACAACAGATAGAGCTAGTGTTAACGTCAACACTGCGGTGCCGTATTTTGCAGGTCTTTTCATGAACAACAATAACGCCTCCTTTTATTAAAACCCCAGTTTTAGATTTGAAGAATCATAAGCTTTACAATATCGAAAGAGTGCTCCGCATTAAACATTGATTTTTTCAGAAAGGTAGAAGATTCTTAACATTGAAGGGCATACAATTTTTAAAGTATACCTCCAAATATAAAGAAATGGCGTAATAGCCCACAAAACATGGATGAGCATAGAGTAAAAGCGCTTACTTCAATTGTAGAACCGATGAAATAATGCTCATTAAAAAATTAGCCAAGCATCTTAACAAAGCACGTTAGCCCCCTATAAAATTCGATGTAGTGAGATCTTTTGCTCCGTGCGCAGACATGTTTCTACGGCAGGATTGCAGCTAAATTGCAATGGGACTTCTTTCTTTCAGCTTTATCACTCACGGTTTATCGGACATGTGGCTTTCGCTAAGGTTAGGCTTACTAGGTAGAGGTAGGGTAGCACTATTTAAGCCCCCTCCCTGCAGGGACCTCAATCCCTTTTACTGCATCTCTGATTTGAGAAAAATATAGCGGAAGTAATAATTCCGTTAATTCCAAAAGGGAGCAAAAAATGGAGAAATAAAGGAAGCGTTCGTTCCGCTATTTCTTAGTTTTTCGTGATGGATGCCCACATTCCCCTTAATAAAGGAAATGCAGCTTCCGCTATGGCCTCGAATTTAACTAATCCGATTGGATAAGGGAACTTTCAGTTCCTCTAAAGTACTTCATAGCTCATACCATGTCTACACCAGAATTTGACTGAGAAGTTGTCCGACTTTTAATTATGGGCATCCTCATTTAATAACTTTATCGCTATAAAGAATTAAATCCTTCTATCGCAGAGTTAGAGCCTGCTGTCTTGCTTGAACCCCTTACCGAGTTTACTTTGTTGTAAGCTTCGATTTTTCCACCACCTGCCCGTCAACAATGAGGCAATTTAGCTTTTACCTCCATGGAGCCTCCATCAATTCGTTGTACTTTGCTTGGCTAGGCGCATCTACAAGGATAAAAGGTTGTAGTAAATGGCTGGTACTGTGGATGTGGATGCTACTTTGGCTGGGGATGGTACTGTGACTGGTACTGTGACTGGTACTGTGACTGGTACTGTGACTGGTACTGGGGATGGTACTGGGGATGGTACTGGGGATGGTACTGGGGATGGGGATGGTACTGGGGATAGTGTTGTGGCTGTGACTGGTACTGTGGATAGTGTTGTGGCTGTGACGGGTACTATGGATGGTGTTGTGGCTGTGACGGGTACTATGGATTGTGTTGTGGCTGTGACTGGTACTGTGGATGGTGTTGTGGCTGTGACGGGTACTATGGATTGTGTTGTGGCTGTGACTGGTACTGTGGATTGTGTTGTGGCTGTGACTGGTACTGTGGATGGTGTTGTGGATGCGGCTGGTACTGGGGATGTGGATGTTCCAGACCGTACTTTAGGGACGAGCGGATAATTCACGAAAAGAGCTGCAATCGGTACAACCTGCCTCTGACCGATGAGTGCAACGTTAAGTCAAGGTTGAACGAAGCAGAGTCTAATTAAGAAAAGCTTCTAATCAAAGCCCTTTCAATGAAGATACGCTCAGATCTAAGAAGTAGCTTTTCTTGCAATATCAGATTCGTTCAGCTCCGCTGAAAACTTATCAATTCTGATATTACAACAAAAAAAAGCCTGATTTCTCAGGCTTTCCTCAAATAAGATATAAAACTTACGAATGAAAATCTTGTCCCGAACGTACTTCTTTAACATGGCCAGCGCGAATGACAAAATCACCGAAGTGCTCGCCTTCCTGCCGTTCCTTCGCATATTGTGTAAAGATCGGTTCAAGCGACTTTAGAATCTCCGCTTCGCCGATATTTTCCTTGTACAGCTTGTTTAGTCGGTTTCCGGCAAACCCGCCTCCCAAATACATGTTGTATTTGCCAGGTGCCTTGCCGATGAACGCGATTTCCGCCAGCATCGGACGAGCGCATCCATTCGGACAGCCCGTCATGCGAATGACAATCTCCTCTTCGCGTAAGCCAACCTCCTCGAGCATTGGCTCTATCTTATCCAGCAATGTGGGAAGGTAGCGCTCGGATTCGGCCATAGCCATCCCACAGGTTGGGAAGGATACACAAGCCATGGAGTTTCTCCGCAATGCCGAGTGGTATAGCCCATCGGTGAGTCCATGCTCCTTGATCAATTCCTCAATCTTCTTCTTTTTCTGGCTGCTCACGTTGCCGATGATCAGGTTCTGATTCGCAGTCAGACGGAAATCCCCGCCACTATGCACCTTGGCGATCTCTCTCAGACCCGTCATCAGTGGGTAGTTGTCAGTATCCTTGATCCGGCCGTTCTCAACAAAGAGAGTGAAATGCCATTTACCGTTGCTTCCCTTAACCCAACCATAGCGATCGCCGTTATGGTCGAACTTGTATGCGCGCGCTTCTTCAAGCTTCCATCCAAGACGAGCATGCAGCTCATTGATGAACCACTCGATGCCACGGTCGTCGATTGTATACTTAAATCTCGCATGCTTACGTACGGAGCGATCACCGTAATCCCGTTGAATCATGACCGTCTTCTCCGCCACGTCAACGATCTGCTCCGGCGAGCAGAACCCGATCACTTGGGAAATCTGCGGATAGGTCTCAGTATCGCCGTGAGTCATCCCCATTCCGCCTCCAACGGAGATGTTGAAGCCCTTCAAGCGTCCTTCTTCAATAATCGCGATGAAACCCAGATCCTGTGAGAATACATCTACATCATTGGAAGGAGGAATGGCCATACCAATTTTAAACTTACGCGGCAGATAAACAGGTCCATAAATGGGTTCTTGTTCTACAGCGCTATCCTGGCTGTCTACCACTTTCTCACCATCAAGCCAGATCTCATGGTACGCTCTGGTCCTTGGATCGAGGTGATCGCTGACCCGGCGGGCCCACTCGTACACTTCGGTATGAATCTCTGATTGGTACGGATTTGGGTTACACATAACGTTACGATTCACGTCGCCACAAGCGGCTAACGTACTCAGCATCGCATCGTTCACTTCCGCAATCGTCTTCTTCAAGTTCCATTTAATTACGCCATGCAGCTGGAAGGACTGACGGGTTGTCAGACGAATTGTTCCGTTCGCATATTTCTGTGCGACACGGTCCATCATCAACCACTGATCCGATGTTACAATTCCACCCGCCGCGCGAACGCGAAGCATGAATTGATAAGCAGGTTCAAGCTTCTGCTTGTTCCGTTCGTTACGCAAATCCCGATCATCCTGCATGTAGCTGCCGTGAAATTTCATCAATCTATTATCATCTTCGGGTATCGACCCCGTGATTACATCTTCAAGCGTCTCTGCGAGACTTCCCCGCAAATAGTTGGTTCTGCGTTTGATAGCCTCTACATCACTGTGCGGAGCACTGTTCGGCGAAAGTAAATTATTTTCTGACATGCTTGCTTTTCTCCTCTCGCGATCCCTAGGACTTGGGTCTAGTATACATCCCGCTGATAACGTTTCTGCTGTTGCATGCGGGTCAAATATTCAGCTGCTTCCTCCGGGCTAAAGTTGCCCTCTTGCTCGATGATTGTTGTCAGAGCCGCATGGACGTCATGTGCCATCTTCTTCTCATCGCCACAAACGTACACAGAAGCACCTTCTTGAAGCCATTGATAAAGCTCCCGGCTCTTCTCAAGCATCCGGTGTTGTACATACACTTTCTTGTCGGTATCACGAGAGAACGCGACATCCATACGTGTCAGCACACCTTGCTTAAGCCAACGCTGCCATTCAGTCTGATAAAGGAAGTCTGTGGAGAAGTGCTGATCTCCATAGAACAACCACGTTTTCCCTTCGGCTCCGGTCTCTTCACGTTCTCCTAAGAAAGCTCTGAACGGAGCAACGCCTGTGCCTGGTCCAATCATAATGATCGGCGTATCTGTGCTCTCTGGAAGCTTGAAATTCGAATTCGATTGAATGTAAACCGGCAGTGTGTCACCTGACTGGATTCGCTCAGCAAGCTGAACGGAACATACACCGTATCGTTCCCGTCCTCGAGCCTCGTAACGCACGGTACGGACTGTAAGGTGCACTTCATCCGGGAATGCTTTGGAACTGCTAGCGATAGAGTATAGGCGAGCAGGGATCTTCCGAAGAATCGTCACGAACTCGCTTGCGGATACACCCTTAAGGGAATAGTCCTGCACCAAATCCAATAGATCATGCTCATTAAGATAGGTTCTAAGCTCCTGCTCGCGTCCAGCCTCCACAAGCTCCTTCAGCCCATTGCTTGAAGTAAGCTTTGCCGCTTGCTCCAGCAGCGGCTTGGTCAGCACGGTAATCTCATAATAGCGTAGCAATGCCTCACGCAACGGCTGCTTTTCGCCATTCTTATTAACGGTAACGAGCTCATCCGCTTTCCAACCCATCGCTTCGATCAATTCGTCCACAAGACGAGGATGGTTCTCAGGATAGACACCTAGGCTATCACCTGGTTCATACTGAAGATTAGATCCCTCAAGAGATAGCTCAATGTGACGAGTTTCACGGTCCGATCCACGGCCATTCAGATTCAAATTCTCTAGAACCTCGGCCTTAAATGGATTCGTTCTTGAGTATTCCGATTCCGCACCACTCTCGACCGCCGCGCCGGAGCCAGCAACAAGTGCCGTAGCAGACGACGCTTCGCTTAAGGAAGCTAAAACATTATTCATCCATTCCGATGCGGCCTCATCATAATCCACATCGCAGTCTACACGCGAGATAAGTCTCTTACCGCCAAGCTCCTCAAGACGCTTGTCGAAATCCTTGCCCGTTTGGCAGAAAAACTCGTAGGATGTATCTCCCAGACCAAGCACGGCAAACGGCTTGCCCTCCAATTGAGGCGCTCTCTTGCTATGAAGGAACTCGTAAAACGGAATCGCGTTATCCGGCGGATCTCCTTCACCTTGGGTACTCGCCAGAATTAGCAGGTTTTGTACATTCTTTAAGCTATTAGGCTTGAAGTCGCCCATCGAGGAGAGCGCTACCTTAAAGCCTTGCTCTTCCAGCTTTTTGGACACCTTCTTCGCCAACCCATGACAGTTGCCTGTCTGCGATCCGAAGAGCACGGTCACTTCCTTGGGAGTGGCGGCTACATTCGATGCTGAAACTGTCGATGGCGCAGCAACAGACGTCACCGCGGTTGCCGCTCCTTGTAGAGCTGCAAGATACCCGCTTAGCCAAATTTTTTGCCCTTCGGTTAGCGAAGGCAGCAGGCGATTGAGCAGTTCTGCTTGCTCTTGATTAAAAGGACTGTTTGTTACTTGAAATTCCAACTTTATCCACCCCACGCAGCATGTAATGATATTAATCCCTAGTATTAGTATCTAATTAATTTTCACTCTCTTGACCCTATCATAGCATACGGAACGGGTCAATTAGAATGATCTTATAAGATCTATCAGTTATATTGATAAAAGGGCAAAACCCTCAAAGGACAGCCTGCCGGAACGGGTGAAACTCCTAAGCAAATATTTCCACGATTAAGAACCCTGTTATATAATACTTATATCCCTGCCGGCGGCTAGATCCGGTAACCTAAGAAGGATAGGAGAACTCATATGGACATTATTCAAATTGCTACACATTTAATAGATGAAGATACCGATCAGCCCAGATACCAATTCGATGAAGATTCGCTTCAGGAATTAATGAACAGCATCGAGGAGCTTGGGCTGCTATCTCCAATTAAAGTGAGAACAACCCCTGATGGCCGATATAAAATCATTTATGGCAACAGACGGTACAAAGCATGCAAAACGTTAGCTCGCCCAACGATCCCGTGTATCGTATCTACAGTGACCGATGAACTGGAAATTTATTTGGAGCAAATAGCCGAAAATCTGACAAGAGAAGGCTTTTCACCAATTGAGGAAGCGGAAGCCTTCCATAAGCTTATGAATGATCCGAAGTTCAGCAGCTCGACCAAATTTCTCTCCAGTAAGCTTGGCAAGCCAGAAGCCTATATCAAGAACAAATGCGATCTGCTGAAGTTCAGCAACGCCGTTAAAAAGCTGATTGTCAATGGCACCGATATTAAAAAAGACAAGCTAACCGAGCAGCAGTTGCTGCCGATTAAGGATTTGCCGATGGAGCATCTCGATGCACTGGCCTTAATTATCGCAAGAGACGAAGTGCCGGTAAGTGATGTCAAAAAAATCGTCAAGCTGTTTAAAGACAAAAATATTTCCAATGGCACCAAAGACAAGCTCCTATACAAATCAGGACGTGAATTACTGGAAACCTGGTCCGTATACGAACAAAATAAAGCCGAAAGAGCCAAGCCTCCCGCTGAGCCAAAGGCCGAGACGAGAAACAATAAGCATGAAAGCAATAACAATGCCCCTTCAACAGAGAAAGAAACTGTAAGCCCAGCAGCTGCTACAAATGAACCTACAAACAAAGAGGCAGCTGCAGCGCCTATCGAGAGCAAGCTTCAGCAGCTATTGGCTTTCCTGCCTGCCCGCAATCCACTACTGTCTGAAGTTGAGGATATTTATCCAAGTGATGAAGAATACTTTTTAAATAACCTGGATCTGCTCATTAACGATTTGGAGAAGCAGTTGACGGAATGGAAGAACGTACGAGAGCTGGTTAAGTCCAAAGCTTTAGCAACCGAAATGGGTTAATTAAGCATGAATACCTAGACGAATCTCAAAAGAGGGCATGCACTCTACAATTGTAGAACGACATGTCCTATTTCAGTAATAATAAACACACCTACGGAGGATAACTTACATGAGATATAACTTTGACGAAATCATCGATCGGCAGAACACGAACGGCATCAAATGGGAGACCCTGCAAGACATCTTCGGCGCAACTGATTTACTTCCCATGTGGGTGGCGGATATGGATTTTCGGGGGCCGGAACCTGTGATGGAGGCTTTGAAGCAGCGTGCGGAGATCGGGACCTTCGGCTATACCCAGCGTCCGGACTCGCTATACGAGGCAATTGCAGGCTGGGTCGAGCGCAAGCATCACTGGAAGATTAACAAGGAATGGATATGCTGGTCACCTGGTGTTCTTCCTGCCTTGATTGTCTGTATTCAAAATTTCACCAAGCCAGGAGACCGGATCATTATTCAGCCTCCGGTATATCCGCCATTCTTCAAAATTGTGAAGGATAACGACCGCGAGCTGGTAACAAATCCGCTTCGTTATGTGAATAATCGGTATGAAATCGATTTCGAGGATCTGGCCGATAAATTCCGGACTACAGGTGCCAAAATGCTCATCCTTTGCAGCCCGCATAATCCGGTAGGAAGAGTATGGACGCGTGAAGAGCTCTCCCGAATTGAGGCTATCTGCGAGGAATTCGATGCATTGATCATCTCCGATGAAATTCATGCCGACCTGGCATATTCGCCTTTTCAGCATATCCCGATGGCTTCATTGTCCACGCGAGCAGCCGACAGAACCATCGTCTGCTTCGCACCAAGCAAAACCTTCAATCTGGCTGGGCTGCAGTCCTCCTATATCATGATACCGAACAAGGAGCTGCGCAATGCCTTCAACAAAACGATGGCCCGAGGACATCTGGCGATGAGTAATTCATTCGCTATTACAGCTTCGGAAAGCGCCTATAAGGATGGAGGTGAATGGCTGGAGCAGTGCCTCGCCTATATCCGTGCCAATATCGATTACGCAGCGGAATTCTTCGCCCTGCATATTCCGGAAATCAAAATGATCAATCCCGAAGGCACCTATTTGCTTTGGCTTGACTGCAGTAGACTCGGCCTGGATACAGCGGGACTAAGGCGCTTCATGGTGAAGGAAGCCAAGCTTGCTCTCAACGAGGGTATCAGCTTCGGGACGGAGGGAGAAGGCTTCATGAGGATGAACGCTGCTTGTCGGCGAGCTACTATTGAGGAAGCACTTCAGCGCTTACTGAAAGCAATTGAAGCGCGCCGTTAACAGCTTAGTAAAGGAATCTCCATAAATAAAAAGTGGCATAAGATTCCCAATTAGTCCAAGTAGAAGATAGCTGCATGATTTCATTTTTCGTCGGTTTATTTTCCGTACCCAGAAGATGTTTAATTGAATTGTGAAGACCAACATCATCTACGGGAAAAGCCGACGGAAATCTCAGGCAGCGCATCAAAACATAATTAGCCGTCCATGGGCCAATGCCGCGGACTTTGACTAACATCTTCTCCGCTTTCTTATAATCTCCTGCGTCCAGTAAAAGCTCCTTGGTTAAATTCCCATCAACGATTAGTCGCGCCACACCAATGAGATACTCGCATTTCTTAACCGTCATTCGCAGTATTGCCATGTCTTCAACCGTCAAAACAGCTATTACATCAGGAGTTGGAAATATCCAATAGGCTTCCCCCTCGCACTCCAACCCGCGACCAAAGTTTTCCACAAATCGTCTTTTCAAGGTGTACGCAAAAGTCAGGTTAATCTGCTGTCCGATGATCCCCCAGCATATGGCTTCGAATAAGTCGGGAATGCCTACATTACGCAGTCCATGGAACGAGCCCACGGCTCTTTGCAGCAGCACATCGGTTTTGGCCAATTCATAAAACGGAAGCAGGTCCGTATCCAAATCGAACCACTCCCTCACATAACGCGCGACCTCTGCACGTACCCATCTGCGTGAAGGCGTTGTTTCTCCTATAAAACGAATAGTGATCACATTATCATGATTCGAGCTTATTTCAACTACAGGTGTCTCATGTTCAACCGGTATAGCTTTGTAAATCCTCTGATCCTTAATATGGAACAAGCATTCGTTCGAAGCATTGGACAAATAGTTCCTATTTTCAGCAAAGCTAAATTCTTGTGGTGTAACCAATTTTAACTCTTGCTTGTTATCTTCCCAGGAGCCTTTCGGCAGACCGGAGCAGCAATTTTTACACGACCTGTAGCCAGCCCGTTCTGCCTCTGCGCGCGACTCAAACCGAATCGTGTTTTCCGGCTTAGGTTGTCCTGTACACCAAGGGAAGCAATAAATTTTCATTGTTTTTACACCCGTAAAATAAGGTGAGTCCCATTCCTGATTAACTGTATTTATATTCATAAATACCCTCCATTCATCGCAATACTGCTGCATTCTTATTTTTAACATAAAAAGACTGCGGGCAGTTTCGTTATCTTGCTATTACATTCGAAAATGCGTACATACGCTTCCCTTTGGGGGTATACTGTGTGTGGAGGTGAGGCAAATGAAGGATTTTAAAGGACAGGGGCGTGCGGATCTATCTAGGGTAAATCGCGATGCAAATGCAGCGGACACCAACGAGGAGCTTATGACAGAAGAGAAATGGCAAGCGATAATACTCAACGACGCTACTTACAATGATCAGTTTATTTACGCAGTAAAGACCACAGGTATTTTTTGCAAGCCCTCTTGTAAATCAAGGGTACCCAACAAGATGAATGTGCGTGTTTTTCATAATGCAAAGCAAGCACTATCCGCAAATTTCCGTCCATGCAAACGGTGTAAACCGACTGGCGAGCGTTTGCCTGATCATGACTGGGTAGATCAAATAACCCAATACATGGACAACAATTTCAGTGAAACGCTAACGCTGGCAAACTTGGCGGATATATGCCATGGCAGTCCTTATCATTTGCATCGCACCTTCAAACGGATTAAGGGTATAACACCGGTCGAATATGTCCAGCAAATGCGAATAAATAAGGCTATCGAATACCTCATTCATACAGATAAATCGATTGCAGATATTGCTTTTAGCGTAGGTATCTCCAACACACCTTATTTTATAACCCTCTTTAAGAAGAAAACCGGACATACACCTACCGACTATCGATTATCGATAAATAAATAGTAATAAACACATTACGGAGGAGGCGTTACAAAGTGGAAGCCAAAACTTATGAGGCGATATACTGGACATTGTTGGTTCACGAGACTTGGAGCCTATATATAGCATCAACTTCAAAGGGGCTTTGTTACGTAGGCTCCCCGAACAAGCCGTTTGAGGAATTATCCAATTGGGCTGCAGGCCGTTTTCCAGGTAAAGTATTGATTCATGATGATACAAAGCTGCATTCGTATACGGCAGAATTAAGCGAGTATTTTCAAGGAAAACGCAGAGCCTTTACCGTCCCCATTGATTTCCATGGAACTTCGTTTCAGCTTGCCGTGTGGAACGCACTCTGTAAGATACCCTATGGACAAACCCAATCCTATTCAGATATTGCCAATCATATTCAAAAGCCTGCCGCGGTACGTGCGGTTGGGGCTGCTATTGGCGCCAACCCGGTATTAATTACCGTACCGTGTCATCGGGTGATCGGTAAAGACGGCTCGCTCACCGGCTATCGGGGCGGCTTGGAGATGAAGACACAGCTCCTGAAGCTGGAACATGATAGCTCTTTGGTCGTTGGGGGGAGTCCGGTACATGCCTAACCAACTTGCAGAACGTATTGCCGCGTTAGATTGGAGTTTGCTGCAGCACACGTTGGACGAGCAAGGCTATGCTGCGATTCCTACCTTACTGGATCAAGAGCAATGCAATGAAATCATGAATACGTATGAGGAAGCTGCACATTTCAGAAGTACTATTGATATGGCCAGGTACCGGTTCGGGATCGGGGAGTACAAATACTATCAGGCCCCCCTTCCTGAGTTACTGCAGCAGCTTCGTGAAGGCTTTTACCCCGAGCTTGCCATAACAGCGAATCGTTGGCTAGAGCAGCTCGACCGCGATACCGTCTATCCTCCTGCGTTATCCGCCTTTCTTGATCATTGTCACCGGCAAGGGCAGCTGCGCTCAACACCTTTAATTCTTAAATACGAAACTGGAGGATACAACTGCCTTCATCAGGATTTATATGGCGAGGTGTTCTTTCCGTTTCAGGTCGTATTCGCTTTAAATCAAAGAGAGATGGATTACACAGGCGGAGAATTTTTGTTGACGGAGCAACGGCCGAGAGCACAAAGCAGAGGACATGTGCTTACTTTAGAACAAGGCTCAGGGGTTATCTTTCCTACGAACCATCGCCCTGTACCGGGAGCGCGCGGCTACTATAAAACGACACTTCGGCACGGTGTCAGCACGATTACTTCAGGAACGAGGTATAGTCTAGGTATTATTTTCCATGATGCCAAATAAGTGTGTGTATGAAATCATGATCCCCGCAGTAAAAGCTATGAGGATATCCTTCTACTTCTCTGACAACCTCTTCACAAACAAAAGAGGGACAACGGTGGCCATTGCCGAAATAAAGCTGCCTATTAATGCTGTCTCCATAGCCAACCCCCACTGTATGTATCTCTTCCATAAGCTATACCAAAACAAGGGATTAGATACATATAATATGAAATGAAAAGAGGAGCTCATCGCAATTGTGATGAGCTCCTTGGTCTTTTGCCGCCCTACTTATGTAGACTTTTAACGCAATAGCTTTCCCAGCTCTTCTTAATATGCTTTAACGAGCTTTGGTGCCAATGTCCTTAATCTCCACACGTAAACTATAATCGGCAATATCTCCGTGTGCTTCCAGGATAGGAGTGAAACCCTTCATTTTCGAGTTAAATAGAGCAATAGAATCCATAAGATCCGCTTGTTCGATAGCTACCAGCTCCGTTGTTACCAGACCGTCCTTAAGCTCAACAATTCGGAAGGCTGGATGATCCAGACATGCGGCAGATTGAATATAATGCCATCCGTCCTGCTGGACTACCGAATTCACATGGTTATGTCCACAGAAGTAAAATCCAGCGCCCTGCTTTTTATTCAAAACAGCCTTCATATCAATATCCGGATGGATCGACAGCTTCTCCATAGTTGAACAAGCTGTTGTATCATAGACCGGATGGTGGGCGAAAACAAAAACCGGCTTCTCCCCCGACTGTTCAAGCTGGGCTTCCAGCCACTCCAGTTGTGCTCCGTCTATCTCGCCTCCCCAGTCGGATTTATTCATTTCCTTGGTAGAATCGAGAAAGATGAGCATTGCTTCATCCGTTTCGATGGAGCTGTAGCGTTGCTGACCCGTAATAGCCAAAATATCCGCCTTGGGGATTGAATTCGTATCATGGTTGCCTAACACATGGATGAAGTTGCGTTCGCTGCTTCCTATACGATCAAATGCATAGCCGAACTCCTCAGGAAACCCGTCATGAGTAAGATCGCCTAACGAAATATGGAATTGCCCCTCCGTATTCACGAATGTATCGAGCATGACCGAATAAGCTTGGTCTCTTGCCCCTATCATCTCCTCAGTTCCGTTCTCCATTAATGAATAATGAAAATCTCCCATAAGTACCAGTCGCATCGAACATTACCTCCTATATTTTACTAACATTCGGGCTTTCTCGTTTACTCTTATTGATTGCTCTTCAAATCTGACCAGTCCACACATTCACTGTTTGATCTGCTTTGGTAATAGACGCTATAATAGGATAGCTTTTGAAAATTTCTGCTCCATTTCCAAAGATTCGAATAAACATATACTACTAACAGAATAGAACACGATTATTATCGCAGAGTAAATGAAGTGTTAATCTATTATTATGCTGGCAGAGACATTTATTGAACTAGCATACATGGGTAATAATAAACAATCAATTCATTTATAGGTGGGAGCTTCATGAAAGATAATGTGGTAATACCCGTCTGGTCCATAGGGACCTTTCTAGTTGTTATGAATACAACGATGTTCAATGTTTCATTGCCAGAAATTATGGCCCAGCTACATATATCAGCCGGATTTGCCTCTTGGATCGTATCGGGTTATTCGATTGGCTTCGCCTTGTCCACGATTATATTTAGCCGTTTGTCGGACTTCATACCCATCCGCAAGCTGCTAGCTATTGGACTTTCCTGTCTTGGAGTATCGTCTGTAATAGGATTTATGGCGCAAGGCTTCGATATGCTGCTAACAGCCCGACTGCTGCAATCTTGCGGCGCTGGCGCTATGCCAGGCTTAGGGATGGTGCTTGCCAGCCGTTACGTGCCATTTGAACGACGAGGACGCGCCATTACTATGATAGCCTCCGGAAGCGCCTTGGCCTTCGGGGTTGGTCCGGTCGCCGGAGGTATTATTACGGAGTTTTTCGGTTGGCAGGAGCTGTTCCTAGTCACTTGCCTAGTGATCCCTTTGGTTCCGGTTCTTTGGAGAATGCTGCCCAAGGAGGAGCAGTCGAAGGTCCGGTTCGATTTATTCGGCGCGGCTCTTATTGTGGTGACGGCTACTGCACTATTAATTGCCATAGCTTCGTTATCTGTAGTCTTTCTAATCATCGGCATCGCAGCGGCCATCATTTTATTCAGACATTTGTACAAAGTAAAGGAACCGTTCATCCAGCCATTGTTATTCCGAAATTCCGGTTACCGCAAATTAATTTTTATGGCATTCTCGGCATTCGTGCTTAACATGTCGATGCTGTTTCTTATGCCTCTTGTACTGGCAAACGGCTTCCACAAATCGGCAGCATCCGTAGGATTGATGATCTTCCCAGGCGCAATAGTATCCGCATTCTTAATGCGTTATGTCGGACGCTGGATAGATCGGTTTGGAAATATGCGGTTTTTACTGGCAGGACATATTTTAATGGGGCTTTCGCTAATCCTCATATCCTTAGGGATCCATATGTCCGCCTTTGTCCTAACATTTGCCTACCTGATATTTGCCCCATCCTTATCAACTATCACATCCACCTTATCCAATGAGGTGTCGCGTATTCTTCCCAAGGAACAGATCGGCTCTGGAATGGGTCTTTCCCAACTATCGCAATATATGGGAGGCTCCTTCGCGGTTGCACTGTGTGGACTGCTGATCGTTTGGCAGGGTCAGTTGGCTCCTCTGTTTGCTTATCAGCACATCTATATGTTACTGGTTGTGGTCCTGCTGCTCTCATTGTTTACCATGTGGAGGTATACGAAGTCCAAGCAGCCACTTAAAAACAGCCTCGACTCGTGATATCCCTAGCAAAAGTAATCTGTAGTCATACGAAAGAACCTGGCCGTTGGCCAGGTTCTTGTTGAATCCATACATTTGAGCTTAAAGTTATCTAAACTATTTTCTCCTTAAGCCTTATGGCTCAGCAACGAAACGCTCCAGCTCGGCAATAGCCAATCCAGCGAAGAAGGAGGCACTGATTGGCAAAGCTCGCTCATCGACATCGAAGGCAGGATGATGCCATTCCTTAGATCCCCCCGTTCCCATGAAAGCGAAGAATCCTGGAATATGCTTTTGGTAGAAAGCAAAATCCTCACCAGCCAATGACGGCTTAGGGGTAACTACGCTGATACCCAGCCGTTCTGCAGTCCTCCGTGCAGCTTCCGCCAGCTCTGCATCGTTATTTACGGGTGGCGGTCCTTGTATCCATCGCACAACGGCCTTCGTACCATAGGCCGCTGCAATTCCGTTTACAACCTCGCTAAGCCTCTCTGTTACCCGAGCGCGAACCAACTCATCGAAACTCCTCACCGTACCGTCAAGCACTGCCGTATCAGGGATGACGTTCCAAGCTGTTCCACTGTTTAGACGGGTTACACTGATGACCGCGCTGTCCAGTGGGCTTACATTGCGGCTGACAATCGACTGAAGCGCCGTGACCAAATGAGCGGCCGCAACGATCGGATCGATACTAGCTTCCGGTACTGCCGCGTGTGATCCGACTCCTTCAAACTCGACGAGAAAGCCATCGGCGGCAGCCATCAGCGGTCCTGATCTGATGCCGATGGTGCCCACTGGCAGATCCGGCTTATTGTGCATGCCATAGATCGCACGCACTCCATCCAACGCACCACTCTGCAGCACTTTCCCCGCTCCGGCAGCCTTTTCCTCCGCAGGCTGAAACACGATGCGAACCGTCCCCGGCAGCTCATGCTCCTTCTCTTTCAGCAGTAAAGCTGCTCCAAGAATGGCCGCCGTATGGAAGTCGTGACCGCAAGCATGCATTTTGCCAGAAATCCTGGAAGAGAAGGGCAGCCCCGTTTCCTCCAGAATCGGAAGAGCATCAATGTCAGCCCGTAAAGCTATGACGGGTCCCCCTTGCAACCCACCCACCTCGGCAATTATTCCGGTTTCAAGTGGAAACTGCACGGATATCCGAATTCCTGCTTCTTCCAACCGTTCGCGAATATAAGCTGTTGTCTCATATTCCTCATGAGAAAGCTCTGGATATTGATGCAGGTGACGTCTAATATCCAGCATCTCTTGTTCGATGCTCTCGCTGATTATGATCGATCCCTTGCCGTTTGTTGCCATACTGCCGCCTCCTCCTCATCGAATGACTCCTCCAGCAAAAGGTAGAAGTGATTGCATGAATTTAATGATTCAAGCTTATATGTTGGGATAATTTGGATTGGAAGTTTATTGATGTGCTTCTTGTTTCTCCTTGCTGCGAATTTGAGCTTCAAATAAGTGTGGATTCACAATTTTCCGCAGCAGATGCATCGTACCATCTCCGTTGCCTCGGTCAATCGACTCTATTCTCTCATACCCCTTCCGTTCATACATAGCCAAAAGCCAGGGATGCTTCTCGGCAGTTGCCAGTGTAAGCGCAAATGCTCCCAGTTTATCCCTAATAATCGTTTCCTCCACCCAAACTAGAAGTTCCGTGCCGAGCCCTAACCCTTGATACTCTGGACCCACCGCAAACCATTTGACGAAAGGAAGGTCAACGTTCCATCTATTAAGCTTCTCCTTCGACAAGGTCAAGGTTGCCGCGATCTCTCCATCCAGTTCTAAGACGTAGCAATCATTCTTGAGGATATTGTCTTGAACAAGAGCAAGATTCGCGTTAGCCGCAGGCCATTGGAGCTCCAGCTCCCGAATCGTCACATAGGCCTCATAGATAACATGACGCAGTCTTTCAGCATCCTCCAGGGTGGCAAGACGGCATACTTTCCTCATATTAGTCACACCTCTTTCTCAGGTATATGGATGGTTCTGTGGTGGTTGCTTCCTATATGGAATAAGACAGCTCCGGTCTAATCCGTCTCAGAAATTGCTTCGTCCGTTCTTCTTTAGGCTCGTTGAACAGCTCAGCAGGCTTGCCTTCTTCAACAATGACTCCTTCATCCATAAATACAACATGGCTCGCAACATCCTGAGCGAAGGTCATCTCGTGAGTGACGATGACCATCGTAATCCCTTCCTTAGCAATCTTACGAATGACTGAGAGCACTTCGCCAACCAGTTCAGGATCAAGTGCTGAGGTCGGTTCATCGAATAAAATGACTTCCGGATTCAAAGCCAGCGCACGTGCGATTCCTACACGCTGCTGCTGACCTCCCGATAGCTGGGAGGGATAAGAATCAAGCTTGCTTCCAAGCCCTACTTTCTCCAACAGCTCGACACTTCGCTGACGGGCCTCGTCCTTCGCCTGCTTCTTTACGACCAACAGCCCTTCCATGACGTTCTCGAGCGCCGTCTTATGACGGAAGAGATTGTACTGTTGGAATACCATCGCTGTCTTTTGGCGCAGTTGGTGGATTTCCTTCTTGCTGGCTCGTTTGCAATCAACGCTGAAATCATCAATCGTAATGAAGCCGTCGTTAGGTTTCTCCAAGTAGTTCATGCACCTCAGCAGCGTCGTTTTCCCGGAGCCGCTCGGCCCCAGGATAGCCACCACTTCACCTCTATTTACCGTTAAGTCGATGCCTCGGAGTACTTGGTTCCGTCCGAATGATTTCGTGATCTTGGATAATGTAATCATGTTACCCTCCCCCAATATCGCCTTACGTCTCGCAAAATCCAGGAAAGCTTAGGCTACGCCGCCTTTGCTGTACACATTCAATCGTTTTTCCAGTAAGCCTGAAATATGTTCAGCTATTATGGTCAATATCCAATAGATAACAGCGGCGGCAATGAAGGCCTCTAGATATTTCCAATTTCTCATAGCCACAATGTGTGCCGTTCCGTTCACCTCCTGCAAGGAAATGGTAAACGCAAGCGAAGAGCCGTGTAGCAATCCGACGAATTTGCTTAGCAGATTTGGCAGGCTCGCCATTAAGGCCTGAGGAATCACGATGCGCCTCATCGCTTGCGAGGTTGTCATGCCTACCGAATAGGCTGCCTCCAATTGTCCGATGCTTACCGACAAGATCCCGGAACGAATCGTTTCCGACATATAAGCGCCGATATTCAACGTAAACGCAACGAAGATAAACATAATCAGTGGAATGAAGCTAGAACTTATCCCCCAGCCATACCGCACCGACAACGCATCAAGGATCATCGGAAGCGCAAAATAAACCAGCATAATATGAAGCAACAAAGGCGTCCCTCGGAAAAAGGAAACATAGAATTGAGCAATCCGGTGAATGTATTTGACCTTATACATACGCACAAAGGCAACAACAACTCCAACGATAAAGCCCGTAAACAGGGGCACAATTGAAATGACCAATGTAAGTGGCAGCGCCTTAAGCATTGCCATGAAAGCCTCTATAATAAAGCTGAAGTCGATTTGGATATCCCATCCCCTCCTCATTAATTTATAGCAGCAACATGCTTCTCATACTTGGATAACCTGCGTTCCAATCTGCGATATGAATACTCAAAGATAAGGACAATCGTGTAATAGATAATCGAAAGCGCGATCCAGATCTCCAGAAAATGGTATGTTGTTCCCAGCATTTCGGCCCGTCCGACAACATCCATTACACCTAGCGTATAAGCAAGGGACGTATCCTTCAAGGTGCCAATAATCAGATTGGCGACGTTTGGCAGCGCAACCTGCCAGGCTTGGGGAAGTACGATCCTCGTCAATACATCGTAGTTTCCCATGCCGATGGAATATCCGGCTTCCGCTTGACCACGGTCGACGGCATTCACTGCTGCGCGTACGATTTCGGAGAAATAAGCGGCAAAGTGCAGCGCATAGGTGATAACTACGAACACAAGCGGCTGCACATCAGTTACATCGATATGGACAGCCTTGAGCAGCTCCGGCAATCCGTAATAGACCAGAAACATCTGGATCAGGATCGGGGTGCCTCTAGTATAAGAAATGTAAATGATCACCATTCGGTTGAGAACCGGAATCTTATACAATCGGGGCAATGCCGTGACTAGGCCAATAAGGATGCCAAGAGCAACGGAAGCCACTACAATGAACAAGGTCACATGCAGAAATGACAGCAGCTTCGGCAGATAGACCCAGATGAGTGTAAAATCAAATGATTTCCCCATTTAACCCCCTATGCCTCCCTTCACCCTGCGAATTCATTCATTAACTGTAAAATCTTCGCCAAGCCATTGCTTGCTCAGCTTCGCCAGCGTTCCATCCTTTTTAATTTCCCGAATCGCCTCATCAATTTTGCTTTTCAATTCAGTTCCGTCTTTACGCAGTACGTAATAAATTTTGGAAGTATAGAGGACAGGACCTACCACTTTCTGCTGCGCATCGGCGTCTCTGTTACGACTCGTTATGGAGAACGGCGTACCAATGGTAGCATCAACTCGGCCTGTTTTGATTTGGCTGATGACATCGTTAGTCCCACCGCTTCCCGAGAAAACTAATTCATACGGATTTCCGTGGGTTTTATTGTAATCCTGCAGCCACACCGCTCCATTGCTTCCCGGGCTTGTTATTACTTTCTTGCCCTTTAGATCCTCGATCGATTTGATCGATTCATTATCTTTACGAACAACGACTTTGCTTGGCCAGATGTTATAAGCTTCATCGTTAAAAAGAAATTTGGCTTGCCTCTCCGGATTTACTTCATACTGGTTAACGGCCAGATCGATTTTGCCGGCTTCCAAACTCAACAGGATATTGGCAAATTCCATCGTCTTAAACTCGAATTCATAACCTGGCAGACGCTTGTCAATTTCCTTGGTTAATTCGATATCATAGCCTGTTAGATTGCCCTTATCATCTAGAAAAGTAACGTCCTTGAAGGTGCCGCTCGTACCGACAACGATCTTTTGTACCTTCTGTGGCGCTGCGGTTGCGGGGGACGCAACATTGGCCGTCGCCCCTTTAGTAACGCTCTGTTCTTTCGCTCCGCAACCTGCAAGCAGTAACACTGAAGCAATCGTAATTGTCATGCAACTCATCAATTTCATGGATAATTCCTCCTGATCTATACTTCATATTATTTGGAATGCAGTATTGCAGCATTGGAGTCAGAAGCTAAAATTGTCAGCAAGCGTAAGCCTGTAAGCTTCAACCAAGGTTCGATTGTCGCCTCCGAAAAAATCGAATTTAGGCACTCGCTCGAACCCAAGCCTCGTATACAGCCGTACTGCGGACGGCATTCGATCCGAGGTATGCAGTCCTAAATAAGGCGACCCGGCTCCAATTGCGCGCTGAGCGCATTCACGAATCAACGTGGTGGCGATACCTTTTCCCCTAAACACGGGATGTACGCCCAAGAGCCTAACTTCCGGATAAGGGATCAGCTCATTTAACTTCTCGTACAAACCTTCCTGGGGAGGATACAACAGTACACTGCCCACCAGCTTTCCCTCCTGAACCGCGATAATCCGCTGCGTATTCTCTTGATTCTCCCATTGCGACCTTATGTTCTTTATGTATGAATCCCATAACGGCTGTCCAAAGCTTTCCTCATATTGCTGATAGGCCGCTATGGTTAAATCAATTGCCTCCTCCCATTCCTCAAGTTGGGCATTACGGACGAGCACATGATTTGCAATCGTCATTTTTTCCACTCCTTTATACAACTTCGGTTCAAGGGAATGCCGTCTATCCATATTATACCCATGTGATTTATAGGAATTAATATATGCATTTATTATATACCACCATTTGGGGATAGCATTTATCGAAATGTTCTATTAATCAATCAGGATTTTCTATAAACCATGAGCAGAGCCAAATACAGCCATACAAAATAATGAATAACTGCTTATTCCGGCAACTAAAAAAAAAACGCCTTGCGGCGTCCTTGGTTTACGATCTACGTTTGTGCGTTTTCGAGGGATGGATGCGGGATTCCGTACGTACCAAAAACAGAGTAGTAACGGAAGTACTAGTTCCTTTATTTTTCTGTTTTTGTGCTTACCGCTCTCATTCTGCCTAAATAAAGGAATTCCAACTTCCGCTATCGCCTTAAATTGGAAGCCGCAGATTGAATAAGGAACTCTCAATTCCGCTCAACTATTTATGTGTTTCAGGTCTATGAAGCAGCCTTGGCGCTTACCATTCTCGCTTTTTTCCAGTTGCCGAATCTATAGTACAGAATGTTCAGAGTCGCAGCTATAAAAAAGCTGATAGGAAAGCTCCACCAAATCGAGTCGAATCCATAATTATAGCCTAAGAGATAAGCAACAGGATTTCTTACAAACAATAAAGCAATAAAAGAAACAACCAGTGGAACAATAACAGCTCCCGAGGATCTTACGACACCCGCCACCACATTGAAGATACCGAATAGAATAAAGGACCATAAAGTAACGTTATTGATATGAACCCCCAGATCGATTGCTTTACCTTCAGGAGGCAGAAACAAGCTAACGGCTTCACGGTTAAAGAAATGAATACAGATAACGAGCAGTCCCGTCAACACTATGTTAAATGCAACGCCAATCCACGTAATACGGTTGACTCTGTGCCAATTCCCCGCTCCAATATTTTGCGCGGCCATGGAAGTTACCGCTCCTCCAATAGCCATTGCAGGCATCTGAACATAGCTGGAAATCTGGTTGGCCACCCCAAAAGCAGCCGAAGCCTCAGACCCGTAAGAATTGACCAGATGAATCAGAACTAAATTGCTGACTGAAACTACAACCATATTCAACCCCATCGGAAGACCCTTTTGTACTAGCGATCGAATAATCGTCCAGTTCAAAGTAAGCATATGGAAATCATCCTTGGTAATACGCAAAAAATACTTTTTCCGGTACAGGTAAATAATTAACAGAACGAAGCTGACAAGCTGTGATATAAAAGTTGCGGTAGCAGAACCGGATATTCCCATTCTTGGGAAAGGCCCCATTCCTTCAATCAGCAGCGGATTCAGTATAATATCGAGACCAGCGGACAGCAGCAAAAAGTAAAAGGGCGTCTTCGCGTCGCCAGAGCCCCGCAGTACGGCCATGACCAGGTTATAACCAAAAATAAAGGGAATTCCCGCAAACATAATCCGTGTATACGAAACCGCTAGCTCGAAAGCATCGGGAGGCGTATTCATCCAGCTTAAAATATGAGGAGAGAAAAACACCCCAATACAGCCTACGATAATAGATAACACCATGAAAAACACGGCGCTGGTGCCGACTACTTTTTTGGCCTCATCAACCTTTTTGGCTCCCAAATTTTGACCAATCAAAATAACCGCCGCCATCGCAATTCCAAATATACCGCTGATTAAAAGGAACATAATAATATTAGCGTTAGACGTAGCCGCAAGCGCTTGCTCGCCAAGGAACTTGCCGATCCAGATAGCGTTTATGGAACCGTTCAAGCTTTGCAGCACATTACCTAGCAAGATCGGTAACGAAAATAAGAAAAGCGTTTTTGCTATCGGCCCTTCAGTTAAAGAAGGTTTACCAGCCTGTGACTTGGACATATTCAAGGTCTCCTTTGTGCTCCCGGTAAGGAAATAAATTGTTACTATTTTATATTATAGCTCATTGCACCCAGCTGTTGGAATTTTTACTCAAGAGGCATACAGCTGCTGAATAACAACAACAAAGCCGACACCAGCGCGGGCATCAGCTTTGTTGTTATTGCGGCAGCTGTTGTTTCGTGGAATCGCATAAGCTGTCCCATTATCCATTCACACAACTTTAAATCTCCATAATAACTGGCAAAATCATCGGTCTTCTCCCCGTTTTCTCATACAAAAATCTCCCCAGCACTTCTTTTACATGAGATTTAATCGTGCTCCATTGATTGATGTTCTCTGTCTGCAGCTTGTTGATCACATCGGTTACCAAACGATTGGCTTCATCCAACAAACCCTCCGACTCGCGAATATATACGAAGCCTCGAGAGATCATGTCCGGTCCGGACACTATTTTCCCTTCAGACTTACTAAGGATCGTCACTACAATGAGAATACCATCCTGAGAGAGATGCTTGCGATCCCGCAGTACAATATTCCCGACATCTCCTATACCCAGACCATCCACGTGTGTATTTCCGGCAGGGACTTTTCCTGCCTGACGAGCAATCCCCTTACGGATTTCCACAACCTCACCAATATTAAGAATGAACGTATGCCCCGGCTCCACACCTACAGCTTCAGCTAACAATCGATGCTGATGCAGCATGCGAAACTCACCATGTATCGGTATGAAATATTGAGGCTTCATTAAACTCAGCATTAACTTCAGCTCTTCTTGGCTCGCATGACCAGATACATGCATCCCTGTCACAGATCCTGAGCCATAGATAACTTTAGCGCCTAAGCGGTAAAGGTCATCTACCGTCTGAGCTACATTTCGCTCATTTCCAGGGATAGGTGTTGCCGAGAATATGACTGTATCCCCTGGATGAATCTCGATGTGGCGAAAGTTTCCTCGAGCCAACCGGGACAGAGCCGCCATCGGTTCCCCTTGGCTTCCAGTACACAATAAAGCAACTCGACTGGAGTCGAATCGATTAACCTCCGCTGGTTCTATTATCATTCCTTCAGGAATATTCAGATATCCCAGCTCTGAAGCAATCGTAACCACATTAACCATACTCCGGCCTAGTAAGGCTAGCTTGCGATTCGTAACATGAGCGGCATCAATGATTTGCTGAAGACGGTGGACATTAGACGCGAAGGTTGAGATAAACACCTTTTGCCGCGCTTTGTGGAATTCTTCTACAATATACTCGCCAACGACCCGTTCCGAAGGGGTAAAGCCAGGACGCTCCGCATTTGTACTTTCAGATAATAACGCCAGAACGCCAGCCTTTCCAATTTCGGCCATCTTATGGAGATCCGCATACTGCTCGTTTACAGGGGTTAAATCGAATTTGAAATCTCCCGTATGAACGACCACCCCCTCTGGGGTATGAAACACAATACCTAGACAATCGGGGATGCTGTGGTTCGTCTTAAAGAAGGTTGCCTTTATCGAGCCCAATTGAACCTCCGATTCGGAATGGATTAGTATCCGTTCCGTCCCTCCAAGCAGCTTGGCCTCTTTTAGCTTGCCTTCAATCAGCCCCAGAGTAAGCCGCGTTGCATAGATGGGCATAGGGAATTGCCTTAATATGTAGGGCAACCCACCAATATGATCTTCATGTCCATGGGTTATAAGGATTCCCCGAACTTTATCGCGATTTTCCAGCAAATAAGTAATATCGGGAATTATTAAATCAATGCCAAGCAAGGTTTCATCAGGAAACTTCGAACCGCAATCAATAATTACGATATCATCAGCATATTGGATCGCATACATATTTTTCCCAATTTCATTTACTCCGCCTAACGCAAAAATAGACAATTTATTAGTATCATTACTCAAGAAAAAGCCCCCCCTCGGTAAAATCACAGTATTATTCATTTTTCCCTATGCAAGCAATTTTATGTTTGGGGGATGGAGCAATTAATGATAATGTTTATTTTTCAATTGATCCAAGCTCTTAAATTCATATCCTTGCTGACGGGTGTCATCAATAATTTTTGCTAACGCTTTGGCATTGTCACTCGATACCGAATGGAGCAGAATTACCGCACCTGGATGAAGCTGGCTCATTACACTTTCATAAGCGTAGCTCCAGCCCTTTTGCTGCTTTGTATCCCAATCCCTGTAGGCTATGGACCAGAACACATTGGTATAACCCAGCTCGCGGGTGGCTCTCAGCACTTGATCACTAAAAATCCCTCTAGGCGGTCGTAAATACGGCATAGCTTCTTGGCCTGTAAGCTGCGTTACGGCTTGTTTTACCTTGTCCAGCTCATCCTTCATGCGACTTACCGAGATTTGACTCATATCGGGATGAGTCCACGAATGATTGCCGACCAAGTGTCCTTCATTAAACATTCTTTTGACCAGATCAGGCTGCTCTTTAACGTAGTGACCCGTAACAAAGAAAGCGGCGGGTACCTTCTTGTCCTTCAATACATCCAAGATTTGTGCCGTATACCCATTTTCATAACCATTATCAAAGGTGAGATAGAGTTCCTTTTGCTCCGTATCCCCAAGAAAGATAGCTTCATGCTTTTGAACAGTGGCCATAAAGCCCTCCTCTGCTATCGAGGGAAGCTTGCCATCCTTGCTCTTCTTAAATCCAAAATGATAGGGCTGAGACCCTTGAGCGAATACAGTACCTGAGGTTAATAAGGCAATCATAACCAGACAGATCATACATGAGGCCATACGTTTCATCAATGTTCGTTACTCCTTTCAGCTAGTGCTTAACCTGCAATTGCCGACTCGCAGCCAATGAATATACCCTGATAAATTTCCCCTGACCTCTGTACTTTATTCTGTATAAGCTCAAGCAATTTGAGCCAATACCTACCCAATATCTAATGTCTTCCCTACTATATGGGGCAATCTATCGGATAAAGGAACATGAGTTGCCCACCAATGTTAACTATTCGCTTGTCTCGTGAGAGAAATGTCGATAGATGTCAGAGCTTTATTCGTTTACTTACCTTTAACTGTAACCTTACATAACATGTAAATTATTGTTGCCGATTCCAGCTTATTATGTAAAAATAAAGTAGCGAATAAAGTTGAATTATAGGGCTCAATGATTAATAAAATAACGACATTTATGAAGGTGGTTGAACCGTAGTGAGTAATCTTCAAACCTTGAATCAACAGGAACTAAGCGCAAAAGATTATGTTCAGGGGGTATACGAAACTGTAGTCAAGCGTAATCCTCATGAAAGCGAATTTCATCAAGCGGTAAAAGAGATTCTTGAATCATTAGTACCTGTCATCGCCAAACATCCGAAGTATATGGAGAACGGCATTCTTGAAAGAATGGTAGAACCGGAACGCATGATCACCTTCCGAGTGCCTTGGGTAGATGACCAAGGAATTGTTAACGTTAACCGCGGCTTCAGAGTACAATTCAACAGCGCAATCGGCCCTTTCAAAGGCGGACTTCGATTCCATCCTTCCGTTAATGCCAGCATCATTAAGTTCCTTGGATTTGAACAAACCTTCAAAAACTCCCTTACCGGACAACCGATTGGCGGAGGTAAAGGCGGATCCGATTTCGATCCCAAGGGTAAGTCTGAAGGAGAAGTAATGCGTTTCACTCAAAGCTTCATGACTGAATTGTCCAAATATATCGGCCCAGACACTGACGTGCCAGCAGGCGATATCGGTGTCGGCGCTAGAGAAATCGGCTACATGTTCGGCCAATACAAAAGAATCCGCGGCGGTAATGAAGCCGGAGTTCTTACAGGTAAAGGCCTTCTGTATGGCGGCAGCTTGGCGCGTACGGAAGCTACAGGTTACGGTGCTGTTTACTTTGTCAATGAAATGCTGAAATCAAAAGGACTAAGCTTTGACGGAAGTACTGTTGTTGTTTCCGGCTCTGGTAACGTATCTATTTACGCTATCCAAAAGGCTGTCCAATTAGGCGCCAAAGTTGTTGCTTGCAGCGACTCTAACGGATATGTGTATGATAAAGACGGAATTAACCTCGAAACAGTACGGAGATTAAAAGAAGTAGAAAGAAAACGTATCAGCGAATATGTAAATGAACACCCGGATGCCGTTTACTTTGAGGGCTGTCAAGATATTTGGACTATTCCTTGTGATATTGCTCTTCCATGCGCTACACAAAATGAGATTGATGATGTATCAGCTAGACGTCTGGTAGCAAACGGAGTCATAGCAATCGGTGAAGGTGCTAACATGCCTTCTACTTTGGAAGCTATCGACATATTCTTAAATGCTGATGTACTGTTCGGACCTGCTAAAGCTGCAAACGCTGGAGGCGTAGCTGTTTCTGCACTTGAAATGGCTCAAAACAGCATGAGATATTCCTGGTCCTTCCACGAGGTGGATGACAAGCTTCATGAAATCATGAAAAACATTTACAGAAACTCTGTCAACGCAGCAGAGGAATACGGTCATCCCGGTAATCTTGTAGTAGGTGCCAACATTGCTGGATTTTTAAAAGTAGCAGATACCATGCTCGCTCACGGCATTATTTAAGCTTATATCAACATAAATCAAAAACCTCTTCTAACCTTACGTTGGAAGAGGTCTTTGATTTATACGGTTAAACAACGAGCTAATACTCTGATGATTGAAGCTTAGCTAGATAACAAAATAGTGTCACGCTGGCAAATAACCCTTTTTATAAATATCGTACCATTGTTCTAACTGCTCCCCTTCTAGAATACCCAATTTCTCTAAAATATGCTTGGAAAATTCAATTGCAGCACTTCCGTTAGCCGTTATTAGAAAGCTGTCGCTGACTGACTGTGCATTTACGTAATATGCCTCACCTCTATAATGAGGAGCTCCTTGCTTTAAATAAGGCAATGTATTACCCGTGTGCTTATGATTGTCCAGAAATCCGTTATTCCCCAAAAAAGTAGTCGCATCACAAATGGCCGCAATCGGTATTTTATTCTGAAAGCAGTTTTTCACCAGCCCGCTCAACTGCTGATTCTGCCGCTCCCGCCATCCTGTACCTCCAGGGATAATTAGCATGGCAACACTAGTAATACTGGCAAATTCATTCAAACTATAATGCGGCAAAACCTGTAAGCCTCCCATGGAAACCTTCGGCTCCTTATCAATCGCTACAGTTTTTATTATATATTTCGAATCAGGTTTATTGATCTCCGCACTAACATAGCTAGCCTCCCAATCCGCAAACCCATCCGTTAGCACAATCAGCACTACTTCCTTCACTTGTGTATTCATATGTCATCCACAGCCCCTTTTGAGTTTTCTTCTATCTTTAATATATACAAACACCACTGACAGCTGTATGTCAGTGTTATTTCAACACAGTCGAATTTGAAAGGAATACTGCTATTTTCATCCGTACAGATAACACAGTTTCGTTCGGAGGTTGGCAATAGAAGAGTCCTCTAATGTGGTAAATTGCCCCACCCAATCCCATACTCCCACTAAATCGACGGCTGCTCCGAATATTTTAGAGATAACCATTTTCTCTGGAGGAGCAAACATCATGAAAAAATCAGCCCTATACATCACTCTAGGAATTGCCGTTTTTGCAGGAGGACTTGGTTCTGGGATATCATTGGCATCAGGAAAAATACAACAGGTGACGGCTGACCTCTCTCCTTTCCATTGGAAGAAGGGGAATTCCAGCTTTTCAGCTGAAGATGGCTATAACGATGGAACACAGCAGCTTCCCGGCAGCTTAAATTACCAGGGTACAACCTATATTCCTATCCGGCTTCTTGCCGAGACGTTTGGATATGACATAGGATGGGACGATTCATCGAAAATGGCCACCATCATAGATCCCTCTCAGAGCGACGATCCGGCCTCCGACCTTCCCACACCGTCCAAGACGGAGTATGCACCTAATACGGCTGCACTGAAAGCTTCAACTGTCATGCTGGAGAAGCCGGATGGAAACGCTGCGGTTCTTGAAACATTATCGGCGAATACGAAGGTAGAGATCCTTGCGGAAACGAGCCGAGAATGGCTCGAAATTACGGTTAACGGCCGGAAGGGCTATGTGTCCGCAGCAGCGACAGATTACCGTTTCGAGGCAGATCGGCCCACGTGGGAGCGCCAAGCAGATGCTATCATCGCTACCGGGCTGAAGTATTTGGGCACACCGTATCAGTTCGGCGCTTCACCTAAGCAGACGGATACATTCGACTGTTCTTCCTTTACGCGATATATCTTTGGAGAACATAGTGTGACGTTACCTCGTGTTTCCAGAGATCAGAGCCAAATTGGACAGGCTGTGGACTTAAATAAGATACGAAAAGGCGACCTGCTGTTCTTCACAACACCTCAACGCAAAAATGAATCGGGACTTCAGAAGATTGGACATGTAGGTGTCTATCTCGGAGATAATAAAGTATTGCAAACTTATCGGGTAGGGATTGGAGTTACCGTCACTGAGCTTGACGACAACTGGAAGGGACGTATGATTTCGGCCAAAAGAGTGATTAAATCGTAATACAAAAAAATAGACCGCCCTCACGCAGAGGTAACGGTCTATCTGTATGTTAATTTCCTTCGGACGCGCCTGAGCCTGCAAGAATTAATTCTGAATTAGCGTGTGAGTCCTCCAAAAACCTTTCGCAATCGAGTGCAGCCATACATCCTGATCCTGCCGCGCTAATCGCCTGACGATAACGACTGTCCTGAACATCTCCGCAGGCAAATACGCCAGGAATGTTCATTTCCGTTGTACCAGGCTTCACGAGCAGATAGCCATGGTCGTCAGCTGTCAGCTGGCCACCAAGAAACTTGGTGTTCGGCGTGTGGCCGATTGCTATGAATACACCATCAGCTTCAATAACTTCCTCTAAGCCTGTATCATTGTTGGTCACTTTCAATCCAATTACCCCGCGCTCACCGGCCAATACCTCCAGGGGCGTCTTATTCAATCCCCAACTGACTTTGCCGTTTGCACGTGCGCGATCCTGCATAATTTTCGAGGCGCGAAGCTCGCTGCGTCGGTTAACAAGAACGACTTCTGAAGCAAAACGAGTTAAGTAATTAGCCTCTTCCATTGCCGAATCACCCCCACCAACAACGATGATCTTTTTGTTACGGAAGAAGAATCCGTCACATGTAGCACAAGTGCTAACACCGCGGCCAACATTTTCTTTCTCGCCCGGTATTCCAAGATACTTAGCAGAAGCTCCTGTAGAAATAATGACTGATTCCGCTTGTACCTCACCCATTCCTTCCACTGTCAGTGTAAATGGACGCTTGGAGAAATCTACTTTATTAACCCAACCGGATTTGAACTCGGCTCCGAACCTCTCGGCTTGTTTCCGCATGTTATCCATCAATTCCGGACCCATTATTCCATCGGGAAATCCAGGGAAATTTTCGACTTCAGTTGTAGTAGTTAGCTGACCGCCTGGCTCAGGCCCTTCAATAACTAACGGATTCAGATTCGCTCTCGCTAAATAAATGGCAGCCGTTAATCCTCCCGGCCCAGTTCCAATAATAACCGTTTTATACATGGCGTTTACCTCTTTTCATATATTTAAACTAAGTATAAGTTGTTTTCGTAAACAAATCATATCACCTGCTGCTATTAGCTTCATGAAGATATGATGAAGATCGAATGAAGGTTTCATGAAACTTTAGGCAAGCTATTGCGTTATGGGAATATTTATACTATTCTTGCAAGAATAAACCCTGTTGATGAGGTGAAATGCATGACTATTTATGATTTTAATATTGTTAAGACAAACGGCGAACGCATGCCTTTATACCATTTTAAAGATAAGGTTGTTCTGATTGTAAATACGGCGAGCAAATGCACGTTTACCCCCCAATTTGAAGACCTACAGAAGCTTTATGAACAATATCATACACATGGAGTTGAAATTATAGGTTTTCCTTGCAATCAATTCGGAGAACAGGAACCGGGCAGCAACCAAGAAGCCTCATCCTTTTGTCAGATTAATTACGGTGTGAAATTTCCTATTGTTGCAAAGCTCGAGGTTAACGGTGATAATGCTCATCCTTTATTCGATTACTTAAAGAAAACAGCTCCATTTCAAGGATTTGATGAGACTAATTTTAACGCCAAGCTGCTCAAAATGATGATTACCGAGAAATCCCCTGAATGGTTATACGGCGACTCGATTAAATGGAATTTCACCAAGTTTCTTATTGACCAGGAAGGGAACGTCATCCGTAGATTTGAACCCACCGATGAACTCGATGCACTAAAGTCAAGCATTGATGACCTGCTACACCAGCGTACGAGTCAAGGCTGAGCGAAGCAGAGTATAAACTTACGCTTTCTATTCTAAACGAAGAAGCCTCCAACCACTGAACAGTGGAATGGAGGCTTCACTTTTATATGAACCAAGCGTTACAAATTTCCCAACCCTATTTGGACGCTTCAATTTCAATGGAGATTTTGACCTCATCCGCGATGAGAACGCCGCCTGTTTCGAGTGCCGCATTATATGTAAGTCCGTAATCACTGCGTTTGAAGCTCCCCTGTCCGCTAAAGCCTGCCTTCTCATTCCCCCACGGGTCTTTACCTGAACCTTCGAAGGTAACGGCAAACGTTTCAGAACGGGTCACACCATGAAGGGTTACATCGCCCGTCACGTCATATTCCCCTTCTCCTGTTTTCACAATTTGGCTGGATTTGAACGTCAGCAACGGAAACTGTTCGACATCGAAAAAATCCGCTGTACGAAGGTGGGCATCCCGGTCACTATTGCGAGTATCAATGCTGCTTAAATCAATACTGAAATGAACATCGGCTGATGTTAGATCATCCGTATCAGCCTCAATCTCCGCTTCAAAGGTATGGAATGTGCCTTTTACCTTTGCAATCATCATGTGTCGGATTGTAAAGTCAATGCTGCTGTGTGTAGTGTCTACCGTCCATTTCGCTTTAGCCAAAAGTATTACCTCCCCAATATTTAACTTACTAAATTATATCAACTAACAAACTAATAACAATTAAACTTTATTCCATAATATCCCTTTTGTCAAGAGACAAACTTGGTTTTTTTTCCATTTTATACACTTATTTAATTAATCGCACAGAACCAGTTCTTTCGCTTTCCGTGTGGGCGATGCGTACGAACATAGCAAATAGCCTGCATATTCAGCTTCTCAATCCGATGAATTGGATTCAAGCGATATACAGGCCTGCTCGTGATATGCTGGTTGCCTGGATGCCGTATTTAAATAACCCGCTAAATCTAAGTGAACATACTTGTGATAATGATAAAGAAAAACCCATTTGTTAAGGAAATAAGTGGCTTTCTATAGCTGATTTTTGTTTCTTTCCGGACCTGCATGACACCACAAAACAACAATCGGATCTTCTATACCAGAAGTCAGGTGATGATCTTCCCCAGGCTCAATAATGATGACATCGCCGGCTCTGACCGGATGGAAAAGCTGCTTGTTGATTTCTACAGTCCCTTGTCCTTGAAGGATGATAAATGCTTCGCAATCTTCATGGACATGATAATCGATACCGCCCGGGCCATCGTTGGTATGCGCCCGCGCACCGGGCTTTTCAAAAGCAAGTCCGCCATAAGAAATGTATTTGCCCGGAAGTATTTCATTTAAAATATGTCCTTCCGTTATATCGGATAGTTGGTTTAAACGGTATGCTTTCATGTTTACCCTCCTTATAAAAACAACGAAACGTCTCCTTCTCAGCAGCCGTTTCGTTGTTGTACTTGCCTTTATCTTCATTTCAAAATTGCATCGATCCGTGACAACTCTTCCTCTGAGAAATCAAGCACACGCAAAGCGCCAACAGCATCTTCGATCTGGCTTACTTTGCTGGCTCCAATCAAAGCAGAGGTTACCCGTCCTCCACGCAGCACCCAAGCCAATGCCATTTGGGAAAGCTTCTGTCCCCGATTCGCGGCTAACTCAGTTAATTGCTTCACTTTCAAAATCCGCTCTTCATTTATATCCTCCGGCTTAAGGAACACACTTGGTCCCGCAGCACGGGAATCAGGCGAAATCCCGTTGATGTAGCGGTCTGTCAAAATGCCTTTCTCTAACGGAGAGTAGGCAATGGAACCGATTCCTTCCTCATCCAACACATCCTGCAGCCCATCCTCAATCCATCTGGACATCATGGAATATTTAGGCTGATGAATTAGACACGGAGTACCTAGTCTTTTCAATATGCGTGATGCTTCGCGCGCTTCATCGGCTTTGTAGTTGGAAATTCCCACATACAGCGCTTTTCCCTGCCGTACGATTAGATCAAGCGCCGCCATAGTTTCTTCCAGTGGCGTATTCGGATCCGGACGGTGGTGATAATAAATATCAACATAATCCAGCTGCATCCTTTTTAAGCTTTGATCGAGACTGGCGATTAAATTCTTCTTCGAGCCCCATTCACCGTAGGGTCCGGGCCACATGTAATAACCGGCCTTAGTCGATATAATCAGCTCATCCCGGTAAGACGCCAGGTCTTCCTTAAGCAATCTACCGAATGTCTCCTCTGCCGATCCTGCGGGCGGGCCATAATTGTTGGCCAAATCAAAATGGGTAATTCCTAAATCGAAAGCCCTTCTAACCAAAGTTCTACCATTCTCAAAGGAGTCTATACCCCCGAAATTATGCCATAGGCCTAATGAAATAGCCGGAAGCTTTAATCCGCTTTTGCCGCAGCGTCGATATGTCATAGTGTCGTATCGTTCGAGATTTGCTAGATAAGGCATGCTAGTCCCTCCTCAATAAATTTAAGATCATTGTATCGGATAATTAGACTAATTCCTATGTCATTAAGGATGAACTTTATGGAATAATGTCTTCAAAGGCCGCTCTGTAAACAGCCGGGTACGTGACAGGATCGATTCCACTTGCGCTCTATGAAAAGCTACCCAAGAGTATGTCCAAGGATCGAGACGATCGGCTTCATAAAAGGTAATAGTTTTAGAGAAGGTGCAGATCCGGGTCCTCCCGAAACAAACGTTCCTGATTGTACTTAAAAGTAGCCACGTCATATCCTGCTTCCCTTGTGATATTCAACCGCAGCCCCTGCTGTCCGGTACTTGAAAAAAAGATTTCTCCGTGAAGCGATCGCCGTTTAATTACAGCTGACTCATTTCATCCGATTCACTATTGTCCGTTCCACCACTTCCAACAACTGCGGGTAACTGGCTGTCAATTCGAGGAACCATTCCCGACGCAGCGACAACAGCACTGTAGGTTCAATGGCGATGATGCTGGCCGTTCGGGGGATGTTTTTCAATAATGCGATTTCGCCAAAATGATCCCCATCCTGAAGTACGGCAACACGTCGGTTCTCGTCTAGAAGCTGCTTCCTTACCTCAACGCTGCCCCTCGCTATTATATAAAACTTGTCTCCTTCATCGCCTTCCCGCATTATCGTATGTCCGCGTTCGTACGTCTCAGTCGTCAGCAATGTCGTTAAGTGAAGCAAAAGCTCCTGCGCCATCCCCTCGAATATTGGGATTTTGCCTAACCGGTTCACATCGACTCTCGCATGCAGCCCATCCTGCGATAAGCTGAAGCCTGCTTGCTTTTCCCACATTTCCCGGTACAGCCCTTCCCTGCTGAGCAGTTCTTCATGCGAGCCTACTTCGACAACCTGTCCGTCCTCATAGACAAAAATAAGGTCGGCATGAACGATTGAAGATAGCCGGTGCGTGACCGATACGATCGTCGTATTTCCCTTGAGCTGCTCAAGGGTCCGGTTAATATCGGCCTCCGTCGCAGGATCCAAAGCCGAAGTCACCTCATCCAAGAGCAGGATGCTCGGCTTCCGCAGCAAAGTTCTGGCGATTGATAACCGTTGACGTTGTCCTCCCGACAGGCTTGCGCCTTCCTGAAGAATCGGAGTGTCGTAACCTTGGGGCCAACTCATTATCGTCTCGTGCATATTTGCCGCTTTCGCCGCTGCGACCATATCTACTTCTGTTAAGTTTCGGTTGCCGAGCATTATATTTTCCTTAACGGTCACGTTGAACAGAAACGTATCTTGAAAAACGATGCCCATTTGCTCACGCAAGCTTTTCTCGCTAATTTGCTTCAAGTCCAGATCATCAATGGTTACGCGTCCTTGCCTCGGATCGTAAAATCGCTGGAGCAGCTGTAAAGCAGTGCTTTTGCCAGAGCCGCTGGGTCCAACGAATGCCGCAAAGCTGCCTGCCGGAATGTACAGCGAAGCATGCTTCAATATATCCGGACCATCTGCATAGCCGAACGTCACTTCATCCATGCGAATATGGCTGGAAATCGATGGTATGTCTACTGGATGATCCGCTTCTGCCACAGCAGGACGATCCTCCAGCACCTGATTGACCCGTTCGAAGCTGACACCTGATTCAATGATGTTTGGAATTAAGAAGGATAAGTGAAACACCGATTGACCGACACTCAAAAACAACGTAAAAAACGCAACAAACTCACCTATGCTGAGTTTGTCCTGAAATATAAGCCAACCCCCGAAGCCGATCATGATCGCATTTATCACCATAAGGGCGGTCATCGGGATTCGCTCCATGAGCGAGTTCATAATGCTTTTGCGAAGCCCCAGCGTAAACAGCGATTGGATTTGCATATTGGCCTTCTCCAGCAGCAAGTCCTGCAGATGCAAGCCCTTGATCGTCTTATGTCCTTTCAGCGATTCATCGATTGTACCCGCGAAATCCGCCTCCGCTTCCTTCACCGTCCGGCTTGCGGTTTCTGCTCGTTGCTGCAGCAATCGGGGCCCGATGAACAGAAGGCTCGATCCAAGCAGCACTGCTAATGCAAGCCGCCACTCCAAACTGAACAGCAAGCATAACCCTACGATGACCGTAACGCCTTCCTTCAGTCCAAACGGAAACGTTGCCCCTATCACTCTCTCTATGGTTGACAGGTCGGAATTAAATCTTGTTGTGATGTCGCCTACCCGATAGCGAACAAAAAAGTCTAGCGACTGCTTCTGCATATGTGTGAACAATTCAGTTCGGAGCATGTGCAGCAGACGCCCGGATAGCTTGGCAAGCGTATAATCACCGCTTGCTCCCGCCCCTATATTGAATAAACTGCCTATAATGAGTAAAGATAGGATGAGAATAAACATCTGTGCATCCTTCGGAACAAACGCGAAATCAACCAGATATTTCAAGCTTAACGGGGCCGCCACAGCATAACCGATCTCTATCAGGATACTTACAGCAAATAAAACGCACAGCAGCTTCTGAGAAGCCAAATAATGGCGCATCATGCGGATAAAAATCAATGTCATCACCTTCTTCAATACGGATTCGAACGTTCATTCATTTAAAGAAACTGTGGGTCGCTATCCACTATGATATGTCCTTGCCCTAATTCGATCTCCAAAAAGCCTGCCATCTCTCTTGCTTGAAATTCGATAGTCCTATTGCTGCCTATGACAATAATATTTCGTATATCAGACTCATCCGCCCCAGGCAGTGAGAAAGCTTTTGAGTAGACATAGGTTTCTCTAAACGTTGAATGAATGGCGTCGATTAGCTTGTCATTCTTGATTTTCCCCATTAGATTCATGATGACAGCTCCCCGGGAGTTGAGCTTCTCCCTAGTCATTTCGAAAAATTCAGTGGTTGTTAGGTGGAGCGGAGTACCCTTTTTATTGAAAGCATCCAAGATAATATAATCATACGAATTAGATTCTTCATTCATAAGGATCTGGCGCCCATCTCCGACAATAACGTTATCCTTCCGGTATTTAAAAAACAGCTTGCTTAATTCCACTACTTTCTCGTCAATTTCCGCTACTGTAACTCCCCTGTCCGGGTAATGGCTGGCAATCGTCCCAATCCCGTGCCCAATGATAAACAAGTTTTCGAACGATGGATTATTATACTCCATTAAATGGATAATGGCTCTAGGGTATTCTAGCACGATGCGACTCAGATCCTTCAAGTCTATCGCACCTTGCATGGCATCATCTGAAAACTGTAAGAAGCGATATTTGCCCATCTCTCCATATAACTGGTTAGTATCGTATACCGCAATCTCGTTAAACATGCTGAACTCCTTAGCTAGCAGATGCAAGTCATCGGTCTCCTTCAGTACAATGAATTAGCTTGAATATTCCCTCTCAATTGGAATCGCGTGTACATATTGGTTTATTTTCATCATAAACTACTCATTGATCTTTTTAAACAATATTGTTCCCCTGATCAACCCTTTTGTTTTTTGTATGAATCCATCAATGAACTCCAATTATCGCCACCTTGCGCACCGACCACAAGAACAGGTTTGTCCAATACAAATCTATTTCTTATTTTTATAGCTAGAAACCCTAGTTAATCCGTCAAAATATCGTCAAATTTGGTCATCAAAACTATTGCAAAAAATGGAGGAAAGGTATAAATTAATCTAGGTGATAATGATTTTTATTCTCAATTGAATGGATCATACATTGAATATGAAGGGATGTTAAGCATGAGTAAAAAATGGGGCTATCCTCTGTCAGCAGTTGTTTTGGGTTCTGCACTGCTGCTCTCAGGATGTGGGAATTCAGAGACTAGTAAAGATAAAGATACAAAAAAGCCGGAGGCCACTCAACCAGCAAAACCAGCTGTTGCAGATAAGCCTGCAGATAAAGTCGCTGAAAAGCCTGCTGCTGCCAAGGATGCCGATCCAAATCTAAAGGCTTCTATCGATCAATATCGCAAGTGGGTTATTGAACAAACCGATCAGCTCGTGAAATCAACTGAAGGCTTCACTAAGTCTGTCAAGGCAGGCGATATAGAAGCAGCGAAGAAGCAATATGCGCCTGCTCGCGCTTATTTTGAAAGAATAGAGCCGATCGCTGAATCACTGGGTGACTTCGATCCGTGGATCGACGCCCGCGAAGGCGATGTCCCTGATAATGAATGGCGCGGATATCATAAATTAGAGAAAGCTTTGTGGGAAACGAAATCTTTGGCCGGTCAAGATAAGGTTGCCGACCAGCTGCTGCAGGATGTAAAACAGCTTCGCGTGAAAGTAGAAAGCGTAGATATCGACGCTAAGCTTCTGGTAACCGGTGCTGTCGAGCTGCTTAACGAGGTTTCATCGAGCAAGGTAACCGGCGAGGAAGAAAGGTACTCTCACACGGACTTGTACGATTTTGCTGCTAATGTTGAAGGAGCTTCCGAAATTTTCAAAGTGCTCAAAGCTTCTGTAGAGAAGAAGGATGCTGCTCTGTCCAAAGAAATTGAAACTCGCTTCAGCGAGCTTGACAAAGCTCTCACGCCTTACCGTAAAGATAAAGATTATGTGCTTTACACTGAGCTAAAGGAAGACCAAGTTAAAAAATTGAGTCAAGCACTTGATGCCTTGGCAGAGCCGTTATCCAAAATGGGAACCATTCTAGGGGGATAACTCATGACAACGGAACGGCCCGAAGACGCTTCGCACAAAAAAATTACACGCCGAGACGCTCTGAAGCTAGCTGGCGTCGGAGGCGTCGGCTTGCTGCTGGGCGCGGGAGGCATGAATGGTTGGCTCCAAGGCGGTGCTGGCTCTAGCAAAGCCTCCACCGCCGCCGCTTCAGCCACTGCTTCCGCAGAAGGGATCATTCCCTTCTACGGCAAGCACCAGGCAGGAATCCTAACACCCATGCAGGACTTCATCTGCATGGCTGCTTTTGATTTAACAGCCACCACGCTCGAGGATGTCCGCAAGCTGTTTAAGATCTGGACCTCAGCATCGGCAAGACTCGCCGAAGGCAAGTTCGTCGAGGAGGAGAGCGACAATCCGCATCTCCCTCCAGGTGATACAGGAGAAAGCGCTGGACTCCGTCCTGTGCGCACCACCATTACGTTCGGTCTCGGCGCTTCCTTCTTCGATGATCGCTTCGGTCTGGCCGGCAAGCGGCCTGCTCCTTTGGTGGATCTCCCCCGATTTAACAGTGATGAAATCCGCAAGGAATGGTCCGGCGGGGATATTGTCGTCCAAGTGTGTGCGAACGATCCGCAGGTCGCCTTCCATGCACTACGCAATCTAGCCCGCATTGCACGCGGAAAAGCGGTGCTCCACTGGGTGCAGGAAGGCTTCCAGCGCACCGGAGCCTCAGATCCGTCTGGCTCCACTCCGCGAAACCTGATGGGCTTCAAGGATGGCTCTAATAATCCCAAGGTTAGCGACCCGGCGGTTGCCGATGAGATCGTGTGGGCGCAATCCTCCGACAACCCAGCATGGATGGCTGGCGGAAGCTATATGGTGATGAGGAGAATCCGCATGCGAATCGAGGTATGGGATCGATCCTCACTGGATGATCAGGAGGCTACATTCGGTCGGCATCGCCATTCAGGCGCCCCTCTCAGCAAAGCCGGCGAATTCGATGAGCTTGAGCTGGACCGCAAGGATGACAAGGGCAACCCCGTCATTCCTGCAAACTCGCATGTAGCTCTATCCCATATGGATGGCCAGGTAAAAATATTACGGCGAGGCTATTCCTACTCAAGCGGTATGGACGTAAAAACAGGGCAACTGAATGCCGGTCTGTTGTTCATTTGCTTCAATCGTGATCCACGCAAGCAATTCATTCCGATGCAGCAGAAGCTGGCATCCATGGATAAACTCAATGAATATATCGCACATGTTGGCAGCGGCTTGTACGCCTGTCTACCTGGGGCAAGCGCAGGCGGATATATTGGGGACACATTATTTTAAATCATAGTCAGGGATGGAGTGAACACCTTGAGCTTGAAACGCACTATGCTCAGCATCTGTATGTTCCTGCTGCTGATAATCACTGGACTTCAGGGCTCTGCTGCCGCTGCCGCTGCACTTCAGCCTGACCAGCTCAACCAGCTGATCGCACTGTCTAGCGACGCTCTGATCAGCAGCAGGGACAATAATTGGGAGGAAGCGGTACTGTCCGTTAACCGCTTGAAAGCTCTCTGGGAAGCAAACACGGATAAATCGGCGGAAGCCCAGACGTTATCTTCAGCACTACTTAAGGCGGAGCAGGAGCTCGCAAAGGTTAAGACAGCACCAGAGCCCGCTTCGGAGGCCATTTCCAGTCTAGCTAAAGCTGTCGACCGTTATGTTACGGCCCAAGAAGATAGCAGCCAGCCCAAGGAAAAAGCCCATAAGCAGATTGGAGCGCTTCTCCCTCAGCTGAACAAAAGCTTAGCCGCGGTTACAGCGGGAAACTGGCCCCAAGCCAAGCAATCCTATAACAGCTTCGTTAATGGCTGGTATAAAGCTGAGAACCTGATCCGAAATGAAAATGCGCAGGTCTATGGCAATATGGAATTGAAAATTAGCGGCGCGCGGATCGCACTAAATATCGATCCTCCGGATGCCGCGAAAAGCACAATGAAGCTACAGGAGTTAATTACGGCCGTAGAGGATTACGTATCCGGCAAAGCAGAGGCAAATGCAACAGCTTCTTCCGCCTCGTCAGAACAACCGACCATCGGCTCGCTCCTACAGCTTCTCGAAGCCGTTCAAGCTGACGTTCAGAGCAAGCAGCCGGACATGGCTGCCAACAAGATGGATGGCTTCATCGCAGCCTGGCCGTCGGTAGAAGGTGTCGTCATCACTAGGGCGCCTGACACTTACAGCAGCATCGAAACGAAGATGGTCGCCGTCCCGACCCTTATTCTATCCAATCCCCCTAACTGGGATAAGGCTTCCTCCCTCATCGCAGAGATGAGGACAGAGCTGCAGCCTTTTGCAGAAGCATCCTCTTACACAGCTTGGGATGCAGCATTGATTCTGTTCAGAGAAGGGCTGGAGGCCATACTGATTATCGTTTCCCTGCTGACGTTTTTGAACAAATCAGGCAATGCGGACAAACGTAAATGGATTTGGTCCGGAGCCGCAATCGGGCTCGTTGCCTCCGCTATCCTTGCCGTTATTCTGAGCATCGTCCTGTCTAACCTAACTACAGGCAGCTCGCGCGAGACGATAGAAGGAATTACCGGTCTAGTCGCTGTTCTATTTATGCTGACGATTGGAGCTTGGCTGCACAAAAAATCCAACCTGCAAGTCTGGAACCGTTATGTTGAGCAGACTCTTGGCACCTCGCTGGCTCGAGGAACACTGTGGTCGTTAGGCTTCACCGCCTTTCTCGCTGTTATCAGGGAAGGTGCGGAAACGATTATTTTCTACTTCGGCATGGTAGCTACGATCGGCTTGAGCGATCTAGTGCTAGGTATTGTCGGCTCCCTCGTCGTGCTGGCTCTTATCGGCTATGCGATAACCAAGCTCAGTTCACGAATCCCGGTGCGGCCATTCTTCTTGGCAGCGGGCTTGCTTCTCTACTATATGGCCTTTAAGTTCATAGGCGTCAGCGTTCATGCGCTGCAGGTCACTGGAAGAATCCCCGCGCACAGCTCGGATCACTTATTCAACGTACCGAAGCTGGGTATCTATCCAAGCTGGGAGACAACCGTGCCACAGCTTGTCGTGCTGGCCATTGTTCTAATCAATCTCTTCCTCAACACTCGACGCAAGTCGGTCAAGCCACTCCAGCCAACTACTAACTAGATGAGATCGAAATATCAGGTTATCATCATCTTTTTATACGGACACAGTGCCGAAGCTGCTAGGAGGCCTGAAAAGAATTGAACGGAACTAGGAGTTCCGTTATTCAATCTACCGCCTCCAATTTAAGGCGTTAGCGGAAGTCGGAATTCCGTTAACTGGGCAAATAGGAGCTCTTTACACAATAAACAGAGGAATAACGGAACTAGCGGTTCCGCTTTTCCTCTGTTTATTGTGTTTTCCAAGCGATAGCGGAAGACTTACTTCCGCTATCACCTCCACTTCTATGGAAGCCCGGACTAGTACAACTAACACCCTCTTGCGCTAAGCTTTTAAGTTCGAATACACAGGTTACCAAATCCGAGCAATACCTACTTTGCAGGTTCGGGTCTGCTCTGGGTCTGGGTCTGGGTCTGGGTCTGGGTCTGGGTCTGGGTCTGGGCCTGGGTTTGATTCTGGGTTTGATTCTGGGTTTGGTTCGGGTTTGATTCTGGGTTTGATTCTGGGTTTGGTTCGGGTTTGGTTCGGGTTTGTTCTGGGTTTGTTCTGGGTTGTTCTGGGTTTGTTCTGGGTTGTTCTGGGTTTGTTCTGGGTTGTTCTGGGTTGTTCTGGGTTTGTTCTAGGTTTGTTCTGGGTTTGTTCTGGGCTTGCTCTGGGTTTGCTCTGGGTTTGCTCTGGGTTTGCTCTGGGTTTGCTCTGGGTTTGTTCTGGGTTTGCTCTGGGTTTGCTCTCGGTTTGCTCTGGGTTTGCTCTGGGTTTGCTCTCGGTTTGCTCTGGGTTTGTTCTGGGTTTGTTCTGGGTTTGCTCTGGGTTTGCTCTCGGTTTGCTCTGGGTTTGTTCTGGGCTTGCTCTGGGTTTGCTCTGGGTTTGCTCTGGGTTTGCTCTGGGTTTGCTCTGGGTTTGCTCTGGGTTTGCTCTGGGTTTGTTCTGGGTTTGCTCTGGGTTTGTTCTGGGTTTGCTCTGGGTTTGCTCTGGGTTTGCTCTGGGTTTGCTCTGGGTTTGCTCTGGGTTTGCTCTGGGTTTGCTCTGGGTTTGCTCTGGGTTTGCTCTGGGTTTGCTCTGGGTTTGTTCTGGGCTTGCTCTGGGTTTGCTCTGGGTTTGCTCTGGGTTTGTTCTGGGTTTGTTCGGGGCTGGGTCTCGGGCTGAGGCTGAGTTTGATTTGGGGCTAATCTGTCATGGTCTGCGCGGATTCACTTGGATTCACTCTGATTTACTCCGATTTACTCTTATTTACTCCGATTTACTCTTATTTACTCTGGTTTATTCTGGTTTACTCGGATTTTCTAATGTTTACTCTGGCTTACTCTGCTCTGCCCCTTCCCTGGTCTACCTTTTCCAAACGGGCTCGAATCCACCTGGGCATTCGTTGTGATGATATATGTTGCCTGCCCCCCTTTACATTAACGTTACGTTAATGTTTATAATGAGTGGGATGGGAGGAGTCTGGTATGCAGATTAAAGAAATAGCCAACAAGCTTAACATTTCTCCAAGAGCAGTCCGATTCTATGAAGAAAAAGGGCTGTTATCTCCAGCAAAACAGGAGAACAACCAGTATCGCACCTTCGTTGAAAAGGATGTATGGCGGCTACAAACCATCATTTCGCTCAGAGAAGCAGGAATGCCGCTAACGGATATTAAGAAAGCTTTAGATGAAATAGACGAGACCAACCATGAACAGCTTCAGTATTATCTGGAGCTCCAACGAACCGTCATGATGTCTCAATGGCTGGAAATAAAACAGGTTATTGAAACAACCGACCATATGATTGCACTATTGAAAACCAAAAACACGTTGCCATTGGAAGATATTTATCAGCTTGCAGAAGCCTCCAAATTGTTAAGGGAGCAGCGGAAAAATTGGAAGGATAAGTGGAATTTTGATCAACAAGCATCCACTCATGACGAACGTGTTTCTACTAATACCGGGAACTATTCAGACTATGAACAAGCTCTGGCTCTGATTGTAAAATGGGTTTCACCTATTCAAGGAGAACAAGGTCTGGACATCGGAGCCGGAACAGGTAATCTGGCTGGTAGACTTATAGAACTCGGCGCTAGTATGTCGGCTGTAGACCAGTCCAGAGAAATGCTGCGGCAATGCCAAAGAAAACACCCCGACCTGGAAACCAAGCTAGGAAATTTCCTCGCGCTTCCTTACCTTGGCGGACAATTCGATTTTGTCGTTTCCAGCTTTGCTTTCCACCACCTGACGACCGAACAGCAGCTTCTGGCATTAGAGGAAATGCGTAGGGTTTTAAAGCCTCGCGGACGTATTTGCTTGGCCGACCTTATGCACACAGCCCATGATCCTATACAAGAAAACAGCGAGGAATACCCTATCATGCCCGTTTTGCACCGATGGTTTGAGGAAAACGGCTACATGATTAAGCAGCATCAGATAAACCATTTACTGCATATCCTATATGCCGTTCCCATAAGATAAATAAAAGTATGCATAGGTATTGACCTTCTCGTTACGTCAACTTGTACGATAGAGTTGTTAAGTTCATCAGTTCCAATACGAGGAGGAAATAAACGATGCCAAATCATACGAGCATTTATGAAAATGAAGCGGAAAAATACCACGAATTAATCTCCAAGCAAGCTGATTTAGATCTATGGATTGAAGAAATACGACCCCTAAATGGGTTAGACATTGTAGATTTGGGTGCAGGCACAGGAAGATTTACAGCTTCACTGGCAGCAAAGGCCAAATCCATCATCGCTCTTGATGCTTCCGAGGCCATGCTGCGCATCACAGCAGACAGGCTTACCCAAGCAGGCTTAACGAACTGGCGTACTCAAGCTAGCGATCATCGGAAGCTTCCGCTGGAAGATCAAAGCGCCGATCTAATCGTTGCTGGCTGGAGTATTTGTTACTTAGGCAGCACGAATGTCCAAGATTGGGAACAAAATATCCATCAGGTTATAGGAGAAATAAAGCGCGTTCTGCGCAGCAATGGGACCGTCATTATTTTCGAAACATTAGGTACGGGGCACGATACGCCAACAGCTCCTGATTTTTTAAAGAGCTACTATTCCATGCTGGTAAATAACTATGGCTTCTCCCACAAATGGATTAGAACCGATTATACCTTTGATAGCCTGCTGCAAGCTGAGGAGTTAACCCGTTTCTTTTTTGGCGAGGAGCTGGCGGAAAGAGTCATTAACCAAAACCTCGTCCATTTACCGGAATGCGCAGGAATTTGGTGGCTCCAGCTTCCCCAAGTATAATTAAAGAAGCCTCCATAACCACTGAAAAGTGGAATGGAGGCTCTTATTTTTCCCGTGCTATTCGAAAAGGAGCTTCAACTGTTATTGTATCGAGGAGCCTACTAAGGATTCAAACGATGTCCGCAGCTTATCCGTTTCAATAATCTCTTTCCACGGATCCTTCGTCAAGCTAAGCGCGTGTTCAATACGTTCTACTAGAGCCAAGCGGTCCTCCGATTTCTCCAGAGCAGCCTTGATGGTGTCCAGTCCTACCCGCTCCAGCCATTCTGCTGTACGCTCGTTGTACTTGCCAGTCTCGCGGTAATACTGCAGGTACGCTCCTGTCCACTCCAGAACCTCTTCCTCTGTTTTAACCTTGCTGAGCAGATCGCAAGCCCTTACCTTCGTCCCGCCGTTACCGCCGACATATAGCTCCCATCCTCCATCAATAGCTACTACACCGAAGTCTTTGATTGTTGCTTCCGCGCAATTACGCGGGCATCCGGACACAGCCATCTTCACCTTCGCTGGTGTACTCAAACGCTCAAACCGCTTCTCCATTTCGACTCCCATGCTGATCGCATCCTGTGTTCCAAATCGGCAGAAGGTCGATCCCACACAAGTTTTAACCGTCCGCAGGGTTTTACCATAAGCGTATCCTGAAGGCATGTCAAGATCCGACCACATTTGCGGTAAATCCTGTTTTTTCACACCCAACAAGTCGATCCGCTGCCCTCCGGTAATTTTAACTAAAGGAACATCATACTTTTCGGCCACCTCAGCTATTCTTTTCAAATCCTTAGGGGTGGTAACACCGCCGTATATTCTTGGAACAACCGAGTAAGTACCGTCCTTCTGGATATTGGCATGGTTCCTTTCATTTACAAAACGCGACTCTCTCTCATCCTCATGATCGTCAGGCCATACCATGCCAAGGTAATAGTTCAGAGCCGGACGGCATTTGGAGCAGCCTTCTGGGTTGTTCCATTCCATCACATTCATAACTTCCTTCGATGTCGTCAATCTCATGCTGCGGATACCGTCAACCACTTCATCCCGGCTTAATGTCGTACATCCACAAATGCCTTCTTTGACCATCTTTACTCCATCAGCCCCGAGTACATAGGTGAGCACATCCGCCACAAGCGGCTTGCACCCGCCACATGATGCGGAAGCTTTGGTGCATGCCTTGATATCATTCACACTTGAACAGCCTTTTTCATTAATCGCTTGTACGATGGCTCCTTTGGATATGCCATTACATCCGCAGATGATTTCATCATCCTTCATAGCCGCCACCATATCAGCTCCCGACTTAACGGATCCAGAACCACCTGAGCCTAGCAAGATTTCTTTCTCTCTGCCCGTTACATCTTCCCCACTTCGTATCATAGCGAACAAACGCGAGCCATCGCTTATATCTCCGAACAAGACAGCTCCTGTAACCTTGCCTTCTTTAATAACGACCTTCTTGTACATGCCGCCAAACTCATCCTGCACGCGTACCGCCCGTGTGTCCTCACTATCCGTAAACTGCCCTGCCGAAAATACATCTACTCCGGATACCTTTAATTTAGTTGAAACTATGGAACCTTGGTACCCTTCCGTGTCTACTCCAGCTAGTCTTTTAGCAAGAACTGCGCCCTGCTCATAGAGAGGAGCTACAAGTCCGTAGGCAATTCCACGATGCTCTGCGCATTCGCCAACCGCGTAGATATGAGGAATATTCGTTTCTAAATAATCATTAACTACAATTCCACGATTAATCTCGATCTTGCTCCTGTTAGCAAGCTGCACATTAGGCTTTATTCCCACTGCCATAACTACAAGGTCCGCAGACTCCTCAGAACCATCTGTAAATCTGACGCCGGTAACCCGCTTTATTCCAATAATTCTTTCCGTGTTTTTCTCAAGTAAAAATTTCATCCCCTGCTGTTTAAGCTCCTTTTGCAGCATAAGAGCCGCCGTTGCATCCAGCTGTCTTTCCATCAAATATTTGTGTATATGAACAACAGACACTTCCATATTGAGATTCAGCAACCCTCTAGCCGCCTCTAATCCGAGTAATCCACCGCCTATGACAATCGCCTTTTTATAAGATTTGGCCGTTTCCATCATCATTTGGCAATCTTTGATGTCACGAAAAGCAATAACCCCCGTTTTATCAGCACCAGGCAGCGGAAGCATAAACGGAAGCGAGCCAGTGGCCACGATCAGTTCATCGTACGGCACACTGATGCCATTATCAGCGCTGACCGTCTTTCGTGATGAGTCGATGCCGTTTACTGTTGTTCCTGTAAAAAGAGTAATATTATTTTGCTTATACCAATCCCAACTATTAATCACGATATCACCCATATCCGCATCTCCCGCCAGAACCGACGACAGTAAGATACGATTATAATTGGGATGAGGCTCGCTTCCGAAGATCGTGATATCATAGCGGTTTGGGGCAAGCTTCAAAATTTGTTCCACGCAATTAACTCCAGCCATACCGTTACCTATCAGCACCAATTTCTTTTTCATCGAATCACGCTCCCGTTAGTATTATCATTTATTGTAGGACAGTTAAGTTAATTCAAAGTAATCCCTGTCAAATATATGTCATTAAATATAACATAAAATACTCTTTTTAATAATTTACCTTAATTAAACGTATATTTCAATAGTATATGTGATGTTTATTTACATTTTCATTAATTTAATTTCATAAATACGAATATAAAATTTAAAAATAAATGAATTGTTCGTGTTTTATGTTATTTTATATGACATTAATTATCAAAAGCTTGTCAGTACTTTTTCATGTATAATAAAGGAAAGTCATTTGTAAGCGATTTCTAATCATTATTATTAAGGAGTGGTGAGTGATGATATACCACAGCTTTGGAAATACAGGATGGCAGGTTTCGTCTATAGGACTCGGTACTTGGAATATTGGAAATCAATGGGGAGAGGTGGATGATGCCACTTCCTTCGCCACGATCAGGACATCACTGGACCATGGCGTTAATCTGTTCGATACCGCTGAGTCTTATGGAATCCCGAATGGTTTATCCGAACAACGTCTCGGAAAAGCGCTGGCAGGCGAGCGACACAAGGTGTATATCGTTTCCAAAATCGGAAACTTCGGCAAGCGAACCGGACAAGGAGTTCCTCTAACCACTCCCGATATGATCAGACTTTGCGCACATGCTTCTTTGCACCGTTTAAGAACGGATTGGGTTGATGTCATGCTCTGCCACATATCGAATATTGAGGATCCTTCTGTATTTCTGGAGGGCTTTGAAATTTTGAAGCAAAATGGGGAAATCAGAGAATACGGCATATCTACGGATAGCCTGGAAGTGCTGAAGAAATTCAATGTTCACGGCAATTGTCGTGTCGTCGAAGTGGACTATTCCCTGTTAAACAGAGCGGCCGAACCAGAATTTCTGCCTTATTGCGAGGAGCACGGCATAGGCGTCCTTGTGCGCGGTCCTTTATCCATGGGCTTATTATCCGGTAACTACTCGGCAGAAACGGTCTTTACCGACAGCGTGCGCGCCAACTGGAACTCCGATGGCGCAGGGCGCCAGCAGTTTGAAACCCGCATCCACAAGTTGAACGAGGTCAGAGAGGCACTGCATGATGATGAAGATATGGCTACTGCGGCTCTGCGCTTTGTTATCTCTCACCCTACGGCGGCCGTAGCAATTCCCGGTGCAAAATCCCCTGCGCAGGCTGCTGCTAACGCTCAAGCCGGTAATGTGCTGTTCTCCAAGGAACAGCTCGATAGATTCAATATTTAAGCGATGGCATTTTGCCAACGCTAGAGTTAGATACACAAAAAAACCTTGAGTTGTGTTTTCATACACACCTCAAGGTTTTTTCCGTTTAACTAAAAATAATCAGGCTGCTGCTCATCCTCAGCAATACTTTGCAGATCGGCGGCTGTGATGTTTATAATACGGTAGTTTTGCAGCTGAGCCAGCCTTGAAGCCTGTTCCTTAATAAACTTCGGTGAGCCCTCCTGCTCCTCATCATATAAGAGGATCATCCCGTCGGAGTTGCGCAGCAGAAACTTGTTTTTCTCTTTAAACTGCCAAGGCCCATCGTACTTGCTCTTGGACACACTGTTTACATAGTTGGCTTTTTGCAGCACAGCTTGGTAAATGCCTTTCTTCTCATCACTCCACTTCTCCTCTTGCTCCAAGAAGGGAGTAATGACAGCCAATCTGAGGTGCTTATACGAATCCTCCAGCTGCAATTCCAGCACCGCTTCCGCTGCCCACAGCTCCACCCCCCACTGTCCACTGACAATAACCCACTCCAAGCCTTCATCGATGAGGGCAATGATTTGCTTTTTGATAGCCTTCTTAATAATCTCAATTCCTTTGTGTTTCTGTGAAAATATCCCCAGCTCAGACGCCTTATATCCCATCACCAGAATTCTATTCACATGCTTAACTCCTCTATCCATTCAGATACAATCCATGCTATACTACCCATGAATTTATTATAGTCATTTTTATCAGACAGGAGAATAGCTGTGATTTACTCCATGATGAACGCATCCAGACCCATCCTCTTCACCATGCTGGTCATTGCTTTTGTATTAGAGACTTTTACCGGATGGAAATGGCTGCAAGCAGTTGAAGGAACGCTAGCCCTCCTTAGCTTGATCGTCTCCCTGCACGCCGCAAGAAGAATGTTTCAAATTGTTGCGACTCTTTTTATCAGTGCCGGTATTGCATGTATCGTGTGGGCGGATATCCCACTCACTCAAGTCCCTTTCTTAATGACATCCAACGTCATGCTGATCTCTTTGTTGTATATGCTGCCGTTCGTCAACCGCGTCATTCGAATCGGGGGCTATGACCGACATTTGAGCAGATGGCTCAATGTACAGTCCGGTCACTTGGGGCATCTGTATGTACGTTCTTTGGCGGTCAGCTATTTGCTGAGCCTCTTTTTATTTTTTGCGGCGATTCCGCTGCTTCATCGAGTGCTAAGCAAGCATCTTCAAGGGCAGGATTCCCGTCTGACGAACCGCCTCATGAGCATGTCCATTCTTCGCGGGTTCGGAATCGTCTCCGTCTGGAGCCCCGTTGAACCCTTGGTTGCAACGGCCGTCTTGATCACCGGAGTATCTTACTTGTCCTTGCTGCCTTGGATGCTCGGGTTATCAGCGATTCTATTTATTGCTGGGGGATTATGGGGCCTACAATTCCGTAAAATCCCGTTGAACCAAGAGACCGACGTAACACCATTAGCTCCCTCTTGGTCCAAAACAGGCGCATTCCTGCTGGCTCTTGTGCTGCTTATCGCATCGGCTTTTGCGCTGCAGGCTGGGCTGGGCATTTCATTTTTTGCGGCTATGACGTTCGCCTTGCTTCCCTTTTCCGTGTTATGGTCTATCATCTTAAGACGGTTTAGACGTTTTGTGTCTACCAGCCGCAAGCAGTGGAAGGACAGCGTGGATGGGCTGCGCCATTTGCTCGTATTGTTCTTGTCCTTCGGTTTTTTCAACAGTGCGGTTTCCAAAACTCATTTGTTTCAGTTGATGGAAGAACCGGTTCAAGCCATGTCTCAGTGGCCTGTGGTACTGTTTGTGTTTATTTTTCTGGTCAGCTTGATTTTACCCATAATCGGTGTGCATCCTTTGGTGGTAATGAGTTTGTTCGGCTTCTTCTTGCAGCCCATCCTACAAGTGATGAACCCGCTCAGCATCGCCATCGTTCTTATTACATCCTGCTTAAGCTCTTCCTTCATGGGAACCTTCAACACAACGGTTACAATTATGAGCGGTCTGCTGCAAGTTAATCCTTACCGGATTACATTATGGAACTTTACCTTTGGTGTTGTTTATGGAGCAATCGGCCTTGTCGCTGCTCTCTGCTTGCTATAAGTGAAGTGAAGGGAGCGACGGTGCCGAACCAATAATCGTTGCTGATGAAAAAGTTAGGTAGCCCTAACTTAAATAAGGGTAAGCTTCGTTCTCCCCAAATTGTTCATTCAAAAAGTCCATCCAGAATGTTCACCCCAGAATCAATTCTTATATGTTAGGAAACCTACATACGATACGGTATCCATGGTGTACACGTTTTTTGGGGGATGGATGTTGTTGGCCGAAGCAAGTGCCTACCCCAAAAGCATGTATTTATACAGCCTTTGGCCGTTTTATCAGCAGTCTTCGTGAATTCGTGCAATTGTGCATCTCTTTTTTCATTCTTAGCTGAAATCGGGCCCGTTTGCATGGACATTGCTGTACTTTCGCAGTTCTTTCCTCTCTACAGCAAATTTCGGTAGAAAATAACTGCATGTTTGCAGGATTTTGTGCAGGCTGATTAATTCGGGAGAGGGTCAAGCACTGATTTTGAGGTTTAGCTGGAAAAGTTGGGGAATGATCCTTCTAATGAAGCGAATTTGGGACATTTCATACCAAAGGAGAAGATTAGCTTAAGGTTCAATCCAGTTAGATTGATCTAAATCCTATTTCTCAAAAAAAAGACCTAGAGTATGCACAATGCATACTTTAGGTCTTTTCGTTATTTCATATAGAAGCTTAGAAACTACTTATCTTTCTTAGCGTGTGAACCGTCACAGTTACCTTCTGCATTCTTAGTGTTACCACAGGCACATTGTCCCATCGTGTTCGCCTCCTTAGTTAAATTCGATAAGCCTATTGTACAACACTCACTTACATAAGTAAAGTGGTTTACTAATAATAAGTAAATGACAATGATTATCTTTCTCAAGCCATTGCTTAGCTTACAAATAGGGCTGAACGATTGCGCGGATTCGCTCCAATCCTTCCCACATGTCGCCTGGTCCGTCATAAATAAGCACAACCGCACCCTTATAATCGGCCGCCTTCAAAGTATCCAGACAGCTCACAAATTCCGTTTCATCCGGAATCCCATTCTCATCATACTGTGCCTTAGCATGAACCGATACACTGTAGGGTAACGTCATGGCAAACTCTTCGTACTTAGACGGCAGCTTAAAATTACCGAAATCGGTAATGAGCCCAACTTGAGCACCTGCTTGCTCAACAATCTTAAGGCAGCTCTCAGCTGTAGAGGTGAGTGCCCGGAAATTTTCAGTAATAACACGCACTCCCTGTGTGGATGCATAATCAGCAAGCTCCGACAAAGCTTCGGCTGACCTGCGAATCGCCTCTTCATCTGCTGGTTGGGCATCACCCGCAATGACTCGGATTTGCTTAGCGCCCGCTGCAGCTGCAATATCGATCCAGCTCCGGATCAGATTAAAATCCGCCTCACGTCGAATGACATCCACTGCAGTCAGATCACCATAATCCAGCAGTAAAGTGTCAAAGGAAATGCCTGCAGCTGAGAATGCTTCCCTCAATTGCGCCAAATATGCAGCTTCCTTGGATGGGAAATGAAAGTGGCATACCTCTATGGCCTTGTAACCACGCCTCGCAGCTTCAACAGGCAGCTCCAACAACGTCAGAGCCTCCGGCTGCTCTTGTATACGAGTTGTGTGTGCGAGCGAATTGGCATCCCATTCCGTCCAGCGAAGCGGGCCCAATAGACGATGCAAGCTCCAAGTGCTAATGGATAAATAAGACATCGGTCATATCCTCCTAATGAATAGATTTTACCATACTTCTCATTTGTACAACATTATTCTAAAACGCTTTCATCATACCATAGCCTGTTGTAAAGTTGCGACTGCATACTTGGGTAAACATGCCTTAATTCTTTTTGCGATACAATCACAGTCCTCATTTGCTTAGAGAAAATCCATTGTAAATGATGCCATTCTTCAATGTCTAGAATCCAAATGAAGAAGCCCCTCGCTTCCACTGCAGCAGCAGAAATGAGAGACTTCATTAAGCAATAGATGAATAATCACAAGTAGCATAAGGGTGGATCATTTCTCCAATTGTTGCAGCTTATTACGTACAGCCTCCAAGCTCGGATTACGTTCCAGCAGCTGACACAATATCGCTAGAGCCTCTTGTTTTTTTCCTGAGATCATAGCTATATCTGCAATGGCTACATCGGTTTTCCACTGTGGGATTTGCGTATCCGCTGGAGTGGAGCCACGATAGGTTTGAAACTGCTCCTTAATACTGCGCAGTGATTTCTCGGAACTTTGAAGCAAACGAACCGCCTGTCTCATCTGAATTTGTGCTAAATAGTAGATCGCATCCGGAAAATTCGGCACTTTTTCAAGAGCACGCCTGCAAGCCTGTTCCGCCAAGTCCAATTCTTTTCGAGACATATAGATCTTCACGAGAAACATTTGGATATCCAGAGTACGTCCAAACCGTGGATAATCAGCAGCCTTCGATTCAGCAGCCAGGAACAGCTCTATAGCCTTCTCTACATCCCCGTACGCCATACTTTCCCTGCCATAGTAGAGCAGCCAGCCCGGATTATCCGGTTCTTCGGCAACCATTTGCTCAAGCAGCCTAAGGTTTCGTTCAAGCTTTCTTTCATCTTTTACAATGGAGGGCTCATAACCGTCGTGTAGCAGCCGTATTCGCACCGATTGACGATATGAATCTCCCTCAAACACTCCTTGACCGTCGAGAACAATCTGTTCATGGACACGTCCACGGTAAACCAGGCCGCGTTTTGTCGGAAACATCCGAGTTTGGGTGAACTCATCCGAAGTAGTTCCGCCCATCTGATTGACCTGCCAGATTAACAGCACAGGCGGAATCGCAAGCTCGTCGAATATACCTGCTATATCACGAACTGCATGCTTATCCTCAGCAACAAGATACTCATCCGAATCTACCCACAGCACCCAGTCGCTTTCCACATGCTCAAGTCCACGATTCCTCTTATCAGCAAAATCCTCACGCCACTCTACGTTAACAAGCTTAACTTGTGGGAACCGATTCACGATCTCAACGGTACGATCCGTCGAATTTGAGTCTATCACTACGATCTCATCCACAGCACCGATCAGTTGGGTCAAACAGCGTTCTATGGATCGTTCATTATTGTAGACCAAGATAGCCGCGGCAACCGTCACCTTTTTGACCTCAAGCAGCTCATGGATAGATGCCCTCTCAGGACCATCAGGCACATCCCTCACCGCTTTACTAACAGCGTGTACCCAGCCCGATTGCGGGTCCAGCATCCACGCTCGGTCGAACACCCGCCGCGCTGCTTTACCATAGCCTTGATGCATCAAGGCTTCACCAAGGTATACCCAGGCTTGGGCTAGGAAACGGTTGTTCCGCAGCACTTCGACGGACAGGGTCTCCGCCTCTTTGTAGCGTTTGGTTTTCAATGCGTCTATGATCGGTTGCAGTGTATCGATTGGCATTTGCAATGGTTTCACCTATTTCCTTAAGTATCCTTATTGCGTGAAGAAAGAAAGGCCAACTTGGGGTTGGCCCTCTTCGGTGGTATTTGAAAAAAATGCTTTAAAGCGAATCGCTGTCATTGTAGAAGTTAAATACGATATGTTTAGTTTCCTCAACTTCACCATCCGATCTTTTTACGGTTATCGTAGTTGTACCTGATAAGTAGGAACTCTCTTTTCTATTTAAAAGAATATTGTTTGAAATAAGTGAATACGAGTTGAACAAATCTGAATAGGAGCCATCTGTTGTGATTGTGTAACTTGTTAATGATGTAGATGTAGTGAATATGCTAGTGAGATCTAAAAAATAGGAAGCTAGAGCAGACTTACTTTCTTCCTCATAAACATAATCATCAGGATCATAAACCTTAACCATAAAGGTATCTGATACCGTACCATCATAAGCATCCTTAGCCGTTACCTTTATCGTAGCTTCTCCTGGTTCTAAACCATTAATTCTATAATCTATTTCTTCGTATCCAGGTTCGCCTATACTTACAACCGTACTATCACTCGATAAAACCTGGATACTATATTCCAACATATCTTCGTTAGGATCGAAAAAATAATCGTTACTAGGATTGAAAAGCAAGCTGCCGTTGGATTTTAAAATTCTGAGCTCAAATGGAATATTCCCCGTCGGAGCGTCATTAACCACCACATCAAAAGTTCCACTCGATATCCCGCCATGCGGGGCGTCAATAGCTGTAACCGTTACAGTTGTTGTCCCATGTCCCACAGCTGCCAAACTCAATATTCCACTGCTCAGTGATGCAAGCACAACACCGCTAGTACCCAAAGCAACGGATGTGATTGTCATACTATCTCCATCTGCGTCATTGAAGTAATCACTTGCCAAGACTTGCGTCGATTGTGATGACTTTAAATGCAAGGTCTGAGGTGTTAAGGTGAAGACCGGGTCATTGTTCAGTACATTCGTAATAAAGGTGTCCGTTACAATGCTGCCATAGGTGTCTGTTGCTCGAATAGTGACTACATTGGTGCCGATAGGCAGTCCACCTATACTAGCATAAGTATTTCCACAACTAAGCTGTGTTGTTAATGCTAAGGCGCCTCCCAAGTCCGATTCAGCGGAGTAACTTAGCTTATCCCCATCCCCATCCATAAATCGGGAGGATACATTAACACTTACAGAACTGTTATGATTAATATTTTTCGGAGGAATAGCATTGTTAATCAAAGTCGGCACTCTATTCAGAGTCAGATTAAAGCTCGCTTGTGTCACGCTATGACCATCATTAGCGCTCACTGTAACAGGAGTAATTCCATGACTTGTCGGAGTTGGGAATAGAGTTAGATTTTCCGATGCTACTTCGGCGGTTGCCATATCTAAATTGCCAACGAGTGCACTATAAGTCAATGTATCATTATCTTGATCCGTAAATGCTTCCGCCAAATTAATCGTGACAGGACCATTATCCGGGCTGGCCATCATATCTACTAAACTTCCAGCAGCATACACCGGAGCATGATTAACAGGCGACTCGCTCGCGACCGATACTAAAAAGCTTCCCTGCGCCGAGCCGCCTTTGCCATCATAAGCAGATGCCGTCACTGTCGAGGTGCCCACTGCCGCACCATAAATCTTCAATAGCCCTTGGGTTTGTTCTACTTGAATGAGATTGAGGGAGGAAGAGCTGATTTGAACCGGATTAAATTGAAGAGCATCCCCGTCATCATCCGTAAATCCAGCATGCAAATCAACGGTTGCATAGGTTCCCTTCGTTACGGTTACCCCTGGTATATCATTCCATTTCGGAGCATGGTTAGCCACATAAGTCGCATCTACCACGGATAGTGGATACGAGTTACTCGCTTTACCCCCGAATCCGTCATTCACAGATACATTCAAATTCAGTGATCCATGCTGAAGACCTGTAACAGTAATACGGTTGCCAGATAACGCAGATGATACATTTCCTGTTGTACTAAGGCTAAACGTTTCAATAGTAAGGGCATTGTTGTCCATATCATCGAACAATTGGTCAGGACTAATGGTTATGGATTCATTTTTATTAACTGATAAGGATGTACCCTTCGATTTTGGCGGGGTATTGGGAGTAAAGGAAGTCTGCGGAGTTATAAAATGAAGGATTTGATTCAAGCTTGTCCGGTCAACCGAATGACTGCTTGCATAAGCTGCAATCTCACCAATATCTATATGGTTATCATTGTCCCGGTCCATCGTATCCGGTATAACCGATACATCGAATGTATCAGTTACTGTTCGCAAATCGGCTGCCGCACCCGTTATACTTACTGTTGCTGTTCCAATCCTATCACTGCTTAGAATAAGTAGATTACCACTAACCGAGGCACTGAAGCCCTGCAGATTGCTGACTGAGGATGAATAATTGGTTGCCCCATCAAAATACTGGCTTAAATCCAGTGTCAGTGGTTTTCCAACTCCTGCCTTAATATCGGGCAGCGGGCTTTTGACAAAAGGCGTCATAAGAGGCGCTACCGGAGCAGATATAGCATGTACATAAGTAGTCGCGGAAGGAAGCACATAAAACACAGGATTCATCACCAAGGATGCCGTTAATATCTTTGCTAATTGCTTACCGGAATTTCGTTTGCCGGTGTTTTTTTTCCTTTTCATAAACTCAATTCCCCTTTGGATAAATCAATTATTCCGATCAAATCTATAACCTTAGTCTATCATAATTTCTACCAAAAAAGTGTGTGATTTTACACGTATTCATATTTTTAAACAAAAATCGACATAGGATAGTTGTTATCCATAAAACAACAAAAAACCCTTATTCGCTAAGGGTTTTCATTGTCCACGATTGATTTTACTTTATCTGAATTCAGGCGGTATACGCCTCGCGACACCGGTTAATATAGCAGCTTCGATAGTAGCATGCCTTACTTTCGTAACGACCTGCTCGTTAAAAATACTAGGGATAATATACTGATCGTTTAGCTCCTTCTCGGAGACAACCGAAGCAATGGCGCGAGCCGCGGCAAGCTTCATCGGCTCATTGATGCGGCGTGCCCGACAGTCCAGTGCCCCTCTGAAGATACCGGGGAACACTAGCACGTTATTGATCTGATTCGGGTAGTCGCTTCTCCCAGTGGCAAACACGCGCACATGCGGCAGAGCTTCCTCCGGATCAATCTCCGGCTTAGGGTTAGCCATAGCGAATACTATGCTGTTCGGCGCCATTTTCTGAACGTCCTCTGCACCCAAAAGTCCTCCCCTGGATACACCAATAAACACATCAGCGCCCTTTATCATTTCCTTCAAGCTTCCTGATTCAGCTTCAACCTGAGGCTGCTCAGCCAGCCATTGCCACATCGGATAATCGTAGTTCCCGCCACGTACAATAGCTCCATCGCGATCAACTGGAACGAGCCTCTTCACACCTGCAGCTAGCAGCATTTTGCATATGGACACCCCTGCTGCGCCAATCCCATTTACAACAACGCGCACATGCTCCATACGCTTCCCTACTACCTTCAGGGCATTCAGCAATCCCGCAATAACCACTATAGCCGTGCCATGCTGATCATCATGGAACACCGGCATATCCAGCTCTTCTGCCAAGCGCGTTTCAATCTCGAAGCAGCGAGGCGAGCTGATATCCTCCAAATTAATTCCGCCAAAAATAGGGCTAATCGCTTTGATCGTACGGATGATCTCCTCGGTATCCTTGGTGTCTAAGCAGATTGGGAACGCATCCACCCCGCCGAGCTGCTTAAATAGCATCGCCTTACCTTCCATTACTGGTGCAGCCGCGTGCGGTCCGATGTCACCCAGCCCCAATACAGCCGTTCCATCGGTCACAACCGCCACCATATTACGCTTAATTGTTAAGGAATAGGCTTTCTGCGGATTTTCATGAATAGCTGTACACACACGAGCCACGCCCGGTGTATACACTCTGGATAAATCATCCCGGTTTTTAATAGGAAGATTCGGCTGAATCGATATTTTGCCTCCAAGATGCACGAGAAATGTACTGTCGGATACATTGACGACTTGAATTCCATCCATCTGACGAAGCGACTCCACAATTAAGGCTTCAGCTTTATCCGCAATATGAACTGTAATGTCGCGAGTGGATGTTTCTTGTCCAGGACGGATAACATCTATGGAGGTAATATCTCCGCCTGCTTTACTAATGATCGATGCTACATCACCAAAATTCACTTTGGCATGATTTAATTCCAAACGTAGTATAATACTGTTGTAAGCCATCCCATTCGCTCCCTTCTTCTTCGCAGTCCCTGATTATATTCCAATTACAAATGAAGAGCTCATATCCCTAAGCGTCTTAATAACACTCATCGCTACAATATATCCGGTTTTCGGATTTCTTGCGGACGGTGTATTCTGAATTTGCAGCTTAATTTGCCCAAATTTGCCTCTGGCTTCTATCTCATGCGTATTATGGCTAATATGTGGGTCTACATATACTTTCACTTTTGTTTTATCAAACCCGATACCTGCAAGACTCAATGCTGCTGACACATTTACACTCTCAGGGAACAATCGAGCTGAATCTCTTGCAACTCCCTCAAAGGCACAATAAGGCTCATTCAATTCGGCTAAGTTCACTTGCTGTTCAATCAAAGTACCGTACCAAGCCTTCGGCGGCTTTCTCGTAACTAGTGTTACTTCCTCCATCGGGCCCACGCTTCCGGCTGCAATTCGATCCAATCCGCCTATGGCAGCGGAAGGGACTATGATTTTCCGTCCACTCTCTTCAGCTTTGTCTCTCAGCAGCTTCTGCAACGATTCATCGGCAAAAGCGCCTACGCTCACCAAAATCAAATCAGCGCCATGCTGCAATGCTTTTTCCCCATATTTTCTGACGGCTTCATGACCGGCACACTCTATGACAATGTCCAGCTGTTGATTAAAAAACTCATCTTCACTATCCGTGATCAAATATTCCGTTGAATTCGAATCCTCCAATTTTGATTTATCCCGAACCAAGATCGCATCCAACTGAACCGTTCCAGCTTCACCTTGAAGTATCGCTTGGGCAACATCCTCCCCAATAGTTCCGTACCCGATTATCCCTACCTTTTTCATAAAGCCCTCCTATGGATTTTGCTTTAGCAAAACCAACTTCAAAAGCATCTTCAGAGTTTTGCCTTGGCAATACCAGCATCCCAAACATACTGTTTTTGTAAGAAACTTTCTTAAATAAACATAAGCGGAGATTTTCAGTTTATTACTACTCTTCTATCATACCAAAAATATTGTATTTGGTATACCATAACCCAGATGAATATGTTATAATGGGCTTATACCGAAGGGGAGGGATACTTATGCCATCTGTGACTTTTCAAACATCAGGCAAAACTATCGAAGTGGATAAAGACGCGAATCTTCTTAGAACATCCATCAGATATGAGGGAGCCGTTCCCTTCAAATGCGGCGGAGGACTTTGCGGAACGTGCCGCGTGCAGATCGTGGACGGAAACGAGCATCTAAGCAAAGTGATGAAGAAAGAAATCGATAGACTAGGAACCGAAAAGATTGAGCAGGGCTTTCGTCTAGCTTGTCAAACCTTCGTAACCGGAGACGTTACAGTCTTATGGGGCGAAGAGGATGTCGACCGTTTAAATAAAATTGCTCAAAGACGGATTAATGCAGCTCAATAAGAACTTATTAGCTCACATAATAGAATAAGCAGGAGCCCTGGTTCAATTTCACTCGGGCTCCTTTTCATGTCCATATACTTGTGTAAAAGCATGCAACCGGAATCTCAAGCCAATCCGATTGCACATTTATTAGTTTCCAGCTTTGTTATTGTTCAAAAACAAATGAACTTCGTCCGCAGTCGGTATCGATTCTTGAGCTCCCGCTCGCGACACCGCGATAGCTGAAGCAGCGCTCGCCTGCTGCAGGGCGTCTCTAATTGCCAAGCCTTGTTGCCTTGCCACAATTAAGGAGCCAATAAAAGTATCACCCGCAGCTGTTGTATCCACGGTATTTACAGAAAAAGCAGGCGTGAAGATGACTTCTTCTTCCTTGTTCATATAGAATGAACCATTTTCACCCAATGTAACGATAACTTCTCGGACCCCTGATGCAAGGATCTGGCTTGCAGCTTGTTTAACGTTAGATAAATCTTCGTTAAGCTTCACACTAGTAATGTATTCAGCCTCGGATTCATTTAATATCAATACATCTATTAGAGGAAATACTTCTTCTGGTATAGCTAGAGCTGGAGCCGGGTTTACATAAGTTTGTATTCCCTGCTGTTTTGCAGCTTCGAGAGCAAATCGCGTGCAATTCCAAGGTATTTCATTCTGTACAAGTAAAACCGATGACTCTGCAAACAACTCCGGCAGGATGACCAAATCTTCTACAGTCAAGCAGCCATTTGCCCCTTCGCTAAGGACAATGCTGTTTTGACCTGACTCATCCACTGCAATGAAAGCTGTGCCGATATCACTATCTTTCCACAATATTCGATCTGTATTTACTTGGAAGCTTTTAAGGCCAGACACTATATCCCGACTGTAGAAGTCGTTTCCAACGGCCCCGACTAAAGTTACCTTCCCACCCGAAAGCGCTGCTGCAACAGCCTGATTTGCTCCTTTTCCACCGGACTTCGTCTCCGTCTTATAGCTTTGAACCGTCTCTCCCGGCAGCGGAAGCTTGCGAATATAACATACAAAATCCATGTTGATACTGCCTACTACCACTATATTTTCCATTGAAACAACCTCCCTTTGTATAGGCCAAACGGATTTTTGTCTCTCCATTGCAATTCGAATTTCACCAACCGTTTCACGGCTCTATTCTTTGGACCCTGTATTGGCGATACCGTTGACAAAATAACGCTGCAGCGGCAGTAAAACAAGGACAGGCACGATAACAGCTATAATGATACCGGCGAACATTTCATTCCAATAGGTTGCAAACTCGGTAACAAAATCGCTTAATGCAACCTGTATAACCTTATATTCTTTCGAACGGGTTGCTATCAACGGCCACATGAAGGACTCCCACTGATGGATAAAGATTAACAATCCGGCACTTACCGTAACAGGCTTACAAAGCGGCAGGATGATTCCCGCATATATTTTGAACCACGAAGCTCCGTCAATCCGAGCCGATTCAATAAGAGCCTTGGGAAGGTCAAGGAAAAATTGCCTGTATAGAAAAATGACTAACCCATTAGCTAAACCCGGAACAATGATGCCGGAGTAAGTATCAATCCACCCCAAGCTGTCAACCAAGCCATACAAAGGAATTGCAATAACCTCAAACGGTATCATAAAAGTAAGAATAACGAGGAAGAACAATAAAGCTCTGCCTTTAAATTCGAAATATACAAAAGCAAAGGCAGCCATCGAAGCGATAACCAACCCCACCACAACATTGACAATAGAAACATAGAACGTGTTAAAGAAAATTCGGCCGAAGCCTCTTTCTACAAATAAGGAGACGTAAGCATCAAAAGTAATCTGAGTCGGGATAAACGTTCGCCAGGAAACAGGAGACATATAGCGAAAGATTTCATCCAGAGGCCGCAGAGAAGATACAAGTGCAAACGCCAAAGGAAGCAGAATGATTAACCCCAGAAGGATGTGAGCGATATACAGTAAAGGGACTGAGCCTTTATTACGTTTCATGGGATCTCCTCTCTAATGCTTTGCCTTCAGGAATTTGAATTGCAAGGCAACAATACTCAAAGTTAAAAGCAATAAGATAATAACAATCGCGGAGGCTCTGCCTGAATCGGAGTAAAGAAAAGCGCTGTTGTAGCTCTCCAGCATCAAAACATTCGTGCTGTGCTCCGGTCCGCCCTGAGTAAGAATATACATCGGGGAGAATAATAAGAAGTTGGACACCGTCACCGATACTGCGACAAAGGTTATAGACCGTTTCATCATCGGGAAAGTAACCTGCTTAAACTGCTCCCAGCGGGATGCTCCATCTATGGATGAAGCTTCATATAGCGACACTGGAACCTCCTGCAGCCCTGCCAGAAAAAAGATAGCCCAGTACCCGATGCCTTTCCATGTTGCTATACCAATGATTGACGCAAGGGCCTGTTTAGAGCCTGTCAGAAAAGGCTGCTGATCCAAGCCAAGACCCACCAGCATCGAATTGACGACGCCTTGCTCCGGGCTCAGCATGATGTTCCACAGGATACAAGCGGTAGAAACTGAAACAGCTACGGGAACAAAATGAATTCCCCTAAACCAACCGATATGCTTGAGCTTGGCATTAAGTAACAGTGCCAGCATGAAAGCAAGAATGACCTGAATCGGATTGACGAATACATTGAATAACAACGTAACTTTCAGAGAGCTCCAAAATACCGGATCTGTAAATAGAAAGCTATAATTTTGCAAACCAACGAACGCTTCGCTTGCATTTAAAAAGGACGGTGCATAGAAGCTGTCCTCCAAGCCCTTAAAAACCGGATACAGCTTGAACATTAGCAAGCCTGCGATCGCTGGAAATAAAAATATATAAGGGGTGATTCTCCCTGCTTTGATATCATTCACCTTCAATCATCTGAATTTCTAACAGCCTTAAATAAGAAGGGACGGGGAAATGGATTCCCCATCCCAGCGCGGTTGTATTACTTCACCACGGATTGATATTTCTTCAATTGACTGTCTATTAAAGTTGCCGCATCATCCAATGCTTTCTTTGGATCCGTTCCGTTTTTAATATCTTCGAATGCCTTGTTAACATTGTTTTCCCACTCCAGATAACCTGGCGTCTTCGGGCGTACAGCCGCTGTTTCACGCGCTTCGCCTGCGGCTAATTTCATAATGCTATTAGGGAAATCCTTATATTTCGGATCTTTATCGATCTGATCCAGCAGCTCCAAGCTGGCTGGCAGCGCACCATTTTCATTGAACCAAATTTGTGAGCCTTTTCCTAAAGTCAAATACTTGACGAACTTCGCTGCCGCTTCTTTCTTCGTTGAGTATTTGGAAATACCAACGTGCCAGCTGCCGGTAGGAGTTGCTACTTTACCCCCTGCGAAATACGGATGAGGCGCTATGCCGAAGTCCATGCCGGCGTCCTTAATCCGGGGCATATTCTGGGTTGAAGCCAAGAACATCGCTACTTTACCGGAAATAAAGTAATCCAAAGCTTCCTCACGTTTGATTTTGGGACTAACCTTCTCTTTATTGAACAGGTCCGAGTAGAACTGAAACGCGGTCACCATTTCCGGTGAATTCGTGTAATCTTTGGCTGTAAGGCCGTTGTCGCTCAGCACCTTCGCATTTTTACTTTGACCAAGGGATATTAGCTGATAGGCCTTGCCAACCTGGTCGAAGCTGAAGCCAAATACATCATTTTGATTATCGCCGTTCGTATCCTTGGATAATTTCTTGGCGACTTCCAGTACGTTCTCCCAGGTCATCCGGTATTGCAATTGATCCGATGGAAATGAAACGCCTGCTTTCTGGAATAAATCTTTATTATAAAACAGCACGACACTGGAGGTGTTCATCGGTGCAGCCATTAGTTGTCCTTGATAGGATCCTGCATCCGTTGCCGAGGATATCCATTTCTGCTTGGCATCCGCACCAATCAGCGCATCGAGCGGCTCCAAATATCCTTTTAACGAGTAGCCCATGGTTAGCGGAACATCAACAGAAATAACATCCAGATCCTGTGCTTTGGAGGCTAGCTTGATTTCGATGGTTTCAGTCAGCTTGGTCGAAGGACTTAGCTGTAGATTAACCTTGATAGTAGGATTTTCCTTTTCAAATTCTTCGATAACCTTTTTAATAGGCTTTTCCCAAATCGAGTTAGCCAAATAAGAAATTTCAGTCGTGCCTGAAGCATTATCCGTTTGTTTGACAGGTTGAGCTTGCTTGCCAGGAGCACCGGAACATCCTGCGGCAAGCAGGAGAGCAAGCGAGCAAACGATACTGGTTTGTATTTTTTTCAAAGTAAAGCCCCCTTATAATGAATGCGTGTCAGCAAAATACTCTTTCTTTTAACAGCTTCAGGAAGGATTCGCGGTCTACTTCTAGGCAAACCTCCACATTTCCCTCTTCATTCAGCTCCCCAACTGTAATTCCCGTCGGATGTCTATGATCGTAATCAACCTGGATGCTCATCCTTCTGGTCGTTACCAATTGGCGGTTTACCAGCAGTGCAACAGCCAAGGGGTCGTGCATAAAGGTGAAATCTCTTTTCCGATAATCCATATAGCCTTCGATTTGCTTGGTCAAAGTAACGGCCAACGGAGTTCCCGATGCTGCCAAATCATCTTTGTCCTGTCTCGTAATTGAAACCTGTCTTGTAACATCAAGCCCAACCATAAGGATCGGAGCTCCGCTCGAAAATACCAGCGATGCCGCTTCAGGATCGCATTTCACATTATGTTCAATCGGAGGGAGCTCTACTGCACTGCTGCCCAACCTTACAACCCCGCCCATCATAACGATTTCCTTGACATTCCTTACGAGGCGCGGCTCCCGAATAATAGCAGCAGCAATATTGGTCAGCGGCCCAATGGTCACTAAAGTAATCTCACCCGGGTTATTCATAACCGTTTCAATGATATAATCTACGGCGTGCTTGACGTCCTTCATGCTGTGATCTTCAATGTCCAGCCCTTCACCCTCAATCCCCGCCCAGAATACCTCTCGGTTATGCAGCAAGGTTTGTACAACTCCGGGATAAACATTGACTTCGCTATCGCCGGACAACGCCATTATTTTCTTGGCAATCTTTGCACGGACATGCACGTTACCATAAACCGTTGTCACTCCTTCAAGCTTGATTTCCGGTGATCTCAGTGCAAGCGACAATGCGACGGCATCATCTGAGTCCGTTCCGATATCTGTGTCAAGTATTATGCGATTCACTGCTGTATCCCCCTATATGCTTTGAAAGTTGTTACTGCTTCTTAACTAAAGTATAAGTTGTATAGGGGGAGACGAATACGGATGATATTTTAAGAAAATAGAGGACAATTTAAAGATATTGCTTATTCCCGGTTAGACATACCGCGATACTCTTGCGGCGATACATCATAATAGCTTTTAAACAGCTTCGTAAAATAGGGAGTATACTGGTAGCCGAGCTGGGCTGCGATTTCATAGATTTTGGCTTTCGAATTTCTTAACAAATAGGCGGCCTTTTCCATGCGGTAGCGATATATATATTCACTCAGATTCTCACCCGTCTCTTGCTTGTACGTAACCGACAAGTAAGCCGGATGCAGATGCACATGCTCGCTAATTGCCTGCAGAGTTACATCCTCAGATAAATGCCGTTCAATATATTGATGGATTTGCAAAACAAAGGAACCTCTCGTCACTTTGCTGCCATCTGCTACGCGCTCTTTAATCCGCTCCAGCACCTGCATCGCCCACCCATGCAGCTGCTTTACGGTACGGAACGTAGCGACATTATTCCCTGTCATATAGGGCTCCTCTACCACATCTGCCATTTGCAGTCCGTTCATGTGAATCACATAGGTATAAGCATTCGATAAAGCAAAGAACACTTCCGACAAATATTCCCCGGTATCCATACCATTGCTGCTTAGCTCTTCAAAAATATAATCCAATCTCTCGTGCGCATCCTGCCACCGACCCGTTTCAATCAGCTGCAAAATCGTTGGAGGCTCATGCAAACGCTGGAGAGGGCGCAATGGTGTTTGTGGCGGTTGATCCCACAGGCGAAGAAAGAGCTCCTGCTCGCTGCCGGGCAGCCTTCTGAACAACAGCAGAGCTTTTTGATATAACTCGGCAAGACATACTGGAAATGCTTCGAAGTCACTAACGATTACCGAAATTTTCCCTTGCAAATAGATCGTTATATAATGCTGCAATTGCGGAATCAACTGCTCAAGAACCTTTTTTCGAGGTGCATCCGTCAAATCGCTGTTTTTCATTTTGATCAAGAATGCCAAGTATTGACTGTCATCCTTGCATGCCCAGACTTCAAAATGGTCATTAAGCACTTCCTCCGTAATATTGACGACTGCAAATTCGAATAAGGAAATGCTGCGCTCATCATACTCCAAGAAGCGGTTCTCAATTCTAAGCAGCATGATAGCTGCCCAATCGCCCACAGCGAAAGGAATATTCAACCTTTCCATTTCTTCGGTCAGTTTCTCTGGCGTCAGCTTCTTCCCTTTGAGCAAATCAAGCAGCAAGGAGGCTTGCAAGTGCACCAAATGAGAGCGAAGCGTCTCGTGCGCCTTTTTGTTCGATACTGCTGCTTCCCTCTTTTGCTTCAATACCTCCACTGTTTGGAGAATGGTTTGCAGCAGTTCGTCCTTCTTCACAGGCTTCAGCAGGTACGCCGCTGCATTGGTTTTTAACGCTTGCTGCGCATATTCGAACTCAGCATAGCCCGATAAGAGTATACATTCGATATCCATCTGTTTTTGTTTGACATATTCGCAAAACTCAAGTCCTGACATCCCCGGCATACGAATATCTGTAACAACAATATCGATGGGAAATTGCTCTATTAATTCTACGGCCTCCTGGCCGGAAGCTGCTGTATACACATGTTCAAAGTCCGCTGTTTTATTTATAAATAACGCCAGATCCTCCAAAATAACAGGCTCATCGTCCACCAGCAGTAATCGAATCATGATCATAGCCTTCTTTCCAGTATATAGTTACACAAAGTCCTGATTGGGTTGACGAGGAGGTTATTTCCAGACCCGAGGTTTCACCATACCAATACTTCAACCGTTGATGTATATTCCAGAGCCCGTATCCGACTGTCTCATCCATAGGTTGATTAAGCTGCTCCATTAGCTGCTGTTGTCTGTCTGAGGAAATTCCAACACCGCTGTCTTCAATCGTAATGCGGATGTATTCCCCTATAATCTCTCCGCTTATAACGAGGGTTCCACCACCCATTTTGGGCTCCAAGCCATGCACAATAGCATTTTCCACGATCGGTTGTATGAGCAGTCTTGGCATCCGTATGCCCATCATTTCTTCAGGAACGTTAATTTCGTATTGGATCCGCTGCAGCCTTAGCATGTGGATTTCCAAATAATTTTTCACTAATTTTAGTTCATCCCGCAAGCATGTGTTGGGGTCATCAAGCCTGGTGATATAACGATAGTAATCACTTAGGTTATAAGCCATAGCAATAACGGACTCATTACGGCCAAGATTGGCAGAGCTGATGATGAAATTAAGACAGTTGTACAAAAAATGTGGATTAATTTGCGCCTGCAGCTGCTTGAGTGTAGCCATCCGGGATCGATTCTTCTCTTCATATACATTTTCAATCAGATGTTGAATTTGCCCCGCCATGTCATTAAATCGAACGACGACAAAATCGAATTCACTGTGAAACCATCTATGCAGCCTCACGCTAAAATCACCGTTTTGAAATCTTTTTAATACACCTGTGAGTGCGTGGAGCGGAGCCTGAACATGTTTATACAGCAAAAAGGAAGCCATAATCCCTACTGCAAGCAATAGGATAATAAAGCCGTAGAATAAGTTGCGAATCTTAGTGATCGGAGATAAAATTTGCTCTAGCGGCGTATAATCAACAACATAATACCCGAGTGCTTGCGAATAAACGTAGTTAACCAGATACGTTTTTTTGCCGATTTCCGTAACAAAGTCACCTTTTTCCTCCAGCGTTTTTTGAAAAAGAGCGTCAACCACAGCGCTTGTTGTTTGTTTGTCGGAGCTGCGGTTGTAGCTGAGATGATTTTGTCGGTCCACCATAAAAGGGTCACCTTTGCTGCCTGTCTTCAACTGATCCAGCAGGGAAGTAACATTGGACTCATAGAACGCCATTTCCACAATAACCAAGCTCTGATCGAGTTTTCCATTTTCATTTATAGGTCCGCCTGCGTAATAAACAAAGGATGACGTATCCGGACGGTCAGGGTCTGGTCTATAGCTCCAACCGGGACTCCTTACACTTTTATCTAGTTTTCGTTCATCATAAGGAACTTGGCGAAATGAAGTAGATAACGTTCTTTGAACAGAAGGAAAATACAACGTGATATCGTTGTACCAGCTGTTTGCAGAGCTCTGAAGAGTTAATTTCTCTTGAACGTTGGATTCGATCTGATTCAACTGTTGTTCTATGCCTGTCAACATCACTCTTTCCATTCCCAGGACAGTTGTGTCTCTCGTAAGTGTGATCGCATTCATGGCCAAGCTTAAAGCTGTCGCATCCAATTGCTTGCGGAAAAACTCCAGCTGATTGCTCTTTTCCTTCTGTAACAAGCCCTCTACGACCTGAACGCTAACCTGATTGGATAAGCCGTAAAGAAGTAAGATCGGTATTAAAAAAATGAAGATAACGGCATTGAGCTTAGTAAAAATATTTTTTTTGATTATCATCAGAATCCCCTTTGCGCATACAAGATTTAGCGGCCCCATTCTTCGTTCGCTTTAGCAAAGTTCAACACCAACCGGCAAGCTGAGCTGCTGAGCGTTAATCTTGGAGCTCCTTGTACAACTCGTGGCAATTATATGAGTTTATACCGTCAAAAACAAGACGCAGCTATAACTTCATTATTCCCTGTGCATGGAAAAAACAAAAAAAGATCAAGGCTTAACAGCCTGATCTTAATCTCAATTTAGAGCAGCACTACGCAAAAAAATGCAAGCTTCATCAAGCCTGCACTTTTGCTATGGCAAATTATTGGACTCTTACGATTTTGCTGTCTTTATCCATATCCAACTCGAAAATTTCTTTCTCGATCTGTTCCGTTGTATCAAACTTAGGGAATACTTTAATGGGAATGCTGTTGTCCGGAAACACCTCTGAAACACCTTGAATCACAATTCTGGTAACCGGATTTTTAATTTTGCAGATGGAAAATGTAGTCTTTTTCTTACCAAAAAAGTGATATTCGTATTCAGCTATCGTTTCCAGGTCAGGATTGTCGGTTACCGTCTTGTAACGTTCTGTTGTGGATACCAAAATAAATTCGCTCATCTCCAAAACCTCCAGTTAATTTATTAGTTAATGGTGTAAACCATTTGAAATCGGATTTTATTCGTATCGGACAATTAGCTCTACTTCGACAGCAGCAGCGCCAGGTAAGGCAGCGACACCAATCGCTGAACGGGCATGTGCCCCCTTTTCGCCGCCAAACGCTTCAACAAGCAGATCGGAAGCACCGTTCAACACATAAGGCAGATCATAGAAATCAGAGGCTGCATGAATAAAGCCTTCCATCTTGACAATCCCTACCACCCGGTCCAAATCCCCTAAAATGGTCTTTAGTGTACCCAGTTGGTTAATAATACATTGCCGAGCCGCTTGATAGCCTTCTTCCTTCGTTAGATCTAACCCAACCTTGCCTTTATATTGGAGCACACCGTTTACTTTAGGAGTTACACCGCTCATATAGATCATCGGCCCTACTATAGTATAGGGAACATAATTACCGCTCGGCTTAGGAAGTGATTCTAGTTGAATATTTAGCTCCTTAAGCTTCTCCTCGACCTGTATGCATTTTTCCAATTGGAGCGCCCCCTCCAGGCTTGTCTGAAAACCAAGGTATAAGCTCACGGCAGTAGTTCCGAGTAGCTCAAAGCTATTCTTGGCGGATCTCAATATCTTCTGAAATATACAATTGGCATGCTAAACGGCAGCCATCATTTAACTTGTCGCCTATCATTTTATTCTCTTTCCAGTTAGGTTCAGCTAGAGCCTCGCCGCCTGCAAGAACGGTGACCATACATTTGGTGCATTTACCCATGCCGCAGCCATACTTCAGATGAGGAAACTTCTTGATCCCGGCTAATACAACTAAATTGCTGTTTGCCGCCACTTCCTGCTCATATAGCTCTCCATTATTATGATGTAATTTCACATTGGGCATAGCAAACCTCCTCTATACAATTTAGCATGCTGTTCTATTCTCTATTCTCTTTCCAAAGCTTCCATATAAGCTTTTTTGGAGTTTTCCAGATGAATTTTCGTTAGCTGCTCCGCAAGATCTCCATAGCCGTTAAGGACGGCCACTGCCATCTCCCGGTGCTCTTCCGCGGCCTTACGCATCCGTCCTGGAAGCTCATATCCAAGATGGGCAAAAGCGCGAATATAATCCGATAAGCTATCCAGCATCTGTGTCAATCTTGGGCTTTGCGCAGCCCGGAAAATAATATCGTTAATCGAAAAATGGAACATGCGGTTCTTTAAATCAAAAACCGGCTGAGCGAGCGCATGATCAATTTCCTCAATGATGCGCTTTAATTCATCACGATGGGATTGTTCTACCTTTTGTGCGGCCATCTTCATCGCCAAGCTCTCAAGAGCGGCTAATATCGTGAATATTTCAACGATTTCTTCCGGTGATAGCTTGGACACAACCACACCTTTTCGCGGCATCGTTTTGACAAAGCCTTGAGATTCAAGCCGAAATAGCGCTTCTCTGATGGGCGTACGGCTCACATTTAATTGATCAGCCAGCTCGCGCTCGATAATGCGTTCACCCGATTTATACATCCCTTGAACAATGGCTTGTTTAATATACTGGTATACCTTATCACGAATAGGGCTTAATTCTTCATCTTTCCATATGACTGGCATATCTGGCATCTGGTATACCTCCGAATGTTGTTTCTTCTCAGTGTAAACGAAATGACATATAGAGTACAACAATTTCGAAGGTATTCCATTTAACTAAGAAAAACAGCTCCATATACCATAGCAGAGGCAACTACCAGACCCGGATGAATTTTAAGCTTCTCCAGAGCAACTAAACTAACTGCTGTAAGCGCTGCTGTCTGCCATATTCCTGCGGACTGATAAGCACTTGCAAAAAACTGAAAAGCTAACGTTCCAAGTAAAACCGCTACAATCGGACGTACGATCTGAGTCATAGCAGCAACCTGCGGAGCCGATTTAAAAAACTGTAGAAATTTGAACAGGATGACCATGGCGATGGCGGTCGGCGCTATAGTTGCAATCAAAGCCACCACAGCACCGGTGACGCCTCCTACCTGATATCCAATGTACCCAGCAAGCTTAGTTGCAATAGGACTTGGCAGTGCATTCCCGAGCGCCAGCACATCTCCGAATTGCTCCAAGGTCATCCACCCGTAATGATCGACTACCTCGGCTTGCAGTAAAGGGATGATCGGCGGCCCGCCGCCGTATCCCAAAATATTAGGAATGAAAAAGGCCCAAAATATGTGCAGTAGTATCATGCTGAAAATCCCCTGTCAGAATCGGCCTGCTTCTTCTTCCGCTTTTTAAATAAGTAGGTCGATTCGATAAATGCGTAAGCAAGGGCAATACCTATGAGCAGTCCCGGATTCAAATCCAGCAGAACCAAGACGACTAATGAGATGACCGTCCATCCGATTGTCCTGTTCTTCGTCCAGCCTTTCCATGATTTTAAGAAAAACTCATAAGCCATAACTGCCATCATCACACCGATTACCGGTTGAATCCCATGTGTCATGCCGCCTACAATTCCGGAATCCTTGAGCTTATAAATGAGACCCAGCAGAAAAATCATCGCAGCTAGAACAGGAATGACCATTGCCAAGATCGCGATGAAAGCACCTGCGGTCCCTTTCACTTTATAGCCAATGTACCCGGCCATTTTCGTGGCGATTGGCCCTGGCAAGGCATTCCCCATAGCCAGCACGTCCGTAAACTCTTCGTCTGTCATCCATTTATACTTCTGTACGGCTTCCGCATGAACAAGAGGAATCATGGTAGGTCCTCCGCCGTAACCCAAGACGCCGATCCGGAAAAATCCGAGGAACAAATTCCAATACTCCATCTTGCCTCTCCACCCTATCTGTCACAAGTCTGCGAACAAGTCCCGCTTCGTAGCCGAAGCATTCTTTCTAAAGCGAACGCTTCTCCAGAACGCTTTCGGCCGCTCCGCTCGTTGTTCTCCGCTCTACTTCTTAATATCCGCTTGGGTCATGACTTCGTACTCATTGCCCAAGTAATTTTGCAGCGCCTTCAATGCAGCTGTTCCGACTGCAGTATCCTGCTCCCCATTGCCTCCGCTGACTCCAACACCGCCGACTACTTCCCCATTCACAACAATGGGAAAGCCCCCTACGAATATAGCGAACTTGCCGGGAAGCATAGCATGGATACCAAACGCTTCGCCCGTCGTTGAAGCCGGACCTCCTGGCTGATTGAACAGATGAGTCGACCGCTTGTGTCCGCTTGCTGTAAACGCCTTAGCAATCGCAATCTCAGGACCTGTGATACGTCCGCCGTTCATACGCTCCATAGCTATTACATACCCGCCGTCATCGACAATACAAATCGATTCCAGAGCTTTTACTTCCTCAGCCGCGATTCTCGCCGCCTCCAGCATGACTTTCGCTTCTTCCAATTCCAATTTCAATACGGATTTCATAGGTAGGTAGCTCCTCCATTCTATATAAGTAAGCTCTGCAATTTAATCGATGCTTTTTACTCCGTGGTAGACACTTTTAATTTGTGTATAGAATTCCAGAGCTCCGCGTCCTGACTCACGGTACGTTGCGGTGCTGGACATTTTCACACCGCCGAACGGAGCGTTATAGGCATTGCCTGTTGTTGTCCGGTTAACCTTGACCACACCTGCTTGAATGTTATTAATAAAATGCTGAATGTGATTAGGGTCAAAGGTACAAATAGCTGCCGATAATCCAAACTCCACATCATTAGCAATGCGCATAGCTTCTTGGAAGGAGGTAACACGAATGATCGAAATGACCGGTCCGAAAATTTCTTCCTGAGCAATTCTCATGTTTGGCAGCACATTAGTGAAGATAGCTGGCCGGACATAATAGCCCTCTGCGTATTCGCCCTCGGACAAATGCTCTCCGCCATATACAAGCTCAGCACCTTCAGCTTTGCCGATTTCTACATAATCCAGCACGTTCTTCAATTGGCTGGCATTGGCGAGGGGTCCAACTTCGATACCTTTAGTAAGGCCGCTGCCCACAGTCAATAATTGGGTTTTGGCAATCAGCGCATTTACAAACTGGTCATGCACAGAATCCATTACGATGACGCGGCTAGTGCCAGTGCAGGCCTGGCCTGTCAACTCAAAGCCGCCTTTGATAGCTAATTCAGCCGCTTGCTCCACGTCGGCATCTGCCATAACGATAAGCGGGTTTTTGCCGCCAAGCTCCAGTTGAACGCGAGTCGATAAACGAACCGATTTATTAATTTTCTCCCCTGCTCCTGTTGAGCCTGTAAATGTAACAGCTTTGACAGCTGGATGAGTTACAAGCGGAGTCCCTGTTCTAGAAGCCGATCCAGTTACAAAATTGAGGACGCCTGCAGGCAATCCTGCATCATGCAAGGCCTGAACCAGACGAAGCGCAATTAATGGCGTATCTGATGCCGGCTTGAACACCACCGTGTTACCTGAAACCAAGGCGGGAGCGATCTTCCGAACCGGAATGGATAATGGAAAGTTCCAAGGAGTGATGACCGTTATAACGCCTAATGGTTCTTTTTTTGTATAGACAAAGGTAGTAGGGTCATCGGAAGGAAGGGTCTCCCCTGCTACATTCAGGCCTTCTGATGCGTAGTAACGCAATGTTTGAGCTGAACGCTTAACTTCCATACGGCTGCTTGCCAGCGTTTTCCCTTCTTCTCGGGTCAGCTCTTGTGCATATTGCTCCAAGCCAGCTTCTAACAAGTCGGCTGCTTTATACAGAATTTCAGCACGCTTAGTCGGAGCTGTGTAACGCCAAGTTTGGAACGCGCGGTCTGCGGATTCAATCGCCAGATTGACATCCTCCTCTACCGAGGCTTGGAATCGTCCGACAATTTCCGTTGCGTTAGCCGGATTCGTATTCTCGAATGTAGCACCGCTTACCGAATCCACCCATTGCCCGTTAACTAGGTTTTTAAATGTTTGTACCGCTGTCTCGATTACCATATAAATCCCCTTTCCTCACTAAGAGGTTGTTTAAAAAGTCCACTTTGATAACGTAGTAGTTCAGGAAGTAACTCGACATCGAATATTGAACAAACCCGGGAAGTCCGGTACTCACGTAGGTACTGCCTACGCTCCGTTCCTCCTTCCTCGGCTTTCGTCCAATCTTCTCGGTTCTGAAACCGGACTTTTTAAACTCGCACTAGATAGGGCTATTGTTAAACCAATTCCCGAGAAAGAAGGAATTCTCGGGAATTATTAATGTGCTATATCGTTAATGATAAGAAATACTAGGTTATAAGATCTGTATTATTCTAAGCAAAATTCGCGAGAGATAGCTGCAATGTACATTCTGCGCATTTTAGTTGCTTCTTCAACGATTTCAATGCAACGCTGTTGATCTTCAGGCGTTCTAGCATATTCCAGAACGATTTGATAGCCACGCTCTCCGTGAATTTCATCGGATACGATGTGAAGATCGAAGAATTCCACTTCTTCATCCGTAAAGCCGTATTTCTCACGAAGTGTAGGTGTTTGTCTGCGATAGATAGCAGGCACTTGCGATTCAAGTCCTACCACTAGAGCCGCGGTAGCAAACAAGAAGTTCTCTTTGAATGCCATACGGTAGCACCAGGATTGAAGACCAATGGTTTCAGGCAGCAAATGCTCCATCGATTCAACACGCTCACGAGTAGTTCCACAAGCTTCACCGAAACGAATCAACAGATCCGTATGACGGTCGCCGCCAAGCTCTTCCTCCCACATGTTTTGCAGCAAGAAATCTCTTGCATCCTCATGTGGACAGTTAGCATATATATAAGCCAAGTACTCTGCGAATGGACCAACGTATGCGTAATGCTGCTCAACCCAGCTTGCGAAATGTTCTTTCTTCAATTCACCGTTTGCCCACATAGTTGTAAAAGGTGCTTTAGCTACCGCATTTCCTTCAATTGCTTGCTCCAAAGCGTGGCGAAACTCCTCTTTGTTCATTAAGCGTGATTTAGTCAATGTCATTATAAAAGCACTCCTCTCAAATTTGAAAAAAAGTAGGATAAATTGCTCTAACTCATTTCCTGCACGGCAATCCGGACCCTAGTTAGTCTGAATTTTAATTCTCATTCTTTCTTTGTTTGGTTTTTGGTATATTGTATACCAAAAACCTTATACCTGTATTATTGCTTACCTAGGCTCATCTGTCAACCTACTTTTTTAAGTATTAACAGAAGCAGCATCGCCATTAATAAATACGCAGCTGTAAAGGGAATATTCCAGTTGGAGACCCGGTAAGAGCTCTGTCCTGAGAGTCCCGCCATCATACCTGCTGTTGCATTATAAGGACCTACCATGAAGGCCGCAGCGGCTCCTGTGAGCATCGCAATTGCTGTCAGCTCTACGGAGATTCCAAGTGCATTTGGGTTAAGAGACTCACCAGCCAGAGCCAGAGCAACGGCTGGATGCAAGCCTACAAAGGCCAGTATTAAAGGAATTAAAGGAATGAATAGTAGAAACAGATCCGCTCCTACCATATCTTTTACACCTATAATCCAACTATTAATAAAATGTCCTGCACCCGTAGTTTGAATGGCCGATATCATAAAGCCCGCACTAAGAAAAACAAAAAATTGCTCCTTCATCCTCAGCAAATGCTCCGGCAGCAGGCTGCGACTCCTTTTAATAAACAATCTGCCCTTGCCCAGCATCAGCGACCATAAAAACGCAAAAGGGATAACAGACACAGAAACTAACAGCAAAAAGCTAAAATGAGAGTAATTCTCCAATAAAGAAATCAAACTATTAAAAATAAGAATGGCAATAAGGATTTGTATAGGATGGCTTGCTTTAAGCCCCCCTGGCTGCCGCTGTCCGGATTCTAACAATACTTCCCTGGATGCAGCTATTTCATTGAGCACGGTTTGACCCAGCAGCTTCTGCCTGCGATTAGCGATCCACTTTCCCATAAAACCATCCAAGACAAGCCCAAGTAAGCTGAACGGAATAACGATTGGTAGAATAGAGCTCCAAGCGACACCCGTCATCTCGACAATAATGCCAACGATCGGCGCTACTGGCGTCCATACAATCGGCATACTGTAGCCATGGGTAATAGCTCTGCTTATAAAGCGTTCCTTCTTTTCAATGGGATACAAATCAAGCGAAGGACGAATGGTATGATACATCATAGGCAAAGTGGCTAAATTCATAAAAGAGCTTAATATATACGACAATCCGGAAGTGATAGTATAGAGTAAACCGGAATGCTTGATTTTACTTTGAATGATTAACTGAATCCGCGATGCATATTGCCCTAGCTCTATCGGCAAAGCAATTAGCGGAAGCAAAGCAAACAAGCTTAAAATATTCAGCATGTTACCGAAGCTTGATATAAAACTTATCCATGGTGCTCCATTCATAATCAACAGCAAAGCGCCTATGCCCAAGAACACTATGCCCATCCCTTGAACGAATCTCTTAACAGAAGGGAAAACCAAAATAACAATCAACAAGCATGCTATAGAGATGACCCATTGGAGTAGCTCCATGGGATAGAAAGCCGAGCAAAGATAAGCAGCTATCGCTAGTATGAATAAAGATTGCTTCATATTTATATCACTTCTTTAACTGCCTTGGTTAAGCGCTCCAGAGCGGTTTCTACAATTTCCTTGCCTATGTCTTCACTGGCTTTGGTAGCATCGCCAATGCAGCCATTACGTGTCATTTCATCGTAATAGTAAAACCCTTGCAGCGGATTGCCCGGACGCAGCTTCTTCCATCGGCCTTCCTGATAGTCGGCCGCTTCCAGCTTATCCTTCCTTACTATATGAGGAGCCAGATAGAGGGCTTCCGATACCTCGCGGTCACAGCTGTGACCATATAGCTTGGATTCGATTCGTCTATCCATGACATCCTTAGCCGATGCCGTCGTTTTGGCATAATAAATCCGCACATCCAACTCAGTAGTAAGCATATCAACAGCAACTCCAAGCGTAGCTTGATTGCCTCCATGTGAGTTGAGTATAAGAAATTGTTGGATGCCATGCTGCTTTAACGATTTCATCATGTCACGCAGAATAGCAATGACTGTCGTCGGCTCTAAGGATATCGTTCCCGGGAAGTGAATATGATGCGGTGAAACCCCCATATTAATAGTAGGAGTCAGGACTGCCTCAGGATGCAATTTCTCGGTTAACCGTTTGCCCATTTCCTCCGCGAGAACCGCATCGCAGCTTTCTACCATATGAGGACCATGCTGCTCATGCGCCCCTAGCGGAATAATAGCGATCTTAACAGTTTGAAGCGCTTCTTTCACTTCAGGCCAAGTCATCTGTGTTAAAAAGTATGGGTTTGGCATAATGGCATAAACTCCTCTCTTACTATATAATATGGTGTATTGTATACCATTATTACGAAGAATTAACAAATCTTTTTCTCTCATTACTGTTTATTGCACGAACCCAAATGGTTTACAATATAGTATAACGACATCTACGATGTGCTTCCAAGTATAAGATCAGCAAGAAAGCAGGCGATTCACTATGATGCATCACAAGCATTACCTAGATAAAAAATCAGCACCTTATATTTCGGATTTATTAACCAAGCATTTCTTGAAAAATCCGAACTTTACTGAAATTGTAATCATATGCATAGGAACGAACCGCTACAACGGTGATTCCTTAGGACCTTTGGTTGGCAGCCGTTTGTCCGAGCGACTTGATGGGCACCCTTTTGTTCATATTTACGGAACACTCGCTAAGCCTGTACATGCTTTAAATATGCACAAAACATTAGCTAGCATCACGAGCAAACATAGCCGTGCTTACGTTATCGCCGTTGATGCTTGTCTCGGGCAATTCTATAAAATCGGTACGCTCCAGCTCGTGGAGGAGCCTCTTCAACCTGGAGTCAGTCTTAACAAACAGCTGCCCCCCATTGGCCACATTCATATTAAAGGTATTATTAACAATCATGGTCAGCTAAATCATAAAGTTCTGGAGCATACCAGTCTTACCTTCGTCCAAGAAATGTCGGCCGTCATTAGCCGCATCTTGGTCAAATCTAGCCAAGATATTATTCCTAAGCTTGCACAAGAGCAGCAGCCGATTGACCAATTATCGGATCACTTATCCTCGGGGAGATAGAGCTTTCCAACTTTTTTACAACGTACGCATTATGCAATTACCACAGCAGCATAGCAGCAATGGTTGATACGATTAATCCAATAGAAACCGGCAGGAAGTTTTTACGTGCTAATTCAATAACGGATACCCCAGCAAACCCCGCTACAGCTACAAGTGATGACCAGGCAATAAGCGTTCCGCCACCAGACCATACCGAACCCATCTGACCGATAGCAGCCAGTGTTGAAGGATCCATGCCTACTGTTGGCGCCAATGCGCCCGAGAGAGAGCCTGTTAATGGCAGACCAGAGAATCCCGATCCTTCCAATCCGGCGATAATACCGATAAGCAAAATTCCAAAAGCTGTAAAAAACTCGTTGGTTGGAATTGCATACTGTACGGACATAACCAAATCATACAGAAAAGCTGGTGCCTTGACATTATCCCCTAACGATAAAACACTTTTCGAAAAGTCGGCATTACCCAAGAAGAAGAAGCCTGCAATTGGAATAACGGGTCCCATTGCTTTAAAGGCAAATACAAAGCCTTCAGTAAGATGATCTCCAATCTTGTCCAATGCACTGATTTTCGAAAACACGGTACAGGATAGAATGAGCAGTATGACAGCAACCCCGCCAATAAAAGCTGCTCCATCTCCACCTTCAAAGCCGCCCATGTTTGTACCGCCGAACTTACTTGCGGCCATAACAATCATAACTCCCAGCATAGACACTGGAACCAGTACGGCAAAGATCTTGGACCACTTAAGCACAGATGGCGAAAGGGTTTCTGTCGCTGCTGCCGCTTCCGCGTATTCCACTGTTGTTGCAGCCTTCATTTCAATTACTGTTGCCTCTTGCTGAACAGGAGCATCCGATTTACGGATCGCCTTACGATGCATCAAGTAAGCCCCCGTAATGGAAACCACGCCCGTAATCAGTGACAGCACCATAGCCTTGTCAGCAACAAGCGCTGTTGAAACACCAGCTCCTTTGGCACTTAGCATTGGAGCTATTTGCATGACATAGTCGGAGGATAAGGCCATCCCCTGTCCCGCAAGAGCAACAGCCATTGCCGCAGCCATCGGTGGAAGCCCCACTCGAATCGCCGCTGGAAACAATAATGCACCAATCAGAGGTACGGCCGGTGTCGGCCAGAAGAACAATGAAATAACATACGTAACCGCCGCAAGTACAAAGAATGCTATGTGACCATTAACAATCAGCTTCTGTATAGGTCGTATCATTCGGCGGTCCGCCCCGATATCGCGCAATGATGCCAATAACGCCACCATAAACGTAATGATCAGGAAAATCGTGAAGAGTTCTTTTGCAGCAGTAAGATTCGCGTTGTAAACCGCCTTGAAACCGCTAATCACATCACCCTTGTAAATCCATCCGACTAAAAAGGTCCCGATTAAAGTCGGAATGATTACACCACGTCTGAACAACATGACTACAATAACCGCAACTGTGATAAAAGCGTACATAAGATGTGATGATGTGATCATTCAGAATCCCCTGCCTCTTCGATGTAATGTACTTCAAAGTGATTGTAGCACATTTTTTGTCTCTTAAATAGTCTTTTTCGGCATTTGGTATACAATTTTAATAGAATATAAGATTCAACACCGACTAATTCCTTTGTTTCCGAGTTTATCACGTCATAAAACATAACACAACAAAAGAAACCTGCAACATTAGCTTCATTACAGCTATTCGCATTGTTTCAAAATGTTGTATTGTCTGTAAGCGCCATTCTCCCGCAGCATGTTTCCCATTCAGATTTAATGAAAACGGTTAATGGAAGCGATTACATTTCTGTAAAATGTATTTTATCACAAACCTAGACAAATAACTAGGCATATTGCATATTGTATACAATAAAACCAAGGAAAACCCGCCGCCTCATCAACGCAAACCATGAAGCTAGCAGGCTTTTCTTAACTATGGTTTCCACCATTTACCTATAACCTTATATTAATTAACCTTCAAAATGATACTTTTTCTTCGCAAAACGACCCACTGCATTAACCAAGCCATACAAAATAATAGATAAGATAGCCAACATGGCGATGCTAACCATGACCATATTCATTTGGAAAACTTGGCCGCCATATATAATCAAGTAACCAAGCCCAGCCTTAGAGGATAAAAATTCACCCATAATAACCCCTACGAGCGTCAAACCAACATTCACCTTCAACGTTGCAATAAAATTCGGAATACTTGCGGGCAGAAGTACCATCCGGAGCATTTGGGCCTTAGTAGCGCCGAATGACTCCATCAGCTTCAGCTTCGTTTGACTAATTTCCTTAAACCCGCTCTCTATCATAATAATAGAAACAATAACGGATATAGCCATCGCCATCCCATAGATGGAATACTTATCACCCAGCCAAATGTAAAAGATCGGACCGAGCGCGACTTTAGGCAATGCATTCAACACTACAACATAAGGCTCCAGCACCTTGGAAGCAAAAGTCGACCACCAGAACACAATCGCTATCAAGGTTCCTGCCACCATGGAAACCACAATTCCAATCAACGTCTCAAATGCCGTAGTCCAGGTATGCTTGAACAGCTCCCCTCGAAATGCCAGCTCTTGAAACGATGTGACTAATTGCGACGGTTTGCTGGTCAGCATCGAGTCCACCCATTTCAAATTTGCAGCCAATTCCCACAAGCCAAGGAATCCGACTAATAACAATAACTGGGCGATACGTACCATCCACAGTTTACGCTTTTGGACTCGAAGATATTCGGTGTATTGCTGCGAGCTCTTCTTCTCTATAACCAATGCTATCGATTGTTCTTTCCTCGGTTCCTGACCAATAGTCGACTTTCTAACCGGTAGCGACGACATGCCCTTCCAGCTCCCTCCAAATTTGGTTAAAGTAATCATTGTAACGAACCGCTTCCCGCTTCTTCCAGGGGGAAAGCCCCTTACCCTCACCCAGCTCAATATTATAAATGGAAGAAATTGTACTCGGCCGCTTCGACATAACCATTACCCTGTCCCCCATGCTGATAGCTTCTGAAATATCATGAGTAACCAGCACCGCGGTCTTTCCTTGATCCTTAATGATCTTAAATATTTCATCAGCAAGCGTTATTCTTGTTTGATAATCCAAGGCAGAGAACGGCTCATCCAACAGCAGGATGTCCGGCTCTGTCACTAGCGTACGGATTAACGCCACTCGCTGACGCATACCGCCGGAGAGCTGAGCTGGACTATGGTGGGCAAAGCCCCCCAAGCCGTAACGCTCCATCAGCTCCATCGCTTTACGCTCGGCTTTCCGCAAATCCATCTTGCGAATTTCCGCTCCAACCATCAAATTGCTCAGAATATCCCGCCATTCGAACAAATGATCATGCTGCAGCATGTACCCCACCTTGGGGGAGGTGCCGGATACTACCTGCCCGTTGATCAGCACTTTGCCCTTCGTCGGCTTGTACATGCCGGAAATCAACGAAAGCATTGTACTTTTGCCACAGCCGCTTGGGCCCACGATACTGATGAATTCACCCGCTTCAATGGACATATTGATGTCCCGAATAGCTTCGGTTTCTTGCTTCATTGTAAAATAGCTTAAACAAACATCATCTAATACAATTTGTGCCATAGACTTACTTCCCCTTCCCGATGTTTTTCACAAAGCTCATATCCACAACCGCATTCAGGTCAGCGACCTTCTGGTCCGGTTTAAGTACTCCGTTATCTATCAGTACCTTTTGCAGCGCTTCGAATTGCTCTGCATTCAGCTCAGGAACAGCAGGCCATGTATCTTGCTTCTTATAACGATCGATCGATTGAATAATAATATCCTTAGGCGTTCCTTCAAAGAATGGCATCAACGCAGCTGCAATCTCATCAGGAGAGGCTGTGTTCAACCATTTCGTTCCTTTGGAGACGGCATTTACGAATTTCTGAATGGTTTCAGGGTTCTTTTTAATGAAATCAGATGTTGCCACATACGAGGTTTCTGGAAAGGGACCGAAGGCTTGCCCCACAGATGTCACATAAAAAGCTTTTCCCTCTTTTTCCAAGGAGGAAGCAATTGGCTCGAACACCTGAATGTAGTCGCCTTTGCCGCTTGTAAAAGCTCCAGCCATCGCAGGAGAAGCAATATTCGTCACAACATCAACCTTGTTTACTTTCTCCTGCAGCAGCTTATTATTTAGCACCATTTGCGGCGCACTGCCCGGCCTCCAGCCTATGACGGACTTCCCTTCCAGATCACTCCATTTGAAAGCATCCGATTTAGTACGGGAGAGCAGGAATGAACCATCCTTCATCGTTAGCTGGTGGAAAATTTTGAGCGTCTTGTCCCCTTTTTGATTATAGATATAAATCGCGGTTTCCGGTCCGACCAACGAGATGTCTGCAACCCCAGCAATTAAAGCAGCCGCCCCCTTATCAGAGCCTTGTGCTGTGTTCATATCTACATTTAGGCCTTCCTCTTTAAAAAAACCTTTTTGCATGGCGATATAATGAGGAGCGTAAAAGATAGAACGAATGACCTCCGAAAATTTGACTGTTTTTAAAGCTTCCTCCTTCTTTCCTTCCGAGGCAGCGGCTGGTTTAGCATTCGATTGTACAGCAGACGGCGCAGAGCCGCAGCCCGCGGCAAGCGATAATAGCACGGCAGAAAGCAATAGACAGGCGGTTTTCCTCATTCTCATTAGATATCATCCTTTCAGAATATACTTATAGTGAAAGTTCAAAAGGGGGCTTCTTAGCCACCTTTTATAATATTTGGACAGCTTGGGTTGGTTTAGATATCAGATGCATTTCAGCCATATCTCTACCGTATTTAACCATCTGAGAGTGACCGACTTCTTTGAGCGAGACAGCCGTTATACGTTCTCTTAACAGGAATACCTCAACCTGCGGAAGCAGCATTTCCAAGGCGTAAGCAAGAGGAAGCCCATTCTCCATAATCTCAACGGAATGGGAATTGCCTACTATAAAATTGAGTCCTCGACGCTTGGCTAACTCTACAAATTCATGATCCTCCCTCACCCTGCTGATACTGACAATAATCGTATCCGTTTCTGGATACATTTGCAGCGCCGTTTCTAAATGCTTCATCGAAAAGCCAGTATGCGGGAAAAAATGAAGGATGTGCTTTACAGAGCTCTCAGGCGTGCCGCTCAGCAGCTTGGCCGGATTCGAGATTGTCGCTTCCTCCAAAGTGGACTCTCCTCGGATCGCCCGCTCTGCCTCTAGCATATCTTGATCGATTTCCCGTCCCATGAACCGGTCTATTCTAGCTAGCACATCCCCTGCAGTATGAACTTCAGGAAGAGCGACGCCCTTATGCAGCACATTTCCCGGAATACCGCCGAAGGCAATATCGGTCTTCAGCTTGGTGTGTCCATGCAGAAGCGTAAGTCCCGGATGAAGCCCGTGAAAAGCCTCGTGCATTTCGATAAGCGATAGATTATACAAAGGTAAATAATCGGCAAACGGTACTCCACCTGAGCTGGCCGCGTCCGCCACAGGATGATGAACGATGATGAGATCAAGCTTCATAGCCGAAGCCAGCTCGATAACCGATTCGGTCAGCGTCATTCCAACACCTATGCGTGATACCGGCTTGCGTTTATCGCCAAAAATGAGCCCTGGAATTTCAATGACACTTTTACCTGGGATATTCGAGGTTTTCGTAACCACATACGGATTTGTGCCAGAGGTTACTTCATTCCAATCCATGACCATCCTTCCTTTGGATATTACATTGAGCGCCTCTAACACATTTCCCACATCTACTTGGTCCCGCGTTCCCTTCATACGTTTCCACTCCCTCGCTGCATTTGCTTAGTTTGATTGATATAAAAATAATGGTTCAAATTGAGAAACAGAAAAAACCGCCACCATGAGCATACGGATTCCTTGCGGACCCGAATATGTCATAAAGTAGCGGTTGCAAGGCTCTCCGTAGAGTTCCTTATTACCTGCTTTAGGCATGGTCTTGTGAAAGAATCAAAATGGCGTCTAATCTCTTTTAAATAAAAGGATTCGATCCTTAATGTTCTCAAATACCATACTTATCATGAATTGAAAATTCACTGGTAAAACTTGTTTGTAAAGCGCTTACATAGATAATAACATACTTCATTCAATTGCGCTAGGCTTGTTGCATATTGTATACGAAATTTATTTCAAAAGAACAAACAAGCCGTCTCGACGGGAGCATCCCTCCAAGGAAACGGCTATTATGCTTAATTTCCAAAGTGATACTTTTTCTTCGCAAAGCGACCCACCGCATTTACCAAGCCATACAAAATGATAGATAAGATAGCCAACATCGCAATACTTACCATAACCATATTCATTTGGAACACTTGACCTCCATAAATGATCAAGTAGCCCAGTCCAGCCTTAGAAGATAAAAATTCACCCATGATGACTCCCACCAGCGTCAAACCAACATTCACCTTCAACGTTGCAATAAAATTCGGAATACTTGCGGGCAGAAGTACCATCCGGAGCATTTGAGCCTTGGTAGCGTCGAATGACTCCATCAGCTTCAGCTTCGTTTGGCTAATTTCCCTAAATCCGCTCTCAACCATGATGATTGTGACAATTACGGATATCGCTATGGCCATTCCATAGATAGAGTACCTGTCTCCCAGCCAAATATAAAAGATAGGACCAAGCGCTACCTTCGGCAGAGCGTTCAGCACGACCATGTACGGCTCCAATACTTTCGAGGCAAAGGTGGACCACCAGAACACAACAGCAATTAAGGTCCCAAGCAGCATAGAAACAACAATACCAATCAAGGTCTCCAGGCTGGTCGTCCACATGTGCTTAAATAATTCACCTTTAAAGGCGAGCTCTTGAAAGGATGTGAACAATTGCGACGGCCTGCTGGTCAACATGGAGTCGACCCACTTCAAGTCAGTGGCAAGCTGCCACAGCGCAAGAAAAGCTACAAACAATAACAGCTGGGACAAGCGAACCATCCACTGCTTCCGCCTTTGAGCCTGCCTATACTCGGCATATCGCGGGGAAACGGATTGTTTATTTACACGCACTGCCTGAATTTTCTCCTCCTGTGTCTCCGCGACGACTGATGATTCACTAACCGGTAGAGACGACATGCCCCTGCAGCTCCTTCCAGATTTCATTAAAGTAGTTGTTATATTGATCCGCTTCCCTCTTCTTCCAAGGAGTCAGATCCTGACCGTTACCCAATTGAATTGAATAAATCGTAGAAATGGTGCTAGGTCTGTTCGACATAACCATGACGCGATCCCCCATGCTGATGGCCTCAGATATATCATGAGTGACCAAAACCGCTGTTTTCCCCTGATCCTTAATAATCTTAAATATTTCATCAGCAAGCGTTATCCTTGTCTGATAATCCAATGCGGAGAAGGGTTCATCCAGCAGCAGAATGTCCGGCTCGGTCACAAGCGTTCGGATTAATGCTACCCGCTGACGCATGCCGCCGGAGAGCTGCGCCGGACTATGATGAGCAAACCCTCCCAAGCCGTAGCGTTCCATGAGCTCCAACGCCTTGCGCTCCGCTTTTTTGCGGTCCATCTTGCGAATCTCCGCCCCAACCATCAGGTTGCTCAGAATATCCCGCCATTCAAACAAATGGTCATGCTGCAGCATATACCCCACCTTGGGGGAGGTGCCCGACACCTCCTGCCCATCAATTAATACTTTACCTTGAGTCGGTTTATACATACCCGAGATCAGGGAGAGCAGTGTGCTCTTCCCACAGCCGCTCGGACCCACGATACTAATAAACTCTCCGGCTTCTACCGATAGATTGATATCCCTCAAAGCTTCTGTTTCCTGCTTCATGGTAAAATAGCTTAAGTTCACTTCGTTCAATTCAATCTGGGCCATGGGCTTATTTCGCCACCTTCCCGATATTTTTGACAAAGCTCATATCAACAATGGCTCCCATGTCTGTGACCTTTTGCTCCAGCTTAAGCACACCGTTATCTATTAACACCTTTTGCAGCGTTTCGAATTGTTCGCTTGTCAATTCAGGCACAGCAGGCCATGTATCCTGCTTTTTATAGCGCTCTATCGATTGAATAACAACATCCTTAGGCGTCCCTTCAAAAAATGGCATCAGTGCTTCAGCAATTTCATCCTGGGATGCGGTGTTCAGCCACTTGGCGCCTTTGGCTACAGCATTGACGAATTTTTGCACGATTTCCGGGTTACTTTTGATATAATCAGAGGTTGCTACATAGGAGGTTTCAGGAAATGCACCAAATGCTTGACCTACCGAGGCTACAAAGAATGCCTTCCCCTCTTTTTCCAAGCTGGAGGCAATGGGCTCGAACACCTGGATGTAGTCACCTTTGCCGCTTGTAAAAGCACCCGCCATTGCCGGAGAAGCAATATTCGTCACAACGTCAACCTTATTTACTTTTTCCAACAGCAGCTTGTTATTTAACACCATTTGAGGGGCGCTGCCCGGTCTCCAGCCTATAACGGATTTCCCTTCGAGATCGCTCCATTTAAAAGCATCCGCCTTGTTGCGTGATAGCAGGAACGAACCATCCTTCATCGTTAGCTGATGGAATATTTTGAGCGTCTTATCTCCTTTTTGATTATAAATATAAATGGCAGTTTCTGGCCCAACCAACGAAATATCCGCAACCCCTGCAATCAAAGCGGCCGCCCCTTTATCCGAGCCTTGCGCGGTATTCATGTCTATAACTAAGCCTTCTTCTTTGAAAAAGCCTTTTTGCATGGCCACATAATGAGGAGCGTAAAAGATGGACCGGATAACCTCGGAAAATTTAACCGTCTTCAGCGGCTGCTCTTTCTTTACTTCTGGCGCAGGTGCGGAAGGCTTTGTTTCAACAGCAGGTGCGGAGCCGCAGCCCGCGGCAAGTGTTAGCAGCACTACAGAAAGCAGCATACATGCGGATTTCTTAACTTTTATCATGGTTTCTTCCTCCCGATTTATGTATTTGACGAGCTTTAATAAGTCTGAACAGCTCTAGGCGGCATGGAAACCAAATGCGTCTCTGCCATCTCCCTGCCGTACTCCACCATTTGACGATGCCCCACATCCTTCAGCGACACAGCCGTTATGCGCTCTCTTAGCAAGAATACCTCTACCTCTGGAAGCAGCAGCTCCAACGCATAAGCGAGCGGCAGTCCATTCTCCATAATTTCAACTGAATGAGGATTGCCTACGATAAAATTAAGCCCTATCTCCTTGGCCAGCGTAACGAAAGGATGATCCTCCCTAACTCTGCTGATACTAACGATAATCGTGTCCGTTTCGGGATACATCTGAAGAGCCTTCTCCAAATGATCAACTGAAAATCCAGTGTGAGGGAAAAAGTGCAGGATATGCTTCACCGGACTTGTCATACCACCGCTCAGCAGCTTAGCCGGATTGGAGAGTGTTGCTTCCTGCAGCGTTGACTCCCCACGGATCGCACGCTCTGCCTCCAGCATATCTTGGTCGATCTCCCGTCCCATAAACCGCTCTATTCTTGCTAATATATCCCCTACTGTATGCACATCTGGAAGTGCAACACCCTTATGAAGCACATTTCCCGGGATACCCCCGAAAGTAATATCCGTCTTCAGCTTGGTGTGTCCGTGCAACAGCGTAAGTCCGGGATGGAGTCCGTGAAAAGCCTCGTGCATTTCAATTAGAGCCAAATCATACAGAGGTAAATAATCCGAGAATGGCACCCCTCCTGAGCTCGCTGCATCTGCTACTGGATGGTGAACGACGATAAGATCAAGCTTCATGGCAGAAGCAAGCTCAATGACCGATTCAGTCAATGTCATTCCAACACCAATTCGCGATACCGGCTTATGCTTGTCACCAAATATAAGGCCCGGGATTTCAATTACACCTTTACCTGGAATGTTCGAGGTTTTCATAACCACATAGGGATTAGCTCCAGAGGTCACTTCATTCCAATCCATCACCATCCTTCCTTTGGAAATTTTATTAAGTGCCTCAAGTACACTCGCCACATCTGTCCGCGCTCTTCCTGCCATCCTGTGTTTCCTCCTCTCTGGCTGCATCCGTTGAACAACCCCGCTGCGCATCCAAAAGCATTCTTCTGATCCTTCTTGTCCCCGCTGGTTAATTAGACAAAAAAACCGCTATCATGAGCATACTGGGGCTGAAAGAAACCAGACCCGGATACGTCACAATTAGCGGTTGTAAAGCTCTCCGTAAGGAGTTCCTCAGCACCTGCTATATGTATGGATTTCGCTTGCTATACACAATGGAACCGGATCTCTCTTTTGCAAAAGGATGCGATACCTTAATGTACAGAAGCACAAAGCTTGTGTGAGCTATTGCATGATATCATGTGATTGCTCACTAATATGTTAGTTAATATAACAATTAAATTCATAAATATCAATAAAAATATATTTAATACGCAAAAATACAGGTTTTTCGTCATTGTAATGTTATATAAATTAACATGTTATTCCAATGGTTCTTTCAAAAGTATAACGGTTCCTGAAAATTCCGTTACTGGATCGTAGTCCTTGAGTACCAGCTTGACCTCTAGTCCCAGTGTACTCTCGATCTGTTCCTTGAGCATCCGTTTGTTGGCCTCCATTAACAAGATGTCTACACTGGCCGTCAAACTCCGGTTGGATTCGTCAAGTATTTTTAGCGCGGGTATACGCTTGTGCGTTGCAAAAATAAACACTTTATCGCCGGAAATTTCAATCTTCTGCGACTTGATGCCCGTCCCAAAAATTTCCTGATTGATTGAATTATAAATTTTAATAAATTCCTGCTTCAATACACCGGTCGAGTATGGTTGCTTCATCCAAGCTTCCTCCTTCGTAGACAGTAACATCTATGTTAATTTCTACGAATACCGGGAACAATCCTTTTGTGGAATAATAAATTAGGAGATGAATTTATTTAGAGGCAGCCTGGGTCTTCGTATAATTTCTTGTCTGTCTGGCCCTTGCGATCCAATAGATTACATACGCAGCAAGGAACACAATCATAAATCCCGCCGAATATCGATACATTGCCGCATACCCAGAAACAGAAGAGATGGCTCCTAGAATTAATGCGCCTGCTGCCACACCCAAGTCTGTGGAATTGTAGTACATACTGTTGGCCGTTCCGTGCTGCGCTAGGGGCGTCGAGCGAAGCATCCATGCTTGAATAGTCGGCTGAATAGATCCGAAACCGAGTCCATAGAGCAGTGCGGACACAATCAGCATTGGCATCGTAGTGGTATAGGAGAGCAATGTCATGCTGGCCAGCACACAAATTGCCGCAGGAATAAGGACAGCTGCATGACCCTTCTTATCAAATATTTTGCCTGAAATAGGCCTTATAATGATTATAGTGATTACATTAAACAAGAAGAATAGCCCCACCTGTTCAAGATGCACCACTTCTCCAAATAAGGCAATAAAGCTGAGAAGTCCACTGTATGTCACCGATAAAAGAACATTAAGCAGAGCGGGAAATAACAATAGGGGATTAAATGACCGGGACCCAGAAACAGCACTTGTGTCACGCTGTATAACGGGTTCCTGCGGAAGGGAACGAGACAACAGTAGGATTGGAAAAATCAAAAGAACCGTTGCTGCACCCGTTAGTGCAAGAGTTCCGAAGCCATAATGGTTCATCATATTTAAACCGATCATCGGTCCAATGGACATGGCAAGGCTAGTCGAAAGACCAAAATAACCGATGCCTTCTCCCATCCTTTTACTTGGAATAATAGGCGATACCAATGTCGGTATTATCGTGCTAGACATGCCAAAACCGATCCCATAGGCAACGCGCATAGCAAGCAGCGATCCAATGGAATCGGCCCATCCATAAATAGCTGTGATGATAGCCGCTACGGCTAGCCCGATAAACAAAATCACTTTACGCTGCATCCTCCGAATGAGCGCCGCAGTCAAAAAACGGGTAGCTATCGCGGATATGGCGAACACACTTGTTACAAGACTGACAGTCAAATCCCCAACTAAGAAAGTCCCTTTTACATAAGCGGGAAATGAGGACAGCAGCATTTGTAAATTTAAGAATAACAGGAACGAGCAAATCGTTAAGCTAATAAATGATTTCGTCCACAATTTTGAAGCTGATTCTGATTCATGAGCATTCATGGTGTCTTTTCTCCTACTCTAAGTCTGTTAGTTCACTGATGCGATTATTGATTCGAAGCATAAGCTCCATTAGCAATTCGTATTCGGTAGTGGTCATGCATTCCTTAATATCATTAATGACTTGCCGCTCGATGGGGAGCGTCTTTTCGATCAGCAGCTTTCCTTTCTCCGTAATATGGACCAAGAACGAACGTCGATCATTCTCCCCGGTTTTCTTATAAATACAGCCCTTCCCCTCCAACTGATCCAGAATTCGGGTCGTCGTTGGTCTATCCTTGCCTGCACGATCCGCAATTTCCTTCTGAATCAACCCTTCCGATCTGGCTACCTGATAAAGAACGGACCACTGCTCCGGCGTAATGTCATATTCCTTAAGTCGAGCCTGTAGAAGGTTCGTTAGCTTGCGATAGGTTACTCCCATATTGAAGCCTATAGAATGCTCCATTCCATTGTCGCTAGTCTTGGTCATATGTTTCCCTCCCACTTAAATAGTTGTTAAGACAATTATATTCGTGGCAACTATGATTGTCAATCAAGGATACCCGAGCTGATACGAGTTGAACCCATCCCACCGTACCAGACACTCATAAAAAAGCCCTCCTGCTGAATGAAGTCATTCAACACAGAGGGCCCGCTTTTGGCATCTTTTAGTTTTTGGATCGCGACAGCATGGTCAGCCCGCTCCGACAAAAACAACCGTTTTTCATGAGTAATAGGAGAATATTAATTTATATAAACTGCCGGATGATCTGGGACAATTCTTCAGCAACTGAGTCTGCACCACTATGCAGATCGTGAGCACTAAAGTGACAACGGACAAAGCTCTCATCCGTATCTGTCGCTTCAGCGAACATCCCCATCAGACCTCTCGCCTTGCGGTCAATCTGCAGCAGCAGCTCCACACCGTCTTCATCCGGTAGAAAGATTACCTCTAGTTCATCCAAATCCTTTAGGAAATGTGTCGTTGGGACAAATTCGAATTCCTGCACGAATGGGAGGTTTCGTCCGAGCTTCGGTGCATATTCACAAGTGATTTCACGACGCCGGAAGCCAAGCAGATCAATCGCATCCAGTACGATTTGAGAATGTCGATGTGGGAAAACCTCGAGCCGATCCTCATCCTTCGGATCAACAGCTTCTTTAATATCCAGACCCGTCTGAATCCAGATGGAAGTCCGTTTAACCGTTATGGGAGTGCCCGACGGAAGCTGGAAGGAAACGGGATATTCGTAAGCTTGCTCAGCTTCTACCGTAAATTTACTTGCCAGCAGAAACTTCCCGACTGTTGTTTCCACCAAAGACCTCTGATTGTCCTTTTCCTGTACATATTGCGTTTTCACGAATGCGTATACATCATCCACTTCCTGATTAACCCGTCCGCCTTGAATAAGAACGACTCCTGTTACCATATCACCAGCAGCCACCTGCTCATTATCTATCTGCAAATCAACCTTCGCGGCGCCTATCCCCACAGTAGCCAGCATTTTCTTAAACGTGGACATCCGTATTCCCCCTAAAGGTTTTGCTTCAGCAAAACCAGCATCGTAAGCATAAACTGACTTTAATCCCTCCATTAACTACGATGCAGAAAACAGTTGGTTTCTTTGTAATTTCATCTTATGGATATTTATTCAGAAATGCGACGATCCTACGACGTAGACCGCTATAGTATATGTAGAGAGAACTGTAAATACAAAGGTTTTCTCAAAAATTTATAGGGGAGTCCTTTCAATGATATAAAAAAAGCGTTGGCACTGTATCCAGTCCGACGCTTTTTCTATATAATTATAAGGTTTCAGTCTGCAGCTTGATCCAGAGAGTCTTATTCCGAAATTCCTCTTCCTGTCCCAGCTCTCTTCCAAACCAATCCGGAACCGTGAATACCTCTGCGGAATGCACATCGGGAAATTCGACTTCTACAACAATAAGATCTATTTGTTTATACTCGTCCACTTCAAAGATATGCCCTTCATACTCTACCTTAGTGCGGATCTTCTCCAGCGGTTTAAGCTTCGTATTATTCAGCAGCTGCGTATAAATTTTCTCTGAAATTGGATATTCAATCTCTTCCCTTACTAAACCATGTCCTGATTTGAAAGTATGAGTGAAATCAGAAAGACCCTCATTGTTAACCAATTTCCTGACTCTAATTTCTTGATCCTCCGAAAACGCCAAATAGGTTTGATAAATGTACTGCTTCGAAACCATAGCAATGGCTTTATTCTCAAGCTCCTTCGCAGGGAAAGCTGGCAATAGGAACTTTCTTTCGATTTCCTTACTCATGACGATTATGCCCCTTTCTAGTATCACAGCATCAACAACTTTTTTGTCATTCGCTAAAAACGCTATCCCTTACCAATAATTCGTTCCAGTTGCTTTAATTTCATAGAGCCTGGAAGGGTAGCAAATACCCAGTTCCTAACTCCACATAGCATAGGATTGGACCATTGGGAAACCCGCCCCATGCGATTGGATAAGCTCACCACTTTTCTTACTTGTGAGTTACGCTTGGCTTCATACCGTTGTAAGGCCAAGCTTAGAATAGATTCACCCTGAATCGACTCAGCCAAAGCCATACCGTCTTCAATAGCTTGGCAAGCACCTTGTCCCAGGTTAGGTGTCATTGCATGCGCCGCATCACCCAGCAGAGTCACTCGCCCCTTCGACCAATAGGGCAATGATGGTATGTCATAGATCAGGTGACGCAGCATCTTGGATTCATCCGTTTGATGTAAAATCTGTTCCACAGGCGGATGCCAGCTTGCAAATTCATGCAGCAGATGCTGTTTTATTCCGAGTGGTGAGCTATCACTATCCGCCATGCTGTTCAGCGTGGCGAACCAGTAAAGCCCCTGATGTCCGGTATGAAACAGGCCAAATCGCTTGCCTTCTCCCCACACTTCCATCCCTATCTGTTGCGGCAGTATGGTTGAATGATTGTCCACCATCCCCCTATATGCAGCAAACCCGCAAAAACGCAACGGCACTTCTCCAAGCAATGCGGTTCTAACTTTAGAATGAATGCCATCGGCTCCGATTAACAAACAACCTTGTTCCCGGTGTCCGTTGGCAAAATTAACGGTAACTTGCTCATCCCCCTGCTTCGCGCCAACAAATTCTTGGCCCCATACTACAGAGCCTTCCCCAAGCCGTTCCAGAAGCACACGCTGCAAATCTGCCCGCAATACAGTCATTACCGGGTAGCCGTATTCGGCTTCCATGTCGAGCGAGAGCTCGTACAGCGGTTGTCCTTTTGCAGTAAACACGCTCGTCTTCAGGTTGCGGACACCCAATTTCATGATATCGTCAGCCACACCGAGAACCTGTAAGACACGGAATGCATTGGGCCATAACACAAGAGTCGTGCCATTAGATGAAGGCTGTGGTGAACGTTCGAATATAACAGGCTCATAGCCTATTCGTTTCAACGCAAGGGCCGCTGTCAATCCCCCGATTCCCGCTCCAATAATCAACACTTTCTTACTCACGGCTCAAGCCTCCACTCGCTCGCCAACTTACATGCTAAACCTTTGTCTATATCCGCACTTCCTACATAATTCCTCAACCACTTCTCTTCTGGAAAATCCATCGAACAACTTGTTCGCTCTTTCACCCTCTACAATTTCGGAGAAAGGAGTTTGATTGATATTGCCTAAGTTAATAACACCTTCCCCATCAAGGCAGCAAGGCACAACCGTCCCATCGACTAATATAGCCGCCTGATTTCTAAGCGCATGACAAAAACCTTTTCCTTCATCTTCTTTTTCCGTTAGCTTAGGCCATTTAAATTCATGATCCTGATTCAAGTAAATCTGATCTGCAATTTTGAGCCCACTGCCTCGAACGAATTTTTCTTCAATTTTGTAATCCAGATTAAACTCTCTTTCAATCATTTCAAGTATTTCACGATTTCTGTTTCTTTCCAGGTTGGTAGTGTTATCGGTATCCAGATTCCATAATCTAAAGGATATCAATAACTTGCTAGTCGCCACAGCTTCCTTTACAAATGACAAAATGCTCATAATATACTCTTCTTTATTGGTAGAGCCCTCATGTCCGTCAAAGCTATGCAAGGAGAAGTTGATCTGTCTTAGAGCCGGTTTGTTTAGCAGCTTGTGCTTGTTCTTATTAATAAGCGTTCCATTGGAGGTAATATTAACCTTAAATCCTCTTTCATGGCTCAAATCCAGCAGCTCATCGACTTTGGGGTGAAGAAGAGGTTCCCCTTTTACATGAAAATATATATAATCCGTATGAGGTTTTATTTCATCTAAAATTTTAGTGAATGCATCTACCTTAATAAAATTAGCTTGCCGCTGCGTTTGCGGGCAGAACGTACAGGCCAGATTGCATACGCTCGTGATCTCGATATAAAATTTCTTGAATTTTTTCATTATGAGCTACTCCATTCAGTCTGCACTTAATAGTTGTTTTATCTATTTATTGTACCGTCAGTTCCTTGATGTGCATAGAACAAGGTTCTTTCTAATATTTGGACTCTTGGGAGAAACCATCCTTAGTAAGAGAATTTAATTGGGGCGATGTGCGGACTATTTCTTACCTGACACTCTGTTGGTCTGCCACAGTTTTAGGTATGAAATGAATAACCAAATTACCTGCCAAAATAACTCCCGCCAAAAAGTAAAAGGCCACAGCGAAGCTGTAGGTTTGAGCCAGATACGTACCGATGATTGGGGAGGCAGCCCCCATGAGGGATTGCATGCTGAACAGTAAGCTCGTCGCGGTCCCCGCCACTTTTGTATCCGTACTTTCCATCGCCCAAGCCTGCAGCACGGGCCTTATGGCATACAAGAAAAATCCAAGCACGGCAATCGTACCAATCAGGATCCATTCATGATGGATAACCGAAACAATCACAAGCATAATCGACGTAATGACCATCAAGCTGGTCAAAATTTTCCGCGGACCCGATTTATCCGACATTCTTCCTACAATAGGGGCCGCTATCAACCCACCTGCCTGAAGCACTCCCAATGTCATACCTACCCAAAATGCGTTCAGACCAATTTCCATCGCTAAATATAAAGGTAGTAAAATCATTATACCATTCTGTGCCATCGCGCGAATTCCGCTTAAAATAGCAATCAGCACAACCGTTTTATTGCGAAGCAATTCGTTTAACCCTCTAAAATAATCCTGTAACCCACCGCCTGCCGACTCTACTTTGGCTTTGGCTTTTGTTAGGTGTGATGTATCGACATTCATATTCCTTAAGGTGATCAAAATGAAAATCGCGAAAAACACTCCCGGAACAAAGTTCCAATATATAATTTCCTGCCATGTATAGGTGACAATCAAAGCTCCGATAACGATAGGAGCCAGCATATCCCCGAGGTTTGAGGCCATCGCATGATAACCGAACGTCAATCCCCGCTGTTCCGGAAATCTTACGGACAAGGTTGTGTAGGAAGCCGGATGCCAGAATTCATTGCCCACACCCATCACGATGAAAAGCAGTGCAAACAGCCAATACTCCTGAACAAATCCAATGAATAGAAACGGCATTCCGACCAAAAACAAAGAAGCCGCCAAGAACAGATGCTTCTTTCTGGACATATCGGTAAAAGCGCCTATCGGCATCGTTAGGAATGCAGTGATTAAAGATCTTAACGTTAATAATAAGCCTGCTTGTGTAATAGAAAAATTATAGGCAATAACAATATACGGCAATAAAATATACATGGAAGACGGGTACCAGTGCGTAAAAGCATGCCCGATACAAATCCCCCAAAAGGGACCGTCTTTATATGGATTGCGTTTTGCAGGCTCAATTCTTACTTGCTGGGCTTCCGTTACTGCTGCTCCCTCCGACATAGATAAGCATCTCTCCCTTCCCGCTCTAATATTGGTTTTTTGTATATGTTACCATATAATCGCATGACTGTTTACAGTTGATTTAGGCACCAATAAGGACATCCGCTCATACATTACACTAGTCAATGACTAGACCGCTTGACATAAAGGCTTAATTTTGATAATTATGAGGTGAAATTATGGCTGTTGTTAAAGCAAGGGAACAAGATATTGATCTCTTGGCAAGATTACTTCGAGCCGAAGCTGAGGGCGAAGGCGAACAAGGCATGCTGATGGTCGGAAATGTGGGCATTAATCGAATACGAGGGGATTGCTCTGATTTCAAGGATATCCGTACTATTGAGCAAATGATCTATCAGCCACATGCTTTTGAAGCTGTTCAGCACGGATATTTTTATCAAAGATCAAGAGACCGCGACAAACGATTAGCTAGAAGGTCTGTAGATGGCGAGAGAGTGTGGCCGGCTAAATTCAGCTTGTGGTATTTCAGACCTGAAGGAGACTGTCCTGATACTTGGTATAATCAGCCCCTTGTTGGACGTTTTAAAAAGCACTGCTTCTATCAACCGACAGGAGAAGAGTGCGAAAATATTTATAACACTTATTGAAGTAAGAAAGCTTCTGATCGAAGCCCTTTCAATGAAGATACATTCGTGTCTAAGAAGTAGCTTTGCTTGCAATATCAGAATGGTTCAGCTCCGCTGAAAACATATAAATGCTGATATTATAAGAAAAACCTGAGGCTGTGCCTCAGGTTTTTTTTGTGTGCGTATACAGCGCAATAAATATTTAATATTGATTATTTGGCGCAGCACTTCTTAAACTTTTTGCCGCTGCCACAAGTACAAGGGTCGTTGCGCCCCACTTTATTCCTCGTTGCCATATCAATAACCTCGGCCTTGAATGGAGTAGACTGCGGAATATTGGGTTTATTTCTAGAAGAAGATAACTCATTTGGCGAATGACCCTTGATCACCCATTGTCTGGTAGTGTTATTCAGCATAACAATATGATCCATAAAACCTTTTATCAATTCCAAGCTATCAATTTTCAATTGGGACTGAAGAAACTGGAGCAAATTACTCGGCGCCTCTCCAATCTGAATAGCATATACACATTCTTCAACAAGCCTATCTGCATGGACCCGGTCTACAGGGTAATTTTTCATTATGAAACTGACAAGTGCTTGGTAGGCTCGAGTCCGATCAACGAAGTCCGGCTCACCTGCAGCAATCAGTTGAGCTTTAGTAAATGGATAGAACGGTAAGTCGGGTCTAGTTAGATGCTCTTTCTTCACTTCTTCCCCGTCCCAAACCCTACTATTTGAAAAGCCATCGGTCTCAATCTGAATTTCCTCGTAGAACCAAGCGGCCTCTTCTATCACCGGTAAATAATCACTCATCATTACATTCATACCCACATGGTAACTAACCATGCTATTCAATTCGTCCAAGCTCAGGTGGCCATAGTAAAAAAGAAGGCCCTGTGAAAGCTTCACCCATTCCGTGTTTCTTCGAACCGTTTCTCTATAGGAACCAGTATCCATACTATTGAAGCATTGGAGAACTTCCTGGGGGATGGCCAGAGTCTTCTTCCCATTCTGCATCCCTGAGAAGATTATTCCTCTATGTTTAAAGTAATCAAGCTGATTCGATTCCAACGGCAGGAAGGCATGTCCACCACGGCTCGCAAGCTGCTTTATTATTCTATACCGCGTATCGTCTATTTTATTTAAAAGATGAGGCAGCATAATTGGAATCTGTTGTTCCAATACCGTAATCAACTCTTGTTTTTTTAGTGTGCTTGCTCCGTAAACACCCAAACTTGTACGGATCTCCGATAAATCATTTTTCGTCAGACCGGCAAGACAATCTCCGAGGGTAATTGGCACTTCCATTTGGGGCCAGCGCTTCTCCTCCTCTTTAATCTCCATTTCCCTCCTCATGTCTTTCGCCGTTGCCAAAGGAGACAATAGTGTCTTCTCGTTCTTTTTTCTTAGTTGCACGTCCATTTTCCCATCCTTCCTTGCCATGGTTAATCATTTAATTTATTATAACACATTGCATCAACCCTTTTGGATAACAAAAAAGGGCGCTTTTACGGGCGCCCTCTCATTATGGCATGATCATCAAGAAATCATATCGATGGAATCAATCGTCCACTGCTCGAAGAATGACGTTCGTTTCATCTGAAACAGTAATGTTGCCCGTTCCTCGCCACGCCCCCCCCGTGTAATACCAACCTCCACCGGAATTTCCAATGAGAGCAGCCCTGAAGTTCCTTTTGTTATCGTTTTTACCCTTTTACGCATCCCTGTGATTTGATCCTTATTTTTGTACAGTAATTCAAGTTGTTGATGCTTGGAATTGGAAAAGCTCATTTTCAACAGCTGGGAATCACGAAAGTTGAAGGCGTTAATGTAAGCATCCACTATTTCATAAGGAGATGCTTGAATGAAGTACTCCTCCAGCATTCCGCCTGCTTTATATACCATTAGCTGATGCTCGGGGTCGACGTTCCCTGAACCGTGCGTGGTGCTTCCCAAAAAGTGAATACAGAAATGGCCGGAGAAGTCGTTGTCGGGTATCCCATCTCCCCCATGCGGCATTCCATGCATAGAGGCAGCAAGGAATTTATTCCCCGTTTGCACAACAATGGCTGTTCGTTTCCAGCTCCATTTGCCCTTGTATATTTGTTTCATGATAGCCGTATCTTCTTTGGTTAGAGGTTGTACATCTGCATGATGCTTGCCTGCTCTTCTTTGTACATTAAAGCTCAGTCCCGTCTCTACATCAATGACTTTAAACTTCTTTTTCTTTGGAATGATTCCTTTTGCCTTATCCCACGGGACAACTTTCCCGAAATGTGTGGATCGTGCGAGCTGAATATACTTTACAAGCTCCAGTTTTATTTTCGTATCCAATTGAATCATTTCGTTGGTTTCTGTATGATATAAATTGCCTTTGCGGTCTACCGAATAGGTTACAGTAACTCCATTATCTACAAGGGTCAAAGCGGTGTCCGTAACTGGAATAATAGAAGCGGCTGTATGCTTGCTGTTCCGACGGATATGTTGGAGAAATTTATTGTCTAAGGCTAATTGCGTTTCCATTTGTGCTTCAGAGGAAGCTTTCACGGTCAACATCGCTTTTGCTTCAGGCGCCGCGAGAACATGAGGATCACATAAAACAACCAATATAAATGCAGCAAAAAACACAACTAACCATTTATAGATAGTAACCATCCCTTATCCCCTGTTGATTTGATATGATTCATTTTCTACTGAAATCAGAAAAACCATTACAGGAAAAATAAGGGGGATTACTTCATAACAACCAATTGGATCACATTCATTTCGAAGCTTGAATAACTCGCTGCAGCATACTATAGAGCTGAGCCGGTTCAAAAGGCTTGGTGATATAATCGTTCATCCCTACTTCTAGTACCTGCTCCTTTACCCCTTGCATAGCATCCGCGGTCATTGCTATGATTGGTATATTCTTCGCATATTCCAGTTTTCGAATGATTCTAGAAGCCTCGTAGCCGTCCATAATGGGCATCTGCAAGTCCATCAGAATCGCATCGTACCGCTTATTTTCAACACATCTAACCGCTTCCTCCCCATTCTCTGCCACATCAACCCGAACTCCCAGCTCCTTGAGTATTTCTTTGGCCACCAGTTGGTTGATTTCGTTATCTTCCACCAGTAAAACGTCTGTATGATTAAGTGAAGCAAATTTCTCAGCTAGCTCCTTAAATGGAGGCTCTATAGCCGTATCGGAGATCGTCTGAGAGCTAATGCCAAACTTTGCGGTAAAATAAAAACAGCTTCCTTGACCAAGCTCACTTTCAACGCCAATCGTCCCCTCCATAAGCTCCACCAGATTTTTGCTAATAACAAGACCAAGCCCCGTTCCTCCATATTTGCGCGTTGTGGACATATCGGCCTGTATGAATTCTTGGAATAGCTGCTTTTGCTGCTCATTCGTTAGACCTATCCCTGTATCCCGAACAGTAAAACGAAGGGTAACGCCATATCCATGATGTGAAACAACATCTACCCGAACTGATACTTGTCCAGCATCTGTGAACTTTAGAGCATTATTGGTTAAATTCAAGAGCACCTGATTGAGTCGGAACGGATCTCCTGTAAGCTTTTGCGGTACCTTAGGATGTACCTCGGTATGCAGATTCAACCCTCTATCGCGAGCTTGTAAGCTGATCATGTCGGTTAACGTGTGAAGCACCTCATACAAATCAAAGTCGATTTGCTCCATTACGATTTTCTTGGCCTCAATTTTTGAGAAATCTAAGACATCATTAATGATCGTCAGCAAGCCTTGGGCCGACCGCATGGATTTGTTTACATATTCCTGTTGTTGATCCGTTAAGTCCGTCTGCTGAAGCAAATAATTAAGACCAATAACGGCATTTATCGGAGTGCGTATTTCGTGGCTCATTTGAGCTAGAAACCGACTTTTTGCCCAATTAGACTCATCAGCCTCTTGGCGCTTTTTCAAATCCGTAATGTCATGAAACGTACAGGTAAGGCTTATTATTTCTTGATTAGCACCAAAAATCGGCGACAACGAGACCGTGTAAATATGCACATTGTCATCGGGAAGCTTCAAAGTCATTTCATACTGCTGGGACTCTTGTTGGAGCATCGCCTGTTGAAAATAATGCTGCCACTTCCCCACTTCGTCTATGCTAATCAACTCTGGCAAAGGCATTCCTGTTGTTGGCTTGCTGTTCAGCTTATAGGTATGAATTAATTTATGATTCACTGAAGTCACATTGCCTTCTATATCAAAGCCAAGGATATAATCTTGTGAATGTTCCACTAGCCTGCGATATCGTTCCTCGCTTGCCTGAATTAATTTATCGGCTGCTTTGCTTTCGGACAAATCTAATGCGCTGCCTATAACATAGCTAACTCCATTATTTATTAAGACTGGATTTAACGTTACCAGAATGCTGCACGAGTCCAATTCCGCCTCAAAAACAACTCTCTCGCCCTTCCATGCCCGGTCATAATAACTATTCAACATAGCTACAAAAGCATCAGGAAAAAACTCAACTTCATCAACCGCTCGGCCTGTAAAAAAGCTCGGCTTCACCCCTAGTCGCTGCAACAATTCTCCTTCTATTAAAGTAAATATGTACTTGCCGTCATCTCTCTTAAGAAACTTAAATGTGAATCCAGGCTGCATGCAGAGCATCTGAATCATTTCCCGCTCCACCTGCTTGGCCGACTGTTGAAATCGATAGGTGTGAATCAAATAGCGAAGAAAGAGGGCAACCAATAAAGCACCACAAGACTGATAAAGCATGTAGGGCCATACGTCGTTCAAAATAATTTTGCCCGCATACCATAAGCTGAAGTAATAAAAGTTTAGTAAAAACATTGTGCCGATAGTCCATTTGAGTCCATATGCTTTGATTTTGCTAAATAACACCCCTGTTCCGAGAGCCGCTGCAAAGCCTATTCCACTCTGGAGCATATCGATAGAGCCTTCTGTTATTAGTCGCCCAATGGTAACAAAGGTGAAGGTGAGGAAGCTGCTAACAGGTCCGCCGAAGAAGGATGATAGGAGAAAAGCAATTCCTCTCAAGTTAAGAAAAGTATATTTTGGGGTCTCGACACTTAAAAACAACAAAACAACGCCAAGTCCTCCATGAGCAGCGCCAACATATAACCGGTACAACCAAATCGGTTTGACCGCATTTTTCTTTCTGATAAATAAAGGTGCAGCTAAAAATACAAATAGGCTAATGATTGCAAAATTTAGTACCAGGTCCCGAAACAATAGAATCCCCTCCCACAGAGGTTGTATTACCATGAACCAAATCACCAAGAACCCGTCATGAACTCCTGAAAATAGTCATTAGGACTTATTCCTCAATCCGACAGGAAATTCCTTTATTCGCTATGAAAAAAGCACTGAGTAAGCTGGAAGCTCTCAGTGCCTTCATTCACATCTGTAGAGCATTGACTGAATAGGAAAATCCGCACAGTTGAGACTTTTGCGGATTCCAATCTTAGATTATGGCGCGCTTGGTCCAACCTCTGCTGTTGTCAGCGGATGGTTGGGGAAGCTCGTAGCACCGGAACGTTCATCTGCTCCGGCATCATTAGTGGAGCGAGTTTCTCCATCCATATCCTCCAAAACAAAAGGATAGCTCCCTTTGGCATAATTTATTGCCGGACTTGTAGAGGACAGCTTTTGTAATCCGTTAATGGTTGTAAATGCCGGATCAACGCCCAATATCTCGGCTGCTGTTCGCGATGCGTTACTTTTCAGAGTGCCGCCGTTCCCTATGTTCCCTTCAAATACAGTATTGGTGGACACGATTTCATTATAAAGAATACCGGAGGAATTCTTTATAATATTGTTAGCTACTCTGCTGTCCTGAGTAGCATAGGTCTTGCCCGAACCAACAGTAATTCCCGTTGTGCTGTTCACAATCGTATTATTGACGACTTGTGCGCGATAAATTTTCCACTGTGCTCTCAAATCATCGGCAGATGGATTCGCTGGATACCCGCTGGAGCCGCCGTCATAATTGCCATTATCGAGAATAATAGCATCCTTGGTCAGATTCTCCATGTAGTTGTTGTATATCTTATGATCGTTCCCATAAATCCGAATTCCTGCTTCTTCCGTTTCGACACCGTCGCCAAGAAAAAAGTTTCCATAGAAGCTGTTACTATGGCCATGTCTAGAGGTTAACCCTCCCTTTGAAGTCTTGAAGGTATTGTAGCGGACTGTGTTATTGCTGCTTTTCACAGAAACGATTTCCGGTTCACCATCCGTATTCTCAAATAAATTGTACTGGATCGTGTTATACCCATTGGACAATGAGATTCCTGACAGCCCCAGGCGGATCGTTTCCTTCCCATTATCAACCCAGGGTCCAACGTCATGGAAATAGTTATATTCTATCACATCATATTGGGAGATGTTCCCATTGCCGTCTCCCTCGTAAGCAATGAGCGGGTTAGTATCGCTCTTATTACCGAAGTCATTATGATCGATCCGATTGTGATGACTATTAACTCCACTGACCTGAAGCCAGATAAGAGCTCCGCCGGTTGCAGGTAAAGCAAATTTATTCCGAGTAACCTGGATGTTGTTCGATCCATTTAAGAGAAGGGCGTTATTTCCTGTGTTTGTAAACTTCAATCCCTGAATGATAACGTAGGATGAGTTATTAATTTCGAGGAATGCGCCACCGGAAATAATCGCCTGTCCCTGATTTGCCGCTTTTATCGTGATAGGGCTGCTAGCCGTTCCGGCCTTGTTATTTAACTTAAAAGCCTCGCTTTGTGTGTAGGTACCGTTAGCGAGTACGATTGTCGTACCAGCACTAGCACTGCCTATGGCTGAAGCCAACTGAGCAGAGGTAGAAACAGAAACGTTATTGCCGGGATTGGAAGTGGGATCCGTGCCGTAAATCTCTACTTCTGTGTAGCTGTTCCATGCGTTGAGGGAGTTGCCATGTCCAACGATCCGCACATAACGAGCCGAGCTCACATCCGGAAAATCAAAGGTTTGCAGGCTCGTATTCAAGCTGCTGACCACGTTAGTCTGCACGGTCGTAAAGTTCACGTTGTCCGTCGAGGTTAAGATATCAAAAGTGGAGGTTCTCGTATCACCGCTTACAAAGGCTACTTTGATGTAGGCTACCTTTTTATTGGAGCCCAAATCATACTGGATCCACTGCCCGTTACCGGTCGCAGACCAGCGGGTGGTTAGGTTCCCATCCACGGTATTAGCGGGTACGTTTCCATCATTGGAGCTAGCCGTAACAGAAGCTCCAGTGACTGGGAATTTAGCATCTGTAGTAATAGCTGTATCCCCATAAATTTCAACCTCGGTGTAGCTATTCCACGCATTGAGGGAGTTGCCGTGGCCAAGGATACGCACATAACGAGCCGAGCTCACATCCGGAAAATCAAAGGTTTGCAGGCTCGTATTCAAGCTGCTCACTACGTTAGTCTGCACGGTTGTAAAGTTCACGTTGTCAGTCGAGGTTAGGATATCGAAAGTTGACGTTCTCGTATCACCGCTCACAAAAGCTATCTTGATGTAGGCTACCTTTTTATTGGAGCCCAAATCATACTGAATCCACTGCCCGTTACCTGACGCCGACCAGCGGGTGGTTAGGTTCCCATCCACGGTGTTGGCAGGTACGTTTCCATCATCGCTACTAGCTGTTACACCAGACGCCGAGACTGATAATTTGGCATCCACCGCAAATACGGTCAGCGGAAGCATTGTGAGGAGCAAACAAACACATAAAACGAAAGCGAAAGCCTTTTTACGTAATATCATCCATGCACATCCTTTTCAGCATGATTTTAATGACCTTACCGACATTCCCTTCGACACCGATCTATTAAAGCGTTTTCAAAAGCGTAGAGTGCGCACTCTGATTACATTTATAACGTAAAAGCTTGAATAAAGAAATCATCAAAAACTAAAGAATCATACCAATTTCGAAACTACACAGCTTTACTCTTTGGCTCAACCTCAAAATCGGTGCTTGCCCCTCTCCCGATCATTAGCCTGCACAAAATCCTGCAATCATGCAGTTATTTTCTACTGAAATTTGCTGTTGAGAGGAATAGCTGCGAAAATACAGCAATTTTATGTAAAATGGTCTGATTTCAGCTAAGAACGAATAGAAAGATGCACATTTATATGAATTCACGAAGACTACCGATAAAACTTCCAAAAGGCTGTATAGATGCAGGTTTTTGGACGTTCTTATCTACAAACAAAAAGCCGTCCTCTAGTCGATTGACTAAAGAACAGCCCCCAAATCAATGATGAGTCATCCGATGCTTATCCTCTGTACTGTTCCCGCTCGCTCCCTATCCCTTGATCGCCCCAATGAGCGCTCCTTTGACGAAATATTTTTGCAAGAACGGATAAATAAGCAGAATCGGCACTGTAGCCACGATAATCGTCGCATATTTCAATGTAACCGAGAGCATAGCAGCATCCCCATCAGCGGCTCCCAAGTTCGAGCTTGCTTCCCCTTGAAGTAAAATTTCACGCAGGATAAGCTGCAAAGGGTACATCGACCGATCCTGTAAAAAAATCATCGCATTAAACCATGAATTCCAATGACTGACACCATAATATAACAGCATAACCGCAATAACCGGCATGGAGAGCGGCAGGATAATCCGGAACAAGATGACAAAATCATTCGCTCCGTCCATCTTGGCCGATTCCTCCAAGGCATCCGGGATTGCCTCAAACGCTGTTTTCATAAGAATCAGGTTAAACGTATTAATTGCTTGCGGAATGATGAGCGCCCATAGCGTATTGGCCAATCCAACCCCTTTTACAGTCAAATAGAAAGGAATCAGCCCTCCGCTAAAAAACATCGTAAAAATGATAAACAACATTAGCTGCTTGCGATATTGCAAGCTTTTCCGAGAGAGCGCATAAGCACCCAATGCTGTAAGTAAAATATTGAACAGCAGACCCACCACAACTACAAATAGTGTATTGCCGTATCCCTTCAGGATCATCGGGTTGCGGAACACATTCGTATACGCATCGAGCGATAGCCCCAGGGGCCGCCATAATATCCCTTTGTGCGCCATCAGATTTCCAGCGTCACTCACGGAGGCGAATGCCACATACAGAAGGGGATATATGGTTATTACCATTAGCAAGGTCAGGAAAATCATATTAATGAGGTCAAAGCCTCTTTCCGAGAATGTTGCCCTGTTCAGCATCTAAGCTTCCTCCTTTCTACCACAGGCTCGTATCGTTAAATTTTCTACTTAACCAGTTGGAGAATATGAGCAGGATAAAATTAACCAAGGAGTTAAACAAGCCTACAGCCGAGCTGAAGCTATAATTGAAATCCTGCAGCCCGACCCGGTACACATAAGAAGATACGACGTCAGCCGTTTCAAATGTGCTTGGGTTGTAGAGCAAAATGATTTTTTCGAACCCGACATTCATCATCCGTCCAATTTCTAAAATGAGCAGAATCACGATTGTGGGCATCAGCCCTGGAACCGTAATGTGCACCATCTGCTTCCAACGCCCTGCGCCGTCTATTCTAGCCGCTTCATACTGCTCCGGATCGATTCCGGTCAAAGCTGCCAAATAGATAATCGTACCCCATCCGATATGCTGCCAGATGCCTGAGGAGATATAAATGGTACGGAACAAGCTTGGTTCGAGCAAAAATGTGGACCGTTCACCACCAAATAGGGAAATCAGGTCGTTAATAACGCCATCACTGGACGTAAAATCTTTGACCATGCCACAAATAACAACTAGCGATATAAAATGCGGCATATAAGTGACCGTCTGCACGGTACGCTTAAATATGGAATGTTTCACTTCATTAAGCAGCAAAGCCAACAGGATCGGAGCCGGAAACCCAAATATCAGCTCGTAGAAGCTCATCATAATGGTGTTTTTAATCGTCCTCCAAAAGTAGGGCCCGGTAAAAAACGTTTGAAAATGCTCAAATCCTACCCAGTCGCTCCCCCAAATACCCAGCCTTGGAGAGAAATCCTTAAACGCAATAATAGCGCCGTACATGGGAGCATAGTGGAATATAACGTAGTACAGAAGTACAGGAAGCAGCATGACATATAACAGCTTATTTTTTCGGATATCCATCAAGATTCCTAGCCTACTCCGCTTTTTAGGAATAAAGGGAATCATCGTTTCTTGATTGATTGTGTTCATTTCATCTCCCTGCCCATCCTATAACAGCCTCTTGAAGGGAAACTATAGACGGCGCATCCAATCCGCTGCTGCTAACGTTTCCCCTAAGACGCTGATGCTGATTTTATCGCTTGTTGTAACGATCAAGTGCATCTTGATAAATTTTGGTCACCTTATCAATGCCCATTTCTTTAATACGATTGGTATACTCATCGAACTTCTCGATAGGTTCCTTGCCCATCACAAATTTCACGAACATTTCTTCTTTGTAGCTTGTGATCGCCGTATTCAATTTGGCTACTTCCTTGCTTTCTTCCACTGTCGGAGTGATGAACAACGGTAGTACATGCTTGACGGCATCCGTTTCACCCCATACTTTTACCGCTTCGTCTTGCTCCTTGAATGTGTTGAAGCTTTTTGCGCTGTTACCAAGAAACGGACCATTTGGTTTTGTATACTGAGATACCATTTGCTGTAGATTATACTTTTCGTTTTTGGTAATTTTTTCGCTAAATTGAGGCGCACCGTTATTGATCGTATAGCTTTCGCCCTCAGTACCGAAGTTGAACAGCATACTGCCCTTTTCACTAAAAGCGTAGTCCAGCCATTTGACCGCGAGCTCAGGGTTTTTGACAGCTCCTGTGACAGCTTTACTAGCTGCAGGATTGTATTTAAAGTCACGCTGTCCGATGAAAGCGCGCTCGCCCTTTTTCAAAGTCGGGTAAGGAGCTCCAACCAGTTGGAATTGCGGATTTTTCTTCTTCCCTGTTTCCATCCATCTGCCCATACCTCCGCTTAATAGCCCCACGGTTGCGCCCGAACTATCACTCATCATTTTGTTGTCGAGAGCCTTAGAATCAGTGTTCAGTGCAAAGTCTTTATCGATCAGTCCTTCTGCATACCATTTTCTCAATAGAACTAAGGCATCCTTAAACTGTGGATCAATCGGGCCAAACTTCACCTTTCCTTGGTCGTCAATATAGTACCGGTTGGCGGTTTTGTAGGCACCGATGAAAGCATCTTGAATGTTCAATTCGTTGCTGTACTGAGCGGTAAGCGGTGCGGAAGCACCCTTCTGTTCTTTAAATGCTTTCAACACGATGTACCATTCATCGATCGTAGTTGGTACCCCAAGCTTCAGCTCATCAAGCCAGTCCTTGCGGATCATGGGCCCCCGGAATACCAAGCCATTGTCAGGACGAATCATCGGAAATACATAATATTTACCGCTGTCCGTTTTGAGCATCTTATCCAACTCTTTATCCTGCTGCAGCAATTTCTTCAAGTTGGGCGCATTCTTGTCAATCAAATCATTAAGCGGAAGAATGACCTTGTCGGCGATTGCCTTCTCCGGCCCCCCTGGATATGAGGTGTTCCAGTTATATTCGATTACATCCGGCAAATTATTCGATGCTATCAACAGATTAAATTGCTCTTTAGATTGCCCGTCAGCTGGGTGCGTATATTTGACTTTGACACCCGTCTCTTTTTCTAATTGTTTACCGAACGGCGACTCGCTCAAGTTAGTGAAGAACGTAGTCAAGTTCGTATCCATCTGCTCCCAAGAGGTTAGCGTTTCTTGCGTGCTGATCGGGTATTTCCCCGCTTCTGTCACTACCGCCCCTGAAGACTTCGGCGCCTCCTTAGCTCCCGTGTTCTCCTTGGAGCATGCAGCAAGTAAACTTGTTGATGCCAGAACAACGGATAACGCTACACTAAATGACTTTTTGTTGGAATGGTTCCCCATGCCAATCCCCCCTATTCAAATTTCGTATTGTAAATTGATTGTGCACCCTGTGTGCTGTACACCCTAGCGCTATTATGGAACGGATCTTCCTATTTTGAAATCTTCAAAACTAAGAAAACCTCATTAAAATCGATACTAAGCATGCTATAAAATCGATATTCGGTATGCAAAAACCGTAAAAGCCGCACTAGGCGGCCCTTACGGTTGATTATCACGGGGATTACGTTATGTCTTTGTATTTACCCGGAGTAATCCCTTCGAATTTTTTAAATATACGGTTAAATGTATTAATGTCCGAATATCCCACTCTTTTGGAGATTTCAACAATCGAATAGGTTTGCAGAGAAAGAAGCTTTTTCGCTTCCTCAAGACGCTTTTTGTTAATGAAATCCAGAAGCGCCTCGCCCGTTTGGGCCTTAAACTGCTTGGACAAATAAGAAGGAGTCAATCCAAATATTTCGCCTATCATACTTATGTTCAGGTTTTCTGAGCTGTAATGCTGCTTCACATATTCAATCACCTGCTGGCTCAGCTGGTTGTGCTCCTGCCCGCGGTTCTCTTGGATCGATCGGCAAACCTGGCTGAGCACATCGCGAATCTGCACCTTCATTTCCTTAATCGTTTCACAGCCTATTAACCGATCAATCGGATTCTCCCGCTGGGTGAATTCCTGTTTGTTGTTTATACCGATTTCATCCATCGTTTTCAGCATCGTGCTGATCAAATCAAACATCAAACACTTTGCGAGCGGCGCGGAGAGGGAAGCATCCGCCAGATTAATCTCAATGATTTCCTCGATCATCGCATTCGATTTTTCAAAATCGCCTGTCTTGACGAAATTAATCAACTGCTGCTCCACCTGCAAGGGATAATAATAGTTTGTAGATTCCTGAGATGTTCGGGTACTCGGAAGGTCGCCATACCTGATAATTTCCCCGCTCCCCATAATCAGACGGTATTCTAGCGCTGCCAGCGTTTCCTGATAAGCAAGGGAAATTCCATACAGCTCCTGATGAATGCCGCTGATTGCTACCGTTAGATGGACATGGAAGTGATCAAGCAAAAAGGCTCTCACTTGCGCCGAAATTTGCTTCAGCTCCTCCGCATTGGGATCCGCACTAAAATTTATGATGCATACTTGCATATCGTCCATTTCTGTCGTGAATGCACAATGCCGATCGGTGACCAGCTCTTCCACCACATTCATAATAATAAATTGCACAAGCTTCATCTTCTGCGGATCCACATAACCATCGGATTCGAACTTGCCATAATGATCAATATGAAACAACAGGACTGCAAAATGCGAGGATCCAAGCCGTATATCATGAGCCGCGAGCGATTCATGAATGGGAACGTTCTGCTCCAAACGTCCTTTCAGCAAGCCCTGCAAGAAATGGGAGCGGATCGCATCGCGATTCTGCAGCAGTCGTTGATCGATTTTTTCCTTTTCGGCAAAGGTGTTGTTTAATGCATCCTGCAAATAACGATATTCGTTCGATCCTTCATCGAAGGATATGCCTGATTTCAAAGACAAGCTTTGGATTAATACACTGATCGGGTTATAATTTTTCCTCAAAAACAAGAACGTGACAATCCCTCCGCTAAGAAGGCTCAGAACCAAGCTGACATAGATCAGTGTCTTTATATATTTCATTTTCTCGTCAAACTGTTCAGCAGGAATCAACGATACGTATTTCCAACCTGTATTGTCCGAGGTAGTATAGGAGACAGCCAGCTTTTCTCCGGAAAACTCGTTGTAAAACATCCCCTTTTTCCCGGATAAGCTTTCGTAATTCAGAAAATCGGGACTATTCTTGAAGCCAGTCGAAGCGATCAGACGGTTTTCCTTGTCCAATACGGCGACGGAAGCCTTGTTAGAGGGTGTGATATTTTGCAGCAGCTTAGAATCTTTAATAATAAACAGGATGACCGCACCGGGAAGATCCAGATTATCAAGTATAACCGATTTCGCGTACATTACGGCTTTGACTGATTTACCATCCTCGCGAATCGTTACGGGTGCGTATTCCTGGATATACCGCTTGTCGAAGAAAGCCTTCCATTCCTCGTAGCTCGTCTCTTCCTTCTCGCGTATCGTTTCGAATAAAGTACGGGTATTGATGTGATCGCGTGTCGATATTACAGTATCGCTGTTTTTATAGTAAATATAGATCTGCTCGATAAAATCATTAGCCATTTTATAGACACGAAGGTTGTCTGCGATATTAACCAATTCGTAGTGGTCATTGTCCGTGAGCGGCTTGGAAGCGTTAATGAAAGCGGCCAACCGTTTGCTAAGGGTCATTTCAACGCTTAATCGTTCAATACCTCCAAGGTTATTGTCAATTGCCTGCTCCATCTGTTGGAGAAGCGATTCGTTGGCACGATTGACCTCTGATTCCACCACATGCCAGGTAGCAACATAAATAATCCCGCTAATCATGATCGGGACGAGAAGCACGGAGATATAAGAAATGAGCCAGGTGACTATGATGCTGCGTTTGTTGAAACCGATTCTTTTAAGACTCATAAATAATTACCCCTCAGGACCGTGTTGAAACTGCTTTCATTTCTATCCAAGCTGCGACCATCACATAACGTTATTAACAAACATTTCTTTTACCGCAAGTCTTTGAACTGGTTGACAAAACAACAAGGCCGACCGTCTTTCCAGACAAGTCGCCCCCGTTATTTCGTTACGTTACCGCTCTATCATTCGCATTAACACTATCACAGCTTCGGCTCTGGTTGCAAGATTATTTGGTTCAAAACGGTTATTTTCCCGCCCTTGCACAAGGCCTAATTCCTTCGCTTGTGATATAAAGGGTAGAGCCCATTGTGGAATCTCATTGCCATCACTAAAGGCTGCCGCGTTCGAAGTCCCCTTATTCTGCTGATAGGCCCGCATAAGCATGGTGATCATCTCAGCCCGATTTATCGGTCTATTAGGTCGTAAAGTATGGTCTTCATATCCCTGAAGAATTCCAGCTTGAGTCGCCGCCGCAAGCTCTCTCGATGCCCAACCCGGAATTTCGGATTGATCGGCGAACACGGCTGCCGGCTCATTGCTATTCAGCTTTAACGCACGTACTAGCATTGCAGCAAACTGCAACCTTGTTATTGGTTCTTCCGGCTTAAAGCTGCCGTCTGGGTACCCGGCCACGATGCCTCGTTCTACAGCCTTGGCAATCACATCTCCTGCCCAATGCGACTTAACATCAGTCAAAGACGAGGATTGTGCGGTTGGAGCTGATGTTGATGGGCTTGTCGGTGTAGAAGTTGTTGGTTCTGGTGACGCAGTCGGAGCCGTTGTTGACGGTGCAGCTGCGGACGATGAACCGCCACCTCTGCTAGAAGATGACGTACCGCCCCTAATAGCATCCGTATATACGCTCACAGCAGCTGTTGCAAAAAGTCCTTTATAGGTTGCAACGATTACCGTCTCACCCAGTGTCTTCCCTCGCAATATGCCATGTTCATCCACCGTCGCTACAGCAGGGTTTGTTGTATAGATACTTGCTCCTGACAATGATTCGATGCGGTCTTTGAAAACCGCGCTAAGAGCTGTCGCTTTTGTTTCGTCGACTTTCATCCGGTATGCGGCAGCATCGAATTGGATTTTGTCCAATTGGTTTTCGCTTGGTGGAGTTACAGGATCTACAACATCCGTATATATATTCACAGGAGCTGTTGCAATGTGCCCTTTATACGTTGCAACTATCACTGTTTCACCTAGTGTTTTCCCTCGCAATACACCTCGTTCGTCCACTGTGGCTATAGCAGGGTTTATTGTATAGATACTTGCTCCTGCCAATGATTCGATGTGGTCTTTGAAAACCGCGCTAAGAGCTGTCGCTTTTGTTTCATCGACTTTCATTCGATACGCAGCAGCATCAAATTGGATCTTCTCCAATTGGTTTTCGCTTGGTGGAGTTACTTGCTGACGGTGTACGACAATCGTATACACTTTGTTCTTCCCTGAGGGAAGCGCCACTTCAATCACAATAATGCTGCCGTCTTGAGCGATTTCTAACACTTGACTCTCTTGACCACTTATAACCGTCTGACGATTCTTACCATCTACGGATACGGTTATTTGAGAACCACTGCCATTCAAAGCCTTCGGAACAATTGTCAGGCTATTAACATTAGGCTGAAGGGTTACCGTATAGTAGGCTTCATTAGTGCTAAACCCTGGGACAAGCTCGCTATCAGACCGCAGCACCAGACTGCTCAAGCCCGGATCGCCTTCTTGAACAGGTGGAGACTGACCCGCATTCGGCCCAACATCCGCCACAGTAAGAGCTCTTCTGGTTGGAGCAACACCAGGCATGTACTCATCAGCCCCTGCATCTGGAGCGTTATAACGGATTTGTCCGTCCATATCGTCCAAAGCAATGTAAGGAGCCTTGGAAGCATCAAGGGCAGGGCTCTGAGCTGATAGACGGATCATTCCATCCGAACTACGGACTAGCTTAAGCTCCTTCTTCTCAAAACCACCGTTGATGTTTCTAGTTATATTGGTCAGATTGGCCGTTCCTTCTACGAGGTTGCCTGCATAAACCGCGCGCTCGCTTGCCGGAACGTTCTGTGCAGCACTAATTTCATTGAACATCGTTCCCGCATTGCTGAATACTACATTGTTGTATACTTGGGCTGCCACCGGTTGATAGTTTCTACCGCCAAAAGAGAAAGCGGCCGCCTTATTGCCGACATTGACTATCGTATTATTATAGACTTGAACATTATACTGCCGCCAATGTCCGCGAAGTATTTCAACCCTTAAGGGATCATCAATAGCAAGGTTTCCAAGCATAACGGTTTGTTCCGAAGCACCGGAACCGCCCCACTTAACCGTTGGACTGCTTCCGCCGTCAGGACCTCCGTCATGAGTGCCTCCATCAAGCTCAATCACCTTATCGGTTAGACCTTCCATGTAATTGTTATAAATTTTATGCTCATTACCGTAAATTCGGAAACCGCCCATTCCAGCTTTTTTCCCGTCTCCGATAATGAAATTTCCATAAAAGCTGTTGCGGTGTCCATGACGTGCTACGATACCGCCATAAGAATTGCGAATGGTATTATAACGAATAATGTTGTCGCTGCTTTTGACTGAAATAATCTCATCTTCAGCATTCAGTCCATCAAATAGATTATTCTGGATCGTCACATGACCCGAAGCAAGCGATAAACCGGATAATCCGAGTCGTATAGCTTCCAAACCGTTAGAAACACGCGGACCGATGTCGTGGAAATAGTTATACTCAATCATATCGTATTCCGATACATTTTTTCCTGCTTCTCCGTCGTAAATGACAACTGCGCCGAAGCCTTTCTTAGGGCCAATTTCATTATAAGCAATCCGGTTATGGCTGCTTACTCCTTCAACCCGTATATAATGGCGATTGGTTCCGTTGTCAGTCATCATGGTGGAGTTGGTATGAGGGGTATCCCCCGTGTACACGGCTCCACTAGGATTATAAGTGTCACCCGTTCCATATCGGCAGCTGCCTTCAACCGCGGTTAAGCACCAGACCTTACCACTTGCAGAGTCGAACCTGAACGGCTGCCCCGTCTCATCCAGAGCGAATGTATTACGCAGGATTGACACGTTGCTTGAGCTTCTGAGCTGCAGACCCGGGTGTACCTCCTTCACAATGGAACCCTCCAGCCCTCTATCCTTCAGAGTCCGGTCTGCATTCTCTTCAGCCGTACCAATTCCATTGCGGAATACGAGCCCCGATACCTCAATATACTGTGAATTTTCAATGTGCATATAGCTGTTTCCCGTAAGGATTGCCTTCCCTTGCTCAGCAGCTGTGATCCGAATCGGAAGCGCAACGGTACCCGTCTTATTTTTTACAACAAACGGACCGTTCTGTTCGTAGCTCCCATTTTGAAGCTCAATATTCGTCCCTTGCACCGCCTGATCCAATGCATTCTGTAATTGCTCCGCTGAGCTTACCTTCACTTTCGTCAGTTCAGGGGTTGGTACTTCTGGGTTCTCTCCTGCATCCGGAGGCCCGCTTGGATCCTTAGGCTCTTCGATTACTGGGGCTGTGCCCGTGTAGATCCTAACTTCCATCAAACTGTTCCAGTTTGCAGAGCTTCCGCTTGCACTGTTACCATACCCTACAAGTCGTAAATAACGCGCAGTGGTCGGGCTTGTCAAAACATAACTCTGCATCACACTATCCGTAGCTTTGAGACTTCGACTGCTTCTTTTAGGCAATAAAATGGTGCTGGTTGTAAACTCTGGTTCATTCGAACCCAATATTTCAAAACTGGACAACCGATCTCTTGCATTCAAAAAAGCGATATCCAAGTAAGTAGCCTTCTCAGGCTGGCCCAAATCAAATTGCAACCATTGTCCTTGTCCCGAAGCCGACCAGCGGCTATCTTGGCTTGCTGTATCCTCTCCCCAAATACCATCTACAACATTAGCCGGAACATAATTGGTGTTAGGCTGGTAGGAGCTGGCAGTTACAGTTCCTGCGTAAAGTCCAATTTGCCCTTGCTCACCCTTAGGCAGTCTTCGGATGACATCAATCTGGTACGAATTATTCGCACTACCGCTTGATAAATTAATTTTCAATTTATTAACACCGGGAACCAAAGATATTTGGCTAGGATCCAGTACGGTTACTGGAATGTTGCCGGTAATATAATTACTCAAAGTCATCGATATGGCGGCTCCACCAGTGGCTGTCGCCTCCACACGGACACTTCCTGTATCCTGCGAAACAACCGCCTCGTACCCGCTAGTCTTGCTTGGAGCAAATGTCTCATTTAGTGATACAGGGGCTGCCCCATCCCACACCTCAAAACTATTCAAAAGAACCTGTGGCAGCTTCTCCGCGAAAGTGAAATAAGAGCCATCAGCAAGTGTTACATCAGCGGCATAATACTCCATGCCTTGAATGGTCTTCAAGGATAGCGGAGATGCTACTTCATTCTCGAAACCGCTGCTATTGCTTGTCAGAAGCACTCCTTCAAGAGGAATCACACTTCTCGGAATCGCTATTTGCACGGCGCCCACATTACCTGTATTTTGCGCTTTCCAGCTTCGAGTCAACCGCTTGTACTCCGTACCATAAGGCATCGAGCCTGCGCTTCCATTATCTCCCCACAGCAAATACTGTTTATCTAATAACGGCTGTTTGGCGCTGATTACTACTTGGTCTGTTGGAATATCTGCGCTTCGGCTCTGCTGCTGATCCAGCGCCCCCAACAGATCCTTCCCGATCCCTGCAATGCTACTACGATAATCAGCATTGGCCGCAGCATTCCAAACGACCTGAGGGGAAGGACCAGCGGACAAATAATCACCTTCCTGCAAGCCAATACCGAACTTGATGGCTAGATAGGTTTCCACTTGACGCTTCTGCATCGGTGTAAGTCGGTTGGTGAATATGATCATTTCACCGATATTACCGTTGTAGCCTGAGCCTCCAGCGGCAGCCGAACCTATTGACATGGCGGTATTCGGCATCCCAACCAAGGGAAGACGGGTCTGCAAATATTCCCCTACTGACTGACCGTCGCGGAACACAGACTGATAGACTGCAGTTCCAACGCTCGCCGGATTTGCTTCAAAATGCAAGCCCCATAGGTTGTATTTATTTATTTCTACCTTATTGCTTGCGTTTAATCGCGGTAAACCTGTTCCAGTCGTTGTTGTACCTGAATCCCAAAGCACGGATCCCTTACCAGCGGCCGATCCGGTCGTGTGTGGGATAGCGGCCCCAAAATTGCTGCCTGTCTTAATAGCCTGATCAAAAAGCAGTGTGTTAAAAATCTCTGGAACGCCCCCAGTAATCGCAAACACACTTGCTTGGCTTATAGATTCGCCGGCTGCGAATATGCCGTTGGCATCCTGCAAAATGCTTCCACCGCTTCTCACAAATTCAACCGATGAGTGAAAATTCAATCCATTATTAACGGTCTTAAATTTCGGCTTTGGACGTGAACCGCTTGCACCAATCGGAGTCGAACCATCATTCATAAAATGGTTACTCTTCGGACTGCTATCCCGCCATTCCGTAACATCCGTTCCGCTAAGCGTCACATTCTCCTGATCGGCTTTCAGCCACAATCGCAGTGCAGCAGCGTCCACTCCACCCGGTGTCCCTGACACAGCAGCAGCCGTGGGGCTCGCCGGTAGCCATACACTTCCGAAAATCAATGTAAATACCAGAACTATTTCAATCGTCCGAGATATCCCTCTCCTGCTTCTTCCCAACATATTCAAGCCTTCTCCACCTCTTCCTCAAATTAAGCGTTTTCAAAAACGATAGAGTATGAACTCCTATTCCCCTTTATATAGAAAATCATCGATAAAATAAATCAACAATAGATAAAACCAACATTTAAATTGCTTACTTACTATCTACAATTTCTAAAATCCATCATCAAATTTTGGAATATTAATCTCTTTGCCTGTTTGCAACCCCCCTATAGGAATAAAAGTAAAATATCGTGTATAGTGTGAATATAGTTCATTTCGAGTTCGAAAAGAGGTGCTAGTTCATGATTATTAACCGCATCGACCATCTTGTCCTTACCGTAAAAAATATAGAAGCAACCTGTGAATTCTATTCTGTTGTACTAGGAATGGAAGTCGTAGCCTTCGGAGACGGACGCAAAGCTCTGCAATTCGGATCGTAAAAACTAAATTTGCATGAATACGGCAATGAATTTGAACCAAAAGCATATAAACCAACCCCAGGTTCGATCGATCTGTGCTTCATTACACAGCTGCCGCTGGATGATGTGATGGCTCATTTGCATAAACATCATGTAGCTATCGAGGAGGGCCCTGTTGCCAGAACCGGAGCGGTCGGACCTATTTTATCGGTTTATATCCGTGATCCAGACTTCAATTTGATTGAGATATCCAACTATGTGAGCAGCTAACCAAGTAAGGGAACCACTCGCAGCAGCTTGTACCCAACGGAGGTGGAAATTATGAACAAACCAAACATGAAACTCAGAGTCGCATGGATTATTCCAAATATCTTCATGTACATTTTTTTTATTGGAATCTCAGTTTTTGTACTAAATAATTCAAACGGACTGCAGCATATAAATCAGCTTGTTATTTGGGTTGTTATCCTGATTCTTTTACTCTTTACGGCATTGTTTGGCACATTTCGAATTTTGTCCTGGATAAAACAAGGCAAGCTATAGCTATAAGCAACCTTTCCACCAAAATAATTGAATTTACTTAATCATTAAATAAAATTATGATGTAGTTATACTTTTATTTTTGGAGGGATACTATGGATACTGTACCCGGAAATGAGGACCGCCGTTTCGCCCCCATCGACTTGACAACAGCTTATAACCGAAACCTTGTAGAACTGGATACACAGGACGGCTCTGAACGATTGGTAGCTAATAAGCATCTTCTCTTAACAGGGAAGCATGAGCTATGGGGAGTCCCTTTTGTTTTGGGTCCCCATAATGAAAACGCTAACGTCATTGTTTTAAAAGAGGATCCGGTCACTATAAAATTCCCTCAGCCTTTGCACGACCGCCAGCTTGTTTTCGTTCATGCAGCAGACTTCAAAGAAAACGCCGCCGCAGAGGACGGTATTATTCGACCTATGTCAGGAACCCCGCGCTTGGGTGAAACCGTATGTGAATACAAGCTGCATTATGACGATAATAGTACCGTCGTATTCCCAATCCGCAGACGTTACCAAATTAGCGAGTTTCAGGTAAAGTGGGGGGAAAACAGCTTTGAGGCGGTTAAACATATCAAACCGCGGACTATGCAAGCCAATAGCGATCTTCCACGGGGTGTATCGCCTTCGATTCCGTGGGGACAAAGCCAGCTTCGCACCTCCTTCCAAGGATTCGGCGGCGTGATGCATCATTGGCTGTTTGCACTCACCAATCCGTATCCCGAGAAAAACCTGACTGAATTGACAATGCAGCCTATCGATGGAACTGCCCTCATTTTCGGTATCACACGATCGGATCTGTCAACGCTCCCGTTTAAGTGGGAGGCGCGCAAAAAAGTAAGGTATCAATCGGCGAACGGAACTTTATTAAATCCTTATGGGAACAGCCCCAATATCCGCATCGACTTGGGTGAAGTGATTGCCATATCCCCGGTGCTTCATTACAATCACACAGCGTGGCTCAACAATGCCAATCCTCCGCTTCCTCAGACAACACTGAATGAATGGATTATTGAATACACTGCGCATCCTGAAGCCCACTTGATTCTTGAGGATGGCCCTGTGCGCGCTATTGAGCTGCGTAAATTGGAAGCACTGCCGGAATTCGAGCCGCTGGAGCCTGCTACCCGCAGGGTCACCCTGCGGATCGTGGACTCAAAAAGCGGCAGCACAATAGCCGCCAAGCTCCACGTACACGGGAAGTCCGGCGAATATATAGCTCCTGTCAACGGACATAGGCTGCCCAATCCGCACTGGTTTGAAGATTATGGCGCTGAACACGTACAGGGTCACCACTTCAGCGCATATGTCCCGGGTGTCGCGGAATACAAGCTGCCACTCGGAGAGATATATGTAGAGGTCACGAAAGGATTCGAAACCCGTCCGGTCCGCCAACGCTTCACTGTGACAGATTCCACCGATTCCATCGTAATCGAATTAGATCGCGTATTGCCTTGGAGGCAGCGCGGTTGGGTTACAGCCGATACGCATGTTCATTTTCTCTCTCCTCAAACGGCTCTGCTGGAGGGCGAAGCAGAAGGAGTTAACGTCATCAACCTGCTAACCAGTCAATGGGGAGAAATGTTTAGCAATATTGGGGACTTTGATGGCAAAACCACAATAGGGAGCACCGAGAACGGAGGATCAGGCGAGTATCTGGTTCGGGTGGGAACCGAGAACCGCCAGCATATTCTTGGACATATCTCTTTGCTCGGCTATGAAGGGAGCATGATACTGCCGCTCTGCACAGGTGGCCCTGACGAATCCCCGCTTGGCGATGCGCTGGAAGCTACTGTAACGCAGTGGGCCCGGCAATGCCGTGAACAAAACGGCTTGGCGGTGCTGCCTCATCTGCCCAACCCGCGTGCAGAAGGAGCGGCAGCCATTGTGCTTGGAGAAATCGATGCCATAGAGATGTGCTCTTTCGAGAACAAAGGGATCGACCCTTATTCACTTTCGGACTGGTATCGTTATTTGAATTGCGGTTACCATGCGCCTGCCGTCGGAGGAACGGATAAGATGTCACAGTCAACTGCAGTTGGAACCATCCGCACCTATGCTTTAATTAAGGATGTCCCTTTCACTTATGACGCTTGGATGAACGCAGTACGTCAAGGTGTTACCTTCGCAACCTACGGTCCGCTGCTTGAGTTCCAAATTAACGGATGCGAGATGGGTTCCATCATTCATCTGCCAGCTTCTGGTGGAACACTTGATGTGGTCTGGGAGGTTTCCACAGTTACCGTACCTGTAACCAAGATTGAGTTGGTATGTAACGGCGAGCTGAGGGAAGTACTTACAGTTGATTCTACAAAAGGATACTACGCGGGGCATTGGTCGGTTCCAGTCAAGGAAAGCTGCTGGGTCGCGCTGCGTATAAGGGGGATGGATGCAGAGCACGGGGAAATCATCGCAGCCCATTCCAGTGCTGCGACAATTATCGTGGATGGAAAAAAATGCTTTGATGCCAACGACGCAGTTACCATACTGGAGCAGATAGAAGGCTCTACGGCTTATGTCAAATCCTTGGCAACAAAAGCGGACGACCGAGCCTATAAGCATTTGCTTATGACCCTCACTGCTGCTCACCGAGCCCTTCACAACCGGATGCACCAGCATGGAGTCATGCATCTTCACACACCAGCAGACGACCATCACCGGGAGCATCCCGGCCATGGTCATAATCACAGTGGAGGTCACGGGCATCGCCATTGATCCCCAATGGGACAGCAAGTTGCCCATGAAGCGAATCGATTCGGTTAGCCCTCCCAGGCACTCAATATGCCTTCAGTTGGTCCGATGAAACGAACCGTGGTCCGTTCTTCATTCACACCTACCCAATAAATGCTTCCATTGCTTTGCTCAAAATATATCGGGCTGTCATGCGGCAGCCCGAGAATGGCAAGCAGCAGATGGTGATTGAACCCGCCATGGGCAAACAAGGCCACACGCTGGCCCATGAACTGCTCCAACAGCTCCTGCCATATGTCCGATGCCCTTGCATGACCCTTTTGAGAATCCTCGTCGCCGCTGCAATACCATCCATCTGCCTCTACATCATCTCGAAACTGTGTTTCCGGGTACAGTCGATTCAGTTCTGTCGCTGTAGGTCCCCGATACACCCCTTTGCTTCTTACTTCGAAGGTGTTTTTCCATATTTGGATCGGCAGCTTCAACGCTCTGGCCAGCGGTTGTGCCGTCTCAATCGCCCTTATCAAAGGACTGCATATAAGCTGGTCAAATTTCCGCTCAGCCAAGCATTCCGCTACTCTAGCTGCTTGGCTGATGCCAAGCTCCGTCAGCTCCCCATCCGGTACATCATGCGGTACCGTGTTTCCTATGGATTGGCCGTGACGAATAATAAATAATTCCATTTCAAATCACTCCCATTAATGAATTTTTACTGAAACGATTATAAGAATCTTCCCCTCCTTCTGAATGCATCTTTAAGTTATAAGTTATATGAAGTTTTAGTTAATTTATTCATTAAGTCAATTGCACTTTATCATCAAATAGTTGTATATACTTTCATAAGTGCCCATACAAAGAGTGCAGCAGCCAATAGACCTTTGGCTTTTCTGACCTGATGTTTCTCTAATCTAATAGTACTGCCTATCAAATGTTTGCCTTAAAATGGCATCTATTTCGTTACACTGTGATTTTTGTCACATCCAAACCAAAAGCAATCCAGCTACAATATTCTTATCCGATATATTCCATTGTTGTTACGTTTTATATTATAAGGAGGTTTATGCGATGCAAATTGAAAATTCAACTCACCAGATTATTCCTGAAAACCCGCTTTCGAGATTCTTGTTCAACAGCTCCCAAGCAGGCTGGATCTGGTTAATCATCCGTCTATATGTAGGTTATGCCTGGGTAACTTCAGGCTGGAAGAAGGTAACAAGCGATGCGTGGACTGGCGACAAGGCTGGAACCGCTCTGCAAGGCTTTGTAAAGGGAGCACTGGCTAAAGCAGAGTCCGGTAAAGATGTTACAGACTGGTATGCGGGTTTCCTTGAAAGTGTCGTGCTTCCTAATGCGAAGGTGTTCGGATTTATGGTTGCTTTTGGCGAATTACTTGTGGGGCTTGGACTGATCTTAGGTCTATTAACGGGAATTGCCGCTTTCTTCGGCGGGTTTATGAATGCGAGCTTTCTATTTGCAGGAACCTTAAGCACAAATCCTATCCTGTTCATTCTAGCTACCTGGCTTGTGCTTGCTTGGAAAAATGCCGGATGGTATGGTTTGGACAGATGGGCGCTGCCTCTTCTCGGTACCCCGTGGGGAAGGAAATCTTCAACCGATACTATAAAAACGAAACAGCTTTAAGATAAATTCGGTCTACTCAAGCCTAATAAATTATACATTCTAATCAAAGATGAGAAAAAGAAAAGGCTGCCCAAGGGCAGCCTTTTTCTTATAGATATATACGGGATTCGACGGGTTCTCCCGAGTATTCAGTTTACTTAGCTGCCTTCATCCATTCAGGCTTAGAAAAGCCTTTGAACTGCTCGTCGATGATTTTTTCGAAATCCTTGGATTGAATCGTTTCTTTCAAATCCTTACCCAGCTGCGTATCGATATCTTTCGAGTTTACAACCAGTATATTACGGAAGTTTTCCGACATGTTTTCCAGTTTCAGAGCTGAAGTAAGATCCATTTTAGCAGCAAGAGCAAAGTTCCCAGGAACCAACGCCAATTCAGAGCTATCTATGGTTCTAGGCAATTGAGCAGCTTCTAGAGGCTTAATGTTAAGCTTCTTCGGGTTTTCCTCAATATCCTTTTCGGACACTTTAGCCGGATCCACATCCTTCTTCATCTTCACAAGACCGATGTCTTGAAGTAGAACCAGTGAGCGAGCTAGATTAGCAGGATCATTCGAAATCGTTAAGGTGCTGCCTTCTTTAATTTCTTCTAACGATTTGAACTTCTTGGAATATAGACCCATTGGCGCTGTCGGTACACTGATAACTTCCTTCAAATCAAGGTTGTTGTCTGCAGCGAATTTCTTCAAGTAAAGAACGTGCTGGAACAGGTTAGCATTCAATGAACCGTTCGCAAGCGCTTTGTTAGGCTGAACGTAATCGTTAAATTCAACAACTTCGATGGTGTAGCCCTTTTTCTCCATAATCGGCTTAATAGCTTTGGTTACCATGTCGCTATAAGGACCGGCAGTAGCACCGATTTTCAATGCTTTCTTAGGTTCTTCTTTCGGTGCCGCTGTGTTTCCCGCAGCGTTATTCGTTGTACCTGCTCCTGATTTGGTGCCACAACCGGCTACAAACAATGAAAAGGCCAATGTCAAAGCCATAATGATAAAAAGGTTCTTTCTCATGATTTTGGACTCCTTCTTGATGTGAATTTTATATAATTAACGTTTATCCACTTTGCGCGCAGCCCAATCACCAAGGAACTGAATAATTTGAACCAAAGCGATTAGTAGAATAACCGTTGTAAATAACACTTGATTGTCATAACGATAGTACCCGAAGCGGATCGCCAGATCTCCGATACCCCCACCTCCGACTGTACCGGCCATAGCTGAGAAGCCCAGCAGACTAACCGCTGTAATCGTCAATCCAGAGATGATACCAGACTTGGCTTCAGGCAGCAGTACCTCGCGGATAATCAGCCACGGCCTCGCTCCTGCAGCTACTGCTGCTTCTATGACACCCTTGCTGACTTCCCTCAAGGAAGCTTCGACAAGCCGCGCATAGAATGGGATAGCAGCCACGGATAATGGCACCGCCGCGGCCGATGGACCGATCGTCGTTCCGAGAATCCATTGAGTAAAGGGCAATAGCAGTACAAGTAAAATGAGGAACGGAATGGACCGGACTACGTTGGACAGTACGCCCAGCACCATATTAACGAACCTGTTTTCCGCAAATAATCCTCTATCGCTAATAAATAACAATATTCCCAGCGGAATACCTATAATAATCGCTAGAATGAGCGACACACCGCACATATATAAGGTTTCGTAGAACGCCTTAAGCATGTCCGGCAACAGCTTAATCAATCCATTATCACTCATTGGTTACGACCTCCTCTACACCGCAGGATTGGTCCACTAGAAACTTCAGAGCATGCTCAATCTCATGGATATCCCCAGTGACTTCCATAATAAACATCCCAAGGGGCTTGTCTCCGATATAATCGATTTTGCCATGGATAATGTTCGCCTTCACAGGAATAGCTTTGAGCATTTCATAAATAATCGCCTGCTCTGCGGCTTCGTTCTTGAACATAACCTTCACAATTTTGCCATTAGGATCCCGTTTATCCCATAGCTTCTGAGGGAGCTTAAACTCCAACGAGTTCTGAACAAATTCTTTAGTAAGAGGCTGCTCCGGATTGGCAAAAATGTCGTAAACTGATCCCTCTTCGATGACTTTTCCATTATTCATGATTGCCACCTGATGGCATAAGTCCTTTACAACATCCATCTCATGAGTGATGAGGACAATCGTTAAGCCTAACGTTTGGTTGATCTCACGAAGCAGCGTCAGAATTGACTGCGTTGTCATCGGATCGAGTGCAGAGGTTGGTTCATCGCATAGCAGCACCTGCGGGTCATTCGCTAATGCCCGAGCAATCCCCACCCGCTGCTTCTGCCCTCCACTAAGCTGAGCGGGATAATTATCCGCTTTATCGGCTAACCCGACGAGCTGCAGCAGCTCTTGGACCCTCTGACCAATGACGGACGCTGGCTTGCCCGCCGCCTTCAATGCAAAGGCTACATTATCAAACACGGTTTTGCTGCTGATAAGATGAAAATGCTGGAAGATCATCCCGATCTTCTGTCTCGCCAGCCTCAGCTCACTTGTGGAGAGAGACATCAAATTCACACCATCTACCAGCACCTCGCCGGAAGTAGGCCTCTCCAGCAAATTGATGCAGCGCAGCACTGAGCTCTTTCCCGCTCCACTATAACCGACGATACCGTAAATCGCTCCTTTATGGACCGTCAGATTCACATTATCGACACCAATAACCGTACCTTTTTTCGTTCTATATTCTTTATGTAGATGCGTTAGTTTAATCATGCTTGTCCCTCCAAGATGATAAAAACGCCTTTTCCGTTAGAAAAGGCATCACCTTCGTAGCTTACTTATTCTATATACACGGATATTTAAATATATCGTTTATCCAAGCTTGGAAGAGCAGTTATAACAAATAATATTTTCCATTTATTGGATGTGTTTGAATGAAACAATACAATTGTTAAGGTGCACACAGTACAATAAATCATACTATTATAGTCGGATATTGTCAATGCAGCAAATGTATCCATTTATTGAACATTGGTATTTTATTATTCATCTCAATACTAGTCGTCACATAATCTCCATATTCATGTATTGGGTGGCCTCTGCAATCTCAACCACTGAACCCAGCGCATTAAGGGGATGCAGCTTTCCCATATAAGCAAAGGATGCACTTCCGGTTTCTTCCGAGACGATGAGCACCAATGCATCGGTCCTCTCCGTCAAGCCTATCGCGGCACGATGTCGAGTTCCCATTTTTGTATCCTCTTCCACTAATAAAGCTGAAACCGGTAAAATATTGGCTGCTGAAACAATTCGGTCAGACTTGATCCATACTGCCCCATCATGCAGCCTATTTCCAGGATAAAAGATAGATTCCAATAACGAATGACTAAGCGTCCCTTCTATTGAAATACCTGAATGGATGAAGGCATCCAAATTATCGTTCCTCTGAATGACAATCAGTGCACCATGCCGACGCTCGGACAAATGTCGAATACTTATAGAGAGCTCTGAAAAGCTGCTTGTAAAAGAAGACAGGTAGCATTGCAAGTAGAATGAAGCAGCTATAGACTCCACTTTATTGAAAGCTTCCCTTACTTTATCAAATTCGTTGAGAAGACAATGTGCTTCATCATCCAATAGTCGTATGCTATGCTGAATTTCAGCTGCAATATAGTTCAAATGCTGGTTTAACTCGTCCTTCATAGGCGATACATCACAATTTGGGGATTGCATCCAGAGCACCTCGGCCTGTTCAGAATTCATAAAAATTTCCTATATTAATAATATGTACATCTATCCAAAATTGTATGAAAAAAGATAAAGCGGCCATCCCAAGTTGTCACTCAGGATTAGCCGCAGTATGCATGAATATGCAGTTTCTAAAATCCAATCTTTCCATCATTAAAACCGTTATGATCGAGATCAACGAATATATCGTACTGATCTGGCATTCCGTCGTGATCCATATCAAAGAAATGATCAGTGCTATCCGGAAAGCCATTATGGTCCATATCTATGAATAGATCATGACTATCCGGTATTCCGTTGTGGTTCATATCGAATAAAATATCCGCGTGATCCGGCATCCCATTATGGTCTAAATCCATCGCTATATCATACTGGTCGGGAATACCGTTATGATTCATATCCAGGAACGAGTCCGTTTGCTGCCAGCCGCCTGGACGAAATGGGTTGTTATACAAGATGGTTCCTCCTTAATCTAAATTGTTAGTCAGATCGTCGTCAGGGTTTGTTTGCTCATAGCCGCCCCCATCCTCCAAGGTCCTATCCTCAGAGGTATCACCATCGCCATCCCGCCAATACCCCTCAACAGATACCCCATCCTCCCTTTCATAGCCCTCAACGTAATGGGGTTTTACAAAATGGGTTTCTGCTATGGAAGATGCATGGTCACTCTCTTTTGTACTTGTTTCCATTTCCTTAAAAGGATCATTTATAGAATGCAGTGGATTCCGAAACATGGCTGTCAACCTCCTGTTTGATTAAGGATATATTTTGTCCGCAAAGCTGAACGGTTTCGTGAACTTTTTCGATTAAATCATGTTTTTTCACTATAACGGATTCATCGATGGGCAGTTGCTTGAACGTATAATATTGCCCCAGCCTTTCAAACAGCGCTTGCTTAATTGGCGGTTCCTCTATAACTGGTTTATAAGACGCTCCCACCTGTTGAACAAAAGCATACATCGCTCTATTGCATTCGGCTATAAAATACGGGTACAGTGTCTTCATCAAATGATCAAAGCTGTCCAGAGCCTTAAGCAAATAGAAGTCAAGCCTGTGCATCTCATTTTGATGTCGAATATCTTCTTGCTTAATCATATCGCCCTTCGCAAAGTAAGCATTCAATGCCATAAAGCCGGCAGCCGGTATTGACACGGGGAGTGCCAAGGGATGGAAGAGGCCTAGCACCGCAACACCAGCCGCAGCTTTATAGCGCTTGCTTGTTCTTTCATTTATAAATTGCTCCATCTTCACCCTAGGGATAATAGCAAAAGATACAGCTAACAGCGCGCTCTCCGTTTCATACAAAGTTCGTTTTAATTGACTGGTGATTCCTATTAATTGCTGTTGGAACTGCTTATATGCACGGTCATCAAGAGACACCCCGACGGTGGAGAGCAGCTTGCGGTCCTCTTGTTCGAATAGTGCTGGAAGGTAGATGGCTATCTGGTCCATCCTCTTCTTCTGGGCTTGGATGCTATGATATAAAAAATTTACCAAGTTCCTATTTTTTATTTCTACGCTCTGTTTCTTCAAGCTGATCTCTTTAATGCCCTCTTCAATTGTAATCAGCTGTCCGAATAGATGGTACAAAGCGAAATCATTAGCAACACGGCCCCAACTCAAAAATAGCTGCTTCGGATCGGTTTGCGGCAATAAGGCGGCTTTTTTATAATAATAAGCTTTATGTATAATTCCTTGAACTTCGTCATAAGCAAGGGATATCCGATGTTTACGGTTGTCCGAAGCGATTTCTATTTCCACAAAGGGCGATCCTGTATCTGTACTTAATCCAGCAACCGAGATGTCGCTAATATCTGCATTAAGAAACCGCTGAAGACATAGCTGCGGGGATTGGTACAAAGTTAGCTCCTTCTCCGTATGCACAAAATAGAACGGCTGCAGATTGGCAAGGAACCCCACTCTGGTCTCTTCCATACTTTTGCTCGGTATCCGCTTTCCTGCCGTAGACTTGTCCCGCTTCTCTTCGCTATCAAAAACAAGTAATCCGATCTCCCACCGATGCAGCAAAAACCACTTCCGCTCATCAATGATCCCTTCCAACTCAGAATAGGAGATGCTATCAGTCAAAGTCATTCCTTTATCCAATAGGAGCCGAAGCGAAGTTGGGGAAAACAATACATCTACCGATTCCCCCTCATAGTTTACACCAAGCCAAATGCCATACAGCTTCCCTGCGTTTGTCACTACTGCATGATCCTGCTTGATATAAGTCTTTGTGACATAAGTCCGGGTGATCTCATCTAAAAGTTTTACTCGGAAGGCTCTATTCTGCTTCACGACCAGGAGCTGCTGGCTCTCCGCAGAGTAAAAGAACGCATCATCTTTTACCGTGAATTCCTCAACCACCTGTAAACTTCCCTCATCCAGCAATCGAATTCTGTGAGGCTCAGCTACTAAAGTCAATGAAGTATTGTGTTGCTTCGCATTGTTAATGAATCCGGTCAAGGCTACAGGATGCAAGGTTCCCGTGTCTCCAATAACGTCTTTTATTTTCGGCGAATTATTGTACTTCTCTACGATTTGCTTCAGATGCTCGATGTAGGGTAAGAAAAATTTAATCTCCGCTACCTCTCTATTTTCCACACGAAAAGAACCGCCGATATGAACCATACAGTTAGGATCTATTGATAATTGGTTTATCCGATGGAAAGGAATTTCCCACTTATCCAACTTTAAGGTATTAGCCTCCAATCGGAACTCTCTTAATTTGTAGAGAAACAAGAAATCCTGCACGTAGCAATGAACCGGGGGTGAGGTACTTATTTTAAAAATCGACTTCCTAGTGCTAGAAAATAATTGGATAAATTCTGATGCAGGCATTGAGAATGAAAAGCTCATTCGACTTTGAAATGACTCGTTTACGAGACTGACAACATCCTTATTGAAGGTAGTCTTTACACCCAAGCTTGCCGCATCATATACTTCTACACGTTCATTACCAAAAAGACCGCCAGTATCGTGCGCAAAAATTCTGCCTTGATTCGTAATATATAGCGTATGTGTGCCTACAAAAGACTGCTCCGGAAGGGTAAACCCACCAATACGGGAGTATACGCTTTCCTCCTGATGACGAAACCTGGTTTTTACTGCATCAATGGTCATATGATCTTCTCCTGTTGACTAAAATAACGCTTTTCTTCCAGATACATAGTTCTAATGAACTATATCTCCAGTGTACTACATTTTACAAATATTTACCTTAAAAGTTAACCGAATTTACATTTAATAACATGAATTTTCATTATGGCTTAACAAAGCGATGAACAACATTCCCTTCCCGCGGAACCATACAGACAGTAGTAGATGAACATAAAAAAAACGAAAAGCACCCTAAGGGTGCTAGTATTAAATGCCTGATATCCAAACTAGTTAATCTAAAACTTAATGCTAATCTTTCCGAAATACGATCCCTTTTCCAGGTAATGGAGCGCATCGATAGCGTCTTCGAAGGGAAATACGCTATCGATAACCGGACGAATCTCATTCTGTGTGATGCCACATGCCCTGTTTTCTTAATCTTCTGTCAGCTGCTTAGTCGAAGCCATTCCATCCATACCTTTTTCCACATCAACAATCTTCGCATCAATCTCAATTATTTCCTGGTCTCCACGATCGAGTTCCCCGAACCACTCTTTCATTTTGTTAACCGCTTTTTGCTTCACATCGTTATCCAAGTGGTTAGCAATCGTCCCTAGCACAAAGAGCAATGCCGCCAAGTCATCTCCGTAACCTACAACCGGAATAAAATCAGGAACCAAGTCAAAGGGAAGTATTAAGTAACCAAGAGCCCCGTAAATTTTCATTTTATCCTTTAGAGGCACATTAGGGTTTTCAATCGCATAAAAGGCAAGAAGGGCGCTATATACTACCTTTTTCCCCGCTTCAATAGCATGCTTCTTTAACTTCTCCCAGAATGAATTCTCGGAATAGTTGTTCTCGTAATTACTCATGGCTACAATTCTCCTTTTCTTGGTAATAAAAAAATCCGCGAAAAATCACGGATTAAGTAAGCAGATGATGGGAATCGAACCCACGCCACCAGCTTGGGAAGCTGAAGTTCTGCCATTGAACTACATCTGCAAAAATGGTTGGTGCCAGATCCTAAGAATGATAAGCCAGAAGGCGCTTCCATTCCACTTACACTTGCACTATATCAAGATTCTTTACGAAATGCAAATGTTTCTAAATAAATATTTTTAGGCCATTGTATCTACAGTCTAGTGAGCTTGTAAAACTGTAGTTTACAACAGCCACGAGTTTGTTTTTACGGCTTCAACTCTTAACCCCTCATCTTGTAAGCTTCAGGGTTTACCAGATTTCTTATCCTTTCGCCACTTAATCCCATAAGGATATGGCGAGCAGTCAATTCGGCCATTTCCATCCTGGTAGCAACGGTGGCGCTTCCTATATGCGGCAGCAGCACTACATTTTCAAGACCAATCAAAGGGTGGTCCGCACGAATCGGCTCGACTTCAAACACATCCAAGCCCGCGCCCCAAATTTTGCGTTTTTTTAATGCAGCAATAAGGGCCGTTTCATCAATATTGCTTCCTCTGGAAGTATTAATCAAAATAGCGGTCGGCTTCATTAAAGAAAGCTCTCTTTCGCCGATCATCTTACGTGTTTCCAAAGTGGCAGGAGCCAGCATCACTACAAAATCGGAAGCCTGAAGCAAGTTATCCAGCGAGCTGTACTCGACACCTAGCTCTTGCTCCATATCTTCTCTTCGTCTCCTGTTATGATATAAAATTCTCATACCGAAACCAGCAGCCCTTTTGGCTACCCCTTTTCCAATTCCACCCATCCCGATAATGCCGATTGTGGAATTGTAAACATTTTGCCCGGTCAAAAGCATTGGCCCCCAGCCTCTCCAGCTGTCTGCCTTGATGAAGCTCATAGCCTCCACTACTTTTCGCGCAGTTGATAGCAAGAGAGCAAACGTCAAATCTGCCACTGCTTCCGACAGAACATCGGGCGTGTGCCCAACAGGTATGCCTCTTGCCGTGGCTTCCCCAATATCTATATTGTCATAACCAACTGCCATCGTACTGACAACCTTCAGGTTCGGAGCCGCTTGAAATACATTTTTATCTATTCGGTCCGATACGTTGGTGAACAGGGCATCGGCATCCTTTACTTGTTCCAGCAGCAGCTCATAAGGAATCGGCACATTTTCTTCTGGCCACATGTAGGTGGTGTAGTTCGCGTCCAACTTTTGTTTAATGATTTCCGGAATACGTCTGGTTATGACAATCTTCATGAGATCCTCTCCCGAAATTAATAGGCCTTTTCAAGTAAATCAATGAAGCCTCCTATGGTGGCTGCGCGCGGGTTGTTTCGAATTAACCGCTCAATTTGTATCGCTTTTTCCGCAATTTCGGGCAACTGCTCCCTCTTGATCCCAATCGAATGAAGCTGGGTCGGCAATCCAATCTGCTGCAAAATATCAATGATATGAGAGACGACCAACTGGATCTTGTCCGATGCTAAATGGAGATTATGAGCAGGAATATGCAGTGCTTGTGCTAGCTTATTGATTTTATCTCCCGTAGTACGGGCATTATAGCTAATAACATAAGGCAGCAGAAGGCCTGTTACTTCTCCATGAGGTGATTTGGATAACCCTCCAATCGGGTAGGCCAACGCATGAGCCGCAGCCGTACCTGCATTGGAAAAAGCCAATCCGGCTAACAAGCTCCCCAAAAGCATGTTAGAGCGTGCTTCCAGGTTAGTCCCCTGCTGGACAGCCGTTACCAGGTTCTTGGAAATAAGTTCAATCGCTTGTAAAGCTAGAGTGTCGCTTATCGGAGCCGAGCCTTGGAATAAAATATCGCCTTCCGCTTGGATATATTTAAAATCCTTGGCCAGGTAGGCCTCAATCGCATGAGCTAAAGCATCGATGCCTGAGCACGCAGTTACATAGGGAGGCAGCTGCATGGTCAGCTCGGGATCCAATAAAGCAACCGCCGGTCTCAAATAATTGTTGGAAATCCCAACTTTAATGTTATTAACCGTATCCGTTACGACAGCTACCGATGTCACTTCGGAGCCGGTGCCTGCCGTTGTAGGTATAGCTATCAAAGGGGCAATCGCAGATGGAATCGCGTTCTCGCCAAAATAATCCTGTGGCTGTCCCCCGTGCGCTACCAGAAGAGCAACTACTTTTGCCAAATCAATGCTGCTTCCTCCACCTAGCCCGATTATGACATCCGCATTTATTTCCTTTTTGGCATATTCATAGCATTCCAACACTTTAGAAACCGGAGGTTCCGGAGTTGTACCGTCAAACACTTTAACCTGGAAGTTATCTTTCTCCAAAATATGCATAACCGTATTCAGTATACCGGATTGAACGATTCCCTTATCGGTAATGAGGAATATATTACGGGCATTCATGTTTTTCAAAAGCTCGCCTAGTTTATGAATGGCACCATTGCCGAATATAATTTTCCCTGATGGGAAATAAGACCATGTATCCCTCATATGCTGATCATCTCTCTTCGACTAAATATCAAAAACAACTAATTTTTCATTCGTCATTTCTTCGATGGCATACTTCGGACCTTCTTTTCCATATCCGCTATCCTTCACACCGCCATATGGCATAATATCTGCTCGAAACGTCGACACATCATTGATAATAACGCCACCAAACTCCAATTCCTTGGCAGCCTTGAAAGCCAGCTGAAGGTCGGATGTGAAAATACCAGCCTGCAGCCCGTAATTGGAATCATTCGCTGCATTCAGCGCTTCACTAATGTCGCTATAGGGAGTAATGCAAACTATGGGGGCAAAAACCTCCTGGCACATCACCTTCATTGAAGATAGCGTATTGGTCATAATGGTTGGGTATAAAATAGCACCCTCCCGATGGCCTCCGTGAGCGATCGTTGCTCCCTGTTGAACAGCTTCCTGAATCCATAGCTCTGCTCGCGCTGCTTCCTTCTCGGAAATCATCGGCCCAATATCGGTTTCATCAAGCTCGGGGTCGCCCACTCTCAGCTTCGATGCGGCTTCAATTGACTTTTCAACAAAGGCTGCGTATACGTCTTGATGCACATAAATCCTTTGCACGGAAATGCAGGCCTGCCCTGCGTTAGTAAAGCCCTTGTTCACACATAATTGGGCTGCTCTATCCAAATCCGGTGCATCTTTATGAACAATATTCGGAGAGTTGCTTCCAAGCTCCAAGGTCACCTTGCGAATACCGGAGGCTGCTTTAATCTGCTTGCCGACCTCCGTACTCCCGGTAAAGGTATACATCGCTATGCGGGTGTCCTCTAATAAATATTGGCCGATCTCTCTTCCAGGGCCGTTTACGATATTTAAAAAGCCCGGCGGAAGGCCTGCCTCCAACAATATGGCTGCCATTTGAGCGGCAATTTGCGGTGTTACGCCTGCCGGCTTTAATATAACCGTATTGCCTGCAGCAAGTGCAGGCGCAATTTTATGAGCTACTAAATTGAAAGGGAAATTAAACGGCGTTATCGCACACAGGACACCTACAGGCACACGCAATGTAAAGGCAATTTTATTATCACTGCCCGGCTGTCCTTGAATAGGAACCTCATGCCCTTGCAGTCTCTTGGCCTCTTCAGCAGATGCGATGAACGTTTGAATTCCCCGCTCAATCTCCATACTGGCGTCTTTTAGTACCTTGCCACCTTCCCGAACAATCGTCAGGGCAAGCTCTTTTTTCCGCTGCTTAAACAATTCGGCCGCTTTCATCAAAATCTCGTACCTTTGATAAGGTATCAGCTTCGTTGTTTTGAACGTTTCCAAAGCATTGCCAATCGCATGACTAACGTCTTCCCGAGATGATTTGGTCACTTTAACAATCACATCTCCGGTATATTTATTGAGAACGTCAAAGGTTTCTGATCCCATTATCCATTGTCCGTTAACCAAATTCCCTAACGCTTCCACTGTATGCTTAGACATTCTCCAGCTCCTCCCCAAATAATCCTCTAGTCGACTCGATATTTCTCAATGTACTCTTCATCTACATCCGTTCCCATTCCCGGTACGTCCGGAAGCAGAACTTCCCCGTCCACCATGGTCAGTCGAGTTTTCAACAGCCCATCTTCTTTTTTCAAGCTACCGCTTTCCAAGAAGATTGCATTAGGCAGAACGCACAGCATATTCACATTTGCCGGTCCGCCGCCATGGCTTGCGATATGATGTCCAGCCACATCCGTAATAGCTCCGATTTCTAACCATTCCGTAGGTCCTCCGGCTCTTCGGTTATCAGGTTGATAGATGGAGGCAGCTCCAGCTTGAACCGCATCATAAAATTGGAATTTGGAATAAAAGTTTTCTCCAATAGCTATTGGGATATCCAACGCCCGGGCCAATCTTGCTGAACTCTCCTTATGCTGTGGGATCAATGGCTCCTCAAACCATCTGACTCCCAACTGCTCATAGGCTCTTCCCCGACGAAGCGCTTCCTTCTCATCAAATCCCTGATTGGCGTCAACCATAATTTTAATGTCAGGCCCTACTTCTCTTTGCGCTATTTTAATCCGTTCGATATCATTCTCCAAAGAATATTTACCTACTTTAAGTTTAATGGCCTTAAATCCTTCTTCCACGGTTTCGATGCATTTGGCCACATATTCCTTTTCTGTATCGACATACCAACCAGCCATGCAATAAGCAGGGATACGATCACGAACGGCGCCTAAAACCTTCGCAGTCGGCAGATTGGCTTTTTTTCCAATAATGTCCCAGAGAGCAATATCAATAGCCGAGATGGCAAAATGCGAGAAACCCTCTGCACCGTGATAGTCAGCAATACTCCACAATTTTTTGCGGATTTTGCGAGTAAAATGTGGATCCTCCCCAATAAGATGCGGCCCCAGCTCTGATTCCAGCATCAGCTTCAAGATCGCTCCGCTCGCTTTTCCTCTACCGAAAAAACTAGATCCATACCCTATAATACCTTCATCCGTATGTATCTTGGTTACTACTCGAGTGCCCGCATCATAAGTGTGCAGCGCGTCCTTCATCGGATTTTTAACTTCCGTTACAATAATTACAGCTTCCAGCTTCGTGATTTTCATGAATAAACCTCCTAAGAATTTAGTTTCATTACTAGCCCTTGATCCCTGAAGTTGCAATGCCTTCAATAATGTATCGCTGACAAAAGACGTAAAACAATAAAACAGGCAATTCAGCTATAAAAGCTCCTGCCATCATAAGATGCCAGTGAGTGGTAAACTCTCCTTGGAACGTTCGCAAACCAACTTGAATCGGTTGTAGAGCTACAGAATCTATAACAATAAGCGGCCATAGAAACGAATTCCATTCGCCCAAAAATATAAATATACCCAAGGTCACAAATGCTGGCTTAGCCAACGGAATCATGATATTCCAGTAAATTCTAAACCGGCTGCACCCATCTATTCTTGCCGCTTCCTCAAGCTCAACAGGGATAGAGAGAAAGAATTGCCTTAACATAAACACCCCGAAAGCCGTAAATAATTGGGGGAAAATCAATGCGTTATACGTGTTCAACCAACCGAATTCCTTCATAATCAAAAAGTTGGGAATCATCGTTACCTGCTGCGGTATCATCATGGTTGTCAGGAAGCATAGAAAAAGGGTGCTTTTCCCTTTAAAATTCAGTCTCGCAAACGCATAAGCTGCCAAGGAAGAAACCAATATCGCCAATACCGTCACCGAGATAGCAACAAAAAATGAGTTTAGAATAAACCGTCCCATCGGGATGCTTTGAAACACTTCCACATAATTGCTAAAACGAAATGTCTCAGGAATCCAACGAATCGGAATTTCGCTTACTTCATCCAAATTTTTCAAAGAAGAGGATACCATCCAAATAAAAGGGAGGATCATAATTCCGGAAAAAGTAATTAGAATCGCGTACGTTATCAAATCTGTAATTCGTTTCAGGGTCGACCGTTTTATGGCGATGGACGCTTTTGCGGTTGATTGGATAGTTTCCATGGATTAAGCGGCCTCCCTTCGGTGATTGACATAGGACTGAATCATAGTAACGATTAAAAGAATAAGGAATAAAACCCAAGCAATAGCCGAAGCATAGCCCATATTGAAATATTTGAATCCCTGCTGATAGATGTATAGAACCAACGTGTTTGTCGAAGCGCCGGGACCGCCTTCCGTCATGATCAACGCATATCCAAACACTTGAAAAGAGTGGATAATCGAAATCACCGTTATAAAAAAGGTAGTAGGCCGCAACAAAGGAAGCGTAATTTTCCAAAACATGTTCCACTTGCTCGAACCATCAATCTCAGCCGCTTCATATAATTCCTTGGGCACATTTTGCAAGCCTGCCAGAAAAATAACCATATTATAGCCAATCGTTTTCCAAATCGTTACAATGATGATCGAGGGTAACGCCCAAGTTGTGCTGGTTAACCATGTAGGAGGATTCTGAACTCCAAATTCCCTCAATAACACATTAATTAAACCGACATCAGGGTTGTAAAGCCACTTCCAGACCAGAGAAATAGCAACTGTCGAAGTCATTACTGGCAGGAAATAGACCGTTCTCCACAGGGCAATGCCGAGTATTTTTTGATTTAACAATAAGGCCGCTGCCAATCCCAAGGCGATACTTAACGGAACAACACCGACCGCATACCAGAATGTATTTTCCAGTGCAATCCAAAATATTTTATCCTCAGTAAAAATTTTGATAAAGTTCCCAAACCCAATAAATTTCGGACTCGATAAGGTATTCCATTCATAGAAGGAAATAACTAGAGAGGTTACCAACGGAACTGCGGTGAAAATACCAAACCCGATTATGGCCGGCAACAAAAAGTAATAGGCTACCATCGTGTCATTTAACAAAAATTTCCTCGACATGCTGCATTCCCCTCAATATTTATTTATGAAACCGGACAAGAAGGGGCTACAATCCTTATCCGGTCGCTAACGACTATACTTACAACTTGAACCCGGATAATGGAAAAATCTGTTGTTGCATCATCCAGAAGGAAGGTTACTTAGGCATTATTGCGTTAACTTCATTCTCAATGAGCTTCAATGATTCATCGATCTTACCGTTTTTATCTAAGAAATAGAGACCGAGGTATTTTTTAATAATGGTATCGGTTTGTGTCCAAATCGGATTGGTAGGCTTTACACCAGAATGATCCGTATAGCTTTCCAATGCGACTTTACGGTCAACTTTAAATTTATCGCCCGGCAAATACTTTTTCTCGTCGTTAAGTATGGACTTTCTTACAGGAGCCGAGAATCCGGTGCTGATCAGAATTTCCTGCCCCTTTGGTCCGTTAATAAACTTGGCTAATTCCCATGCCGCTTCTTTGTTTTTGCTCGCTTTCGGTATAGCTAAGCTTGTAGGTGATAAAGCTCCCAAACGGTTTTTGGGACCCATAGGGAACAAAGCAAGGTTCCATTCGAATTTAGCCTTTTGCATGGTCGCAATAAACGATCCCGCGTCAAAATGCATCGCTATTTTTTCATTCATGAATAAAGATTGCGGAGTTCCATTTGTATATACGCTTGGGTTCGGAGCAATTTGATGAACATAGATAAGGTCATGTAAATACTGGAATGCCTTTCTGCTTTCAGGTGAGTTAAGAATAAATTTTTTCCCGTCTGGGCTAAAATAATCGCCGCCCGCTTGCCAAATGTAGCTTGCGCCAATGTCCGACATTTCCCCTTGGAAGCCAATCGCGTACACTTTCTTATTAGGATCGGTGCTGTTGTTCGTCAGCTTCTTTCCTTGCTCAATTAATGTATCCCATGTCCAGGTGCTATCCGGGTATTTCACGCCAGCCTCGTCAAAAATCCTCTTATTGTAAAAGATTGTTCTGCCAGCTGAATTCCGAGGCAAAGCCCATATCTCTCCGTTATATTCCATTGCTTTCATCAAGCGCTCGAAGTTGTCGCCCAAGTTCTCTTTATCCCATTCACCTTTAATCAGTTTGGTTTGTGGCTCTAATACACCAGCTGCAGCAAAAGAGATTAAATCGTTAGCTGTAAAATTGATAAGATCGGGTTGGGTTCCGCCAGTGAATGTGGTTTGAATTTTGGTTAAATACTCCGCTGGAATGTACACAGGCTCAACCGTAACATTCGGGTACTCTTTCATAAATGCATCCACTACGGCAACATGCAAAGCTTTTGTATCTGTATCGCCCCAGAAAGAATATTTAATAGACACTTTTTTATTAGGATCAAATTTGGGTACTGCCGCTGTCGGTGCCGATGTGCCTGGAGCTGGCGTACTTGCAACTGGCGCTGGACTGGTTGAACTGCAAGCACTTAAAGCAACTGCTGATATTGCGATCAGAGCTATAGCTTTGGTATTCTTCATTTCTTAACCCCTCCTGATTTTGGCTAATACATGGCTTACCACTTTGTCCCACAACTCATGTGAATTCCTCGATCACCTCCAGCTAGTAATCAAGCCAACCCAAAGATAGCGCTTACAAAACTCTATGTAATAAAAGAGAGATAATCCTTGGGCCATCCAAACTGAATCCAAGATAATTAAACTCTCTCCTAAGAAAATCAAAGCTTCTTTAAATCCTTATCCCTTTTTTGCAATAAACGATTTTTGGCATCCCAGATGTGGTTAGTTACGGCTTCCTCAGCACGATATATATCACGGGATCGAATAGCCTCCACAATTTCCTCATGCTCGGCTGAAGCCTCGTACTGATCCACTTCACCTCTTACGTGATAAAAACGAGCGATGTGCAGATGACAATGCATGCCCCCGTACGCATCCGTTAGAAATGAATTTTCCGTTGCCTTTACCATAGTTAAGTGAAACAGATGATCTAATTGATTAAACTCAAGAACTTCCTTATAAGATGATCCCATCTTTATCGAAGCGATTTGCTCCATTAAACGGGTCATTCCATCCAATATATGTAGACGATTAAATCGGATTATATTGCGAATCGCGTGCGTCTCAATCAAAATTCGAGCTTCCAGCATATCCGTCATACTTTGATCGTCCAAAATGCCACTGACCCGATATCCCTTATAAGGCTCAAGTATGACCAACTTCTCGGAATGAAAACGGGAAAGAACTTCTCTTAAAGGGATTGGGCTAATATTTAACTCCTTTGACAGGTGATCAATATTAATCTTTTGTCCGGGAGATAATTTCCACTCAAAAATCTGCTCCTTTAACAAATTATAAATATACTCCGTAGTGACTCCTTTTTCTTTTTCCTTATTCATTCACTTCCGCCTTCCCTTTCGTTGAAAGAAAATCCAATAGTTCTCATTCGCAAAATGATAATATAGCAATAGTATATAATCATATATTATTTGTCAATGAGTTATTTGAAAATTATGTATATTTGGCAATATTTTCGGTTTATTGGGCAATTACTTAAAATAATCATATATTATACTACCATCAAGTAATTAATATAATATATGATTATCATATGATAATCATCTGCAATAAAGCTTCTTCCAGGTAAATGTTGCAATAGAGCACGGTGACCTTCGACTTTCCAACCAATTGAAAGCTCAAAAAAGACTCCAGAACCACATTAGTAGTGGTTTTAGAGTCTTATTTTTTTTAGGTTAGGGTCACGTTACTGCCTACGGTCTCGAAGATTTATCAAATGCCACTAGTCGGAATGATTATTCGCCCGCGCCAGCTTGCTGCGAAGCACCATTTGCAATACTCCGCCATGGCGGTAATAATCGATCTCCGCTTCGCTATCAAATCTCACCAATGCCTCGAATCGCTTTTGGTTTCCCTTCTCATCCACCGCGGATACAGCTACTATTTGTCGCGGCCTGATACTTTCATCGATTTCAATTTCAAAAACCTCTGTGCCGGTAAGACCTATCGAATCGGCATTTTCTCCTTCCTTGAACTGAAGAGGGAGAACTCCCATCAAGGCAAGATTACTTCTATGAATACGTTCAAAGCCTTGTGCAATAACCGCTTTAACACCAAGAAGATAAGTAGCTTTCGCCGCCCAATCGCGTGAACTCCCCATACCGTAATCATTTCCGGAAATAATGATCAATCCCGTGTCATCCTGTCGATACTTCATGGCTGCATCGTAGATCGGCATAACCGCCCCGCTTGGAAAATACGTCGTCAAGCCTCCCTCAGTGCCCGCTGCTACCTGATTGCGAAGCCTGATGTTGGCAAAACCCCCGCGCATCATGACATGATGATTCCCACGCCTAGCTCCGTAAGAGCTCAGGTCTCCTGTTGGGACGCCATGATCCATCAAATATTTCCCGGCGACACTATTAGGCGGGATCGTACCGCCTGCCGGGGAAATATGATCCGTAGTAATCGAATCTCCCAGCTTGGCCAGCACCCGTAACCCTTGAAGCTGGCGGATTCCCCTAGGGTCCAGGGGCATGTTTTCAAAAAAGGGCGGGTTTTGCAAATACGTTGACTGCTCATCCCATTCATACAGCAAACCTTCGGTGGTTTCCAAATGATTCCAATCTCTATTTCCCGTAAAAATCCGCTCGTTGCGATATTTAAACAGCTCTGGAGTTACGGACTCGGCGATTATCTTTTGAACCTCCGCTTCAGATGGCCATAGATCTGCCAAATATACATTCTTCCCTTCCTGGTCCTTGCCTATCGGTTCGTTTCGAAGATTTATATCTACCGTACCCGCAATAGCGTAGGCAACTACAAGCGGTGGGGAAGCAAGGAAATTGGCTTTAATAAGAGGATGAATGCGTCCTTCAAAGTTACGATTCCCGGAAAGAACGCCGCATACGATCAAATCATTATGGACAATCGCGTCTGCAATTTCTTCCGGAAGAGGTCCGGAATTGCCCACACAAGTCGTACAGCCGTAGCCTACGAGATAGAATCCGAGCTGTTCCAAGAACGTCAGCAAGCCTGCTTTCCGCAAGTAATCGGTAACTACTTTTGAGCCCGGTGAAAGGCTGGTTTTCACATAAGGGGGAACGGTCAACCCTTTCTCCACTGCCTTTTTAGCGAGAAGCCCTGCGCCGATCATCACATTCGGGTTCGATGTGTTGGTGCAGCTCGTTATGGCCGCAAGCACGATAGAACCTGTTTGGAGCTTCGACGTCGCTCCGCCTGAATGGTGAACTAGCACTTCTTTGTCAGTCTCGTCTTTGGGCAGACCATATCCGTTATTCCCCGTTTCGTGGGTCAATGTTTTTGTAAACGTCTCCTTCACTTCCGAGAGTCGGATGATGTCTTGCGGCCGTTTGGGACCGGCCAGGCTTGTTTCAATCACTGAAAGGTCAAGATCAATAATTTCTGTATAGGCGGCTTCCTCAGATTCAGGCGTATAAAACAAACCGTTGGCTTTGCAGTAAGCTTCGACAAGCTGAACCTGCTCCTCCTCCCGTCCCGATAAACGCATGTAATTCAATGTCTCCTGATCGACTGGAAACATCGTCATCGTAGCTCCATTCTCCGGAGACATGTTCGAAACCGTCGCTCTATCGGCCAAGGATAAGTGAGCAACTCCTTCACCGCAAAACTCGACGAATTTGCCGACTACTTTTTTCTTGCGCAGAAGATTCGTTACGTACAAAGCCAAATCGGTGCCCGTGGTACCGGCAGGCAGCTTACCGCTCAAGCGGATTCCTATCACTTCAGGAGCTGGAAAGCAGGAGGGCTGACCGAGCATGCCAGCTTCAGCTTCAATGCCGCCGACTCCCCAGCCAACCACACCGATGCCATTGATCATGGGTGTATGGGAATCCGTACCGAAACAGGTATCGGGGTAAGCAAGATATTCACCGTTTTCTTCTTCAACGCTATAAACGACAGGAGTCAAATATTCAAGATTCGCTTGGTGGATAATTGCCGTTGAAGGCGGCACAGCACGGAATTTGTCGATGGAATTCGTTGCCCATTTGAAAAACTTATACCGCTCATAATTCAGTTCAAAGCCCCGGTCCACATTATATTGAAGCGCATCCGGCGTGCCGAATTGATCCACTTGCTCCGCGTGGTCGATAACAAGGTCGACAGGAATTTCAGGGTTAATCAGCGCCGGGTCCCCTCCCATATCGCTCATTGCTGTTCTCAAAGAAGCCAGATCCACGACGACAGGGATTCCGGTAAAATCCTGCAGTACAATCCGCGCAGGCTTAAAGGGAACGTCAACGTTCTCCTTCATCTGCGCTGTCCCCCATTGAGCAAGGTTTTCAATATGCTCTATAGTAATCGTCTTCCCGTCATATTGGCGCAGAACGGATTCCAATATGATTTTAATAGAGTAAGGAAGCCTGGAAATAGCGCCTGCACCCGCTTCCTCCAAAGCCTGAAGACGGTAGTAATAATAGGTTTTCCCGTTTAATGTGAAATTGGAACGGGCTGCATAAATATCATTTCGTATTGATGTCATGGTTGGCTTCCTCCGTCTCTTAATGCCTTAATGTTTATTCAGGAATGTACAGGTCACCCTTCATAATTCTCCTTGCCGTTCGGTCTAGCCCAATGGAGACAACGTCCTTGCCATCCTCCGTCAATGAAACGCGAACCTCCGCAATCCCCTCCGGATGACCGATTCGAATGATTTGGCCCTGAACCCCGTCCTTCTCAACTGCAAAACGATTGGGTATGGTCCCCTGCAGCAAGGCGGCAGCCGCAAGGTTATAAAGTCCGCTCCCGGCGAAAGTTCGATGGAATTTCCCCATCGAGAGCATCCTGGCTACAATATCGACTTCTTCTTTCCTGATCAGCTTGCCGGCAGAAGTGACGTAGTCCTGCGGCTCCGCTACCAACGCGATTTTGGGAACAGAGCCTGCGACTTCTTCCGGGGACTTGGCCATTCCCGCATGAATCGCCATCCGACTGCGGATGGCTTCGATTTCTACCAGCAGCCCTTCGTTCATCGTCAGCTCGCTGCTCGGCTCCGTTCCTTTTACACCCAAATCGTTAGCGGCTACGTACACAAAAGGATTAACCACATCGACGAATGATACCTCATAAGCTCTTCTGTCCGTTTCCATGCTGAATAGAACATCGATCGGCAAAGTCTTTCCCGTTTTTGCACCGCCAGGGTTCAAAATATCGACGGCAAATTGGGCTCCGGTACCCGATACCCCAGGCATGACATAGTCGCCTGACACTCTCGCTCTGCCATTCACAACCGGCACCTTCAGCTGAAGCTTTTTCTTGATATTGGTGTTAAATACCGACACGTTCACATAGTCAGTGGATGGGTTCGCTATAACTAATCCTTCATCTACAGCAAAAGCGCCGACGGCAGCCATCAAATTACCGCATGTCCCCTTGTCGTCTATTATTTCTTCACCGATTCCGATTTGATAAAACGTATAATCCACATCCACTCCGTCCAAAAGTGACTGGGAGATGACACATACTTTACTTGTGTGGGAGGTCCCGCTGCCTAGCCCATTAATTTGATTAACGTTATAAGCGTCGATCCCATGAAGAAAAATCTTTTTCTGCAATTGCGCATCCTCGGGCAAGCTGCTTTTCACAAAAAATATTCCTCGGCTAGTACCGCCTCTATAAACTGTGCATGGAATGGAAAATTGGGACATATCAACGACCTCCAGATAGTTATTGAAAGCTCAAGCTGGTTTCAGTTTAGAGCAAGCCGCAGAGAAAAAATAATACTTATTCTTTATTGCTGGCCATCAAGATTTTGAATTTCATTTAATCGGAGACAAAATATATAGTTATATAGAGGCTTAAAAATCAAAGGGAGAGTTTATTCTATGGAGGGGATTACTTTGAAACACAACATCATTGATCAATTTCAACAAATTCCAACAACCTGTATTTCCGATGCTATGCAGGGAATGAATAATTTGGATCCCCGAGTTAAACCTTTAACGGAGGAATACCGGATTGCCGGCAGAGCCTTGACCGTACAAATGCCTGTTGGTGATAACATGGCGGTGCTGAGAGCGATCAGGGAAGCCAAGCCCGGGGACATTCTGGTTGTGGATGCCAAAGGGGATGAATACCGCGCCATTGCAGGGGATTTTGTTGTAGGGATGGCCCAATCGTTAGGAATTAAAGGCATTATCGTTGACGGGACCATTAGGGATATTCTAGGCATTAAGAAGCTCCATTTCCCTGTTTTCTCCAGAGGAACTACTGCTGTTGCCAGCGGCAAGGCTGGTGGAGGAGAAATTAACATTCCGATTTCATGCGGCGGCGCTCCCGTACATCCGGGCGATATCGTCGTCGGTGACGCCGATGGAGTAGTTGTCGTGTCCCAGGCGCTGGAGCAGGAGGTACTTAGAAATGCGCTGGCCAAGCTGGACAAGGACAACATGCGTGCGGCGCAATATTCGGGGAATCCGGAGAAAATCATTCAATATCTCGATGAGATTATTGGCACAGCCCAATGAAAGTAAACAGCCCTCTACCCTTCATAATTAATGGACATTTATAAACAAAAAAATGGGTAAAGGAATCATCCCTTCCCCATTTTTTATCGCCGTCTACAACGGTTCGCTCAAATCCACAGCTTCCATAAATTGAACAAAAGCTTTTACCAGATTTAACTCCAACGCTTCTTCGTGATAATACATCCACGTTCTTCTTAATATTGGATTGCCATTTTTATCTCTAATATTGATTTTGTTAATATTCGGGATGCCTTCAAGAACGAGGCTGGGCATAATAGCATAACCTAACCCTCTAATAACCATTTCCCGGCATGTTTCGACTTTATCCACTTCCATGCCAATCACTGGAGGATGCGTGAAATTTTCTATCCACCAATCGTTTACCAGCGATTTAAACCAATAGTCTGTTTGATAATCTATCCTTGATAAGTTAGGAAGATCATCCATATTTATTTCTTCTCTGGATGCAATACAGACGGTCTCTTCAAATATAAGCTGCTTCCGGTCTCCCCAAGGGTAGTCCCCCCTGACAAAACCGATATGAACATGCTGATTATAGATCAAATTAAGTACATCCCGGCTCCAGCCTGTGACAACTTTGAATTCCACATCAGGATATTGATTTTTAAACAACTCTAAAATTCCCGGCAATTTGTTTCGCGTAAAATAATTTGAAACTCCCAGCCTCAACGTTCCTGAGACCTTATTGCGTAAATTGAGAACATGATCTTTTATTTTATTGGTCTTTAAAAGCATCTCGTCTGCGCACTTGGCTAAGTATTCACCTTCAGGTGTAAATTCAATGCCTCTGCTTTTCCGTTGAACGATTTGAACGCCAAATTCCTTTTCCATTTGCTGCAAACGGTTTGTCAAAGCAGGCTGTGAAATAAAAAGAAGCTGAGCCGTTTTGGTAATATTGCGCTGCTCGTAAAGCACCTTTAAAATCGTCCAATCCCTATCATCCATTTATATCACGAACCGATCCATAAATTGATGGACTGGCGTTTGCTCCAACTCCTGTTGATTTAAGCACAGCTCCATAATGGCTTGCGATTGCTTGCGCGGAAAACGAGTTGCCAGGTTCGCCTCATATTTCTGTTCCAGCAGCGGAATCCCCTCCGCACGTCTCCCCTTATGGCCGATCGGAAACTCCACTTCCACCTTCTCCGTACTACTGCCGTCCTTGAAGAAAATTTGCACAGCATTAGCTATCGAACGTATGTCAGGCTCATGGTACTCGCGGGTATAACGGGCATCCTCCTGCGTGATCATCTTGGCTCTAAGCCAATCAATTCGCGGATCGCCTGCGACCTTATCCTCGTAATGATCCGATGTTAATTCACCATAAATGAGGCCTATAGCCACCATATACTGCAAGCAGTGATCGCGGTCTGCCGGATTATGCAGCGGTCCCTGCTTATCGATAATGCGAATGGCAGACTCGTGTGTGGTCAAGACGATATGATCGATATCCTCCCATCTGCCCTTTATCTCGGGATACAGCGCTATCGCGCATTCCACTGCAGTTTGCGCATGAAATTCCGCTGGATAGGAAATCTTAAACAGCACGTTTTCCATCACATAGGAACCATAAGAGCGTTGAAACTTGAATTCGTTTCCCTTGAATAACACGTCATAGAAGCCCCATGTTTTAGCGGTAAGCGCCGAAGGATAGCCCATCTCGCCTTTTAGAGCCATCATGGAGAGACGGACGGCCCGGCTGGTGGCATCTCCGGCAGCCCAGGATTTACGGGATCCCGTATTCGGAGCATGACGGTATGTGCGAAGCGCTTGACCGTCCAACCATGCGTTGGAGACCGCATTGATCATCTCCTCCTTCGATCCGCCGAGCAGCTTCGTTACAACCGCCGTTGAAGCGACCTTCACAAGCAACACATGATCCAGCCCTACGCGGTTAAAGCTGTTATCAAGGGCAATAACGCCTTGAATTTCATGGGCTTTGATCATCAAGGTGAGTACATCCTTCATCGTCAGAGGGGCCAGCCCTTCGGCAACATTGTTTCTGCTGATATAATCGGCAACGGCAAGAATTCCTCCAAGATTATCGGAAGGATGCCCCCATTCGGCGGCAAGCCATGTATCGTTATAATCCAGCCAACGGATCATGCAGCCGATATTAAATGCTGCCGTTACGGGATCCAGTTGATATTGGGTTCCGGGAACCTTTGCCCCGTGAGGCACCACGGTTCCCGGAACAATGGGTCCAAGGTGCTTCGCGCACTCGGGATACCTTAATGCAAGAAGGCCGCAGCCGAGCGTGTCCATCAAGCATAATCGTGCCGTTCGATAGGCTTCTGGGCTATTTATCCCGTAGTCGTAAACATAGTCGGCTAAATCCAGCAAAACCTGATCCGGTTCTGGTCTATCGTTGCTGATATGAAATGCCATAGAATTACCTCCGTGTAAGCTTGATCCGAGCAGCGTACCTTTGAACGACACTCATTATAATAGCTTTTCTTCGTCTTTTTGCTTATACAGCCGGTCAAGCTTTTGCTCATATTCATGATAATCGAGAAAATCGTATAGCTCCATACGCGTTTGCATAAGCTCCACCACGTTTTTTTGCGTCCCGTCGCTGCGAATCGACTGATAGACATTCAAAGCAGCAGCATTCATAGCTCGAAAAGCGGATAATGGGTACAATACCAAACTAACACCCGCTTGCTCCAGTTCATTGACTGTAAAAAGAGGGGTCTGTCCGAACTCGGTAATATTCGCTAATACCGGCACTCCGACCGCCTTCACGAACTTATCGTATTGGTCCAAAGTAAGCACGGCTTCAGGGAATATCATATCAGCGCCGGCTTCCACGCAAGCGCATGCTCTTTCGATCGCCGCATCCAATCCTTCGACCGCAAGTGCATCCGTACGCGCCATGATGACAAACGCTGAATCCGTCTTGGCATCCACAGCCGCTTTGATTCTGTCTACCGTCTCCGAAGAGCTGACAATCGCTTTATTCGGACGGTGGCCGCATCGTTTGGCCGATACTTGGTCTTCGATGTGAATTCCCGCCGCACCGGCCTGAATCATCAAGCTTACCGTTCGACCGATATTAAAGGCGCCTCCGAAGCCGGTATCCGCATCGACCAACAGCGGCAATGAGGACGCGTTCGTAATTCTTCTAACATCCTCAAGAACGTCATTCAAAGAAGTAATGCCAAGATCAGGCAGACCGAAGGAAGCATTGGCCACACCACCCCCGGATAAATAAATGGCACGATAGCCTACACGCTCAGCCATCATGGCCGTATAAGCATTAATGGTTCCAACTACCTGCAGCGGTTTTTCTGTTGTTATGGCTTCCCGCAACCGGGAGCCGGGCGATATTATACGGCTCACAACGTCACTCTCCCTTAATTAAACCTGTATTTCCACAAGCAGAAAGAGGCGCCAACAACGCCCCTTTCTAATAAATCTATCGCGTAGTAGCCTTTGAATCAAACGATTCTTCTATTATTTTTTTACCTTATCTACAAACTCGTTGGTGAACGTTTTGCTAAGGTCGATTTTGGCGTCTTTAAGCTGTGGAGTAGATATGTTTAAAACTTCCAATACCTTCTCCGGTCCGCCTGCAGGCATCTTTCCGTCAGTAGTGAACATGGCTAGGCTCGCTTGGAGCGACTTCACATATAAATCTTTATCGCCTGCATAATATTCCTTCGGTAATTTTTCGGCAATTTCCTCCGCTTTATGCGTGCTCATGTATCTCAATGTTTTGACAAAAGCATTCGCCAAACGCTGTACCACTTCCGGATTTTTCTTTACGTAATCCGCATCCATATACAAGCTTGGGGCTGGATAGGTACCGCCAAGTGTTTGTTTGGAGCCTTCCTGACTCTCCATGTCAACGAACGTAGTAGCAATGCCTCTTTGCTCAAGCAATGCTGTAGTAGGCTGAGTGGCCCATGCTATATCCACCTTCCCTTGTTCCATGGCAGCGACCAAAGTTCCGCCTGCTCCTACAGCCAAAGGTACAAAATCCTTTGTCGAGTTACCGCCTTTGGTCACCAAATAGTTGACGAGAAAGTGCGATGAAGCCCCAGAGCTGGTAATACCAATGTTTTTACCCTTCAAATCAGCCAAGGTTTTGTACTGATCCTTCGCTTTATTCGTAACCATCAATTTCGCTCCAGGATTCGTGGCCAGCTGTACTACCTCTTGAAGAAATTTCCCCTTCGCCTGCATATCGATCGTATGGTCGTAAAAACCGACAACCCCCTGTACTTCACCAGCAATAAGCGCCTGCTCCGCATTGACCCCGGATGCCTGGCTCGTAAGCTCTACTTCAAGTCCTTCTTCTTTGAAATAGCCTAAGCTTTCTGTCAGCTTTGCCGGGAGGTAAATAATTTTTTCCAAACCACCCACCATAATATTTACCTTGGGAAGCTTTACCGGTGCCGGAGCAGGAGCAGGAGCAGGAGCAGAAGCCTGCTGATCATTCCCTTTTGGGGCCGGTTGGGAAGCTGGCTTATCCGCTGTACCACATCCCGTTAAAATCAAACCAAGTGACATGAGCATTGCTGCACCAAGCTTGGTGCTTTTACCGAATTTCATCGCCATTACCCCTTTATATTATAAATTAAATTTGAAAAACCATAACTATTGACGAATATGCCTCCATGCAATAAAACGTTTCTCCAGTTTGGAAACTGCCCAGTTAGCTGCCAAAGCCGTAACCGATAAGAGAACCATGCCCGCAAATACCCCGGTTGTGTTGAAAGCACCCTGGGCTTGAGCGATAAGAAAACCAAGTCCCTTAGTAGATCCAATAAATTCGCCAACAACCGCGCCTACGAGTGCAAAGCCGAAGCTGGAATGCAAGCTGGATAAAATCCAGGTTAACGCCGAAGGGAGAATGACGTGCTGAGCCAGCTGTCTCTTGTTAGCTCCAAGCAAACGCGCATTATTCAGCAAATTTTTGTCCACTTCACGTACGCCCTGAAAAGCGTTGAAAAATACGATGAAAAAGGTAAGCGTTACGCCGAGAGCGATTTTCGAAGGCATGCCAAGTCCGAACCAGATGATAAAAATCGGCGCCAGCACAACCCTTGGAAGCGCATTCAACATTTGGATATATGGCCCGAAAATAACCGAGAGGATATCGTTTCTGCCTAAGGCATAGCCGGCGATCACTCCCAACAGCACTCCTACAATAAATGCAATAATGGTTTCCTCAAAAGTAACGACAAAATGTACATAAATAGGACCTTGGCTCGTGCCGCTTATAAACCACTCCACAATTTGCTTAAGAATGGAGTAAGGACTGGAGAAAAAGAAGGGATCGATGATTTTCTTAACCGATAAAATTTCCCAGGAGCCGAATATGGCAATGAAAACAATAATTTGCAAAGCCAAATTTCGCATTTTTATCTTTGCTGCTTTGGCTCTCATTTCCTTTTTCCGAGACATAATCTCTTCCTGCGAATTAAGCATGGTTTGCGCTTGCATAACTTGCCATCACCTCATCCCTTAAATCATTCCAAATTTGCTCATGCAGCTCCGCGAACTGTCGGTCAAAACGAATTTCCGCCACATTTCTCGGCCGATCCAGGTTAATTTTGTAATCTCCCTTGATGGTTGCGCCGGGGCCCGCGGTTAGTACAATAACACGGTCGCTCAGAGCAATCGCTTCCTCCAGATCATGCGTAATAAAAAAAACCGATGCAGACGTTTCTTCCCAAATTTTCAGAAGCTCGTTTTCCATCAAATGCCGTGTATGCACGTCAAGCGCAGAAAATGATTCGTCCATGAGCAATATCTCCGGTTGGGTGATCAAGCATTGCGCCAAAGCAACACGCTTTCTCATTCCGCCTGAGAGCTGATGAGGATAATGGCCTTCGAAGCCTTTCAGCCCCACCTTCTCGATCCATCGTCTTGCCTCCTGATAAGCCTCGTTTTTGTGCATACCCTTTAGCCTTAAGCCGAGCGACACATTGTCAATGACCGTTTTCCATGGAAATGCGTTCTCCGTTTGAAATACACAAGCAGCATGACGATTAATCCCTTCCAGCTGCTCTCCATGAATTCGAACTTTCCCAAGCGATGGCTTCTCAAAACCGGCAATCAGGCTTAACGTCGTTGATTTTCCACATCCCGTTGGCCCGACAATAGAACAGAACTCACCCTTTTGCACACGAAGATTAATATTGCTTAGAACGGTGTGAACCTCGCCCGAAGGCTTTAGAAACTCTTTAGTGACCCCTTGCAGATCAATCATTGGCTTATCGGTCAACGGTGAGCCCATTTGATTCATTATGGTGTCTCCTTTGCAGATGTGTAATGGTAGCGCTTGCAACAAATCATAATACATCCCGTTTGGATTTGAAATATTTTAGCTATATTATGAATATTGACGGTTTTTAACTATTTTGGCGATATTGTTAACGCGATGGAAAGCATTTATGTCTTTACGTCTATCCGCCATACCCATTAAACTAATGTTATGATTTCCGTTTTTATATTCTGCAGAGGGAGCCGCGTTTATGAGCCGTTTCAGGAAAATGACGCTTAGAAGTAAAATTAATGCGCTGGTTACCTTAAATATTTTGTTTGTGCTAATCCTGGTCATTTCCGCCATGTTCTATATTGTCGTGGACAAACAATTTAAGGAAACGGGCGAGCAGGCGTTGGGGGTAGCCAAAACCGTAGCCGGACTTCCGCAAATTGTGGAAGCGTTCGAACAAGCCAATCCTTCGTTGACAATCCAGCCGATCACAGAGCAAATATGGAAAAATGTCGGGGCCGATGTAATTGTCGTTAGTAATATGAACTTGATCCGATACAGCCACTCCAACCCTGCCGAGATTGGCAAGCATATGGTCGGAGACGATAATGAAGCGGTTTTAAAGGGTCGTGAAAGCATTACTCAAGCCAAAGGGAGTCTTGGCTACTCCGTTCGAGGAAAAGCCCCTATCTTTGATGGCAACCATAAGCAAATCGGTCTCGTATCCGTCGTTTTTTTGCTTGACAGCGTTTGGAGCCAATTATTTGTTTTGTTTGAAAAAGTACTGGTCATTGGAGCAGCCGCTCTCATCTTCGGCCTGATCGGCGCTTACCTGTTATCCGGTCATATCAAAAAGCAGATTTTTAATATGGAGCCTCATGAAATCGCTTTCGTAACCCAAGAGCAATCCGCTATTCTGGATGCGATTTGCGAAGGGATTATCGCCGTCAACAAGGAAGGAAACATCGTAACCTGCAATCGGGAAGCTAAAAAAATGCTGGGCAAGGAAGACAATGGACTGATCGGCAAGCATATTTCCGACATCATCCCGATAACCCGATTACCTGAGGTGCTTGAAAATGGGATTTCACAGAGAGATCAGCCTACCATCATCGGCAATACGCTTGTTATCGCTAACCGCGTTCCGGTTACCTTGTCCGGGCGAGTGATCGGTGCGGTAAGCACCTTCCGGGATAAAATGCAGCTGGAGCAAATTGATGAGCGGCTTGCTGACATTGGCAGGTACGTAGATACCTTGCGAAGCCAAAGACATGAGTTTATGAACAAGCTGCATTTAATTGCCGGTCTGATCCAAATATCCGAGTATGATCAAGCTAAAGCGGTTATTCATCAAATCAACGAGGAACATCAGGACGCCATCCACTTTTATTTAGCCAGAATTCGGGATTCAGCCGTTGTCGGGATTTTAATCGGTAAAACTCATCGGGCGAGAGAACTCGGGATACAGCTGCTCGTCAGTCCGGAATCGTATATACCTGAAAAGTGCCCGCATCGCGAAATTATCGTTACCATTTTGGGGAATACAATAGAAAACTCTTTTGAAGCGATCCAGATGTCCTCGATCAAAATACAATCACCAACAGTAACGGTATTTCTCAAAGAGGAAGATGACGATCTGCTTATACATGTGAAGGACAACGGCCCCGGTGTCGATCCGGCTATTAAAGATACACTTTTCAACGATGGGACAACAACAAAAGGAGAAGGACGCGGGTTTGGGCTGGCCTATGTATTCCGGTTAGTATCGAATCAGGGTGGGTTTCTCACCTGCGACAGCTCCTCGGACGGAACGATGATTCGCATAAGCTTGCCGATTAGGAGGAATGTACAATGAAGCAACCCAATCTGCCAGTCTTGGTCATCGATGACGACTTTATGATCGCCAAAGTACATGCCAGCTATATTGAGCAGCAGGAAGGCTACGAGCTCGCGGGAATTGCCGGCAATTACGAACAAACAATGGAGCTGGCCAGAAGGCTGAAGCCGGAGCTGCTCGTCCTCGACGTCTATTTGCCCGACCGCTCAGGCATTGAGGTATTAAGAGCCCTCCGGTCTGAAAAAATTTCTTGCGATGTGATACTAATTACCGCCGCCAAGGAAATTGATATTATTGAGGAAGCGTTTCAACTGGGGATTTTTGATTATTTGATAAAACCATTTGACCTCGATTTATTGAAGGGAACATTAGAGAAATACAGATTATTTAAAAATCATTTGCTATCCCCTGCCAAACCGGATCAACAATTTGTGGAAGGGTTAAAAAAGTTCAGATCCGCCAAGCCGATGACCGCACAGCAGCAGCAAAAAGGAATCGATCTGAGAACATTAGAACGAATCAAGCAATGCATGATGCAAACCGAGAATCCGTGCAGCGCTGAGCAAATTGCTCATTTATCCGGAGTCAGCCGCTCGACAGCGCGCTCTTACTTAGAATATTTAATTGAACATGGAATAGCGAATGAGTTCCTGCAATACGGGACGGTTGGTCGACCCCAACGATTATTTGGCCTTATCCGCCCTGGTGCTCATTGAAGTGTACACTCCCTACTCAACTAGGTTGTCAATAAAAAGTGCTTGCTTTTTTAAAGCAAAATCGTAAAATTACAAAATGAAGCATGCATTAATAAGGTACAACCTCTGCACCTTCTTTTATGATTGTTAAGGGAGGATTTTATGAATAATCGATACCACGTGCCCGCGATAGATCGGGCATTTCGAATTATTGAATGCCTTGCCGGGTCAGACGGCCCAGAACGGCTCTCCGATTTAAGTGCCGATTTGAAAATTCCGAAAACAACGGCGCTTATGATTCTGATAACTCTGGAAAACCTCGGATATGTTTTAAAAACAGAGGATGGCAAATACCAATTATCAACGAAGCTGCTTGAACTCGGGTCGAAAGGTCTCAGTTTGAAAGAGCTTGCCCAGAGCCATCTCGAAAGACTCGCTGAAGATGTGAAGTTAACTGTGCACTTAAGCGCACTGCAGGATGACGAGAATGTAATCATCAGTAAAGTCAATGGTCCCGGGTTCATCCAGTTTTCGACTTTCGAAGGAAAACGTCAGGCGTTTCATGCCACGAGCTCGGGTAAAGCGATACTTGCTTATTTGAGCTCTGAAAAACTAGGAGCGTTATTTCCCGACAAACAATTTCAATCATTTACATCGAACACCATTAACAATATAGCAACTTTAAATAAAGAGCTTATCACCGTCCGTGAACAAGGTTACGCCATTGAAGACCAAGAAGAAGAAATGGGAGTGCGTTGCGTAGGTGCGCCGATTTTTAACGCATCAGGGAGTATAGTCGGGGCCGTGAGTGTAACGGGAATCATTTCCGAGCTTCCGACAGATTCCATACACTCCATTGCGATGAAGGTAAAGAAAACGGGAGATTTCATTGCAAGCAAATTGGGCTACTCACAAAAATTGAAGGAATAAGAAAAGCTTCTGATCGAAGCCCTTTCGAGGAAGATACATTCGTGTCTTAGCGGTAGCTTTTCTTGCAATATCAGAATTGTTCAGCTCCGCTGAAAACTTATAAAGTCTGATATTATAAAAAATGTATAAACAGACTTGGCCCTATTCCAACCGGGCCAAGTCTATTTTATTTGGGTTGGAGGCGTGGTAGTTTAAAACGGGTCTTGAACAACTTCCCAATCTGTAATTATATATCGCATAAGTATGTTGACAGAAGCTGAATTGTTTTATAAAATCGTAATCACAAACATTGTTTGATATTACAAACCACTTTACTTATGGAAGGAGCTTGGAACATGTACGATGCAACTAGAACAGTATTGAAGAAATTGGGTTTACCTACTGCGGATGAAAAGCATGTAATTGAGAGAAATCCAAGGCCGTGGTGATTACGACAGACAAATATGATAGCGCATACATTTAGAACCGGACGGCGACTTCTCGATTTTAAACCAAACCATTTTATTAGGAGGAAGATCAAATGACTAACCAAAACAAAATGTTCGAATTGATGAGACAAAACTTATATTCAGCAGTAATTTGCGATACACTCGACGAATTGGGGTACTTCAATCAAGCTATGCGGGAAGACATACGACCGTTAGAATTGGGGGGAATCGTGATAGGGTATGCCAAAACCATTTTGGCAGCGGATGTTTATCATATACATGACAATCCCTATGAAAAAGAGATTGCTGCTATCGACAGTATAAAACCGGATGAAGTGGTAGTGGCAGGGACCAATCACTCCAAGCGAAATGGAATGTGGGGAGAGCTGCTGTCTACCGCTTCAAAGATGAGGGGGGCAAACGGCGCTATTATTGACGGATTGATTCGGGATACTCAAAAAATTATTGAACTAGGTTTTCCCGTTTATTGCACCGGATTTAAGCCAGTGGATTCAAAGGGCAGAGGGATAGTAATCGATTACGATTGTCCCGTCGAAGTAGGCGGTGTACTGGTTCATCCTGGAGACGTTATTTTCGGGGATGATGATGGAGTTGCGGTGATTCCTTTTGGAGTGTTTGAGGAAACTGTCAATAGAGCGCTAAGTAAAGTGGAAAGTGAAAATCATACTAGGCAGGAACTTCTGGATGGAAAGTTATTGAAGGATGTATACGAGAAATACGGGGTTCTCTAGAAGAAAAAATATGAGATTTTTCAGGAGGATTACTATGAAAAAACAATATTTGGTCGTTTTTATCTTGATTCTTTTCCTGCTAAGTTCTTGTAGTAATAAAACAGGCTTGAAATCGACAGAGGAACAAAATAAAAACCAAGCCGATAACAAGAAGTCGAAAATAACCATTTCCCATGAAGTATCGGAAGACATGACCAAGCATACAATGTTTCAAAAATTTAAGGAGCTGGTTGAGAAAAATTCCAACGGGAAATTTGATGTAGAAATATTTCCCAATGCTCAATTAGGCGGGGACGATGAGGCGGTTGCGAGCACTCAACAAGGCAATATCACTATTTCCGCCCCTTCCGCTGCGCTTCTTGGAAACTTTTCACCTGCTCTGCAGGTGTTTGACCTGCCATTTATTTTTAAAGACTCCAAAACCGCACATCAAACGTTGGATGGAGATGTTGGCAGTAATCTCTTGAAAAAATTGGAGGATAAAGGACTCGTAGGCCTAGGATTTTCCGAAAACGGATGGAGGCAATTGACAAATTCGAAAAAATCGATTACTTCTCCTGATCAGTTGAACGGATTAAAGATAAGGACAATGAATTCTCCGATACATATCACCGCTTGGAAACAATTAGGCGCTAATGTTACTCCGATGTCTTTTACAGAAGTTTTCACGTCATTATCGCAAGGTACGATCGATGGGCAGGAAAATCCGTTGCAGATCATATACAGTATGAAATTGTATGAAGTCAATAAATATGTTACTTTAACTGGTCACATTTACGACCCGGAGCCTATAATAATCAACAAAAAGTTTTTTGATTCTTTGTCTCCTCAGAATCAAAAAATCATTCAAGATGCCGCAAAAGAGGTAATTACTCTTGAAAGAACTTTAAATCAAAATTCTGAATCGGATATTCGGAAAAAATTGGGCGAAAAAGGAGCAGTCGTTGCTGACTTATCCCCTGAACAACGCCAGGTGTGGGTCGATAAGGTCAAACCTATTTACAAGCAATATGCCAATACTATTGGGAGTAATGATATCAAAGCCGTCTTGAAAGCGGCCGGGAACAGCACGTTGTTGGACTACATGAATCAGTAAAATATATGGTTTTTCTATAAAGAAACTGACTTAGGTCCAGTTTCTTTTTAGAAATTCCGATTTCCAGACCAAATCCCGCTTTTGGAGATGATGTGGCTGTTATGATCAAAACTTTTTTTAATAATATCGAAACCTGGCTGGCTTCTTTTTTTCTGGTTTTGTTTTCGTCGTTAACGGTATTGCAAATATTAACACGGTTTATTTTTAACGTGTCACTTACTTGGTCGGAAGAAATTTCCCGATACGCTTTTATATGGTTTGTTTATCTTAGTGCCAGTTACGCAGTTAAAAATCGGACTCATGTTCGTTTTCAGTTTTTAGTGGATGCCGTGCCAACGAAACTGCAAAATGTTTTGAAGTTTTTGGCCTTGCTTTGCTGGCTCTCATTCCTGGTTTTTTTATTGATTTACAGTTCTAAAATTACGATCCAACTTTTTAATACGATGCAGTTGTCGCCGGCTAACCGTATTCCGATGTACATGATATACCTTGTACTTCCGATAGGATCATTTTTAATGACGATCAGGGTAATACAGCATATTGTTGATTTTTGGAGGAAAACCGTCAGAAGAAGTGCTGAAGAATAATATTTTTATAGGGGGGTGAAATCTTTGAGTATGCTCGTCCTGTTTGGAACGTTCATCATCCTCTTGCTGATTAACGTTCCGGTTGCCTTTGCCCTTGGCATATCATCCGTTGTTACGTTGCTTTATACTGAAAAAATGCCTCTGGATATTATTGCCCGAGGTATGTTCACCACCATAGATGGGTTCACGTTGCTGGCAGTCCCGTTGTTTATATTTGCCGGTCTAGTCATGGAATATGGGGGACTATCAAGGCGTTTAATCAATATCGCCAAGTCTTTCGTTGGACATTATTATGGAGGACTGGCTAGTGTATCCATTGTCGCTTGCGCTTTTTTTGCCGCTTTAAGCGGTTCGGGCCCGGCCACCGTAGCTGCAATCGGAGGGATTATGATACCTGCTATGGTGAAAGAAAAATACGATACCGGATATAGCTGCGGAGTCGTGGCCTCTGCCGGCACATTGGGAATTATTATACCTCCGAGCATACCGCTTGTGATTTATGGCATCGTTGCTAATACGTCCATTGCCAAATTATTTATTGCTGGGGTCATCCCCGGAATACTTATTGCACTCGCCTTATTTGCCCTAAGCTATGGAATTGCCAAAAAGCGGGGTTATAAAGGTACGCAACAAAAAGCCAGTTGGAAAGAACGGTTACAGTATATTAATGAAGGCAAGTTTACATTACTCATGCCAGTTGTGGTCTTGGGCGGGATTTATGGCGGAATCTTCACACCGACTGAAGCGGCGGGCGTTGCGTTGGCGTGCAGCTTATTTTTAGGCTTATTTGTGTACAAAGAAATCAAATGGAAAGAAATGAAAGATGTTTTCAAGAGAGTCACTTTGATTTCAGGAACTGTTCTGATCATTGTTTGTACAGCATCAACTTACGGAAGAATATTAGTCATCGAACATATTCCTGATAAAATTGCCTTATTTTTGCTATCCGTCACGCAACACGAATGGATTGTCATAACTTTGATCATTTTGTTATTAGTATTTATCGGCATGTTTATGGAAACGCTCTCAGCCATTATTCTTTTGACCCCCATTCTTTTACCTGTCGTTCAGCATTATGGTATGGATCCCATTCAGTTCGGAATCATTATCGTGGTTGCTTCGGAAGTCGGATTTCTGACTCCACCGGTTGGAGATAATCTTAATGTCGTTTCAGCGATCAGCAAGTTAAGTTTTGAAAAAGTGAGCAAAGCCGCACTCCCCTATGCTATCTTGTTAACACTCATGATTTTCGTGGTCGCATTTATACCTTCATTGTCCTTGTTTTTACCGGGATTTATTAAATGAGAAATTTTGTTTTTTCAAGAAAGGAGTCTTATGATGAGCTGTTGGAAAATTGCAGTTACGGATTACGAGTTCAGCAACTTGGAAATAGAAGAAAAATGTTTGTCAGAATTCAACGTGAAGTTTATATACGGTCAATGCCGTTCGGAAGATGAAGTTATCGATCTGGCGAAAGATGCAGATGGACTGCTGAATCAATATGCTCCTATAGGAAGAAGGGCCATTCAAACTCTGAAAAAATGCAAAATCATATCCAGTTATGGAGTCGGAGTAGATGCCATTGATGTAACAGCTGCCACAGAGAAAGGAATTATGGTTGCCAATGTCCCCGATTATGGAGTTGAAGAGGTCTCTAATCATGCGCTCGCGTTACTATTCAGCAGCGCACGGAAAATTGTACATCTCAACCGAAAGGTTAAAACCGGAATATGGGATTTTGAGTCGTCTGTTCCGATGTACCGTTATTCCGAACAAACACTGGGTGTTTTGGGCTATGGCCGCATCCCTAGGAGTCTGGTGAACAAAGCGAAACCTTTTGGATTTCGCATATTGGTTTACGATCCTTACGTGTCGGAATACGAAATGAGAATAACGGGGGTGGAGCCGGCTTCCATTGAGCAGATTTTTACTCAATCCGATTATATTACAATTCATGTTCCATTGACCGCCGAAACACAAAACCTGGTTAACAAAGAAAACATATCCAAGATGAAGAAAAATGCAGTTATTGTTAATACTTCTCGCGGACCCATTATTCATGAAGACGACTTGATTGATGCCTTGACTAACGAGCGAATTGGTGGAGCCTACCTGGATGTTTTAACGGAAGAACCGATACATCCGGATCATCCCTTTTTGCAGCTAGATAATGTCATTCTTACCCCGCACATTGCCTGGTATTCTGAACAGTCGATGATTGAGCTCCGGGTAAAAGCCGTTCAAAATATAATCAATGTCATGAATGGTGGAACCCCTAAATATTGGGTAAATAGAAATAAAGACCACGATTCATGATATTATGCAATCCATACGTTTGTGCGTGGGAGGGAATGAAGTGTGAGATTACGGTCGTTGATGTCTTCTTCCTTTGAAAATCAGGCTTGCCCCGTTCGAAACACATTTGGCACAAAAATCAGAAGTAACAAAAGTAAAGTAAACAGCTATGCTGCTCCACTATGTTTAGCGTTTTAGTGAAATTATACTTTCTTTACTCTCAACAAAGCCGCCTCGTTTCGGTTGTTTGTACCTTACAAACAACCGAAATGAGGCGGCCTCGTGAAAAAGTATATCTATCCCATGAACAATCAATCTATTTTCTCCGTATTCTCCCCGACTTGATGAGATTATTACGCTATGATGTAAATTCGTGAATAAACTGCAAATACACTTTGGCCGTAAGCTCCAGCTCGCTTATTTCGACAAATTCAACATCCCCATGCGCAGAACGCTGGTCAGGCCCGTAGCATAACGTGGAGATACCGAGAGCATTGACGAAAATGCTCGCATCGGTAACGAGCTTTTTTCCGGCCAATGGCGGATTGATGCTTCTTATCTTGCTTATGGCGCGGGTCAAGGAAGCTACGGCGGGATCGTTCGGATCAATCCGGTAACCGTCTCTTACCTTTTTCAAATCCAATCCGATCCGGACCCGATTCCGTTCAGCGATCCGATTCAGCACATCCATCATCTCGGACTCTACTTCAGCAAAGGTGACATGCGGCGCATAGCGTCTTACTCCCACCAACTCCGCTTTATTGGGAAATTGGTTGTAAAACTGCCCGCTGTGGATCGAACCGACAAAATACGAAGCGGAACCTATGTACTCGATATATTCTTTTTCCAATTCGGCATTCAGCCCATTCAGCTTCTGTATGATCTCAGCAGCAACGGTAATCGGATGAGGAGTATCGGATGGGGTATGCAACTGATGGCTCGGTTCGCCGTCCCTTTCAATTGCGATCTCGAATGTAGCAGAACCAAGCTGGGCTACAGAGCACTCGTACGTCGCCCCTTCCATCACAACAGCGGCATCCGCCCGGATGTCGATCTTCTCGACTAAAGCCATCAGGTCTTCCCCGTGGCCTCCTGGGCTTTCATGCAAGCTGTTGGCTATAATCACAAGTTTGCCCGGCAAGGTCACGCCGCTATCGCGCACCACCCGCACAACCTCGGCGATGCAGGCGAGCGATCCCTTCATGTCGCATGTCCCCCTTCCATAAACACGCCCATCTTTGACAAAGGCAGGTTCGTGAGTCAGCGGGATAACGTCCATATGCCCATTGAATATGACCGTTTTTCCAGCACCTCCTCCATCATAAGTAGCTACCAGTGTCGGGTTATTAGATATGAATTCGTAACGTTCCACCGTACACCCTGCATCCTGCAGCATCCGCATGTATAACTCGCTAACCTCCCGAGTATCGCCCGTTATACTTGGAGTATTTACCAGATCAAGCGTATCACGTACAAGGCGGTCTACATTCACTTTCTCAATCAAAGTCGACATCTGCTCCTACACTCCTTTATTCATAATTATTGATTACCCTCTTCCCACAATTGGGGAGACAAAAGCGGCTTCTTCCTTATTCTTCGGTCGTAAAATATCCAGGTCGCATCCTTCCGGCGCTTGCAGCGTATGCTCAGCAAATAAACGTGGGTAACCGCGTTTATGCTGTGGCTCCGGACGAATCCAGACCGCAAGCCGGGCGGCGATCTCCTCGTCACTCAGCAGCAGGCGTACGCTTGAAGCTTCGATATCTAGCTCGATCCAGTCACCGTCCCGCACAATGGCAAGCGGTCCGCCGATCGCCGACTCTGGTGCGGTATGGAGGATGACAGCGCCGTAGCTCGTTCCGCTCATCCGTCCGTCACTTATCCGCACCATATCGCGTACCCCCTGCTTGAGCAACTTCGCCGGAATCGGGATGGAACCCCATTCAGGCATGCCCATCGCCACTGGTCCGCAATGCTTCAAGACAAGTACATTGCTCTCATCCACCTGCAAATCATCGCTGTCGATGCGCGCCAGCATGTCCAGGTAGTTTTCGAACACGACTGCCTGACCTCGATGCTTGAACAAATGTGGTGAAACGGCAGATTTTTTGATAACCGCACCCTGAGGGGCCAGATTGCCTTTCAGAATGGCTAATCCTGATCTTTTCTTAAATGGGGCTGTGAGTGATGAAATGACTTCAGTTGCACCTTCATGTTCGGGCATTTCCAGTCCGTACGTGCATCCGATCGTTTCCCCGGTTGAACTCAAGCAATCCTGATCGAGCAGCGGAAGAAGCTCGCGGATGACACGGCTCAGTCCTCCGGCCTTGAAGAAATCGTCCATGCTGTGCATTCCGCTCGGCTGCAGATTGACAATCAGAGGAATATTTTCCGTCAGCTCGGCGTAACGCTCTATCGGGATGAAAATGCCCAATCTGCCAGCAATGGCGGTAAGATGAATCGCCGCATTCGTCGAACCGCCAATCGCTGCGAGCAGCTTGATCGCATTATGAAATGCTTCTTCCGTCATCAGTCTGGACGGCGTCAATTGCTCTTTAACCATTTCGACAATCCGGAGTCCGGTAGCTTCGGCCGCAATCTTACGTTGGGCATGAGTAGCCGGTATGCTTGAAGTTCCGGGCAGCATCATTCCGAGCATCTCGGAAAGACTTTTCATGGTAGAAGCCGAACCCATTACCGGGCACCCGCCTAAACTGCACGAAATCGATCCCTCCAGCTCCTTCCACTCCTCATCACTGAGAAGCCCTGCTTTATAATCATCGGAGTACTTCCACAAATCGGTTCCGTAATTGACTGTTTTACCACGGAAGCTGCCGGAGGAACGATGTCCCGCCGCCAATTGCAGAGTAGGCAAGTCGCAGCTTGCAGCACCCATCAATTGTGCCGGCACGGTTTTGTCGCATTCGCACAACAGCACGACACCGTCAATCGGTTGGGAACGGATGCTTTCTTCAATATCCATCGCCAGTAAATTGCGGTATAACAAATCGGAAGGCTTCATAAAATCCGCCGGTGTGGAAATGGTATGCATCTCGATCGGATAACCTCCCGCCATAAGCACCCCGCGTTTGACATACTCCACCAGTTCTTTGTGCGGATAATTGCAGCTGTTCAAGTCATTCCATGCATTAAAAATACCGATGATCGGTTTGCCCGCAAACGTATCGGGGTTATGTCCCATCGCCTTCATTGCGGAACGATGCTGGAAGGTCAATTCCGCGTTGTCATTGTTAAACCATTCGCTGCTGCGTAATTTCATGGCATGTTCTCCTTAACTTATGTCCTCTTACTAGCCATCTCTCGAACATCGGCTGGGGTTGACGTTTTCATGAACGAAATCGGTCGAACAGTTGCACCATTGTCCATCGATATAATTCAGATAAGTTAGCATCGTATATACCCTTTTCATTATAGTCTTCGCGTTAAATGAGGGGCAGACCGATACCGGCCGCACCGAGGCTGGACATTTTCAGCTCCGGACTATAGCGTTGAATAAAGTCATAGCCGATCCGGGCCCTGCGTACGCGCTCGCGCGACAGCTTAACCGCCGTGTCCTCCAGATGCGTGCCCGAAGGATAGATGTTCGGCGCATTGCGCAGACCGAATTTGATGTAGACCGGCGCTGCGACCCGGATAATTTCCACAATGTCGTAGTAACGCACATATCCGCCGAAATCATCGGGAACCTCGACGTACAGATCGATCGGCATATCGACTGCCTGCCGGATAGCAGCTAATTTAGCTACCGTCAAATCGGTTGGCACATTATACGTGTTCGCGCCCAAGCTCTCCATGAGCCGAATGGAAACGGGATTGCACGCCCCCATGGAAACGGACACTTTGACCACCAGATCGGCCGGCAGCTCACCCGCCTTCTTGCATTCGTTCAACGCCCATAAAACTCCCTCATCCGCTACAAGAACGCCGCGAATGCCTAACCGGCAGGCCCGTTTCACATCTTCGATGGAATAGATAACCTGATCCATGCCGGAAGCTCGCAGCCCGATACTTTTCCCCGCCGGGGTATGCGGCTGGGCATAAATGTCGAATGTCGCTCTCGGGCCGACGAACAGGCTGATCTCGATCTGATTCTCCTTGCCAATCCGTGCCATTTCCAGGATTTCATCGTCCGTCAAAAGCATAATGCCGCTGCCCTGCGAAATGCGGTGTACAGAAACATCGTATTTACGGGCCGTATCCACCACTGCCTGAAAAGCGGCCGGACCCTCAACTGACGGAATTTCTATGCGGTACTGTGCCCCGTCTGGAAACGTCTTCGTTGAACTCGGCAGCTGGTGCAGATCGCCGTCCGGCAGCCCCATCTTGCTTAAAAACTGTTTTGTCTCTTCCATATTTGAATAACCTCCAGTATTGGTATTGGATACGTTTTAAACCAAATGACAGGCAACCGCATGCCCGTTTTCTGACGTTGTCAGTTCGGGCACTTCAGATTTGCAACGTTCGACGGTATAAGGACAGCGCGTATGAAACCTGCATCCCGCCGGCGGATTGATTGGACTTGGGATTTCCCCGGTAAGTTTGAAAGGCTTTGCCTCCTGTTTCAAGCCGATTTCCGGAATAGCGGAAATGAGCGCCTGCGTATAAGGATGTTGGGGACGAGTAAAAAGCTGCTCGCTGTCCCCCATTTCCACGAGTTTGCCCAGATACATAACAGCTATACGGTTGCTGATATGTCTAACGGCATCAAGCCCATGTGCGATGAACAGATACGACAATCCGAACTGCTCCTGCAAATCCTGCAATAAATTCAAAATTTGTGCCTGAACTGAAACATCTAGCGCAGATACCGGCTCATCACAAATGACCAGCTTCGGGTTTAGAGCAAGCGCACGCGCAATACCTATTCTTTGCCGCTGCCCGCCACTGAATTGATGCGGATAACGGTCGGCATGATTTCTAGATAATCCGACGGTTTCCAACAGTTCGTACACACGCTGCTCCCGTTCTTTTCTCGTTCCAACTTTAAAAATGTCAAGCGGCTCGGAAATGAGGTCTATCACTTTGTTACGTGGGTTAAGCGACGAAAACGGGTCTTGAAAAATAAACTGCATTTGCCTGCGTATGCCTTGCATTTGTTTTCTGTCCAGTGCGGTAATATTCTGCCCATCGAAATAAATAGTGCCATCCGTTGGTTCAATCAACCGGAGCAGGACTTTGGCCAGGGTCGACTTTCCGCAGCCGCTTTCTCCCACAACCCCGACAATTTCCCGTCTATACAGGGTCAGATTGACATCATCCAATGCGTGCACTTTTTGTGTCGATCTCGACCATATTCCACTACTCACTGGATAATGCTTCGTCAGCCCTTCCGTTTTCATCAGAATATCCGCCACATGTTCCTCTCCTTTCATTCGTCATGCAGAAAACACGCTACTTGCCAATCTTCCGCTTTCTTCAATAACGGCGGCTCGCTTTCAAGACATCGCTTTTCCACAAATTCGCAGCGCGATGCGAAACGGCAGCCTTTTGTATTGTCCTTCGGATCGGGCACGGTACCTGGAATGTTATATAAACGGCCCTTTCCTTTGGTGCTGCTCGGAACCGCCTTCCATAATCCCTGCGTGTACGGATGCAGCGGATTATCATATAGCTTCTTCATAGGCGCTGATTCGATTATCCTGCCTCCGTACATGACCATGACTCGATCCGCCATTTTGAACAAAACCCCGAGATCATGTGTAATAAAAATGAGAGACATGTTTTTTTCACGCTGAATGTCCAAGAGCAGATCGAGTATTTGCGCCTGGATTGTCACATCAAGCGCCGTCGTAGGTTCATCGGCAATCAGCAGGAGCGGGTCGCAGGCAAGAGCCATCGCGATCATCGCCCGCTGACGCATCCCCCCAGATAGCTGGTGCGGATATTCGTGAACACGGTGTTCCGCCGACGGGATGCCCACCTGTTTCAATAAGTAGACTGTGCGTTCCAGCACTTCTTTTTTATTCATATTTAAATGCGTGGTCATCGCTTCGGAAATTTGATTGCCGATCGTAAAAACCGGGTTGAGGGATGTCATCGGTTCCTGGAAAATCATTGCGATCTCCTTGCCACGATATCGATTCAGCTCTTTTTTTCCTAGCCGGGTCAGATCCGTTCCGTTAAAATTGATTGATCCAGTTTGGATTTGTAAAGGCTCCGCCAGCAAGCCCATGACCGAAAGCGAAGTCAGGCTTTTCCCGCAGCCGCTTTCCCCAACGATTCCAACGATTTCCCCTTGTCCAACCGAAAAACTCACATTTTCCAAAATCCGTACGTTCTCATTTTCGTTTGCATACCCTACAGTTAAATGCTCCACTTTCAAGAGCGCTTCGTTCACATCGACACCTCCTTCATGCGCGTTTCTTTATTTCTCTTGGGTCGAAGAGGTCGCGCAGACTATCTCCCAATACGTTCAGGCAGAGGACGGTCGAAAAAACAGCTGCCCCTGAAACGATACAGTATAACGGAGCCTGAGACAGGAAAGTGCGGCTCGCATTTAACATAGAACCCCATGACGGCGTCGGGGGTTGTACGCCCAAACCGAGAAAGCTTAGCGCTGCCTCCGTAAGCACTGCGGAAGCAAATGTTAAACTGATTTGCACGAGAATGGGTGAAAAGCAGTTCGGCAAAATAACCCTAAACATTATTCTGCAATCCTCCGCTCCCATCGAACGCGAAGCTTCCACAAACTCCTTGCTTTTAATCGTCAGCACGCTGCTGCGTGTAATTCGTGCAAATATCGGGATAGAAACAATTCCGATCGCAAGCATTGCATTGTAAATGTCCGGGCCCAGAACAGCCATCACGGCAAGTGCCAAAATAATGGAAGGAAAAGCGAGCAGGCCGTCGAGAAATCTGCTGATGATCGAATCTATTTTCCCTCCGTAATAACCGCTAATCAGCCCGAGTACGATCCCGCCAGCCATCGCAATCATCGTGGCGCTAATACCGACAATCAATGAAACCCGTCCGGCATAAACAATACGTGTAAAAATATCTCTACCGATTTCATCCGTGCCGAGTAAATATTGTGCGGATGGGCTAAGTAGAGGGGCGTTGACCATCTCGTCGAATCTGTAGGACGTCAGGACCGGCGCTAACAAAGCAAGCACTGTAATACAGCCAAAAATAATGATACTGATAAGGGCAGCTGTGTCTTTCAATATTTTTTTCATCAGATCCCTCTCAATCGTTTACTCGATGCAGCATCGGTTTTTAATTGTGCTTAATTCGCGGATCCAGTAAGGCGTTAATCAAGTCGGCGAGCAAATTGATAAGTACAATGATGACGGCAGACATTAACACGGCTCCCTGCACGACATCGTAATCTCGCGAAAGTATAGACTGAATCATTAGCCAGCCTACACCGGGCCATGCAAAGATTTGTTCCGTTATAACCATTCCGCTGAGCAATAGACTAAAGTTCAATGCGACGATCGTGATAAGGCTAGGGAGTGCATTGCGGGCGACATGTTTGGCGATAACGGACCATTCGGACACCCCTTTGGCTCTGGCTGTGCGGATGAAGTCCTGGCTGATCACTTCAAGCATTCCTGAACGCAGATAACGGAAAATTTGCGCAGAATTGATAATACCAACTGTGATGACGGGTAAAATCAAAGCTTTGAAATGGCCCGAGGGCGAATCATTGAAAGGGACATAGCCGCCGGCAGGAAGCCAGTGAATCTTATATGCGAACAATAACATAAGCAATACGGCAAGCCAGTAAGCGGGAATACTGAAGCCGAATAATGAAAAAACCCGCGCTGTCTTATCGATCCAGCTGTTTTTGTTGAGCACAGCCAATACGCCGAAAGGAACTGCGATCACGATTGCAAGCAATGCCCCGTAAATAGCCAATTCAAACGTCTTCGGTATTTTTTCCGATAGCAACTCTGTTACCGGCTTACCGTCAAACATAGATTTGCCCAAATCGCCACGAACAACATCTCCAATCCATTTCGCATATTGCACCACCAGCGGTTTATCCAGGCCCATCTCATTCCTAAGCGCTTCGACAGCCTCGGGAGCAGGATCCATGCCAAGTCTCATTTGCGCAGGATCTCCGGGCAGCAGCCGGAACGTAAAGAATACGATGAGTGACACGAAAAACAATACGAGAATAAGTTCGGTTCCTTTTCTTAGCAAAACTTTAAGCACGTTTTCCCTCCATTCCCGAAAAGAGGTGCAAATAACCGGCCAATAGCCAGCCGCACCTGCAATTTGCTAATCTTTCCAGACCGATTCAAAATACATTTTGGCCTGCGGGCTGGGAATAAATCCGTGTGTCTTTATCGACAATCCCGCAGATTGGACAAATCCACCGACGATGATTCCCGGGGATTCCTCAAGCACCACCTTTTGCAGATCCATTAGCGCTTTTTTTCCTTCCTCCGTCGACATTTGGCTTACACTCAGCAGCTTATCGTACCACTCCTTGTTGTTCCACTGTATGGCTCCTCCGTTTTGCTTGCCATACATATGGTAGAGCATATCTATAGTGTTCGGCTTAGGTACGCTGGAGGTGAGCGCCAAATCGAATTGCTTTTTATTGAACACTTTTTCTACCCATTGGGCGATTTCAATTCCTTTCAGCTCCACGTTAACGCCAAGCTCCTTCAGAGACTGGTCGGCAATTTGTGCCACGATATCGTACATCATATCGTTCTTATGGTAGATCAATTCCAGCTTCTCATTGTTATAACCGCTCTCCTTCAGCAATTGCTTGGCTTTGTTCAAATCTTTGTCGTATTTTATAGTATCTGGATTGAAATTGGGATTGCTGCTCGGAACGGAAGTACTGCGCACGACGAAATTACCGAATAGAGCTTGCTTCATTTTCGCACGGTCCAATGCGTAGTTGATCGCTTGACGGAATTTAACGTTGTTAAATGGCGTCTTAGAATCATTCATGAGCATAAAATAGTTTGCTGTGGTTAATTCATCAGCGATTCTCGCCACGGAAAGATTCGGATTTTTGGAAGTTTCCGTCACCTTGCTGATCGGTACATTTTCGATCACATCGACCTGCCCGTTGATGAGCTGGAGCAGTTTTACTTCCGCATCAGGAATCGTAACAATCTCCATTCCGTCAAGATAAGGAAGCCCTTTCTTCCAGTAGTTCGGATTTTTTTTCAGTACGATCTTCTCATTGCGGTTCCACTTGTCAAATATAAACGGCCCCGTTCCGACCGGATGATTCGAATGGGAGATTGAAGGATCATTAGGTGTCACGAATACTTCAACGAAAGCGTCAAGCAACAATGAATCCTTATTGCTCAATATGACCTTAAGATGCGTATCATCAACTACTTTCACTTCCTTGATTGATTTCAACAAAGTGGAGGTGCGGGCTGCTTCTTTGGCCATCGCCCTATCCAATGAATATTTCACATCGTCGGAAGTCATTTTTTTACCATTATGGAACATGACATCGCTTACAATAATCAAATCGTAAGTTAAACCGTCCTCGCTGAGTTTGGTTTCTTTAACGATACCCGGCACCGGCTGCAGCGTTTTCGGATCATACTCCATCAAGCTGTTAAAAATCTGTATAAACCCGTTGCGGTCATTGATGATTGACCAGATGTACGGATCTAACGTAGTAGGTTCCGCGCTTTGGGCAAACTTCAAAATTCCCCCTGACTTCGGTTCGTTACCTGCCTTCGAATCAGTCATTGGTTTATCTGTGGAGCTGTTGCAGGCGGAAAGAAAAATGAAGAGAACAACTGTAAGTAGCAAAAATATCATTTTTTTCATGGATAAATATCTCCTTCGAAGATTTTTTAGCCAATAAGCAGATTCATAAAACAAACACCAGACTTACCCATGCTTCATCATTTCTCATTTTCATGCCTGGTTCTTGGAGATTTGACCATAGATGCACCTCTCTTCTCTTTTTGTTCTGTATACAGAATAATTGTTCAAAATAAATATGTCAATATTTTCCGACGATTTTATCGTTTACATGTGGTTCATGGTTAGTTATAGTCTATCTTATGGTGCAACAAATGGTTTTACAAAGTATTTTAATCATGATATCATGACTGTATATTCTGTTCCTTATGTAAAACTTACGTTCATAAAAAAAGGAAAAAGGTGGCTTCCTATTGTGACTGAGGACAAAAACTCATCCAAATATTCGGTACCCGCTCTGGAAAAAGCATTTTCCATCATCGAGCATCTGTCGAAGTCCACTGGTGGATTATCGATCTCAGAGCTTTCCAGTGAGTTGAACATTCCGAAAACTAGCGTTTTTTCAATTCTAAATACGATGGAAGCTCATAACTACGTGCGAAAAACAGCAAATGGCGCTTATAAGCTCGGATTGCAGCTGTACAGTATCGGTATGACCGCTATTAATTTAGTCAATATTAGGGGAGTATCCGTTCCATATATGGAACAACTAAGAAAAGACACTCACTGCACTGTTCATCTTTCTGTTTATGACAATGGCGAGGTTATGTACATTGATAAACTGGAGGGACCCGGCATGGTCGGATTCCATACGTTTGTTGGACAACGTAAGCGACCAAATACCTGCGCCTCGGGCAAGGCCGTCCTCGCTCACATACCAGATAGCGAATTGAAGATGGTTATAGCCAAAGGACTGGACTGTTTTACGCCCAACTCCCTGTGCACGGAAGCTGCTTTAAGGGAGCATCTGGAGCAGGTACGTGCATTCGGTTACTCCGTGGACGACGAAGAAGAAGAGATCGGCGTACGTTGTGTGGGAGCACCTATTTTCAATCATTTGGGCGTGGTTTACGGTGCGATTAGTGTAACCACGATCAAAAATAATATGCCAATGCAAAAGCTGCCTGAAATCGGAGCTTTATTGCTTCATATTGGAGAGCAAATCTCGCACCAGCTCGGTTACATCGGTAATTACCCGAACGCCGCCTCATCAAAGAACAATTGACCGGACAGAGTTCTGACTATGAAACAGAGGCCGCTCATCATGGGTTATTCTCATGAAAAGCGGCCTTATTGGGGTGCCCGAGAAGAAGGAGGAAGCATACGTTGAAATGACGCTGCCCTTCTAACTTTTTGGTTCTTCTGTACACAAAAACTTGCATTTAAAAAAGAAAAAAAAGCATTAAGTCAGTAAATTGACTAATGCTTTAAGTTTCATAAATTCTTCTCTGGTGATTCTGATTTATACTCAGCCATTTGCTGAGTTTTTTGT